>JBATZM010000049.1:0-3536 GCA_049674665.1 Terriglobales bacterium
GGCCATTGGTGACCCTACTGCAACATGGAGCTGGAGGCTCTACAGGAAATCCATTCCGAAGTGCGAGCGTTGGGAGCGCAGATCGTCGTGATGACTCCTGAACTTGAACGGTACAAGCGAGCTCTGCAGAAGAAGCTGAACCTGACGTTCGACATCCTGACCGATCTTCACCTCAAGACCGCAGAGCAGTTCGGGCTCGTGTTTACGCTGCCGGACTACTTGCGGGAGCTTTACAAGTCCTTCGGGAGCAACTTGGACAGGTTCCACGACGAATCGGAATTTCGCTTACCGCTGCCAGCGCGGTACGTGATTGACAAGCAAGGCATCATCCGTGCCGCCGATGTGAACCCGGATTATACGATCCGGCCTGAGCCTTCCGAAACTGTAGAGATCCTGCGGACATTAACTAAATGATTCGACCGCAAGCGCTCGACTGATGCAGGCAAAAACTAGAAAGGGGAAAATTTATGTCGACATTTCAAACTGATTACCTCAATGCTTATCACAACCTGAAGCTGACACGAGATGACGAAGGCGTGCTGGTTGCGGAGTTTCACAACAACGGCGGGGCGTTCATTATGACGGCGCAAGCTCACACGGAATTTGTCGAGGCCTTCTACCGGATTGCGCAAGATCGAGCGAACAAGATCGTGATCCTCACGGGCGCAGGCGGGGAGTTCATTACTGATGTCGAGTGGGCCTCTTTCGGCGATGTCGCCGATCCTGGGGTTTGGAGCCAGGTTCACGACGAAGGCGTTCAGGTTTTGGAAAACATAGCCAACATACGCGTGCCGGTCATCGCGGCCATCGAGGGACGTGCCCATGTGCACTCAGATTACGCGCTGCTTGCCAGTGTAATTGTCGCGGCTGAAGGCGCGACCTTCCAGGATGTGGCCCACTTCTCCGCGGGCGTCGCACCTGGTGACGGAATCTTTACCACCTGGAGTTATCGCGGGGGAGCGGGGCGAGCGGAGGCGTTCCTGCTTAACCCACAACCGCTGCCGGCCCAAATTGCACACGAATGGGGGGTGGTAGCCGAAGTTGTGCCGAATGGCAAGGCGCTCACCTGGGCCCGGGAATTGGCCGGACTGTACCTGAAAGCCCCGGAGGTGACGCGCCGCAACACCCGCATCCACTTCATTCAACCGTTAAAGGAGCGCATCGTGCGAGAAGTTGGCTACGGATTGTCGCTTGAAGGATCGTCGTCAGCTGCCCTCGTCAAATCAATGCAAGCCAACACAAAGCGCGCGCCTTCCAAAGAACAAGCTGCATGAGTGAAACACGGACCTACTGCGTGGCATGGCGAGTAAAGTCCGAGCAAAGTAACCGGACGAATAGAAATCAATAAAAAGGAAAAACATAATGAGCGGAAATATCGCATTCAACGGGCTTTGATCCCGCCGGAACAGCTTTTGGCCGACCATCCACTCAGAATGGTATCTGGCACAATTCACGATACGACCACCGAATCTGCCGCGCGGATAGAATCAAGGGAGGCGTCGGAATGTCGTCGGGAAGAACATTCTGCCAGTTCACATTGACTAACCGTGGTGCAGGGGTTGAGCCGCGCCGAATTCTGGCCCCCTGGCGGTCTCGGGATTGCGGAGAACTGTTGCGATGCCGCTTCTTGTTACAAGCGCGTCCGGTGCAAATGGGGACGGTTTTGGCGCTCTGCTCAGCTTTGAATTGGACGGCACGCGGCGCGGAACATTTATTGATGACGATCGCATTGTCGATCCGCGTGGCCTTGCCGTCGATCCAAACGAAAACTTGCTGTTTCTAAACAGTGGGGCCGATCGGGTATTAGCGATTTCTTCGCATGGGCGCATCGTTCCGATACCGGCCGCATTGCAGGCCTGAATCCCGGGGGCGGCAATTTCGGCCCCGATGGCCGGTATTTCGTCGGCCTGCGCAGCGAGCGCACCATCGGCGCCTTGTCGACCAGCTTCGATGCTCCCCTGGAACATGTCTTACCGCCCAGGGTCGTACCTTTCCCTCGCGGATTTGCTTTTGGTCAAGGTGGCCGGCTGTTCCTCGCCTCAGGAATCGGGCCCAACGGCCAAGGCGACAACACCATATTGGCCTTCACTCCAGCCACATCTATCAAGCCCTCTCGGCTGGTCGCAGATCCCGAACTGAGCCCCCTCGATCTCGCAATCGCGCCCAACGGCAATATCGTTGTCTCTAGCGAGCGTCCATTCGGCGCGGTGGACGCGGCGACGAGCGTTCGGGAATATGATGCGGTGGATGGACACCTCGTCCGAGTTTTCTCTCCGAATAGAAAGGCCGAGTTCCGCAAACCGCGCGGCCTCCGCTTTACTCCCGATGGGCTCCTCTACTGCGTCGCCCGCGACGAGGTTGTTGGCTTCGATTTCGCGAATGGCGAATGCGTGGGGGCTATCGCGCGATTGCCGCGGTTAAATGGACAAGCCTTGGTGTTTTTCCCGTAGTGAACCGACTACTACAATCTGAGCTTGTTTGTAAGAGTTTTTGTCCCATTGTGTCTGGATGGCGAGCAAACCGGAAGTTATCCCGTGAGGCGCTAGTCGGCTCCCGCGCATCTGATTTTGAGGCAGAATATACCTGGAACTCTGGGAGATACGTGATGAGGGCAGTGGTACTGCATGAGTACGGCGGTCCCGAGAAGCTGAAATTTGAAGACAACGTTCCCGAACCGCAGATTAGCGGAAGTACGGTACTGATCGCGGCAGCTGCTGCGAGCGTTAATCCGATCGACTGGAAACTGCGTTCAGGGATGCGCCAGAAGGATTCTCCGTTGTCGTTTCCGGCAATTCTGGGCCGCGATGTAAGTGGCATCGTACGGGCGGTCGGCGCAAATGTGAAGCATTTCAAGGCCGGCGAACGCGTTCTTGCATTATCCAACGCGACCTATGCCGAGTTGGTTGCAGTGAACGATTCGGACGTGGCGCATCTGCCGGAGGGCGTGGACCTGGCGGACGCGGCCGCGATCCCGCTGATTTCGCTCACGGGAGACCAGCTTGTACGCCTTGCGGCAAACGTGCAAAAGGGACAGGTTGTTCTGATAACGGGAGCGCTGGGCAGTGTTGGGCGCGCTGCGGTGCATACGGCGAAGAAGATAGGAGCGCAGGTGATTGCAGGTGTTCGCGGGAAAGAGCTGGATGACGCTCGCTCTCTCGGAGTCTCTGACGTTCTCGCGATCGATGACGATAAAGCGATTGAGAACTTCCGCTTAGTGGATGCAATTGTGGACACCGTTGGCGGTGACGTTGCAGCGAAGCTGATCGCGAAGGTAAGGCAGAACGGCTGCTTTGGGTACGCCGCAACCTTGCCGGAAAGCGCGGCCGCCCAAAATCTGACAGTGAAGACTGCGCGCGTGCGCACGCAGCCGGATCCATCCAAGCTGCGTGAGTTTGCGGACGACGTGCGCGATGGCAAGTTCGTTCTGCCTATTGGTCGCCGGATGCCGTTGCGTGATGCGGCTGAAGCACATGCGCTAGGGGAGAAAGGCGGCATTGGGAAGATCCTCCTGCTCGCGCCGGATTCTAAAGAGTGAG
>JBATZM010000050.1:0-3762 GCA_049674665.1 Terriglobales bacterium
GAACAGGCGCGCGAGCGGGTGCAGCCGATTCTGGCTTCGTTTAATCCGCAGGTGGTAAAGGGCACGTGAGTTTTGGGGGAGAGAGTATGAAGCTGATTGAAGGGTTCGACAGCAATTACCGTTACATTCTGGTAGCGGCGCGACGAGCGCGGCAACTGCAAGGTGGCGCACCGCCGGTGATCGATACCGGATCGCGCAAACCCTGCCGCATCGCACAGGATGAAATCAAGGCCGGCAAGGTGAAATGGCTGATTCCGGAGCTTCCGAAATTGCCGGTTGAGGCTGCCAGCGAAACGCTGAGCAAGGTGTTTCTGGAAGACGCGTAGGCACCCACGCCAGTACTTATACTTGTATTGAGTGCTGGCGATCTCTCTAAGTTTTAGTCTTAGGCCGCTTCGGTGCGGGGTTTGAATCTTGCGCCCACGGGCGGCATCAATTCTTTAGGCGGGGCTTGAGCCTTAAGGCCGTGGCCGCTGCCTTCCTCCTATGAAAATTGCGCTGGGCGTGTCCGGTGGAATTGCAGTTTATAAGGCTGCGGAGATCGTGCGCCTGTTGCAAAACCTCGGCATTCGCGTGCAAGTCGTCATGACACGCGCGGCGCAGGAGTTCGTACGTCCGCTTACCTTCGCCGCGCTCTCCGGAGAAAAAGTTATTACCGACCTGTTCGGCTCCGACCCAGGAGATCCGCAGGCGAATCTCGATTCCGCGATCGAGCACATTGCAGTTGCGCAATCGATTGATGCGCTCGTTGTCGTTCCGGCTACGGCCGATGTGCTGGCGCGCTTCGCACAAGGCATTGCCAACGACTTTCTGAGCACGCTGTATCTCGCGACCACTGCTCCGGTGGTAGTCGCGCCGGCGATGAACGTCAACATGTGGAATCACGCTGCCACGCAGGCGAATCTGCAAATTCTGCGTAAACGCGGCGTTCGCATTGTGGAGCCCGGCGAGGGTTATCTAGCCTGCGGAATGACTGGGTCGGGACGACTGGCGGAGAACGAAACGATTGTCGCCGCCGTGATGGAAGCGCTCGGCGCCTCGCAGGATCTGGCAGGCGAAACGGTGCTGGTGACGGCGGGGCCGACGCGAGAGAAAATCGATCCCGTGCGATACTTGACGAACCGGTCAAGCGGACGCATGGGGTACGCCATTGCGGAAGCGGCGCTACGGCGCGGAGCACGCGTGTTGCTGGTGAGTGGGCCGGCTGCGATTGCCGCTCCAGGCGCGGCGGAACTGACGGCGGTGGAGACAGCGGAAGAAATGCGCTCGGCGGTCTTGAAATTGTTACCCGAGAGTACAGTGGTGATCAAGACGGCGGCGGTGGCCGATTTCCGGCCAAAAACTGTGGCGACGCAAAAGATCAAGCGCAAGAGCGAGATGACGCTGGAACTGGAGCCGACGGCGGATATTCTTACCGAGATTGCGTGGCGGAAGACGACACAGATCGTCGTCGGATTCGCCGCCGAAACAGAGAACATGTTGGAAAATGCGCGCAAGAAGTTGGCATCAAAATCGCTCGACGCCATTGTCGTCAATGACGTTTCGTGCGAGGGCATTGGTTTTGACTCCGACCGCAACGCGGTCACAATCATTTCTCAGAGCGAAGTAGTCGAGGTTCCCGAAACCTCGAAGTGGGAAGTTGCGCACCGTGTGCTCGACCAGATAGTGAAGCTGCTGACGCGCAGCGGCATGACGTCCCGGTAACGAAAACTTATTCACCACAGAGTCACAGAGAAAGCAACAGGCCATTGCTTCCGATTTCTCTGTGACTCTGTGTCTCTGTGGTGAAAAGTTGTTATTCTTATCCGCAATGCCCCGCACTCTTGATCCTGAGCTTCGACGCACGGTTGCTGCGCGCATCCGCTATTACAACGAGATGGGGATTTATGACTTTTACCGCAGGCCCTTGTCGGAACACGCGGGGGAAGTTGCCCCAACGATTGCAGTGGACGAAGTGGGAAGCACTATTTTGGAACACACATTTGAGCCAGGAGAAGAAATGAGTCCACGAAAGGCCGCGGCAGTGGCAATGCCTGTTGCAATTCACGATGACAAGAATGTGTTTGAGGCGATTGCGCTGAAGCCCGAGCAGAGTGTGAGCGATCCGGCGAAGGCGTTGAAGGTCATCCGCGAAGATCTGGGCGACTGCACGCGCTGCGTGCTCCACAAACAGGGACGGAAGCAGATTGTGTTTGGCGTCGGTAATCCGAAGGCGGAGCTGATGTTCGTGGGTGAGGGGCCTGGTGCCGATGAAGATGAAAAGGGTGAGCCCTTCGTGGGGCGTGCCGGACAATTGCTCAATAACATGATTAAAGCGATGGGAATCAAACGCGAGCTGGTTTACATCGCGAATATTGTGAAGTGCCGTCCGCCGGGCAATCGCACGCCGGAGCGCGAGGAGTGCGACACCTGCTCGCCGTTTCTAATGCGGCAGATCGCGGTGGTCAAGCCCAAAGTAATCGTGGCCCTAGGCGCCACCGCCGCCAAAACTCTGCTGGCGATGAATTCCTCGATGATCCAATTGCGCGGGCGTTTCTACGACTTCAAACCAGCGGGTGTACGAAGCAATGATCCCAACTGGGATGGATGCAAACTGGCGGTCACCTACCATCCGGCATTTCTGCTGCGCGATCCGCGGCAGAAGGGCGAGGCATGGAAAGACTTGCAGATGGTGATGAAAGAGTTGGGAATGAAACCGCCTGCAAAGAGCGCTCAGTAACTGTCGCCGTAATCGCTGCTCCCCATGGACATAGAAATCAGCGCAATCAGCAAATCAACCGCGGAGCATTACATCTGGGGCGACCATTGCGATGGCTGGCACCTGGTAAAGAATCCGCAGCTAAGCGTAATTCAAGAGCGCATGCCGGCAGGCACGGCAGAAGTTCGCCACTTCCACCATCACGCGCAACAGTTCTTCTACATGCTCGCGGGCACAGTTATCATGGAAGCCGATGGGCGAGAAATCGCTCTGAACGCCGGGGATGGTATTTGGATTCCAACGCGCACATCGCACCAGATGAGGAACGACTCAGGTGATGAGGTTCAATTCCTTGTCATTTCGCAACCGCCTTCGCACGGGGATCGGGCACCGTCGGAGGTCGAAAAGGTAAGAGATATTAAGAGGTAATGTCACAAGGTACCCAGCACAACGACGATCGAAGCCAACAAATCGTGGAGCGCCTGATGGCGTTTAGTAAACGCCGCCAATAGATAACCGATAGCAATGAATTGGGCGATGGCGCGCAGCAGCGAGCGACCGAACGAAGGCATTCCACCGTCAACATCCATCACAACAATTCCCACCATGCGTTTGCCGAAGGTCGCCTGTCGCTCAGAACTTTCCATCACTGCTGAGTAAAGACAAAAATAAGAGAAAGAATACTGCCGCTTCAGTCGAATCCTGAGCGTGCCCACCATGATCGCGGACGAACAATGTTCTCGCGACTAGGGCGAGTAGCCAGAAAACAGGTTGAGACAATAAAGTCGTCAATCAGCTTCGCTAAAACTCGGCTCCCGAAGCCAGCGTAAACCGGAACGGGATTCGCCAAATGATCGGTTAATAGTATCGTTTCCATGGGTAGGTCTGGATTTGAGCCAATAATCGCTAACGGCAAAGTTTAAAGCAACACCCGTCAAAGAATCTACCTTTAGGTGGACGAACATCGCTGTCTGTCCGGTCTGGGCACGGTTTGATGTTGAGCGGCCAATAATCCAAGAACCACACGCAAGGCGTTTACACTGTTTGCTGCCACATGCCCATCT
>JBATZM010000051.1:0-70516 GCA_049674665.1 Terriglobales bacterium
GGGTTGGAACATGTTGAGGGGGCTAACATGCAAGCCATAAAATTCCTCCTTGCCGCAAGAACAGAAACCGCAGGCATCTTACAACCGCACTACTCAGCGCAGATAAATCTCCGCGTGAGCACAACCATGCGCGCCGACGGTTAATCTGTCCAACACTTCAGGGGAAGCAGCGAGAAGAATCAATTGACGGAAAAGCTACTCCGTCACCCCCTCAGGCGGATCCTACTCACTGATTTGGCAGCGAATTTATCCTAAGGAAGTTATCAGTGTCAAGTATCTCTTTTCAATCTCTTTTCAATCACGCCGATTCTACGATTCCGAACAACAACACAATCGCCGTGCCAGTCGCTTCGCTCCAACTGCTGTTCACCTTTAGTCCGGAATACGCTTCACCCTCTCACCGCACGGCCAGAAGCACAATCACAGCAACAACAACACCGGCGACCGCGACGGGGAGGGCAGGTCCTCTCGGTCTATGTGAGCCAATTACTTTTATGGACTTTACATCATCGAAGGCGAGCCTGCGTTCGTCGATGCGGTTTCCGGTCGGAATCAGTAGGATGAACCCCGTGCCGGAGACTTCGCCGAGACGTCCCCGAAGTTTTTCTTTGCTGAACAGTCGCACTTCTATCTCAGCCCCCGCAGGAATCTTGGCGACTCGTGCTGCCACAGTTGGTGTCTGCTGAGAGGAGCCGCCTTGCGGGATTGCCCATAAAAGACTCTGGAGTCCCATTATGCAAACAAACAGGACGCGAAGTCTGCTTTGAGACATATCATTACCCCTCGTGCTATACAGAATATGCCAGCAAGAAATCATGGCGGCTGTAATCCAGAATCTCTTTTGAGCCGCTTATCAATAGACCCATCCTGCCGTTTCTTGACAGGTAACATGATTTTCGGTGGTGAGTCAACTTCATCATCGCGCCACTTCATCATCGCGCCACACCAACGGTTCTCCGCGACCAAACTTGGAACCGTTTTTGGAACCGTTTATCGCCGAAAGCACTCCAAAGATGCCGAAGTGCTCCGTCTAAGTCATTGAGAGTGCGTGTACTCCAGCATATGCTCCCCGGCTGTTAACCGGAGGGTTGTAGGTTCGAGTCCTACCTGAGGAGCCATTCTTTCAGTAGTTTGCGAATATTCCCGTGCCACTTTCGGTGCCGTTACTCAACTTGTACTGAACACAGCTTCAGTTATCAAGGGTGCCAAATCGTCCAGTGTCAGGGCCACCTCTTCCGTCACGCGGACTGGCATACTATCGAAGTGACACACAGTGCCTAGTATTTTCCCCTTCGAGTCAAATAGTGGAATGCCGTAGTAGCACTGAACACTTTGCCGCTTGGGATGACCCACTAGATGTTGGTCCAGCGATGCTTCCTCCACGCTAAAACGTTCGCCCGAGCGATGTATGTACATGCAATAAGATTCCGTAATCGGCTGATCGGAACAATTGGTAGTGCTCGGATTTTCCTTGTCGATCAAACAGATGTTGTGCAGCAAATCTCCATTGAATACGAAAATAGCCGTAAAGCGGTACGGGACCCTATCGTTGAGCCATCGCATCGCAGCCCGGAGGCCATCGGCCTTCAGTGTCGTCTCGAATTTCGATGCAAGCATTCCCATGATCGTTTAGTTTAAGCCCTCAACTCTACGAGCCGAATCGAATACCTCTTTTCTCGCGCCCGAGAGCCACAACCACCGCTGCCAGCGTGAACACCACGGATGCAGTTAGAGCCATGGCGTTGGCGTAACTGGTATGTTCGGCGAGAGTCGCCTCCACGTAAGCGACCGAGCCGGCCAGCAGCACACCACACTGGTACGCGAATCCGGGAAGAAATCCGCGCACTGAGTCGGGGGACAATTCTGAGAGGTGCGCTGGAATAATGCCCCACGCTCCCTGCACCATGAACTGGATCAGGAAAGCTCCGACGACCAGCAAGATTAGGGAGGGAGCATAGGCCCACAGCGGAACGCACGCGATCGCGCAGATAAATGCGGTGACCATCACTCGCCGTCGTCCGAAGCGGTCCGACAAAAAACCGACCAGAGTGCCTCCGAGGATTGCTCCCACCATGGAGATGGCGGTAATCACCGCGACTTGGGTCGGCCTCATTCTCCAATAGCGCTTGAGAAAGGTTGGGAACATATCCTGGGTACCGTGCGAGGATAAGTTCATCATCATCATTAAGAGCGTCAAGTAGAGGAATAATTTCCAGTGGGAGCAGATCTCGCGGCCCAAATTGCTCCAGCTCGTTTGCCGAGTTTTCTGCCAAACCTCTGATTCTTTGACTTTGAAGCGGACGAAAAGTCCCAGCAACGCGGGTAATCCTCCGATAAAAAACATCGGTCGCCAGCCCCAGCGAGGAAACACGGTATAGAAACAGATTGCCGCCAGCAGATAGCCGAGAGCGTATCCCTGCTGCAGTAACCCTGAAAGGAATCCACGCAGTCTGGGTGGAACTTTTTCCATCGCGAGCGAAGCGCCCACACCCCATTCTCCACCCATACCAATGCCGAACAAAGAACGCAGCACCAGAAACGTGGTGAAACTATGCGCGAAACCAGTTGCCACCTCGACCACGGAATAGAAAACGAGGTCGATCATCAAGGGGAGTCGGCGTCCATAACGATCAGCCAGCAATCCAAAAATAAACGCGCCCACTGGACGGAACGCCAAGGTGAGCGTGATGGAGAAAGCAATCTCTTTATCGGATCGGTGAAATTCCTGGGCGATCGCTGTCAGCGAGAGCACGACTAGAAAGAAGTCGAAGGCATCGAGGGTCCACCCGAGAAAGCTGGCGAGTACGGCGGCACCGTGGCCATCTTTGGTTGATGGTGAGGCGGCGGTGGTTGGTAAAGCGGCAGGAGCGATCTGCGAATTCGCGGAGTTTCCTGGCACAGCTGCATCGGGTGGAGCGCTCAAAGTTTTTTCCTTTTGATCGTTTTATGCTCGACACGATAACATCTTTCACGGAATTCGTTCCGGCGCAGGGGAATCAATAAATCAAGTGTTTATCTTTTTCTTTGTCGTCATCAGTTTGTTCACCATCATGCTGGCGCTGATGGAAATAGGCCGACGTATTGGAATCCACCGAAGAAAATGGGATACAACGAGCGCAAACGCTGGCCTCAGCACAATCGATGGCGCAGTCTTTGGCCTGATGGGACTGCTCGTTGCATTTACTTTCTCTGGAGCAGCCAGCCGCTTCGACGCCCGCAGGCAGTTAATTGGACAAGAAGCAAACGCCATCGGCACCGCGTACTTGCGGGTTGATCTGTTGCCGGCGTCCGCGCAAGTTGTGCTGCGTGATGACTTTCGAAATTATGTCGATGCCAGGCTCGCTTATTTCAAGAATTTGCCGTTGGATAACACAACGGCAAAAGCGGCGCTTGACCAATCCATAGCCCTTCAGGGAAAAATCTGGTCCGAGGCCGTTGCCGCTTGCGAGAAGGTAAAGTCCGCGTCCACGCCGACTCTCGTACTTTCTTCCCTGAACGACATGATTGACATTACAACGACACGGGCGGTCGCTCTTGATACGCATCCACCTATCGTCGTGTTTTGGGGCTTGGGTGTGCTCGTCCTCGCTAGCGCACTGCTGGCGGGTTACGGAATGGCAGAAGCAAAGACTCGCGGTTTGCTCCATATGCTCATTTATTCGGCGATACTCGCGATTGCGGTCTACGTCATTCTCGATATGGAGTACCCGCGTGTCGGCTTAATTCGGATTGATGCCGCAGATCACGTCCTGGTCGATCTCCGCAGCAGCATGAAGTGACCGGAAACACTGAAAATTGACTGGAAGAGATAACTATCTTTGTCTTTCCACGTCTAACTAAGACTTCGGACCCGATGTTATCAGCCCGAATCCGGTGAGGATAAATGCGAGACGCAAGTCTGATGGAAGTAAGACTGATCGTGGTTGCGGTTGCTTTGTGGCTGGTCCCGTTCGCTCAAGCCAAGGATCAATCTTCAGAAAACCCCGGCTGCGCACACGAAAGCGCCCAGCAGTGTGTCCAGTTGGCAATGGACGCGATGGGTGGCCGCGAACGACTGGAGCACGTAAAAAGCGTGCGCTTGCAGGACATCGGGCACACTTTGCTGATGGAGCAGTCCTATCGTCAGGCGCCTTTCATCACCTCTTATTCGCGAGACGTCACGACTCTAGACCTCGCCAATCAGCGCGTGCTTACCGTGGCACATTCGGTCTGGCCAGAGTCCGACCCCAATCAAGCCGAGTCTGACGCCACTCTGATCGTAGGCAAAAATAATGACGGTGGCGTTTACCATGCCAAGGAAGGCGATTCTCCTTGCTCTCTAGCCGATCTCGCGACCGCGCGGCAAATGCTGGCCCTCGGTCCAGCGCGCATTTTGCTGACTGCCGCTGCCGCGCCTGACCTGCACTTCGAAGCGGCACTGACTCTGCGCTCGTCTCCTCACACAGTTCTTGCTTTTACCTGGCAGAAGATTCCCGTGCGCGTGCTGATCAACCCGTTTAACCATTTGCCAGATGCCGTCGAAACTACTCAGACCTTCCACGATTTCTGGTACTTCTGGGGTGACGTGCAGCAGCGCATCTACTTCGATAACTGGAAACTTTCTCAAGGAATTACCTATCCCACCAATCTTGTGGAAGAACGGAATGGCACTGTCTGGAGTTCAACCCAGGCGCTGAACGTCGAGTTCAATGTGCCTATCGACGAAAAAGCGTTTGTCATGGATGCAAAAGCTGCCAAGCAAAGCACGGAATCACACGGCTGGAACCGGCCATTTCACGCCAGTAAGGATACGGTTCTAGCGCCAGGAATCGACTTGTTTCCCGGCTCCTGGAATTCCACGATCGTGAAGCAGTCCGACGGAATTGTGATTCTGGAGGCGCCGATTTCGGGTTTATATACCCAGGGTGTCGTCGAGGAAGCGAAGAAACGTTACCCGCAATTGCCGATTAAAGCTGTGTTGTCGACATCCGATTCATGGCCGCATACCGGAGGCGTGCGGTATGCAGTAGCGCAGCACTTCCCTATCTACATTCTTGATCTTAATCGCCCGCTGCTGGATAAGATGATCGTCGCACCACACACACTAGACCCCGATGCGCTAGCCACCGCGAAGCCCTCACCGAAACCAGATTGGAAAATTGTTTCCGGGAAAGAAGTGATTGGCACCGGCGAAAATCGTATGGAACTGTATCCTTTGCGTGGCGCCTCCACCGAGCGACAGTACATAGTCTACTTTCCCGAGCACCACTTGCTCTATGCCAGCGACACTCTGGCGATGAATGACGATGGCACTTTGTACGACCCTGAATTGATGTATGAAGTTGTGCAGGCCGCGAAACGCGCAAATCTACAGGTAGAAACGGTCTTCGCCATGCATCAGCCGCCGATGCCGTGGAGTCAGGTCGTCGCGGTGGTTGAAAAAGCGGTCGAGAAAGCCCAGGTTAAGAAACAGTCCTGAGCGCTATGATTGCGACCTTGTCAGATCTCGGATGCGGGCAGAACCGTCCCTCGGCAACTCCCCAGTCCGATGCGACGAAATCCGTCTCGTTCACAGAATCCACGGAGGATGATTTCGTCTCCGTCTACCAGAAATTTTCTCTGCTCTCCAGTCGGCAGAGTAACTGGATCCTTGCCCCGCGAACTTAGCTCCAACAGGCAGCCGCGTGCGCTCTTGTCCGCGCCCGACACGGTTCCGCTAGCCAACAAATCGCCGGAGCGCAGGTTGCAACCATTGCTCGCGTGATGAGTCAGCATCTGCGCCATGGTCCAGTACATGTCGCGAAAATTGCTTCGTCCCAAAACCACTCGGGCAATGCCAGCTTCGCGCATCTGGACCGATAGCAGAGAAGCTTCCAGCCACAAGTCGAGACCACCCTGTTCCTGATCGCTCTGGCTGAAGAGATAAGGCAATGGTCCCGGATCGCCCTCCACACGCGCAAACGCGGCGGTGCGAAACGGAGCGAGCGCATCCATCGTCACAACCCATGGCGAAAGCGAAGTCGCAAAACTCTTCGCCAGAAAAGGGCCCAGCGGCTGATACTCCCAAGCCTGAATGTCTCGCGCCGACCAATCGTTTACCAGGCAAATTCCAAAGATGTGATCTTCCGTTTCGGTGATTGGAATGGTTTGTCCCAACATATTTCCAGCGCCCACAAAGAAGCCCAATTCCAGTTCGTAATCCAGCGCCTCAGTCGGCCCAAACTTCGGATCAGCGCTGCCTTCGCGCGTCTGGCCTGACGGACGTCGGATCGGTGTTCCCGTCGGAACCAGCGACGACGCGCGCCCGTGATAACCAATCGGAATGTATTTGTAATTCGGCAACAGCGGATTGTCGGGACGGAACAGTTTCCCAACATTGGTGGCGTGGAAGATTGAGGCGTAGAAATCGGTGTAGTCGCCAATGACCGCGGGCAGAAGCATTTCAACATCAGCTTGCGCGATAAGATGGCGCGAAGCAGCCTGCCGATCGGAGGCGGGCGCATCCTGACGCAAAATGGAATGAAGACGCCGGCGCAAAGCACGACGAGGACCGGCTCCAAGCGCCATCAGCGGATTCAGCGAATCGGATGCGCAAGCACTCGCCGCGAGTCGCACGCTCTTATCAGCAAGCAAACCTTCATTCTGTATTCCGGCGAGATCAAGAATACGGTCGCCAATCGCGACCCCAACTCTCGCCGCGGCACTTGCATCGTGTCGGCGAAAAACTCCGAAGGGTAAATTCTGAATGGGAAAATCCGAGCCAGTAATGTTTGCGGATTCAATCCAACTCTGCACTTTGGAATCGTGGGTCTCGTCGAGAATGGGTTTCATAACAGATGCAGAGACCGTAAGTCGTCGATGGGCTCGGTAAATGAACACGACCCAAACGAAACGGCGAAGTCCTGTCGTGCAGTTGCGATTTCATGCCGACTAAGGCGATGCTGGCGCCAGCTGACTCCATCCAACTCGAACTGAAATGCCTGCGATGATTGCTCCTTGAGTAACTGAACCGCAAGCTCGGGTTCCATCCCTGCGCGCAAGAACGCCGGGACCAAAAAGACATTCAAGAAACCGTGCATGACTCCCGACGCGCTCTCGGGTTGATATGTAAACCGGTGTACCGAGCGCAGCGGATGATGTAATCCTGCAGTCGCCTTGAAGGGCACGTCGGACTCCGCACATAGACGAATGAATTCGATCACACTCTCAGGAGTTGGAAACCTGTCAGCCGTCTCTCCGCCCGTCCGAATCTTGGCTCTGCGCCCGCAGCTTGCCACTGTCGCAATGAACTCGGCACAACTGGATAGCGGAAATTCGAAGTAGACCGCGAGCTCCGTTGGAATGATTCCGGACAGCCACGTAATCTCCGGAGGACTTGTAACTTTCACCTCAACCGACTCGACAACCGCTCTTCGACTCGAAGCGAGGTTCGTCATTCGAACATTGAATTCGCGAATGCGAGCAATATCCGCAACGGGATCGGAGCCCAAAAGCACAGACAGTCGCCAGTTCGTGAAATCCGCGCCAGTTTTTGGAGCTGGTAATTCTGCAAATGCTGCTTCGAACTCACCAAGCCGTGCCGCCGGGACAATAAAACGCCCAAGAATCCATTTCCATTCCGACCGCGAATACGCGTCATAGTTAGCCACAGACGGAACCATCGCCAACGCTGCCGGAGGAAATAATCCCGCATAGTCGATCAGGTCACGCAGCAGGACGCCTGCTGCATTCACCGCGTCCACAGAATTTCGCGTTGTTTGGAATGTTTGCAAATTCATTGCTCAGCGTAGTTAGCTTTAGCTAATCGGACCCTTTGAACTTTTTCCGCAATCCCTGCCAGCATTCGAAGTACTGATGGTCGAGCTGCGAAGTCTCCAGCGCAAATTTCGTCGGCTGGCACACAAAGCGAGTCTCAAACATGAATGCCATGGTGTCTTTCACGTAGACCGGCTTCAGTTCGGCCTTGCTCGCCTTCTCAAACGTTTCAGCGTCGGGTCCGTGACCGGCCATGCAATTGTGCAGACTGGAGCCGCCTGGCACAAATCCTTCCGCCTTGGCGTCGTATTCGCCGCGGATCAGCCCCATGAATTCGTTCATAAAGTTGCGATGAAACCACGGCGGACGAAACGTGTGTTCGGAAACCATCCATCGCGGCGGAAAGATACCAAAGTCAACATTCGCCGTCCCCGGAATTTCCGAAGGCGAAGTCAGCACCGTGTAAATCGACGGGTCCGGATGGTCGAAGCTCACGGTGTTGATGCAATTGAAATTCGCCAGATCATATTTATAGGGCACGTAGCTTCCGTGCCACGCAACCACGTTCAGAGGAGAGTGATCGATCTTCGCCGCCCACAGTCTTCCCTGGAACTTGGTCACAATCCGGTAATCGCCTTCTCGATCCTCAAACGCCGCTACCGGAGCCAGAAAATCTCGCGGATTTGCCAGTCCGTTCGCGCCAATCGGGCCGAGATCGGGCAAACGAAACAGCGCGCCGTAGTTTTCGCAGATATACCCGCGTGCTTCTTTCTCAATAAGTTCGACGCGGAAACGAATTCCCCGTTGAATCACTGCAATCTCGCCGGGACCAACTTCGAGAATACCCATCTCGGTGCGCAACAGCAGACGTCCCTGTTGCGGCACGATCAACATCTCTCCGTCGGCGTTGTAGAAAAAGCGATCTGTCATCGAAGTGTTCGCGACGTAGATGTGAATTCCAACGCCCGTGTGGGTATGGGTGTCACCATTGCCCGCCATGGTGATCAGGCCGTCAATGAAGTCCGTGCGTTCGGAAGGAACTGGAATCGGGCCCCAACGCAACTGATTCGGAGGTGTTGGTACCTCGTCAAATGGCGCGCTGCGCAGCCTTTTCAGGCTGATGGGTGCGAATGGCTTGTGCGCCACCGATGGACGAATCCGATAGAGCCACGTCCGCCGATTGATACCGCGCGGCGCGGTGAAAGCTGTGCCGCTGAGTTGTTCGGTGTACAACCCATGCGCCACTTTCTGAGGAGAATTCTGGCCGCGCGGCAACACACCTTCCACCGCTTCGCTGGCAAACTCGTTGCCGAATCCCGACTGATAACGCAATGATGACTTCCCTGTCGTCTTCGTTCTTGCGCTTGTAGTTTTTACGCTGGTACCTTTTGCGTTAGGCATACCTACAGATTCCCTCGTCGCGCCTGTTCCATCTCTATCGATTCAAACAATGCTTTGAAATTTCCTTTGCCAAATCCTCGGCTGCCCTTGCGTTGGATGACTTCGAAGAAGACGGTCGGACGATCTTCCACCGGCTTTGAGAAAATCTGCAGCAGGTAACCTTCTTCGTCACGGTCCACAAGAATGCCAAGGGAGTGCAACTCCGCCAACGATTCCTCTACCGGCCCCACCCGCGACGGCAGCACATCGTAATAAGTGTCGGGAACGCGAAGAAAATCGAGCCCGTTGCGTTGGAGTTTACCCACCGTGTACACCACATCCTTGCACTGCAGCGCGATGTGCTGCGCTCCCGCTCCTCCATACGCTTCGATATATTCCTGAATCTGGCTCTTGTTGCGCGCCGCAGCCGGCTCATTGATCGGAAATTTCACCGAATGCGAATCGTCCGACATTACGATGCTCATCAGCGCGCTGTACTCAGTGGAGATATCCTTATCGTCAAACGTGATGTAACGATGGAATCCGAAGACGCGAGTATAGTAATCGGCCCAGTACTGCATTTTGCCAAGCTCGACATTTCCCACGATGTGATCGATGCGCAGAATACCGCAATCATCCCCTGCCACGGGCGCTGCCATGAATCCAGGTAAAAACGGCCCCTTGTAATCTTTATATGAAATCAGCGAATGGATCGTGTCGCCATAGGTGTGGACCGCGGCCCGGCGAACGGTACCATGCTCATCCTTTAGATCGTGTGGTTCCTCTGCAGGCTGGGCTCCGCGTCGGACAGCTTCCTCAAACGCCTCATCCGCGTCAGCCACTTCCAATGCAATATCGCGCACCCCGTCGCCATGTTTTCGGATATGCTCCGCCGCCACATCGTCCGGCGTCAGGGGCGTAGTCAGGACGAAATTCGCCTTTCCCTGACTCATCGCATAAGAAGTTCGTTGCCGCTGGCCGGTTTCCAGCCCACTGTAAGCAACCTGCGAAAAACCGAATCCTTTGCGATAGAAGTAAGCTGCCTGCCGGGCATTGCCAACCCAGAATTCAACGTGGTGAATGCGTTTAAGCTTGAGTGGATTCTCCATCCGATTCCTCCACACTAATATTTTATCGCTCGATGACGCGTTGCAACCGGCATCTATTTATTTTGAAGCGGCTGTCCCTACTGGAATTTCTTCAACCGTCACGCGATGCAACCAATGATTCCACTCGCGGGAAGCACCCGCCTTCGCGCGATCGAACGCATTGCGAATCTGCTCGGTCACTGGCCCCGGTGACACTCGTCCGACCCGGCTACCATCCAGTTCAGCCACCGGCACAATCTCGCAAGCCGTGCCACACAAGAAAACTTCATCCGCTTTCTGCAAATCATCGACTGTTATTGTGCCAACCTCTACATCGAGCCCTTCTGCCATTGCTAACTGAAGAATCGAATCCCGAGTAATTCCCATTAGAATCGACGACTTTTCGTCGTTGGTGCGTAGGGTGTGGCCATTCACCAAACAAATATTCGCAACCGCGGCTTCCGCTACATTTCCATTGATATCGAGCAGCAAGGCTTCGTCGAAGCCACGCCGCGATGCTTCCGTTGTAGCCAACCGTGAATTCAGATACTGACCGCAAGCTTTGGCGGTTGTCGGCATCATGCGCGCATCAAATTTTCGGTATGGAGATACGGTCAGCCTCGCACCCCGTCGACGACTCTGTTCACTGATGTGCGCCATATGCGGCCACGCCAGAATCGCCGTGTCCGTCGAACACTGCGCCCGAATCCCCAGCGTTTCCGCTCCCATGTACGCAATCGGCCGGATGTAAGATTCGACCAATCCATTGCGTTGAATCAGTCCGCAGATCGCCCTCGTCAACTGCTCCGAACTAAATGGAATACGCATACCGTACACGGCCGCCGATTGATAGAAGCGATCGAGGTGAGCGTCCAAGCGAAAGATGGCCGGTTCGCCATCCACAGCATAACTGCGAATGCCTTCGAATACTCCCGTACCGTAATGCAGAGCGTGGGTAGAGAGCGGCACTGTGCTTTCCGCCCAGGACACGAAGTCGCCATTCATCCAAGTCCATTGAATATTTTCAAATGACATACTGGTTGACCTCCATAGGCTGCGCTAGCACTATTCTTGGCCGAGGCCGAGTATTCGTAAATACAATAGCTTAGGCTTTACAAATTATTCCTTACACTTTCTAAAGTAGAATGCTGGTATGACCTTCGATACTTCAGTAATGGATGCAATCGGCTGGCATATTCTCGAAGAGCTGCAACAGAACGCACGGCTGTCGTTTGCCGAACTTGGACGACGCGTCGGTTTAACCCTCCCCGCCGTTGCCGAACGCGTCCGCAAGATGGAAGACGCCGGCATCATCACCGGATTCCGCGCTGAGGTTAATCCCGCAATGATCGGGTTGCCCATCGCCGCATTCATCCGCATCAGTGTCGTAGGTGATGTCTTCTCGCGCATCGCCAAAGCCATCCGCGATATGCCTGAAGTGCTCGAATGCCATCGTGGCACCGGCGCTGATTCGTTCACGCTGAAAGTCGCCGTCGAATCGGTACAGCATCTGGAGCGCCTGATCGACAAGCTGACACCCTTCGGCACCACCTCGACCTCCATCGTTCTTTCGACTCTGGTCAGGAACCGGTCCTTTATGCGTCGTGTGCAAAGCGCTCGTAAGAAGTAACTGCGCTCGAATCCCAGTCGTTGCACTACAATTTCCCAGTGCGTACGTCCGCCCTTATCGTTGCCATCTTCCTCACGTTCTTACCGGCCCCCAGTCTCTTCGCTCTGGATTCGTGGTGGACCGTCCAGGCCAGCGGCTTGGATACGAACTTGCGAGGAGTCAGCGTCAAATCCAACGGAGTAAGTGAGCGGCGGCCGAGCGATTTCCAATCCCAATACGTCATATGGGCTTCCGGTTCGAATGGGGTTGTCCTGCGCTCGATCAATAATGGAAAGACATGGAAGCAACTGAGCGTGGCGGGCGGCGGCGATCTCGATTTTCGCGACATCGAGGCGTTTGATGCGGATACTGCCTATGTGATGTCGAGCGGGGATGGCGATAAATCGCGCATCTACAAAACCACCGATGGCGGGCAGGATTGGAAACTGCAGTACTCCGACAAACGCCCCGGCTTCTTTCTTGATTCGCTAGCCTGCGATTCGAAAACGCATTGCCTTGCGCTGAGCGACCCAGTCGATGGAAAATTCCTGGTCTTGAGTACCGACGACGGCGAGCATTGGAAAGAACTGCCGCGCGACAAGATGCCGGCTGCCCTTCCCAAAGAAGGAGCATTTGCCGCGAGCGGCACTGCCATCGCTATCTGCGATCAGGGCGACGTTTACTTTGGCACAGGAGGCGGTGCCGCCGCTCGAGTCTTTCACTCTGCTGATCGCGGACGCTCCTGGACCGCAGTCGACACTCCGATAGCCAGCGGCAACCCGTCCAGCGGTATTTTCAGCGTTGCGTGCGGAGACTTCCTGGTAGTGGCAGTTGGAGGCGACTATAAAGAGCCATCCAGTGCGAACCATGTAGCCGCCTATTCAACGGATTCTGGCGCGACCTGGCATCTCGCCGAGCAGCAACCAGGCGGCTATCGTTCTGCAGTCGTGGAGATAGGGTACGGAGATTTCGCAGCAGTCGGCCCAGATGGCACTGACATCAGCCATGGCAATGGCGGAGAGAGCATGCATTGGCAACATACCGACCAGTTAAATCTCAACGCCTCCAGCTTTGACGGCCAGGAAGGATGGGCGGTCGGTCCCAAGGGAACCATCGTTCGCTTCAAAACTCACTTCTCTTACCTGATCAAAAACAAAACGCCCAACCGAACGCCACTTCCTGGCGATTGAGCTTAGGAGGCCGGAGTCGTCTTTCAGTGAGTCGTCTTTTCAGTGAGCAGTGAAGTGCGGAGACACGGCATCGCCAATCTCAGCGCACTTCAATCGAAACCAATTCTCCTTGGTTTTTACCCAACGCCCGATAGTTCACCGACACCAGCCGATTCTTCCACTCACAGGAAAACTGATCCTCGCCAATCACCAGCAATGACTTGAAATCCGAAGCATGCATCTTGTAAGTGGTCATGCCGCTCAAAACAGTGACTGTAGCCTCGGGAGGCTTCGAGCAGTCGCTGCTAACAATTTTTCCCTTCAGAAATTGCACCGGCCCAGTCGTGCCCGGCTTCACCGCCGGCGGCTTCGGTGAAGCATCCGCATCCTCATCTTGATTCTGCGCTGCACTCGCGGGCGCAGTCGCCATAGGCGCTCCGCGCACCGCCACCGGAGTACTAGCCGCGCCCGCCGGCGTCTCGGTTTCTCCCGCTCGCTGCGGACGCACTCCGTACTTTTGCAGCGTATCCAAATCGTCTAATTGCTGTTTCGCAGCCGCTGCCGCCACTCGATCCGGACCCGCCTTCAGCCGCGTAAACACTTCCCGCGCCTGATCCCACTTCTTGCCCGCAACATAAATCTGTCCCAGGTTGAATTCGTACTCCGCATTCCGCGGCGCCAGAGCAATCGCCTCGCGTTGCGCCTCCAGCGCCGAATTGATTCCGCCGCCCTCTACTCGCGCCATTCCGAGCATGTTATAAGCGTCCGCAAATTCCGGATACCAATCCGCGACCGCCCGCAGATCCTGCATCATGTTCGCCAACCCTTGCATCTCTTGCCGCGTAGCCTGCGCCTTTCGATACTTCGACACCGAGCGGTAATACCAGATCCAAGGGTCTCGCGCATTCAAATCCGCAGCCTTTTCCAATTCATCGGCGGCCGCGTCGAAACGTTTCTGGCGAATGTCGTCCCAGGCCAGCCCGCGATGTGCCGCCTCATTGTCATTCGCGCCCGCCGTCAACTGCTGCAAATCGTGCAACGCCTGATCGCGATGCTCAGGAATCCGAGCCATCACGTCGTCAATCACCGCCCTCGCGTCATCATCCTTCACTGGATTAACTGTCATTCCGATTTCGTCCACGTCAAAAGGCAGCGGCATACGATATGGCTGCTGAATATCCACCGGATCTACAATCGGCTTCTTCGAATTGTCGAGCGCAATCCCCAACCCACTCAGCGAGTTGAGATAGTTCTTCACCGCATCTTCCATCTGCGCCGCCGTCATATCAAACGCTTGCACCATCGCCTTATCCACAGGCACTTTCTGATTCAGCACCAGATCGAAAAAAGTCCCAACCTCCGGCATCTTATTCTTGTTCAATAGATAGTGGACGACCGCCCAGGACTGCGCATAGTACAACGTGTTGTGTGTCCCCTCGCGCGTTCCCGAGCCATCATGCTTCATCGTGAACAAATCCGGCAGCGCTATCCATACCGGCGAACTCGCCAGCTGCGTCAGAGACTGCGGAACATTCGGATCGCGCTGCATTTGATCGAAGAAATCCTCGTGCCATTCCGGCAGCAATTCCGGATCGGCTCCAATCTCGACCTGTTTGCCGATGTGTATTGACCCAAAATATTCCGCCAGTCCTTCGTCAAACCAACTCTGCGTAGGAGGATAGTTGTAGTTCAATAAATAATGCGCCAGTGGATGCGCCGCCACTTGCCACGGATCGACTTGAAAAAGATCCAGCACAACATAAATCCGATCCGACCCCGGCACATAAAACCCAGCTCCCGTGCTCTGTTTCGCCGGAGCAATCGTGCCATATTGATTGTCGTTCTTGAGAGCGACGACGGTGATGGGCACAGGCATTTTCAATTTGTCTTTTAGGATGAGTTGTCCAAAGACCGCCCGCATCTGTTCCATCCGCAAGGCAGCTTCTCGCCCGCGCTTTTCGCCCGCATCTGTGATCACGGAAAAATGCGCGGTATGCACTTCGATCCATTTGGGCTCGTCTTTATCCTTAGCCCACGCAGGTTTCGGAGGGAGCAGGCTCGACACGCTCAGCAGCGCGAACACAACGGCGATTCGGGACGAGAACTTCGCAATCTCCAGGGGCTGGTGGTGTCTCATGGTGAACCTGACCAACTTCTAGGAAATGCTAGCACGCCAGCCAACCGTTGGAGCGACGGGCACCCTCGCCCGTTACCTTTCACCTTGGCCCCACGGTGCCGCGCACGTTACACTCTCGTCCGTGACCCCGCCCACTTCTTCCCGCCTCGCATGGATCGACTGGATGCGCGGCCTTGCCTGTGTCCTGATGTTTCAGACACACTGTTACGACGCCTGGCTCGGCGGCGACGCTCGCAACACCAATTTCCTCAAAGGATCGCAACTCCTGGGAACATTGCCAGCCCCACTTTTTCTTTTTCTAGCTGGAATTTCTTTTGCCTTGGTCACCGACAGATTGATCCGCAAAAACCTGAGCCCCGCCGAAATCATCCGTACCATGGTCCGCCGCGGTGCCGAAATTCTCGCCTTTGGACTTCTCTTTCGCCTGCAGGAATTTCTCATTGCCTGGGGCTGGGCTCCATGGTCCGACTTACTGCGCGTGGACATCCTCAACATAATCGGTCTATCCATGATCCTGATGGCACTAACCAACGGCATCACTTTAAGCATAGCCAGCCGTCGTATTGAGACAAAGCAAGTAACCACCAAAACAACAGCACCAATCACTGCATTAGCATCCGTCGCTATCGCCGTCGCGTCGGTAATCGCCTTACTAACTCCACCTCTTTACACAACCTGGCGACTAACATGGCTACCCTGGCCGTTAGAGTCCTATATCGATGGATGCCACAACCTGGGCGCTCCTCAGCCCTGGCTCTTCCCACTCTTTCCCTGGGCTGCCTTCGCCTTTGCTGGCCTGGCCACTGGATTCATTCTCTTCCGCGAACAAGGCCGCGTCCACGCCACTCGAACTCTGGCACTCTTAGCCGTCGTTGGAGCCTTTGCCATCCTCGTAGCGCGTCAATTCGACCATTCTTCTGTCCATCTTTACTCCACCTATGACTACTGGCACACCAGTCCTAACTTTCTGATGATGCGCACCGGTCTCTTGTTAGTGATTGCTTTCTTGATTTATGCCTGGTGCCGTTGGGGATTGGCAACTCGCGGCTTCAGCCCGCTGATTCAACTAGGGCAGACATCTTTACTCGTCTACTGGGTGCACATAGAATTTGTCTACGGACGCTTCTCCCTGCTCTCCAAGCGAGCCCAAACTATCCCTAACGCGACACGAGGATTGTTGGAAATTATTCTTTTTATGCTGATTCTGTCTCTGCTCCGTACTAGGATTAACTGGAAGAAGACTGACTGGAAAAATATAGACTGGAAGCAGAAGATAACGAACTGGAAGAAGATAACCCGCCGCACCCAACCCGCGTAGAACTCGGGTTTACTTCTGCAGGCTTAGGTTCATCTCGCCCGATTTATTGAAGTTGACCTGCAGTACATTCTCCTGTCCGCTGGTAAACTCACCCGCCACCGTGGCCGATTGGTCAGAGACACCTCCACCAGGGACCACCTCTACTCGGAGACGATGTTTCCCCGCAGCTAACTGTATGGCATGCAATTCGTGACCCTGGACATGATGGAAGACGACAAGGTGTTTCTTGTCTGTTCCTTCCAACATGTGCACATACGCCAACCGATCATCTACCCAAAGCGACAGATGGGCCTCCGCGAACTTGTGGTCCACTTCGATTACCAGAGTTGCTGGAGAAGTCGCGGGAGAAGTTGCTGAAGAAGTTAGTCGAGAGTTCGCGCCGACGGCCTTCGTAGCGGACGGGTGGGTTCGCTCCGCTAGAATCGGCTTTGGAAGCTCTTTCACAATTGGCGTTGGCGCCGTAGCAACCGACGCTGCCGCAGTCGTGGGTGGCGGCGTCTGTGTGTCCGCCGTCGTCTTGACTGGAGCGACTGGGGCAACCGTTCCGAGGGGAGGCAGCGGCACGCCGGCACGGTGTGGCACTCGCCGTGGGCCCAACGAACTAACCCATAATCCCAAGAACAGAAGTCCGACCAAAACCAAGGCTCCGGCAAGAAACCTTTTCCGGACCTTTTCCACGTTTCCCGATGCCCCGTGTCCCCTAGAGAGAGACCGCGCCGTTGACAGAAGTTGAGCGGCAATCCACGGTTGACCCAGAGGTACTCCGGCTCTTTCATTCGCCGTTTGAGCTGCACCTCTGCTCGTTGCCGAAGCCGGCAGCTTTGCCTTGCTCCACGGCTCTCGTCCTGCCCGTAGTTCCTGGATGTCCAGCACCATCTCCATCCCGCGCTGATAGCGCTCGGCGGGATCTTTCGCCATGGCTCGCTCGATGATGTAATCGAGTCCCGGCGACAACTCAGTGTTCAGAAGGGTTGCCGCTATCGGATCGCGGTTCACTACCTTGAACGAGACTGTGATGGCACTATTGCCTTGAAACGGCCGATAACCTGTCAGAACCGTGTACAGGACTACACCGAGAGAAAATAAGTCCGAGCGCCCGTCAACGTTTTCGCCATTCAATTGTTCGGGCGACATGTAAGCAGGTGTGCCCAATGCTCGTCCCGCCAGAGTGTGATTGGCGAGGTTCAGTTTCGCCACTCCGAAGTCGGCGATTTTGGCATGGCCGTCTTCCGTCAACAAGATATTCGCGGGCTTCAGATCACGGTGAACCACGCCTTGACCATGCGCACAATCCAAAGCTTCTGCCAGCTCAAGCGTTAGCTGTAGCGCGGCCTCCACCGGTAATTTATGGCCGTCTCGTGACAGCAGCTTGTCGAGTGACTGCCCACCAACAAACTCCATCACGATGTAAGGAGCGTGCGTATCTGGCTCCTCGCCCATATCGAAGATGGTTACTATTCCCGGATGCGACAGTCGCCCGGCAGCTTCCGCTTCCCGAAAAAAACGCTCGCGATACTCACTTTCCTCTTCCGGGGATTGGCCAGCCAACGAAATGGTCTTTACCGCAACCACTCGATTGATCTTGGGATCGCGCGCTTTGTAGACAACACCCATGGCTCCCCGTCCCAACTCGGACAGGATCTCGTAGCGACCAAAACGTTCGCTCCTGCGATCATCCATAGGTGTTACCTGCGGTTTCAGTACCTCAAGGGTTCAGAGTTTGCGCTTCGACAAGTCAGCCTGATGCCGCTTGCGTCTTGTCGCCCGTCTTATCGCCTGTCTTGTCGTCCGTCTTAGTCTCCGCCGTAGTGACCACCAAGCCGACGACGTTCTCGTTCAGCACATCCAGGATTTTCTTACCTTGTTCCAGGGTGATTCCATTCAGGAGTTCGAAGCCAATCTGGACGCCACGGAGCGCGGAAATAGTGTCATGGTTAAGGCGAACGTCGATTACAACCCCTCCACCCTGCCGCCCGATGCCAAAGCTAATGCTCGCCTTTTCGATCTTATTTGCCGCCACAAGTTACTCCTGATGTGAGGACACACTTTTCCTGCACCGCATCTCTGGGGGCCCGCGAGAGAAAGGAGATTGCAGCGTCTGCCTATTGTCCGCTTACACGTCGAATCGTTCCAAGTTACCAACGTGTTCGAGGACTGGGGTTTTCTGGGAGGCAAAATTGCGGGAAATTCTTTCATTTCAAGCCGCTCGACAATTGCACAATCGCATTCCCCACCAATTTCAACGCCACTTCCCAATTCTGGCGCGCACCAGCATCGTCGTCTCCGTAGCCATTCACATATAAGGTGAAGTAAAAACCTTCCCGGACAGCACCTTCGCTATCAATCCCGAAGTAACACCGCCGCACGCATACCTCCGCCACCGAACGAGTCTCCGGGGCCCGCCGCAACAACTCCACCAACTTCCGGGCAAACTGTTCGTGAATTGATACTGATAAAGATTGGTCTAATTCTAATGACGAGAGACGTACATCAATGTCGGAGAACACCACGTCCACGTAACTCGCGAACTTGTGCGATGCATTGTAAATTTCTTCTTCTGCGCTCAGCTCCGTCGTCGCCCAAGCGTCGCATTTCGCCGTCTCCACCATGCTCCGCGCTGAGTTCACCGCACGAAGAAACTCCCCGAGCTCAGGAAATTTTCCCGCCTCCTCGATCCGCGCCAGCAACTCCGGACGCCTTTTCAAGTCAACATAGAAAAGCTTGCCCGCCGGATCCGTCCACGGAAAATCCAGCACGGGATCTTCCCGTCCCAACTCGATCGAGAAGTCGGCGTCCATCAGAATCTGCGCAGGAAGTTCACGATCTCATGCTCCGCCCAATAACCGTCAACATAAGGTTGCCTAACAGGCTTACCGATAAAAGCACAATGCCCACCATCGCTTGTCTCAACAAAGGTGATGTTCGGGTTCGACGAAATCTTCCGTCGCGTCTCCGCTGTAATGCGGATGAACGGATCATTCGCCGCATACAACACCAGTGTCGGCACCGCGATTCGATCGACTACGTGCGCAGCAGAAGCGCGGTCATAGTAATCGTCGACGCCCGTGAAGCCGCAATAGTGAGCCGTCACCTTGTCGTCAAACTCACGCAGACTTCGGATGCCGCGCAGCCGGCTCACGTCGAAGTAATGGGGGAAAAGCCGCGCCTTCTGAAGCATCCGGCGACGAAGTGCCCATAAGAAATATGTTTCGTAGATTCGGTTCGATGGCTGGTGCAGTGTGTCCGCCGACGTCGCGAGATCAATCGCGGGACAACAGGCTGCGACCGCGCGAAGCTGAGGCGCTTGCGATCCCCACTCCCCCGCCAACTTCAGAACGATGTTGCCCCCCATGGAGAAGCCAACCAGCGCCAGTCGCGACACGCCGTCGCGTGTAATCACCTCATACGCCACCGCCGCGACATCGTTCGACAGTCCCGAGTGATAGAGCACAGGCGCAAGCGCGTCCGTGCCGCCACAGTTGCGCTGGTTGTAGCGAATCACATTCATGCCCGCAGCGAGCGCCTTCTCGGTGACGCCGAGCATATACTGCGACTCACTTGACCCTTCCAGCCCGTGAACAATAATAATGGTCAGAGCGTGCGCTCGATCCGCTTGCCAGTGACAATGACAAAGCACCTGGACGCCAGGCTCCACTTCGATCAACCGCTCCTCGGGGTCGGGCACATGAATATGCCGCTGGATTAAAAAACTCGCCAAAGTTTGCACGTGGCCTCCGCGCAACCAGCGATGTGGCGTGAAGGGACTCGTCTCTTCTTGTGTTTGCGAAATGCCCACACTTTGATTTTAAATAGAAGCGAGCAATTTTCTTCGCGGAGTTTCTTCATGCCCATCTTCGAGTACGTCTGCAAAGAATGTCAGCACGAGTTCGAGGCCCTGGTCTTCGGCCAGCAAAAGGCCAAGTGCCCGAAATGTCAGAGCAAGAAACTGGAGCCACAACTCTCCGTGTTTGCCGTTTCGGCCAAGAGCGGGGCAGCTTCCCAGCCATCTTTTTCGGCGGGGCCTGCTGGAGCCTGTGGTTCGTGTGGCGACCCACGCGGAGCAGGTGCCTGCTCGCTAAAAGATCTCGACTAAGTCCTTTGTTTGCGTTCAAAAGCGCTTCATGTAGAGCATAAGTGCGTATTGTAGTAGCTACAAGCTATAGCCACGCAGCGACTATTTCCTCGATTTCTCCTTCCCTTCACGCAACGTAACTTCGGGAACTCTTCTTGTGTAACCGTTGTGATGTTTCGCTTTGCCGCGTTCGTGGTTATGATCCGCTTGAATCGTTGAACTGAATCGGAGCGAAATGGATCGGCGAAGAGAGCGCAGACTGAACCTGGAGTTGCCGGTACGGATCTGGGGAGTGGACAGGATGGCGCGTCCTTTCGCAGAGATTGTTCGGGTGCGAAACGTCAGCAACCGTGGTGCAGTTCTGATTGGCGTGCGCTCGAAGGTCCAGACCGGTGAACTGCTGGACGTTCAACTGGGCGCATCGCGGGCGCAGTTTCGCATTGTGTGGATGAGTCTTTCGGGAGAGGCCGGCATACAGGCTCTGGCATTTGAGCCGCCCATCTTGGGCATCGGCCTCCCCAAAGTTTTTGAGATGGTGGGGACCGGATAAACAGCGATCAAACGCCGAACGGCACCGATCGGTCAACTAACGTGGATTCACGTGACCGGTTCCCACTTTTGTTTCTTCAGTTTCTCCCATAAGAAACCTGGCAAAGACTTCGTTGGATAAAAGACGCCCGCGAGCGGTGAGACGCACAGTTCTGGCCTCCTGTTCGAGCAGGCCTTCTTGCATGCATTGCTCAATTGCGGATTCCCAAACCGCAATCATCTCTGGGTGGGACTCTTGCCGCAGCCCTTCAATATCGACGCCGCGGTTGAGGCGCAGACCGAGAAAGAAGCTTTCTTCGATTGCCGCTAGCTCGGAGATGGGCGTTACCGCATAGGGCGCTCGATTCATGTAGGCGTCGAGCGAGTCGGGAGTAGCAAAACGGACGGCCTGTTGCCACTCGTCTTCATAATGATTAGAGACAAGCATCGAATGCGCGTCGACGCCGAAGCCGATGTACGGCTGGCGGGTCCAATATTTCGAGTTATGTAGCGACTGGTTATTTCGTGAGCCCGACCCGACGCGAGCGAAGTTGGAAATTTCGTATTGTGCGATACCAGCGCAGGCTAGCAGTTCGCATGCCCGCTCATAGAAATCCGCGGTCGCGTCTTCGTCGGGGACAAAATGGGCGTGGTAGCGAGCGCCTCCCGCGATTAGTTCCCTGCCCAGGCGCGAATCATTGTCTACTTCGAGCATGTAGACGCTGACGTGCGGAACGCCTGTCGCAATCGTCTCCGACACAGAGTAGGCCCAACTCTCCGCAGTCTGGTGCGGTAACCCGGCAATGAGATCAATATTGATGTTGGCAATGCCGACCTCGCGCAGGCGGCCGATCTCTTCGAGAACAGTGGCGCGCTTGTGCAGGCGGCCCACGGACTGTGCTTCCTGATCGACGAACGATTGCACACCAAGGCTCACCCGGTTCACTCCGCACCGCAGCAAGGTTTCGATGACTGCGGACGTAAGCGTGCCCGGAGCGCACTCGACCGTGATTTCGGCATCGGGTGTGATCACAAAATGATCGCGTACAGCGGCGAAGATGCGCAGTAACTGCGAGCCGTCGAGAATCGACGGAGTTCCTCCACCGAGATAGATAGAATCGGCAGTATCTTCTAAAGTGCATCCCAGCTCAGCAGCTTTTCGGCGCGAATTGGCGATATCATCGATTATGCGAGCAACGTAATTTTCGTACGCCGACTTCGAGAAGACGTCGGAGGCGAAGTTGCAATAGCTGCACTTGGTCCGGCAGAACGGGACGGAAATGTAGAGGCCGACGGGCATGCGGTTGATCTCTATTTATTCTATGGGACGACGGCACGAGGCGTGTTATCGAGAGCAGCGGTAGAATGAGGAGCAGAGCGCACCGGCCAGGTGCTCAACAAAATTGGCGGGCGTTTTGTCAGGAAAAATATGAGCGAAGATACGATTGATCAGTTGTGCGAGGACTGTGGAGCGACTTTCTCAGCCTTCCTACACCAAATGGCAGACAAGAACGAGAGGGTCGTATGTCCGAATTGCCGCGCCCGCGGCGACTGCAAACCTCCAAAAACCTCGACCAATGCGGCTTTGCGACCGGTGTCAAAGCCTAACTAGAGAAGGTGGCCTCCAGGGTATCTCGCGCGCTGTTGCAGCCGCCTGCGAATTGAAACGCGCCCAGGTCTTCTGTTACTACTGCCGACAATTCCATTCCTAATTACATCGCGCGCACACGTGCATGTTAGCCTTTGCTCAGCCCTCCGGAGAATGTGTAGGTGATTGGCCGGGTCTTTAAAGCTTTCCGATATCGCGATTTTCGCCTGATGTGGTTTGGCGCCTGCACGTCCAGTATAGGCACCTGGATGCAGATCGTGGCGCAAAGTTGGCTCGTCTATCGTCTCAGCCATTCCGCATTCTTACTAGCCCTGGATCAGTTTCTCGCGGGCATCCCCATCTTTTTGTTCTCTCTAATTGGCGGCGTGGTGGCGGATCGGGTGGAGCGTCGAAAAATTCTGCTGGCCTCGCAATATCTGCAGATGACCACGGCCGGACTGCTTACAATTCTGACCGCAACTGGCGTAGTCCACGTGTGGCACATCCTTTGCCTGTCATTTGTTTCGGGGCTGGCACAGGCCTTTGGCGGTCCGGCGTATCAGGCTTTGATTCCAACACTGGTCGATAAGGAGGACATGCCGAACGCGATTGCTCTGAACTCCATTCAGTTCAACGTGGCGGTGATGGTTGGACCCGCACTGGCTGGACTGGCGCTGGGGCGCCTGGGAGAGAAGTGGTGCTTCGGTTTGAACACGATCTCGTTCCTGGCGCCAATTATTTCGTTGACGATCATCCGCACGCGATTCTTGCCGGTAAAGACGGCGCAGTCGATGTTCGCCAGCCTGAAGCAGGGAATCCAGTTTGCTCGCCAGCAGAATTCGATGGAAGCGCTAATCATACTTGCTTTTTTCATGACTTGTTTGAGTGTACCGTTGCGCACTTACCTGCCCGTGTTCGTGAAGGACATCTTCCATCGCGGTCCGGAAACTTACGGCAATCTGCTGGCGCTCATGGGTCTTGGTTCGATTTTCGGCTCGCTGACCATCGCTAGCGCGGGCAACTTGAAAAAAAAGGGGCGGGTTGCGCTCGCGGCACTTGCCTGCCTTGGAGCTGGGATTTCCGGCTTTGCCCTCTCCAAGTCCCTGCCGTTGAGCTATGCCATCCTGGTGGTTGTGGGAGCGTCGATGATGGCGGTTTTTGCCACGGTGAACTCGTTAGTACAGATGATTACTACCAACGAAATGCGCGGGCGTGTGATGAGCGTGTATAACTTCGCGTTCCGCGGCGGAATGCCGATGGGGAATCTGTTGTCGGGTTGGCTCGTACCCATTTTTACCGCTCCCCTGGTGCTCTGCGTGAATGGATTCCTTCTTATCACCCTGGTCATTTACTTCCTGCTGATCCACCGACGTCTGGCCGAGCTTTGACTGCGGCGACGAATTTGTTTTCCATCCTGCGCGCCGGTTCGACCATCTATTTGGAGTAGTGTTTTTGCGGTAATCTCTATTCAAGAGATCTCCGGTTACGGCGATCTCTCGCGCCCTCAATGGCCTCCAATCAGGAAGAAGAAGTATTAGGCAAAGCGTATGACGGCCGGCTGATGCGGCGGCTGCTTACGTATCTGCGCCCGTACAAGTGGCACGTGGTGGTGGCGCTCGGGGCGATCATCTTGAAGTCCGGGTTGGACGTGCTGGGGCCGCTCCTTACCAAGATCGCCATCGATAAATACCTGGCGAAGTCGCCGAACGCGAATTCCTGGATTGGCGATCGTTTAAGCGCCACTCCGCTGACCGGCATTGCGCAGATTGGTGGGCTCTACGTTGGGATTCTCATTTTCACTTTCGTGCTCGAGTTCATTCAGACTTACCTGATGCAGTGGACCGGACAAAAGGTGATGTTCGATCTGCGGAAGCAGATCTTCCGCCACCTGCAGTTTATGCACGTCGGGTTTTTCGACAAGAACCCGGTGGGACGACTGGTAACGCGCGTGACCACCGACGTCGACGCGCTGAATGAAATGTTTACCGCAGGCGTAGTCTCCATTTTTGAAGATGTCTTCGTGCTGGCCGGCATTATCGCGATCATGATGAAACTGAACTGGAAGCTGGCGCTGATTACGTTTGCTGTGCTTCCGCTGATCGTGTATGTGACGAAGGTTTTTCGTGACAACGTGCGTGATTCCTATCGGCGCATCCGCACGGCAATCGCCCGGATCAATTCTTACTTGCAGGAAGCGGTTTCAGGCATGCTGGTGTTGCAGCTTTTCAATCGCGAGAAGCGCGCCTTCAATAAATTTTCCAACATTAACGCCTCGCACATGGAGGCGTTTAAAGACGCCATTCTGGCGTACTCGCTCTATTACCCAGTGATTGAAATCCTGTCGTCAATAGCTATTGCGAGCATCATCTGGTTTGGCGGCAACGACGTGATTCGCGGCGTGGCGACGATCGGCGTGCTGGTCGCGTTCATGCAATATGCGCAGCGGTTCTTTCGTCCCATTCAGGATTTAAGCGAGAAATACAACATATTGCAGTCGGCGATGGCGGCGGGCGAGCGCATGTTCAAGCTGCTGGATACAAAGATTGAAGTAACTTCGGCAGCGATGACGAAACAACCGCAAGGGCCAGGGCGGATTGAATTTGATCATGTGTGGTTTGCATACAACGCCTCAGGACTAGCTAATGGAGAGACAGAACCCGACTGGGTCCTCCGCGACGTTAACTTTGTGCTTGAGCCCGGTGAGACTATCGCCGTCGTCGGACACACAGGAGCGGGCAAGACTACTCTGATCTCTCTGTTGATGCGCTTCTATGACGCGCAGCGGGGAGCGATTCGTATCGACGGCGTCGATATCAAGGAGATGAATCTCGACGACCTGCGCGGCCGTTTCGGCGTCGTCTTGCAGGATCCCTTTCTATTCAGTGGCACGGTGGCGGGCAACATTCGGCTGGGAACAGCACGCATTCAAGATCAGGACGTGGAGCAGGCAGCGGAGGACGTCAATCTCGCCGACTTCATCCGAACCTTGCCCGGAGGATTCAAAGAGGAAGTACGCGAGCGCGGCTCGACGCTCTCGACCGGACAGAAACAGTTGATTTCGTTCGCGCGCGCGCTGGCGCATAATCCGAGGATTCTGATTCTCGATGAAGCAACTTCGAGCGTCGATACGGAAACCGAGTTCCGGGTTCGCGATGCGCTTAACCGCATGGTAGAAGGGCGGACGGCGCTGATTATCGCGCACCGACTTTCAACCATCCAGCGTGCCGATAAAATCATCGTGATGCACAAAGGACAGGTCCGCGAAATGGGATCGCACCAGCAACTACTGGCCCAGCGCGGGATTTATTACAAGCTCTATCAGCTGCAGTATAAGGATCAGGAAATACCAGCCGGGGCTCCCTCGGCCACAGCGAACGCGGACGACTAAAACGCGACTCCATCAACCACCGCTACAATGGTCCCCGTGCAAATCCTGATCTCAGCCGGTGAAGCTTCGGGCGAAATGTATGGCGCGCAGTTGATCGAAGCGATGCGCCGCCGCGATCCATCTCTCACCTTCTTCGGTGCGGGCGGGGAGCGCATGCGAGCTACGGGATGCGAAATCATCGTCGATGCGAGGGACCTCGCTGTCGTCGGTATCACCGAGATCCTTAGCCATCTGCCAAAAATTCTTCGCCTCTATCGGAAATTGATTCATGCGGCTGACGAGAAACATTCCACCCTGGCGGTCGTCATCGACTCTCCAGCTTTTAACTGGCGCGTGGCGCGGCAGATGCGCAAGCGCGGTATTCCAGTGGTTTACTACGTCTGCCCGCAGTTCTGGGCGTGGCGGCAGGGACGCGTTAAGCTGCTGCGCAAGTATGTCGACAAAGCGCTGGTGATTTTTCCCTTCGAAGAAAAGTTCTATCGCGATCGTGGAGTCGACGCGACGTTTGTTGGTCATCCACTGGCCGATCTGCCCGCGCCGGCAATCACTCGCGAAGTTTACGCGGCTGAAAACCAGCTCGACCCCACAAAACTTTGGATCACACTGATGCCGGGCAGCCGCCGGAAAGAAGTACGCATGAATCTGCCGACGATTCTTGAGGCGGCATATCGGTTAGAGAAAGATCGTCTAGAGAAAAGTAGCCTTGGCAGCGGTTATGAATTCCTGTTGCCGGTAGCGCGCACGCTTGATGCGGCGTTTTTTAAGGGATTGATGGAGACGCGTCAAGCCGCATCTCTACAGAAAAATATCCATCTCGTCCCCGAGGCTTTGACGGCTTTGTTTCACTCACGTGCTGGAATCGTTGCCAGTGGCACGGCTACGGTCGAAGCGGCGCTCATGGGCACTCCTTTTGTGATGGTGTATCGCGTATCGCCGCTGACCTATGCGATGGGCAAGCCGCGAGTGAAGGTTGCTTACTTTGCGATGGTTAACTTGATTGTGGAAGAAGAGGTCGTGCCGGAACTTGTCCAGCACAAGTTCACGGTCGAGAACATCGTCACCGAAATGAACAAAATCATTCCCGACGGCGAGCCACGGACTCGCATGTTGCAACGCCTGGCTATGGTGAAGGCGCGACTGCAACACGGTAACGGCGAGGCTCATCCTTCCGACGCAGCAGCCGAGATCATCCTGAAGATGATTGGGCAAGTCGAGCGCACGCGCGAAGGTCTTCTGTGAACTATTTCTGCGAACTATGGCGCTTCACACTCGGCCACTGGGCATGACGGAGCTTGGGTTCGAATGCTGCGTACTCCGTTTTTGATATGGATCGGCAACATGGCCACCGGATACGCCCACCAGAATTTTCTTATGACCTTGTCGCCGGGAAGCCAGGAGTGCGTCTTTTTGAGCTCATAAGCCACGACCAATTCGGCCGCGTAGATCCCGGCATATTTGACGACCAGATGCTGGTTAGGCGGGACGCTGGTGACCCAGGGAGCGCCGGCGTCAAATTCATGGTCGAGCACCAACTTGTGCGTGGTGAAGCGCAAACTTTCAGCGCCACCAAGAGCTGCCATGACGACGACAAACTTCTTGTCGATGACTTTGACGCGTACCCGGCCTCTTTGCGGGGCGGGTGCATCCGGAAACGAAACCGATGGGACGACCGCAGACATGGACCTGGTCATTGAGCCGGTCATTGAACTGATCGTCGAAGAACTGATCGTTGATCTGACCGTCGAACTGATCGTCGAGTGGGTTTCACTGGGTACTTCGGGAAGCATTTCGTTGGGCGACTGGCTCTGGGCCAGCACCGGTGAAACCACCAGAAGCGTGAGAATGAGCAAGTGTGCGGCGTCCAAGTAAAATCCCCTTTGCAGCTTGTCATCGCGAAGCCTGGCTGCCAGAGGAGGTTAGCGTGCACCGGTAAGCGATTCGGATAGTTGTCAGTCATACCGTGCAGTCTCTGCGCCACCTCTGTGCCAATTTTGGGAAGGTTGTTTTGAACAGGCTAGAGTGATTTTCCCGGACTGGGACACGCTGCTGCGCGGGTAATGTGCAGTGGTTTCGACTAGTTGAACCTTTATTTTTCCGTCGCGAAGCGGTTCAAGGTTTAAGCCATTTCGGATCTGTTCTGTAAGATCTGTTCTGTAGACTGATTGTGCAGCCTGTACCGGACTTGAGGCATCGCCAAAGGGATTTCCCGAGGCGAGACCGTGCTGCGCTCAGCTTAGACGAGCGAGACGCCCGTCGCTCCGCAGGTGGCTGTGTGACAAAGTTTTGACCAAACAAATTTGGCTAACCCTTGTCTTCACAGCATCTTTTGCGGGAAAATTAACATCATACAAATTGTTGTCCTCGCCAGGAGACTCTACTTGAAGCTCTGCCACTCTTACCCAGCGCGTCGGGCGCTCGGCCTGTCGGTTGCCGTTTTTCTCGGTTTCTTTCTTGCCGCGGTCGTGAGTCGGCCGGCGATGGCGGCCGAGAAAACGCGCTTGCGCGTAGACGACTATCAGATCGACGTCCAACTCCTGCCGGAAAGCCATAAGCTCGTCGCGCAAGCCACAGTCAAGGTGACGGCGCTTGAAGACCTCAGCGTGGCCATATTTCAGCTGAACAACTCGCTGCGCATTACGAAGCTCACGGACGCCAACAACAAGCCACTCACTCCCGAGCGCAACACGCAGGAGTCGACCGTGCGTTTCGCGCTCAATAGTGATGTCCCAAAAAATACCAGCACCACCTTCAAATTCGAATACGAAGGCACACTCGAAAGCGGAGATGACAGCCCGGTTCAGGGATTGAAGCTCGCCTACATCGGTCCAGACACCAGCTATCTGCTTTACTCCGGACTGTGGTTTCCAGTCGCGGGATACGGCATCAACCGCTTTACTTCGACAATCAGCGTTACCGTGCCAGCGCATATGGTGGTAATCGGCAGCGGAAAAGAACCGTCCGCGGCCACTTCTGCAACTTCAAAAAAGCCTGCGACCGAACTAGCGAACTCAAAGACCTTCACCTTCAAGTGGGACAAACCGAGTTTTCCGGGAACGATCGTTGCCGGCACCTTCCAGGAGTTCAAGAGCGACGAAGCGGGCATTGATCTGCATGTCTTCTTCAAACCGAATAAACAGAATCTGGGCGCGGAATATGCCTCGACCGCGGTCAAGGAGTTCACTTTCTTCGTCACGCAATACGGGGTCGTACCCTCAACACGGATGAACATCGTTGAAATACCGGATGACACCGTGCCCTCGGCGTGGGCGCCTGAAATCGCGGCGCTTTCGAGCCGTGCGATTACCGACAAGGTGAATTACCGGCTGCTGGCCAATACGATCGCCCATCAGTGGTGGGGCGTCTCGGTGAGCCCCGCATCGAAAGACGACTGGTGGATCAGCGACGGATTCTCGCGCTACTCCGAGGCTCGCTACGTAGAGAGCGCGGTGGGCGCAGCCGGACTCGATGAAATGGTGAAGGACATGTCGGTGGGCGCGCTTGCCTACGATAGCGTGCCGCTTTCAAGCGCTGACAAGCTGGATTATTTTTCTCCCGAATTTCAGTCGCTGGTTACCGACAAGGGCGCCATGATCCTGCACATGTTGCGTTGGGTTGTCGGCGAGCCCAAGTACTTGAAGATCATGCGCAATTTCGCCACGCAGTATGCCGGCAAGTCTGCCACTACCGACGATTTCCGCGAACTCAGCGAGAAAGTCTATGGCGAAAAACTCACCTGGTTCTATTCGCAGTGGATGGATTCGACCAGCGCCCCCGAGTTTAAGGCCAAATATACAATCTATCGGCTGGGCAACAACAAAGGCTTTCGGATTGTCGGCGCCATCACGCAAGATCTTGATCTGTTTCGTATGCCGGTAAGTTTGAAAATCGATACGGACGGAAGAACCGAAGAAAAGCGTATTGAGGTCGTGGGCACCGACTCCCCATTTTCAGTCGAAACCTATGGACGCCCGCGCCGCATCAGCGTCGATCCCGAAAACCGCGTGCTCACCAACTCTAAGGATATCAAGCTGCGTTCCTCCATCTTGCGCGGACAGGGCCTGATCCAGCAAAGCGATCTGGCGGGCGCTCTGAGCGAGTTCAACAAAGCGCTCGAAGTGAACAAGAATAGTTCGCTGGCCCATTACCGGATCGCCGAAGTGTTTTTTATGCAGAAGAATTATCAGGCATCGGCGAACGCCTACCGCGAATCTCTGAATGGCGACGGCGAGCCGCGATGGACCGAGGTTTGGAGCCACTTGCAGCTCGGAAAGATCTTCGACGTCACCGGGCAGCGCGAACGCGCCGTCAATGAATACCGGCAGTGCCTCCAGACCAACGACAATACCCAGGGCGCACTCGAAGAATGCCGCCGAGATATGCAAAAACCTTTCGAGCGGGAAAAAGAAGGAAACTAATCGGGGAAAAAGGGGGCCCGTACCACTAGGCGAATAGCGGTACGGGCCAGGAGGGAACGATTCAGAATATAGGGCAGTTTCCGGGTAATGTCAAGTAAGTTTATCGACTTTGTTTTAGAAAATCTGAAGGAAAGACCGTTGGCCAGAAAATTCACGACATCTTGCTGAAAATAAATGGTTGCCGGCAGCTTTCGGGCTGTAATCATGCCTTGAGCCCATCAAACCCTTTGCGTCGCTGCTCGCTATACCGGTGCAAAGCGTCCTCAATAATAGGGAAAGCCTCGCCGGCAGGCTGGATTTGATCCACCTCGACCGATTTTCCCTCCAGTAGTTTGTAGTCCTGAAAAAAGCGGCGCAGCATAAGCAGCCGGTGCGGTGGCATTTCCGCCGCCTCGCGGTAGGGATTGAATTCCGGATCTTCGGTCGCGATGGCAATGATCTTATGATCTTTTTTCCCCGAGTCGATCATGGTCATCAGCCCAATCGCGCGCGCGTGGATAATGGTCAGCGGCACCACCGTTTCCTGGCACAGCACCAGCACATCGATCGGGTCATCGTCTTCGGCAAGAGTTTGCGGAATGAAGCCATAGTTCGCCGGGTAGTAAACGGCCGAGTACAAGATGCGGTCTAGCTTGATGAGCCCGCTGGTCTTGTCCAGTTCATATTTCACGCTCGAGCCGAAAGGAATCTCAATGACAGTGTTGAACTCCTGCGGCAACTTGCTGCCGGGAGTTACATCGTGCCAGGGATGGATCATGGAATCAGGCCTGCCTTTGTGAGTTTCTAGAATGACGCTGAAAAGATTGTAAATGCAGTGGGACGCTAGTGTGGCGCGGGCGCCCTCGCCCGCGAACTCGTGCATCTTGACCGGCACTCAACCAGCGCGTACAGTTTTTAAAAGCGTGGGGTATTTAATGTCCAGCGAAACCAACAAGTATTTAAAGTTCGGCGCAGTCACCGTGTTGATTATCGTCTCGCTCGGCTATCTCGCCTACACCGGCGTGCAGGACAGCAAGAGCTACTACGTCACCATCAAAGAATTGCAGCAACAGGGGCCGGCGGCTTACTCCAAGCGTCTACGCGTAGCCGGCAATGTGGTGCCGGGATCGATCAAGCGCTCCGGAACCCGCGTCGACTTCATGTTGAAGGAAAATGATCTGACGCTGCCGGTTTCTTATACTGGGACCGAAGCTCCTCCAGACACTTTTAAGGATGACTCGCAAGCTTTAGCCGATGGCAATTTCGGACGCGATGGTGTTTTTCACGCGAAGCAATTGCAGGCGAAGTGCGCGTCGAAGTACGCACCCCAGCAGGGTAAGCCCGGAACTACTCCGACTACCGAGCCCGGCAAGAGCATGTCGCAGAATCAGAATTCCGGATCAAGCGGTATGGCGAACTAATTTTCATTCCTTTAATCCTTTGACTGAACCCACCCCGGTCACCGTCATTACAGTCTCGAACCTGATCAAACAGTTTGGCCGTTTTGCCGCTCTGCGCGGCGTCACCGCGGAATTTTCCGGCGGAAAACTCTATGCCATTCTCGGCGATAACGGCGCCGGAAAAACGACATTGCTGCGGACTCTCACAGGACTCAGTCAGCCGTCGAGCGGCGAGGTTACGATCCTCGGGGCGAAGATCGTTGGCACGAAAAAGTTTAACGACATCTGCCAGCAGGTGGGCTATATGGCGCATCCTTCTCTTCTCTACGACGAGATGAGCGGGATGGAAAATTTGCAATACTTTGCCCGGCTCTACGGAATCGCCGACGGCATCGCCAGTAATGCGCGCTGCTCGGACGTCATCCGCGCCGTCGGCCTCGATCCCGATCTCATCCGTCCCGTCGGCCAGTATTCGCAAGGCATGAAGCAGCGCATGTCTTTGGCGCGGGCTCTACTAAACGACCCCAAAATCCTTTTACTCGATGAACCCTTCTCGAACGTGGATATTCATTCCGCAACCGAAATGGTCCGCCTGCTGGCCCGAACGCGCGACGAGGGCAAAACGATCTTCGTCGTCACCCATCAGGCGTCATTACTAGAAAAGGTCGCCGACGACTTCATCTGGATGGAATACGGCAAAATTGTCGAGCGCACGCGCGAACTGAAGCGGTCGGATCGCCCGGCGACGAATGCGGGGGGAACATAAGATGAGCGCGCCAGCTGGCATCACCCGCGCCACACTGCTCAAAGACCTGCGCCTGGAGTGGAGATCGAAAGACGCCATCAACTCCATGCTGTTTTTTTCCCTGCTGGTCGTGGTCGTGTTCAGCTTTTCTTTCGATCCCACGGCCGAAGAATCGCGCCAGATCGCTGGCGGATTAATCTGGGTCGCGTTCCTGTTCGCGGCGGTGGTGGCCCTGAACCAAACCTGGGCGCGAGAGATTCGTAATCAGGTGCTCGACGCTTACCGCGTATCGCCCGCTCCGGCAAACTCGCTGTTCATGGCCAAAACGCTGGGCAATTTTATTTTTGTGAGTGTTCTGGAAGCCCTCATGACGCCGCTTTTCATTATGTTTTACAGGCTACGAGCGCTCGGCCCAACTTGGCAACTGCTGTTGGTCGCAGTACTCGGAACCTGGGCGCTGGTTGTCAACGGGACATTCTTTGCCGCGATGTCCCTGCGTACTCGCAGCCGCGAGATCATGCTGCCGTTGCTGCTCTTCCCCATCTCGATTCCCGCGATCCTCGCTATGGTCCAGTCCACCACCGCCATCTTGAACGGAGAAGGCGCGCGCTTCTGGATCATGTTGCTTGTGACCTACGATCTGGTGTTTACTACGGTGTGCCTGCTCTTGTTTGAAACCGTCCTCAACGCGGAATGAAAAAACTCTTCCCCATCCTCGGTGTCTTGACTGCCATCTTATTGAGCTATGCGCTTTACGAGGCGCTGGTCGGTGCGCCGACCGAACAGACAATGGGTAACGTGCAGCGGATTTTTTACTACCACGTCCCTTCGGCCTGGACCGCGTTCACCCTCTTCTTCGTCAATTTCGGAGCGTCGATCTTCTATCTGATCAAGCGCCGTACTGCCGCCGACATCGTCGCGCTCACCACCGCCGAAGTCGGCGTCGTCTTCTTGACAGTCAACCTAGTGACGGGGCCGATCTGGGCGCGCCCGGTTTGGGGCATCTGGTGGACATGGGATTGGCGTCTCACCTCGACGCTGGTTCTGTGGCTCATCTATGTCAGCTATCTTTTCCTGCGTCGCTTCTCCTCAAGCGGACAGACTCCCTTACTAGCAGCAGCCCTCGCCGTCCTGGGAGCGATGTGCGCACCATTCGTCTACTTCTCCATCTGGTTCTTTCGCACTCAGCATCCGCAGCCGGTCATTGGTGGAGGTGGTTCCATTGATCCGCGCATGATGCATGTGCTGCTGCTCAACTGGCTAGCCTTTTCTTGTTTCGCATTTCTGGTCTGCTGGTCGCGCTATCGTTTGGAGACCTTGCAGCGCGAAGTTGACCAGGCCCATGCTCTCGAATCGTTGTTGGACCCACGAGGGAATGTTCCACGAGGAAATGTTCGATGAGTGGAAACGGATATCTTTTTGCCGCCTACGCCGCCACTTGGATCATCCACATCGCCTATCTCAGAACGATTGTTGCACGCTATTCGCGCCTCAAGCGGGAGATCGAGAGCTTGAAGGGTAGCAAGAGCCAGAAAAAGACGTGAAAAAGAAGAGCTGAAAAAATAAATCGGCTGAGACACGGCTTGCCGTGTCTTGTCTTGCAACCATTTCCCCCTGTTTCAGCTTCTCACTATGCGACCCAAGCTGTCTGCCCGGCTTGACAGCGTATCTGTTGAATGTAAAAGTATTTGTTTGGTTCAATCCCATTATTCTGGTGACAGGTACGCATCCGCTTTCAAAGGGCGTTGAGCTATAGCGGAAGTTGTGTGCCGTTCTTCTTTTCACCCCACGAAATTGGGAAATCGGAGGAGCTTAGTGAATCGGAATTACCCTGTGTCGGTCGGAGGTTCAGTGGCTGGAAAAGAGTTAAGAAAAGAGCTAAGCAAGAAGACAGGAAACTGGATGAAGATTTCATTTCTAGCGGTCGCCGTGCTCGCCACCGCTGGCGTCATATTATATTTCGGAACCCCCGTACATGCCGCCAAAGCCAGCGGGCCGGCTTCTATCGGACCGGTCTCTTCGGCCCACTCTGCCGCCCATAAGACACTTCCTTTGAATTCCCTGTCGCTACCCCTGGTCTTCGAACCGAACCAGGGACAGACCGCTCCTCAGGTCAAGTACCTCGCCCACGGTGCGGGCTACGGCCTGTTTCTGACCGCAGACGAAACCGTGCTGACCCTTCGGCGACCCGCCGCCAAGGGACAAACATCTCCCACCAGCGTCATTCGCATGCGGCTCGACGGAGCCAGTTCCACCGCGCGAGTTTCCGCCATCCAGCCACTCCCCGGCAAGAGCAGTTATTTCATCGGCAATGATCCCGCGAAATGGCGCCGCGACATTCCCCAATTCGGCCGGGTGGAATACCAGAGCGTTTATCCCGGCATCGATCTGGTCTATTACGGCAATCAGGGACAACTGGAATACGACTTCCGCGTTGCACCCGGCGCAGAACCCAGCCAGATTGCGCTGAGCTTCAAAGGCGCGTCTGCCCACATAGCTACGGGTAATGATGCGGGCAATTCCGGCGATCTCGTCCTCTCGACCGCTAACGGAGACGTCCACTTCCACGCGCCTCACATCTATCAGCCCGCCGCGCTGGAATCCGGAAATACGCCTCGAAAGGCCGAAAAGACCATCACGGGAAGTTTCCGTCAGCTCGCGGACAATAAAATCGGCTTCACCATCGGAAACTACGATCACAACCGTGAACTCGTCATTGATCCGACTCTGACTTATTCGACCTTCCTCGGCGGCAGCGGCACTGAAGGTTTTGTACACGTAGCGGTCGATTCCGGCCTGAATATTTATTTGACCGGCGCCACCAACTCAACCGACTTTCCGGTTACGGATGGTTCCACCCTGAAGGGGACACAAAACGTATTTATTTCCAAGATCAACTCGCTAAACGCGGGAACGGGTAATTCCCAGTTGGTGTATTCCATCTACCTGGGTGGCTCAGGAACTGACACTCCAGCAGGAATTCAGGTCGATAATAATTTCGGCATCTACGTCGCCGGTTCCACCAACTCAACCAACTTTCCTTTCACCGCCAATGCATTCCAGACCGGCCCACCCGTGGTCGCCGGCACCCACGGATTCCTCAGCAAGATCAGTGCGAGCGGCAACCCGCCGAGCCTGGTTTACAATCTCACCTATTCCACCTATCTCGCCGGCAACGGCACCGACAATGTCACCGGAATCGCAATTGACCAGACCAATCAGAACGCCTACGTTACCGGCGACACCACCTCCAACAACCCCGACAGCAACGGCTTCCCTGCGAACCCCAATGGTTATCAAATACAGTCGAATGCCGCTGCTGGTGACCCACAGTTCTTCGCCAGCCAGATCAACACCAGCGCCAGCGGTTTCCAGAGCGTGCTCTACTCCACCTATTTTGGCGGCGGAAATCCTGCTGGCGCAACCGCGGTTGGCGGCGGCATTGCAGTGACTCCAGCCGCCTCCGGCGTCAGCATGTTCTTCACCGGTACCACCAACATGCTCTCCCTGCCGGGACCGGCCGGCCAGCCAGCCTTTCCCCTGTTGAATGCGCAACAGTCTTGCCTCAACGAACCGCCAAACACCACTTGCACCACCGCAACCCCAACCAGCATCACCGATGCTTTCGTCGCTCAGATCAACCCTAACATTCCTGGCGGTCCCCTTAATGGCTCTCCAGGTGGTCTGGTCTATTCGACCTATATAGGCGGCAGCGGTACCGATACCGGCCTCGCCATCGCCGTAGACAGTACCAGCAATGCCTATGTCGTCGGTTCGACCAATTCGAACAATTGGACTTGCAACGGTTGTGTGGCTGGCTTTCAGCCCACTTACGCCGGAGTCGGCGGCAACACCAATGGGTACATTGCCAAGATCGGCAATTTGGTAGGGTCTGTCTATCCGTTGAGCTATTTTACTTATCTGGGCGGCTCTGGCCCAGACAGCGCCCAAGCCATTCAGGTGGATGGCAACCAGAACGCTTACGTGGCGGGTAACACCGCCTCTCCGAACCTCCCATTGACCACCGACGCCCTTCAATCGTACGGAGGCGGCGGCGACGCCTTCGCCGCGCTCATTTCCACCACATTGGCGCCCACACCTGGACCTCCGCCTGTGCCTCCGGTGGGCGATTACCTTACCTATCTCGGCGGCAGCAATTCGGATCAGGGCACCGGAATCGCGCTCGATACCTACAACGCCGCGTACGTGGCCGGCAACACTTTGTCCACCAATTTCCCAGTTACTCCAACCGCTTACCAGCCCACCCTAAACGCGGGCTCGCAGGATGCTTTCGTGAGCAAGATTGGTTTGTTCAGCAGACTCACCGTCACCGCCGGACCCAACAGTCCATTGCCCAACCCCGTCGCGGCCGGAACTCAGCTGGCGTTTGTTTTCAATATCGTTAACAACGGACCGGATAATGCAACCAACGTCAACTTTTTCGCCACGACCCCGATTCTTCAGCTAACTGGTTCCCCCACCGCCAAACTCACCGCCGGCACGGGAAGCTGCCCCTCCCAGGTGCAGGGAGCAGTCCTCCCATGTTTTATACCGAGCTTGGCGGTAAATGGTACCGCCACGGTTGAAGTCGACGTGAACCCGTCCACCACAATCATCCCCCCGCCCCTGTCCATCTCTGTCTCGGGTACGGCCAGCGCAAACAACGGTCCATTGCAACAATCTGTCACGCAAATCGCGAACGTCGTTGACTTCACGGTGCAGGTTGGGCAGGCGAACCCGAACCCCATTTTTGCCGGCAACTCGACACAGATCCCCATTCAATTTTGTCCCACCATTCCAACGCTCGGTTACAGCGGTACGATCACGCCGAGTCAGACGACATTACCTTCGATGGTTACAGCTAACTCTCCCACCTTCAACCCTACGACCGTCACCCTTTCGGGAAGCGGCTGCGGAAGCACCGTCCTGAGCATAGGCACCGTGGCTCGCCCCGTGAATACCGGCAGCCTGCTTCGTCGCAGCTCGTTCTACGCCGCTTGGCTCCCCCTTGGAGGCCTAAGCCTGATGGGATTGGGGATCGGCGCTACTCGCAAGCGTCGCCGCTGGCTGATCGGAGCGATTTTTGGCCTGATTGTGGGCCTGATTATCCTCCTGCCCAGTTGTGGATCAACCAGCGTCAGCGCTAACCCCACCGGCGGCACGCTGCCTGCAAATTACAAAATTACCATCACCGGTGCTGCTGGAACTGGAGCATCGCATCAAGGTTCTACGATTTTGACAGTCAATTGAAGCGCGGCTGAAACGCAGCCGCTTCTTTCGGTTCCAGGCACAAAACCTTCAAGCCTCTGCTCCAGCGGAGGCTTTTTCTTTGTGTTTTCGGCACAAGCTGTGAAAGCCGCACATAAGCCCTTGTAAACAGGCGTGATCCAGTTCTTGACAATATTCCATATTGCGATATTATTATCGCGATCTGGCATATGACACTTGGAGAAAAAATTCGCTACCTCCGCGAGGTCGAAGGCTCCCTTCGCGGCTTGAATCGTCCCCTTACCCAACAGGAGTTGATGAAGGGCATTCAGGCCGAGACCGGCAAGACCATCAGCCAGTCGTATCTTTCGCAGATCGAACGCGGCAAGCGTCCTCATATGACGCAATCCTCGCGCACTTTGCTGGCGCGCTTCTTCAAAGTGCATCCCGGCTTTCTGGTGGATGACCCCGAGGGCTATCACACCGAACTCGTCTCCGACCTCCGCACCACCGAGGGTCAACTCGATGTCTGGCTGCTGCAAGGCTCGGAGCGTTTCGCCAGTGATCCGGAAGTGAGCGAGGTTCTAATTAAAGTTGCCCGTGACAAAGACACCAGGCGCTGCCTGATGCTGCTTGGAGAAATCCTGAACACGCCCGGACTCGCCGACCGCCTGTTCGAAGCTCTGCGTCCGGAACTCGCGCGCGCCACCGGCACCGCGCCCAGGAGGCGAAACATATGACTGGGAACATGACTTGGGCTGATTTTTACCTGATCTGTTTTGCCGTCGGCTTTCTGCTGAGCGCAATTTCGTTCATCGCCGGAGGAATGCGCTGGCACTTGCATCTCCCGCACTTCCCGCATGCCGGCGGTCATGCTCCGGTTGGACACGTTCCCACCGCGGCAAACAACGGCGCAACTGGAGGAGCACATACAAGCCACCAGGCGCCTGTGTCGCCGTTCAACTTCGTTACACTGACCGCATTTCTCGCCTGGTTCGGTGGAACCGGATTTTTGATCGCGCGTTTCTCGACCATATGGTTTGCGCTCGGCCTGCTGATCGCGATGGCAGCCGGACTTTTTGGCGCGGCCATTGTTTTCCTTTTCCTCACGCGCGTACTGATTTCGCATGAGGAGAACATGGACTCCGCCGACTACGAAATGGTCGGCGTACTGGGAAGGATCTCGATGCCCATCCGCGAGAACGGCACCGGAGAAATCATTTACTCGCAGGCCGGAACCAGGCGCACCTGCGGCGCGCGCAGCGAAAACGGCAGCGCGTTGGAAAAAGGCGCCGAGATTATGGTCGCTCGCTACGAGAAAGGCATTGCCTATGTAAAACGCTGGGAGGAAATTAGTGGCGAGTAACCCATCAAGTAGCTTAACGAATTGTCATACTACGCGAAGCGAAGGATCTGCAATTTAGGAGCAGTTGCTTATGCATCGTCGAATCTTCCAATTCGCAACCGTGTTGCTCTGGCTGGCGCTACCGCTGGTCGCGCTCCAGTACCGTCAAGTCTGGGATCAGCTTCCAGCCCACATGGCCACGCATTTCAATGCCACCGGCCAAGCCAACGGTTGGATGTCGCCCGATCAAGCCCTCAAGTTCGGCGTGGGTTTCATGGCGTTTCTGTTGACGATCTTCACCGCCCTGCTGCTCTACATGATCCGCATCCGAGTCGATACGTTCTCCTGGGCAATGCTCGCCTTCTGCGCCCTCGTTCTCGGATTTATGGTCGAAGTGAATCGCGGCATCGTGAATTACAACGTGCACGGCACGCCCATGATTCCGGGGGCCATGTTGATCGCGATTCCGATAGCCGTCATTTTTCTGATCGCGATTTACATTGCATCGCGGCGCGAACCCCCGCTGCCCTCCAGTGCCAACACCGATCTTCTCGTTGAAGAAACGCACGCGGGACGATTCATGGCTCTGCTCATTCTGCCGGCCCTAGTAGTTCCCGCCATTGCCGCGTCGTTAGTGCCCGTCCCAGCTCTGCGCCTTTCGATGGCACTCGTAGGTCTGATCGGATTAGCCGCCATAGCCGCTGCCTGGAGCGGATTTCACTACCGTTTTCTCCGCCACGGCGTCGAGATTAGTACACTCGGTTTTCGCCTGCGATCGATTCCCCGGCAACAGATTCAGAGCTATCAACCCGAATCGTGGAACATATTGCGCGGTTACGGCATTCGCGGAGTCGGCAACTCACGCGCGTATGTATGGGGCAACAAGGTTGTCCACATCAAGACTACAAACGGAGACATTTTTCTCGGCCACAAAGATCCCGAACGCATCATCCACGATCTGGATCAAGTTATCGGTGCCCGGCAAGTCCAGGTTTAGGGAAGTTCGGATTTAGAAGAGCACGACTTTTAGTCGTACCGTAAGAGTTCCGACTAGAACGCGGCTTTTAGCCGCTGGGTCAACGATTTTTCAGGAGGCGATATGGTTTTAGACACGCGAATGGAAATAATTTTGGTCACCACGGGACTGATGGTACTGGTCATCTTGTTCCTGGTGAGCATGCTGGCCGGCTTATACCGCAAAGCGGGACCACATGAAGCGCTGATCGTTTACGGCTTTCGCGGAACCCGCGTGGTCCAGGGACATGGCGCGGTCATCTTTCCGATGGTCGAAAACTGCAAGGATCTTTCGCTCGAACTCATGTCGTTCGACGTGGCTCCACAGCAGGATCTCTACACCAAGCAGGGCGTAGCCGTCACCGTCGAGGCCGTAGCGCAAATCAAGGTGAAGTCCGACAAAGAATCGATCCTCACCGCAGCCGAGCAGTTCCTCACCAAAAGCGATCAGGAGCGCGAAGGCTTGATCCGCCTGGTGATGGAAGGCCATCTGCGTGGCATCATCGGCCAACTCACAGTCGAAGAAATCGTCAAACAGCCCGAGATGGTCGGCGATCGCATGCGCGCGACCTGCGCCGACGATATGAACAAGATGGGCCTCGAAGTAATCTCCTTTACGATAAAAGAAGTCCGCGACAAGAACGAATACATCACCAACATGGGTAAGCCCGACGTTGCCCGCATCAAGCGCGATGCCGATGTAGCCACTGCCGAAGCCGAGCGCGACACCGCCATCAGGCGCGCCATCGCAACGCGCGAAGCAGCGGTTGCAAAAGCACAAGCCGATCAGGAACGCGTGCTGGCAGAGACGCTCTCACAGGCCAAGCAGGCTGAATCACAGCGCGATCTCGAGGTCAAAAAAGCGCAGTACCTCGAAGTCACGAAAAAACAGCAGGCGCAGGCTGACAAGTCTTACGACATTCAAACCAACATCATGCAGCAACAGGTCATTACAGAAAGCGTGAGGGTACAGCAAGTCGAGAAAGAAGGACAGGTCAAAGTTCAGGACGCCGAAATCAATCGCCGCGAAAAAGAACTGATCGCGACCGTATTGAAAGGCGCCGAGATCGAGCGCCAGCGCATCGAAACTCTGGCCGCTGCTGAGAAGCAGCGTCTGATCGCGGAAGCCGAAGGTCAGGCATCGGCGATTCGCGCTCAGGGAGAAGCCGAGGCCGAAATCATCTTCAAAAAAGGTGAGGCCGAAGCCAAAGCCATGAACGTAAAAGCCGCAGCCTATCAGGAATACAACCAAGCCGCGGTAGTCGACAAACTAATCACCAGCTTGCCGGAGATAGTGAAAGCGTTGGCCGCGCCGCTAGCCAACGTGGACAAAATCACCATCGTCTCTACCGGCAACGGCGATACCGCCGGACTAAACAAAATCACCGGCGACATCACAAAAATGGCGGCACAAGTGCCCGCCCTATTCGAAACACTCTCCGGCATGCCGCTGGGAGAACTGTTAGGTAAAGTCCGGCAAATCGGCGACAAAGCACCGAAGCCGGAGGAAAAGCACTAAGTGGGAATCGTTGGTGGAGTCGGTTGTCCCACTCATTCGCGTTCTTTGCGACTGAGTGGGATCCACAAACGCCAAACGACAGAGTTTAGGAGGTACAACGTGCAAGAAGAACTTCATCACGCCAGATCACTCGGCCTGTCCGTCGCCCTCGGAGCCGCCATGGGCGCGGCCATCGGCGCGGCGACCGGACACATCGGTATCTGGGTCGCCGCCGGGATCGCCGCCTACATAGCGATCTCGCTCGTAGGCGGCGCCTGGAAGAATAGGCCGAACGACTAACCAAGAATGACCAGAAACGAATGACTAACGACTGAATTACACGAGGTGTTATATGGCATTACTCGAACGCGTCTCTACTTTAGTACGGGCAAACCTCAACGACCTGATCGATAAGGCCGAGGAACCCGAAAAGATGATCAAACAAGTCATCCTCGACATGCATAACCAGCTCTTGCAGGTCAAAACTCAGGTCGCGATCGCCATCGCCGATCAGCATCTGCTCGAAAAAAAGAAACTCGAAAATGACGACAAAATTAAAGAATGGATGCGCACGGCCGAACTCGCCGTCGACAAAAAGCACGACGACCTCGCCCGCGCATCTCTCCTCCGCGTCGAAAGCTATCGCGACCTGAGCGCCAACTTCGCGCAACAGCTCGAAGACCAGAAAGCCCAGGTCGAGAACCTGAAATCGGCCCTGCGCAATCTCGATCAGAAGCTGGCCGAAGCCAACGCCAAAGCCGATCTGCTGATCGCGCAGCACCGCCGCGCCCGCGCCGCCAGCCGGGCCACTGACGCCCAGTCCGGCATGAGCGCCAACAGCAAGTCCGCCACCTTCGACCGTATGAAGAGAAAAGTAGCTCGCGAAGAAGCCATCGGCGAAGCCAAAGTCCAACTCCTGGCCGACGATGTAGAAGACCGCATCGCCGCCCTGGAAAAAGAAGACCGCATAGAGCAGTTATTAACCGAACTCAAAGCCAAGCGAGGAGCCTAGGCTCGTGGAGCGACGGGTGTCCTCGCCCGTCCCCCCACAAATTTTCCCTGTCTCCTGGAGCACAGTTTAAAATCTCATCAGAGATTCTATGCGCAAAATCTTCCATTTCGACTCGCCCGCCGCCCCGTACGTAGCCGACGCCGCTGTCCTCTGCTGCTTCGATCATCGCATCGGCACGGTCGTGCGAAAGTTCCTGAAGAAACAAGCCATCGAGCACGTCGACATGATCGTCGTCGCCGGAGGAGCCAAGACTCTAGCCTCCCCGCGCAATGACTTCGAACAGGATTTCATCCTTGAACAAGTTCGCATGTCCATCCGCCTGCACCAAACCAAACGGGTCATGGTCATGACCCACTCCGACTGTGCTACCTACAGCGGCCTCGCCCATTTCAAAGGTGACCAGTCGGCCGAAGCCGAACACCATCACAGCGAACTTCTTCGCGCCGGAGAACTTCTTACATTAACCTTCCCCGGCATATCAGTTGAGCCCTACTTCGTGAAGTTCGATGGAATCTGGGAAGTGAAAGGCGCAGACCAACTGAAGTCCGTGCCGCGGCAGAAAACGTCAGATACCGCCCGCGACATCGCATAGCGTCCAGGTAAACCGCCTGTTGCTTAGCTCTGCCAATTGGCGTATTCTAAATAGCCAAGAGGCTTAGTATGACTTCAGCGATAATCGCCGAGGTTCTGGGAGGCAAAAAGGTCCTGGGACGCTCCATTAAGAGCTTTGCCGAACTCGCGGAGCTGATCCGCAAGGGTTTGCCCTCGGGCTCTCTCCTGGTGCTTGGAGAAAAGCTCGACTTGAAGAATGCCGCGCTCTCCGAAAAACTAGGCATTCCGCAGCGGACCTTGACTCGGCGCTTGAGCCGGCACTCCCGTCTGACAACTGCCGAATCGGACCGCACGGTGCGATTAGCGCGAGTGTATGCCACCGCGGTTGAGATGATCGGCAATGCCGACAAGGCTGCTCAGTGGCTCCGCACACCGAACCGCGCGCTGGGTGGCGAGGTTCCAATCGATCAACTGGATACCGATTTGGGGACGAAAGAAGTGGAAAACATCCTCGGGCGGATCGCCTACGGCGTTTATAGCTGATGCGCCTGTGGAGGATTTGCCGAGCCATTCACGCCGCCAAAGCCTTCTCCGGCGAAGGTGCACGAATCTTCGGCGGCCGCTGGAATAGCCAGGGCGTGAGCGTGGTCTACACTTCGCCCTCTCTCGCCTTGGCGGCGGTCGAGACTTTTGTTCACCTTGAACCAAATCTTCGGCCCGATGATTTGGTTTCGATTGCCGCAGAGATTGCAGACGATATTCACACCGACCGTCTTGACCCGAGTGTTCTCCCCCGAAAATGGCACGAGCTACGAGATGAATCATTGAGGACATTCGGCGATCGTTGGATTCGTGCGCAGGAGACAGTCGCGCTGCACGTACCCTCCGCGGCCATTCGCGGCGAATGGAACGTGTTACTGAACCCGCAACATTCTGATTTTCGCAAGCTTAAGATCGAGAAACCAATGCCTTTCGAATTTGATCTTCGAATGTTTCGTTAAATCATCGCTTGTTGCCCTGTCCAAGTGCGTGTTTGGACGGCTTGGCGATCGCCACTCACTCAACCGCAAAAACCAAATTCCTGCTACAAATAATCTCCTATGAAGATTCTTTTCATCGGCGGTACCGGAATCATCAGCGCCGCTAGTACCGCACTAGCCGCCAAGCGTGGCTTCGATGTAACGCTACTAACTCGCGGCCAGCATGAGACGCAGCTACCGCCCGGCGTTAAGACTCTGATCGCCGACGTGAACGACCCCGCTACGCTCCAGCAACTGCAGCAAGAGTCCCTGGATTTCGATGCCGTAGTCGACTGGATTGCATTCACGCCGGCCGACATTGAACGCGATATCAAGCTCTTCCGCGGACGCACTCGCCAGTTCGTGTTCATCAGTTCCACCAGCGCGTATCAGAAACCGCAGACGCACTATCTGATGACCGAGTCCACTCCGCTCGCCAATCCGTATTGGGATTATTCGCGGAACAAAATTGCCTGCGAAGAAAGGCTGATGCAGGCCTATCGCGAAGAAGGTTTTCCCATAACCATCGTGCGTCCCTCGCTCACCTATGGGGAAACGCAAATTCCGCTCGTGCTCAATAGCTGGCAGAAGTCTTACACTGCCGTCGATCGGATGATCCGTGGACAAAAGCTGGTTGTACCTGGGGACGGTTCATCTCTCTGGGTCGTAACCCACAACACCGATTTCGCCAAAGGACTCGTCGGTTTGCTCGGCCATCAGCAAGCACTGGGTCACGCCTTTCACATCACTTCTGATGAAGTGCTCACGTGGGATCAGATCTTTCGCATCGTCGGCAACGCTGTCGGCGTGGAACCAAAATTAGTCCATATTCCATCCGACTTCATTACCGCCTGCATTCCCGAAAAGCTCGGGACACTAACTGGGGACAAATCCGTGAGCGTGGTCTTTGATAACTCCAAGATCAAACGCTTCGTTCCCAGTTATTGCGCCACCACGACTTTCGCCGAAGGAATTAGACAGACATTAGCATGGTTCAACACCGATCTTTCGCGCAAACAAATCGACCACCAAGTCAATGCCACCATGGATAAGCTGATCGGCGCATATGAGAAAGGGATGAACGAAGCGATCCGGAGCTTCGCATAACCCGGCGGATTGCCTGACAATTTGATGGTGCATCTTCTTAAGTGGCGAGCACTTCAGCGCTGCGATGACTGTCTTCAACCTTTAGCCCAATCCTCCCACTCCAGGCCTTTGACTCGGCTAAACTCTCTCCCATTGGCCGTGATCAGCGTCAATTGATGACGCAGAGCTTGCCCGGCAATTAGTAGGTCGTAAGCCCCAATTGGCTTGCCTACGGCCTCCAGGTTCGCCCGCACGTGGCCTGCAACTTTCGCATCTTCGGGATCGAAAGCCAATAAACTCACCGGACCTGCGAAGAATATCTCCACCAGTCGCGCGTTAGCTTCCGAACGGGCGCTCTTGGCAACCCCATACCAGAGCTCAAACGCTACAACCGAAGAAACCATCACACTCGCGTCAGCAGCAAGCGCCTTCTGTAGTCGGGTACGCACAGATGGTACTTTGTCGTTGATTAGCGCAATGCAAGCGTTGGTATCGAGCAGATACTTCACTTGAAAATCTCGCGGCGCGGCGTTATCGGCTGCTTGCGTCCTTTGGCAAGGATTTGCTCCGTACGAGCCCGGTCCAATTCCGCGAACCATTCGCTGGCATCAGCAATAATAGGCTCCAGCAGGACTCCATCCGCTAGCCTGCGCACGCGAACCTCACTGCCCTCAAAGCGAAACTCACGTGGCAGTCGCACCGCCTGGCTGCGTCCATTACGAAACAATTTAGCAATTCTCGTCTCAGCCATTTATCAGTCCTCTGTTTAGTATATACCGTAAATAGCGACTATGAACTCTATCACTAGTATATACCTACAGGAAATTTCGGAATCTAAATGTGGTGTTTTAGATGGGAGATTACGCGCTAGCCTTGTCAATCAACGGCAGCGGCTTGTCATCTGACGTTGACAGGGACGCCGACGTCTCCAGCTCCAACTGCTCCTGCCCGCTGAGCGCGGAAACTTTTCCTCGGTAACTTTTCAGGTGGCGCTGCGCGGTCTCGAAAGCTTCCTGCGCTTTGTTCAGATTCTTGCCGACGTTTTCAAACTGATTTTGGAAAAAGTCGAACGACTTCTGTGCCTTAGCTAGTTCGGCCCGGCTCTTCTCAAAACGGATACCGACTTCATACCACTTATGCACTAGCGCAATCGTGTGCAACGTCATTAGCAATGTATTCGGAGAGACGGGAAACACATGCTGCTCGTTCATCCAGTCGCCCAGTTCGCGATTGCGGATGACCTCCATATATAAGGTTTCGCTCGGTAGATACATAAGCGCGATTTCAGTCGTCCCATTCTCCGGTTGAATATATTGCTGAATGCGCTTGGCTTCCGCCTTCATCACGCGCACCAGGGCGACGCGCGCCAAGTCGATCTCAGCCTTGTCGTTGCTCTCAAAGAGTGCAATTACTTGCTCCCGCGGAAACTTGGCATCAATCGGTAGCTTCCGATCAGGGAAATAGATGACAGCATCGGCGCGTCCTCCGCCTTCACCCGGCGATGCCTGTAACGCGAACATATGCGCCGGCAGGAAGTCCGCCAGCAGTCGCTCCAGGCTCGCTTCGCCGAACTGGCCACGCAGATGCGGAAGCTTAAGCAGGTTATTCAGATCGTTAATGGAATGGCCGAGCGCACCTACTTCGCGGAGCTGTTCCTCCGCATTCTTCAAGTGCTGCTGGACTTTTTCGAACTGCGCAAATCCTTCTTTAATGTTCTGATCGAGTTTTACCTGCACCTGTTCGGTAATGGCCATCAGCTTCGAGTCCACGCGATCACGAATCGAGTCGAGGCTTTGCGCGGTCTGCTGATTCAGGTTTTGAAATTCGCTCTTGAGTTGCTGCGTGGTGAGCAGAAGCGAAGAGGTCATCTCGCTGCGGCCGTCACTCAAACTCCGGTTCTGCTCTTCCCTTCCCGCAGCAAGTTGCTGCTCAACCGAGCTCCGAATCTCTGAAAAGCCTTGCTGGATGCGGTCTGTTACCTGCTGGCGGAGGTCCCCTTTAGTCTGCTCCAGCCTAGTGGCCATGTCGGCAGTGCTGACACTGATCTTCTGGCCAAGAACGGTATTGAACCTTTCGAGCTGCCCTGCAACTTCCGCCTTTACATCCACTTGCGCGGACGCCGAAACGCGGCGCAGCAAAACAGCCGAGAACCCAAGCAGGACAAGGGTTTCGGCGAGCACGGTAACCAGCAGTATGGTCTCCATAGTAAGTGGCTGACCTGAATTTTAGAGGTTAGCGTCACAGATGGAAAGCGGAACTTTACCGGCCATCCCCGCGCCGCAACGCCAACCACAAAATTATGCTCCGGGCTCTGGCCGTTTTATTTGCGATGCTTGCGTTCATCGTAGGACTATGCGCGGGGCTATGCGCGGCGCAAACAACTCCGCCAGCAGTCGACGCCAGTAGTGGTTTTCAAAGCGGAGTGAGTGACAAAGTTAGTAACGACACTAATACCAAGCAGCCCAACCCCCACTCGAACTCGGCGGTCGGAGCCTCATCTGGCGAGGACTCCACCGCCGAGAACGAACTTTTGGAAACGGCAAACAAGAACCGCGAACTCGCCGGCGTGCCCCCGTTGCGCATGAACGAAAGTCTGCGCGAAGCAGCGCGAGCGCATGCCCGGCAAATGATTGCAAGCAACCGTCTGGAACATCAGTTATCTGGTGAGCCCTCCCTGCTTCAAAGAATTGCCTTGGTCAATCCGCTGAAAATCGATCGCGCGGGCGAGAATATTGCCTATGCCGATTGTGCTCCCAACGTGAATGCTACCCTGATGCGCTCGGCCCCGCACCGCGAGAACTTGCTTGATCGCACTTTCAATCTTGCGGGCTTTGCGGCCATCTGGAGCAAAGGCAAATTATATGTAGTGCAGGATTTCGCGCGTGAAGTGCCCTCCTATTCCGCGCGCGAGAGCGACAGATTAGTAGGCAGCACTGTCGACGAAATACGGCAACAGGCAGGGCTTCCGGAGTTTGTCCAACTCACACCTCCAAAGCTTGATGAGGCTGCATGTTCGCTGGCGCGAGAGAAACGTCCGAACGCTCATCTATTAGCAACCGCTTACGACAATCGAAAAATTATCACCTACACGCAGAGCCGGCCCGAGATCTTGCCGAACGCCGCATTGCCGTTGCTGCGCGATCCGGGTGTTCGTCAATTTGCAGTCGGCGCGTGTTACGCGCGCAATGCAGCGTATCCGACCGGGATGTATTGGGTCGCGATTCTTCTCTACTGATTTATTCTCGGATGAGTCAATCCGTTTGTGCGGTAATAAAATCATCTCACTACATCGCTCAATGACGCTCTGCCTTCCACTGTTTGCACAACTCGCGAGCTGCGTCCGGCCAATCCGGATACACAAACGAGAATCCCTTCCGAAGTAGACGACCAGGGATAACACGCCTGCTCTTCAGGATGAGCTCCGTTTCAGTTCGCAAAAAAACAGCACCGATCTCGAGCATCCACTTCGCCGATGGCAGACCAATGTTTGTTCCCCACGCGCGGCGCAGGTCAGCCATGAACTCGCGGTTGGACACAGGGTTCGGAGACGCCAGATTAACAACGCCATCAATGTCGTCGCGCTCGATCAGGAAATAGATCGCACCAATGAAATCCGCTTCGTGGATCCACGAAACGTACTGGCGTCCGTCGCCAGACGTTCCTCCAATGCCTCGCCGTACCAAGGCGAGCAGAGTATCGAAGATCCCGCCTCGATCGGGACTCATGATTACCGCCGATCGAAGCTTCACTTTTCTTGTTCCTCGCGCCACAATCTCATCGAGGGCTTTTTCCCATGCCATAGCCACGTCGATACTGAACCGCCAGGTGTCGGGAACATTCGGTTCGGCGCCTCCAATCACGCCTGATGTTTCGTCGTTAGGCGCATCGTAGGTATGAGCGTAGATTGTTGCCGTGCTTGCCTGAAGCCACACCCGTGGCGGGCGCTTCACCTTCGCGATTGCATCTCCTACGGCACGAACAGACTCGACTCGGGACTGAAGAATCTCCCTCCGGTTCTGCGGCGTGTAACGGCAGTTGACGGATCGGCCGGCAAGATTGATTACGACATCGGCGCCATCAAGTTTGTCCGACCAACCGGCGACACTCGCAAGATTCCACTGCTCAATGCGCCATGGTGCAAACTTCGGCGACTGTCGGCCAAAGACAATGACCTCGTGACCGTCCTTGTGGAATGCGCGCGCCAAAAGTGTCCCGACTTGGCCTGTGCCACCGAGGATTGCGATCTTCACGCGACGACCTCTTTCTTCAAACGTCGATATAAAGCGCTTTCAGGATTCCGCGTTGGGTATCAGGAAATGGTCAGACTCCAGAAGACCCGATAGTGATTTTAGAAACAATACCCGCTATATATACGCACCCGGAGCGACGAAATCTTAGCACTCCCGCACGAATGACCGCGCAAATTTTTGCCCAGCCAGCAAGTAGCAGCAAATCCGGAAGATTACGACAATAGCAATTCTCATTCTCTTCGAGACGACTGCTGAAGTGCTATATATGCCCTCTAAAAATGCGCCCAAAACCGCTGTCCGACCCGGTTGCCGACACCGTCGGATTCGATCTATACTCCGCCCCGGAGGCACCTCACCATGACATCCCTCTCCCCCACTCGTCTCTTCCAATCGTTCTTCCTCGTCTCCTGCGCAACCTTAGTAACCGCGACATTACTAACAATGATCACATTCAGCGCTCCGGCACTAGCGCAAGATGCAACCCAAAGCAAAATCCTCGCAGGTTACTTCGAAGAATGGAGTATCTACGCCGCTAACTACAACATCGCTAACTTGCAGGATAACGGCGCCGCCAACCATATCTCACACCTCATCTATGCTTTCGGAAACGTCGCACCCACCTCAGGTCCTCCTGATGCCACCTGCCAACTCGCGGATACATGGGCTGACTATCAGACTCCGTATCTTCCATCGGTCATCAAGAACAAACCGTATCCCGGACCGCTATATGGCAACTTCGCCGCCCTGCAGCAGCTGAAGCAACTCCATCCAGACTTGAAGATAATGATTTCTCTAGGCGGATCGTCCGCTGCGAACACTGCCGGCTTTTCCTACGCGGCCAGCACCGCGAGCCTGCGCGCTCAGCTCGTGTCTTCGTGCATCGACCTGTTCATTAACGGCAACGTCGCCCCTGGAATCTCTGCCGCGGGCATTTTTGACGGCTTCGATATCGATTGGGAATTTCCCACTGCATCCGATAAACACAACTTCACGCTTCTGCTCGCCGAGTTCCGTAAACAACTCAACGCTCTGGGCGCTGTCAACAACACCCAATATCTGCTCTCCATCTTCGCGCCAGCAGGCTCACAGAATTATTCCAACATCGAACTGGGCGCTGCCGGCAGACAACTCGATTTCCTCAATGTCCAGAGTTACGACATGCATGGAACCTGGGAATCCACCACCAACCACGCCTCACCGCTTTACGACAGCCCAAAGGATCCATCCTTCGGACAAGGCTTTGATATCGAAGACACAATCGCGGCCTATCTCGCCGGCGGGGTGCCGGCAAGCAAGTTACTCGTAGGCATGCCGTTTTACGGTTATGGATGGACCGGCGTTCCCGATATTAATCACGGCCTCTACCAGAGTTCGACGGGACTAGCGCCGTCTCCCGCAGGCGATGTTCTCGAGACGGACGGACTAGCGACATATGGTACCTTGCAAACCCAAACTGGATTCACTCACTACTTCGATAAAATAAGCGTCGCCCAGTGGATCTACAACCCCACCACCCAAACTTTCTGGACTTACGACACCACCAACACGGCGCTCTTCAAAATGGCCTATGTGAACACGCGCGTCCCAGGAGGGCTAGGAGGAGCTTTCTTCTGGGCCTTTAAAGACGATGACGCCCACGCCTCCATGGTGAAAGCTATGGCAAAAGGTTTGGGCAGGTAGCTTGGATTTTGCGGGTGCCCCAGTGCACGACATACGCTGGGGCACCTCTTTTTTCCCGGCAAAGTTTTCTTCGCGACCACCTCGGTCCCGATATTCTCTCCCAGGTTTGAAGCGGCCCCCACGGATTTGGCTCTAGAGCAGACTAAGATTTTGGTTGGGGAATCGCGTCCGCTTTCGTTACCGCCCATGCGATATCCTTATTGAGAGGAAATCCGCGAACGATGACTGAAAGCGCACCAGCAGCGGCACAAACAACGACTACGACCACGAATCCAACCTGGATAACTTCGCTGCGACGTCATGTGGCCGAATTGCGTCAGCGCGAAGGACAGATATTTCTGGTTTTGGCGCTGGTGATCGGCGCCTTGACGGGTTCGGTAGTTGTCGCCTTCATTCTCCTGACGGAACGCTTGGGGATGCGGCTGTATCCGATGGGTGGCGCGCCCTGGCGGCGTTTGTTGTTTCCAGTAGGAGGTTCGCTCGCCATCGGATATCTGCTGTATCGCTATTTTCCGAATGCGCGCGGCAGCGGCGTGCCCCAGACCAAAGCTGCTTTGTACGCGCGCGAGGGGCGCATCACCCTTCGCACCGTGCTCGGCAAATTTTTCTGCACCTCGGCAACGCTCGCCAGCGGCATTCCGCTGGGGCGCGAGGGTCCCTCGGTTCAAGTTGGCGCGGGCATTGGCTCAGTGCTCGGTCGTTTTCTCGGGCTGCGCACCGAGGAAGTAAAGAAACTGATTCCCGTGGGATCGGCTGCGGCCATTGCCGCCGCGTTTAACACGCCTCTGGCTGCAGTGCTGTTTGCCCTCGAGGAGATCGTGGGCGATCTCAACGCACCGGTCATGGGAGCAGTAGTCCTGGCGTCGGCGACGGCGTGGATGATTCTGCGTGTGTTTCTCGGCGATCATCCTCTGTTCAAGGTTCCGCAATACCAATTAGTGCATCCGGCGGAATTCGCGGTGTATGCGGTGCTCGGCGTGGCCGGAGGTCTGATCTCAGCGGCATTCGCTAAGCTATTGCTCGGGATTCGGGAACGCTTCTTGCGCTTCCCAGTGAAGACGCGCTGGTTCCAACCCGTAGCGGGCGGATTGCTGGTCGGGTTGATGGGCTGGTTTGTGCCGCAGGTTCTCGGCGTCGGGTATGGATTTGTCGGCGAGGCGTTGAACGGAAATATGGCGTTCAAATTGATGCTGCTCTTGGTGATTCTAAAACTTTTTGCCGTCACTATCAGTTACGCCTCAGGAAACGCGGGCGGTATCTTCGGCCCCGCCCTGTTCATCGGCGCCATGTTAGGAGGCAGCGTAGGAACCGTGGCGCATCATTTCTTTCCCGCATACACTGCAACTCCGGGAGCCTATGCGCTGGTAGGAATGGGCGCCGTCTTTGCAGGAGTGGTGCGCGCTCCCATGACATCGGTGTTGATGATCTTTGAGATGACCCAGGATTACGCCGTCATAGTTCCGCTGATGATCGCGAATCTGATCAGCCTTTTTATTGCCTCGCAATTGCAGCACGAGCCTATCTACGAAGCGTTGGCAGCGCAGGATGGCATTCACCTGCCGACAGCGGAGACCCGTCAACGATACGGTCAGCGTCAGGTCGCGACCGTGATTCATGCGACGAGTCAATTGTTGCCGGGAGACATTACGGTTCAAGAAGCTTTGGAAAAAGCTCGGTCGAGCCCAATGCGAACGTGGCTGGTAACTGACTCTAGAGGCGTGATTGGCGTGGTCAACCTTTCATGGCTAGAGAAAAAGCTGGCGGAGAATGCGGACAAGAAACTTAGCGAACTGATGAACGCGCAGGTCTTTCCACATGTCCACCTAGATCAGGGACTTGATTTGGCACTGGAACGAATGGGCGCAAACCAGATTGAAATTTTGCCGGTAGTGAACCGTGCGGATGTACACAAACTGGAAGGCATCGTTACGCTGCGCGATGTGCTGGACGCTTACGGCGTTAGCCGAGCCTGAATTGGCCGCAGAATCCAAATTGCATCGGCGTTCATCTATGCAGCATGGACATAGATGTAGCGGTAAATAATTTTTTCATTGAACCCCTTTCTTCGCTCCAACTAACGGGCTCAGCTTTATCTGAAAAACCCCTGCCGGAGGAACCGGTACGCGCTGCTGTTTCCGGGCTTGCTGACGCCAGCCTGCTCGACTCTTATTCGCGTGCCGTAATCGCTGCAGTCGAGAGAGTCAGTCCCTCGGTGGTGAATGTCGAAGTACATCACCAAGCCAGTACCCGTACTCGGTCTGGCGAACCTCGCGAGCGCCGTGGAGGCGGTTCTGGCTTCGTCTTCACGCCCGATGGATTAATTCTCACCAATAGCCACGTCGTGCACGACGCCACGCGGATCGAGGTGACCCTCACTGACGGGCGCCGCGCTCCGGCCCACACCATCGGCGATGATCCGGCAACCGATCTTGCAGTTATTCGAATTGATGCTTCTGGATTGCAGGCCGTTCCGCTCGGAGACTCGCAGCAATTGCGGCCGGGCCAGATGGCGATTGCAATCGGCAATCCGTACGGATTCCAATCCACGGTGACGGCTGGCGTTATCAGCGCGCTGGGACGATCGCTGAGATCTTACTCAGGGCGCTTGATCGAGGACGTGATTCAGACTGACGCGGCCTTGAATCCAGGAAATTCTGGTGGACCGCTGGTCGATTCGCGCGGCCACGTAATCGGAGTCAATACGGCGACAATTCTGCCGGCGCAAGGAATCTGTTTTGCGATTGGGATTAACACCGCAAAATTTGTCGCCAGCCGTTTGCTGCGTGATGGAAAAATTCGGCGAAGTTACATCGGCGTCTCGGCACAGACGGTTCCCATCCATCGCCGAGTAGTACGCTTCTATTCTCTACCGCGGGAAACCGGCGTGGTCGTTGTTGGCATTGAAGACCGAAGTCCGGCGCGGACTGCGGGACTGCGCGAGGGTGACGTGATCGTAGCACTCGATGACAAGCCAGTCGCTGGCGTCGATGACCTGCATCGTCTGCTGACCGACGCGCAAGTCGGCACGCGCTGCACTTTGACCGTCATCCGGCATACCGAGAGGCTGATGCTAGCGATATTTCCCGAAGAGGCTGTTTGATGTTTGCCAGCTCCGGGCGTACTTTGGACGACGCGCAACGGTAACCTAAGACGAAGTGACTTTGGGCACGCCCAGGGCAATAGGATTTGCCGGGAAAGTAAATTATACTTGTGCCGTATGGCGAAGTCGGCTAAATCGACGCCCGCGATGGACAAAGTAGTGGACTCGTTTAAAAGAGTTGTGTCTGAGGCCAAAGAGCGCATGCCGGACGAAGAATTTCAGCAAGCCGAAAAGAAATTCAACGATGTGGTTAGTAAAGTCCGCGCCTCTCGCGGACGGCAGCGCGAAACTGCATGATCAGTTCTTTGAGTTCTTCCTTCCCAACCTCTGGCCGATAAGCCTTAAGTGCGGCCACAAAGTCTTCCTCTGTTCCGAACTCCACGATCTCACCCAATTTTCGCCGAAGTTCTCTCTCACAGCGAACCGCCTCTTGGTCCGTGCGATCTTCCTTGGGAGGTTTCCATCGTCCTGCCATATCTCGAACCAACTCCCTGCTGCTTCAAACGCCAGCGTTTTTGAGTTTTGAAGCGCGGGTTTTTTCTGTTAGGTGTTCCAACGGCAGCGTGGCTTCAAGCATCTTTTCTTTTTCATTCCACGCCGCAGGTATCATTTCCCGCTTCGGAGCATTCCAACCGATGTAGCTGAGAAATGATTTGGCTCTCAGACTGCCGGAATGGCTAGCGGGTGCGATGGATACCGCGTAGGCGTTCTTGTCCCCTTTATGGACCGCCTTAATAGCCAATTTGTGACTCGCCTGGTCCCAAAGCAAGAGCACCGACTTTATTCCGAGACTTACGAAAATCCTGGCTGCGGCGGCATTGATCGCGATTCTACCTTCCGGCACGATCGACAGTGTAGGCGACTCAACCCTAGCCCCGGACCTCTTAAACACTTCATACGCCATATCTGCTACTTAACAGTACACTTTCGAGGACAGTTTTGCAACCGTTTACGTAGCCTTTCACTTAGCCATTTATCTATACCTACTGGCCAATGGTCGACAGATGCTGGATCTCCCGGCTCCGGAGTTACACTCGCGAGCATGTTCGCCAGCAAGTGCTCGTATCGTGCACGGTTATCCGGCGGCCAATCATGGCATCGCATTGCATACACTAGATTTCGTGTGTTAGCTTCGATTCGGAGAGTTCCGCTTGCGACACACGGTTCCGGCTGGGATGGACCGCAAGGAAACTGACGTTTACCTGCGGCTCGATCGCGCGCGTCTTCCCCAGCATATCGCCATCATCATGGACGGAAACGGGCGCTGGGCCCGGCGTCGGCACATGCCGCGCGTAGCCGGACATCGCGCCGGTGTTGCCGCTGTGCGTTCGACGGTCGAAACCGCAACCCGCATCGGAATTCCCTCGTTGACGCTCTACGCCTTCTCCGAGGAAAACTGGAAAAAACGTCCGAAAACGGAAGTCGACTTCCTGATGCGCCTTTTGTGCCGCTATCTCAAAGCCGAAATCAAGACTTTCACCGCCCACAATATCCGTTTGAAATATATCGGACGTCAGCACGAGTTACCGGAGTCGGTACAGCGCGAGATGGCAGAAGCGAGTTATGCTACCTCGAAAAACACCGGAATGCTGTTGACGCTGGCGCTGAATTACAGCGCACGCAGCGAGATCGTCGACGCCTTCCGTTCGCTGGCCGAGGCTGCGTCCCGCAATGGTGGTCTCGATCACCTGCAAGTCGACGAGCAGGCTATTAGTGAACATCTCTACACCCGCGGATTGCCCGATCCCGACTTAGTAATTCGCACCAGCGGCGAGATGCGGCTGAGTAACTTCCTGCTCTGGCAACTGGCTTATGCGGAAATCTATGTAACACAAACGTTGTGGCCTGATTTTCGCGGTGTGCAATTGCTCGAAAGCATTGAAGAATATCAGAAGCGCGACCGCCGCTATGGCGGCTTGGGACAAGATAACGGCCATGCTCCGAAACCTACGTCGCAGCGTACTCACACCGAGGCGAAGCGTTGATGGGCACTGCTTGTCTTGAGGAAGCTCGCGGAGGGACGAGCACCCTCACCTGTCCACGCCACGCGCGATCATCCGAGTTCCGGTCCTATGATTAAGCGCATCGCGACCGCCGTCGTCCTAATTCCCTTCGTGCTGTTGCTGGTACTGAAGGCGCCGCTTTACCTGCTGGCGCTCGTGGCCGGAGCGGTCGCCGTGCTCGCCATCGCCGAGTTCCTGAAGTTGGTAACTCCCTATGGAGTGCAACCGCTGGGCCTCGCGACGTATGTCTTCGTTGCGCTCTTCTTTGTATTTGTAATTTTCTCCTCCATCAATCGCACACCGGAGGACGAAACCACGGCCATGCTCTACGGTATCGCAGTAGCAGCGGCGCTCGCACCGTTCGTCTTTCTGACCGTAGCCATGCGTCGATCCAACTTGACGGGCGGCTATCCAGCAGCCGCAGCTTCAGCGTTTGCATTCGGCTACATTGCCATCCCGATGGCGTTGCTGGTCGAGATCCGCGAGCAACCCGCCGGGGCAATCTGGACGATCTACACGCTGCTCGTCGTATGGGCGGGAGACATCTTCGCGTACTTCGTAGGCAAATCGCTGGGGCGCCATCGTATGTCGCCGAGCATCAGCCCAAAGAAAACATGGGAAGGCGCGGTAGCTTCGATAGTGGCCAGTGTGATCATTGGTGCACTATGGTTTCAGTACGCGCCCGGAATCAGTTCAGCCCTGCTACGGATCGGATTGATTGACCGCCGTAGCGGCATGTTCGGCCTGGAGCAGCCGCCACTCTGGCCCATCATTCTTCTGTCGGCGGTGGTCAACATCGCAGCGCAGTTAGGCGATCTGGTCGAGTCCCTCATCAAGCGCGGCGCCAGAGTAAAAGATTCCGGCACCATTCTCCCCGGCCACGGAGGCATGCTCGATCGCATCGACGCCATGCTGTTCGCAGTGCCGGTGGTGTGGGCTTATGGGGCTTGGCGGCTGATGCAGTAGTAAGAGTCCCTACGGTTCAGTGTGCGTCGAGCCACTCACTCCGTCCGCAGCGCACGAATCGGTTCCAGAGTCGCCGCCTTGCGAGCGGGCAGAACCGTAGCCACCAGAGCTGCCACACTCAACACAATCGTCGTCACCAAAAGAATCCCCGGAGCATACGGCTTCACTCCAAATAATTGCTTGGTCATCGCATACCCCGCCAGGATGGTTGCCGGAAGGCCGATCGCCAACCCGATTGCAATCTGCACAAAAGCTCCCTTCAGCACCAGCTTCAAAACATTCTGCCGATCTGCACCAAGCGCCATACGGATCCCGATTTCGCTGGTACGCCGTTCAACCGAGTATGCGGTCACGCCATAAAGTCCGACCGACGCCAGAACCAGCGCCAGCAATCCAAACAATGATGTCAGTTTTGCGAGCATAACGTTCTGCTTAAAGTTCCCATCCACTTGAGCCGCGAAGCTCATAAAATCAATTGCCGCAAGATCAGGATTCACCTGCGCTAGAGCCCGCCTGACCTGTGGCTCCAATCCCGGGACACTGCCCTGAGTTTGCAGCACCGCGGCATCCAGAAAGTGCGTGCGGTCTTCGAAGGCCTTGAAACGCGGGTCGTCATAAACCATCCGCTGTGCGCCAGCCAGAAAAAATGTGGGCCGAATCTTGCTGGTTGGCCCAAGGTACTGCGTATCCTCCGTGACCCCGACGATTTCGAATGCACCCGCATACTTTTGTTCCAGGTCCCCAAAATGTTTTCCGATCGGATCTTCGTCTTTAAAAAACTTCTTCGCAAAGGTCTGGTTGACCACAGCGACATTTCGCGTCGTGGCCGTGTCCTGCTCGGTAATCCCTCGACCCTTCACAATCTTGGTGCCGATGCTCTCGAAATAGCCGTCGGTAACGCGCAGCCACGAAGCCTGATTCTGACTACTACCCGCCGGAGGCGGAGTCTGCCCCTCGATAAAAACATCTTCACCCCAGTTATCCCCCTCCATTGGTGTGTAAAGCGAAAAACTCACACGGGTTACGCCTGGAATCGCCGCCAGGTTATCGTGGAGCTGGCGAAAAAAGGCGGGCAGTTGTTCGGCCGTGTATCCGGCCATCGAAGGATCAAGATGCAGGATGTACCGATTCCCCACCTCGAATCCGAAATTCTGATGCTGCTTGTTGCGCAAACTTTCTGTCAGTAATCCCGCCGCGCACAATAGGACTAGCGACAATGTTGTCTGGGTCACGACCAGCGATTTCTGCGTCCAACCGGCAGCGTGTTGCGTCGAGCGGTGCGCTCCACGCAGAGCTTCGACTGGATCGGCATTCGCCGTCATCCACGCCGGTGCAACTCCAAACAGGATTCCCGTCAGCAGAGCCACCGCGAACGTGAAACCCAGCACGGGCAACGAAGGCATGGCGCTGATGGCCACGTGGTTGTCCTGAAATGCAAGCCGCAGGATGAGTCGCGTGCACCCGAACGCAAACACTACTCCCACGACTCCGCCAAGCAGCGCAAGAACCGTGCTCTCCGTCAGCACCTGTGCGATCTGCCGCGATCGGGGCGCGCCCAAAGCCGTTTGCACGGATGTATGCTGCCGCCGGCTCGCAGCCCGCACCAGCATCAGGTTCGCCACATTCGCACACGCGATCAACAGCACGAAGCCGGAAACCCATATCAGCAGATGCAAGCCCGACTGATATTCGTCGCGCATAACCTGCACACCCGCTCCCCCCGGAGACAGATGCAGCGTCTGTTTTGGCACCAGTTCCCTTTCGCCAGGTTGCAACTTGCTGTCTGTACTCAATAGCCACTGTTTGAGTTCAACCTGCATCTGCGCCTCAATGCTCTTAGGATTAACCCCTGGCGCCAGCCGGCCGATCAGGTTAAGCCAATCCTGTTCCCCAAATTGCAGGAGATTGCCCGGGCCATCGATCGTCGCTTCCGCATCCAGCGGCACCCAGAAAGCCGGCGCACTCTCCATCCGATCGCCATAGAAGCCTGGCGGCGCAATGCCAATCACGGTAAAGGGCATCCCGTTAAACATGAAGCTTGCCCCGATCACCGATGGATCATTCCCGAACTTTTGTTGCCAGGTCGAATAGCTCATCATTACGACCGGCTCTGCTCCCTTTCGATCATCCTCTTTGGTAAATGTCCGGCCGGCATATGCGCTAATCCCAAACATCGAAAAGTAATTTCCCGAAACATACTGAGTTTTGAGCGACTCGGCAGGCTGGTTACTTCCATTGCGCCGAACGCCCATCAGTGTGCGCCCGGCTTGGAATGCGGCTAGTTCGGTGAACCCGGACGTGCCGTCGCGCAACGCTTTATATTTTTCGTAGGAGAAAATCGACCAATCCTCTTGCATTCCACCGTTGACACAGCATTTCTCAATATCGCCGACGCGATACAGTTCACTGGGCTTCGTAACCGGCAAGGATCTCAACAATACGGCATGCACCAGCGTGAAGATGGCTGTAGTAGCGCCAATGCCGAGGGCAAGTGTCAATACGACCGTGCCCGTAAAACCGGGAGCATGCGCAAATTGCCTGAGCGCATAGCGGACGTCGTCTATGATTTGCATAGCGTCTCCGAATCATCGATACGGATTAGGTCTTAAATGCATTGTTCAGATGGAGTGCGAGCGGGTGGAGTTCCTCTAGCTAATCCATGGGAGTTGGACGCTCGCCATAAGCCGTTCGTGAGCCGTTATCACAAACTTAAAAGCGGCCCGGGAGTGCACCCCTCGCTTCACCAATCATTCTCGCTACCTGTTTCCTCCCTTACAATAAGGAGACCGCATGAAACGCATCGCCATCCTCGGTTCCACCGGCTCGATCGGCCGCAGCACTTTGAGTGTGGTCGAGAGCTATCCCGATCGCTTTGAGGTCGTCACACTAGCGGCCGGCAACAATACAGAACTCGCCTTCGAGCAAGCGGTGCGCTGGAAGCCGCGAGTATTGTCGCTGGCCGACGAATCCGCCGCGCGGGTTCTCAAGACAAGACTCCAGCAGGCCGGCCTAACCGAGATTGAAGTCGTGCATGGCATGGCGGGCACGGTTCGGGTGGCGACCGATCCTGATGCGGACTTTGTGGTCAGCGCCATCGTCGGCGTCTCCGGGCTTGAGGCGACATACGAAGCGGTGCGAGCGGGAAAGACGGTTGGTCTCGCCAATAAAGAGTGCCTGGTAGTTGCGGGCGAGTTGATCACTGCGGAGGCTCGGAAACAAGGCAAGCCGCTGCTGCCCATTGATAGCGAACATAATGCCGTCCATCAGTGCCTGCGGGGCGGCAGAATGGACGAGGTTGAACGGATCTGGCTGACGGCTTCCGGCGGTCCGTTTCTGCATACGCCCAAGTCGGAATTTGCCTCAATTACGGTGCAACAGGCGCTTAATCATCCTACCTGGAAGATGGGAAAAAGGATCACCATCGACTCGGCCACATTGATGAATAAGGGTTTCGAGGTAATTGAGGCCTGCCGGTTATTCCATATCCCGCCTGAGCGCGTGCAAGTCGTTGTGCATCCGCAATCTACGATCCATTCCCTGGTCGAATTCGTGGATGGCAGTATACTTGCTCAAATTTCCGTGACCGACATGCGTCTGCCCATTTTGTATGCGCTGACGTATCCGGAACGCATCCCGTCAGACTTGCGCTTCTCGATCATGGACTTGCGGCATCTGGATTTTTCCCCCCCGGATATGGCTAAATTCCCTTGTCTGCATTTAGCCTACGAAGCTGCGGCCGCCGGAGGGGCAAAGACCATCGCGCTGAACGCGGCCGATGAGGTCGCGGTGGCGGCGTTTCTGGAGGAGCAGATCGGATTCGAGGATATTCCCCAGGTCATCGAAGAAGTAATGGCTGCAACGCCAGCCGGACATTTGGAATCTATACATGAGGTGCTTACCTTGGATACCGAGGCCCGCCTTTTAGCAAGAGAAATAGTTCAAAAGAAAGTGCACCAATGTCGCCAAAAGGGATCGCCCATCAGGGCCATTTCGTAACCGAAATTATGGGGTTAATCTAGGGAATTATGCCGCAACTCTTGTCTATTCTTCATACCGTTTTCGATATGGCGATCGTGCTCGGATTCCTGATCCTGATTCACGAGTTCGGCCACTTCGCCGCCGCCAAGTATTTTGGGGTTCGCGTGGAACAGTTCGCCATCGGTTTCGGCAAGCGTTTGGTGGGCTTCCATCGGGGCGGAACGGACTATCGTATCAATATCTTGCCACTCGGCGGTTACGTGAAGATGTCTGGGGAAAACCCCATGGACGACCGCTCCGACGATCCCGGCGAATTCCTGAACCATCCCCGCTGGCAGCGTTTCATCATAGCCATCGCCGGGCCGGCCATGAACATTATGCTGGCCATCGCCCTGCTAACCGGTGTGTACATGGTGCATTACGAATACGCCGCCGTGCTCGACGAGCCAACCGTTGTCGGATGGGTGAATCCGAACACTCCCGCCGAGAAGGCAGGAATTCAGAGTGGCGACAAGATTGTCCGGGTAGAGGATATCGAGAATCCGAATTGGGAGGAAGTGAACGTCAAGACAATACTGAGCCCGAATCAACCTCTGAAATTCGGCATTGAGCGCGACGGCAAAGTCACGGAAAAGATCCTGGTCCCGGAACCGCTCGGGCCCAATGAAAACGGCGACATCGGTTGGGTACCGAAAGAGTCCAGTGCGACTTTGACACTCGTCGAACCCGGGATGCCCGCCGATAAGGCAGGAATCAAGATCGGAGATCGGATTCTCACCGCCAACGGACAGGACATTCCCGACTTGGGCGTGCTCATCAGGCTGTTGAATCAAACCAAAGATCAGCCTTTACAGATTGTTGTTCTCCGCAACGATCGGAAAATTTCCTTTACCGTGAAACCCACCCTAGATCCGGGATCGGCCGGACAAGGCCCCGCTTACAGAATCGGCATCGCTAGCGTTCCCACCAAAATCATAAAACTCAATTTTGCCAATGCCCTCAGCCGCTCGCTCTCCGATAACAAAAAGAATTCTTTCCTGATCCTCGAACTGCTGCAAAAAATGGTGCGGCGTAAAGTGTCCATGCGCCAGGTCGATGGTCCGATCGGAATTGGCAGAGACGTTGGCGAGGCTGCCCGCGAAGAGGGATTTACTCCGCTACTCTTAATCACTGCCGCCATCAGCTTGAACCTGGGCATCATGAACCTGCTCCCGATTCCCATCCTGGATGGCGGCGTCATCCTGCTCCTTTTCATCGAGAGCCTCATGCAGAAAGAAATCAGCCTGCCCGTCAAAGAACGCATCTACCAAGCTGCATTCGTATTCCTGGTGCTCTTTGCCGTGATGGTGATCTACAACGATCTCGTCAAGACCTTGCCTGGCCTCACCAGGATGCCATAACCAAGTCCGTGTGGCGCGGGCGCCTCGCCCGCGCAAAGTAAGCGCAAATTACTTCTCCGAGAGGAGCAGCCAAAGCGGCTGCATCTTCCCACTTTAGAACTCCCAGCCCATTTCGGATTCACCGCGTCGGCAGCTCAGCTAATGCCATCCCCACAATCGGACGATCTTTTCCTTATAAGCACGAAGAAGATTGAAGAATAAGGAAAGGAAGACACACCATGACAATCTCAGTCTCCAGCGCATCATCGAATCAAGTGGCCGCCGCCGCTGCCTACTCGACTATCCCATCGCGTCCCGCTGCCGCAGCACCCACGGCAAGCACCGCGGCAAGCACGGTGGATTTGTCAGAAAATACCCAAGTCCATCTTCTCCAGGAACAAGGTCAGTCGCCCTCGGAAATCGCAGAGAACCTCGGCATCACAGCCGCTGTGGTGGATAGCTACTTAGGCATTACCGCTCCCACCGTCTCTTCGACGCCAGCCCCAACTCAAGTTTCGACGCCAGCTCCAGCTGCGACAACAACTCCAAGCGCCCCTGCAAAACCGGCCGCAGCTGCCACGGCTGCTTCGTAAGGAGTTGAACATAGTGAGTTGTGCGTGCTCCACTGCTCTCGAGGGCGGCTGCGTCGGCTGACCAGCCCTGTCCAACTTAGGAGAGCCCCGTAGCAGCTCTCGTCTCGCGCCCCGAGAGACCAGTTCATCAACTTCCGTACCCTTGTCTTTCCTGATTTCGCGCGGTAGTGTCACGTGATACGTCCAGACGGCCCTCTTCTCGAAAACGAGGGGTCGCGGACGTTGACACGAAAACAATGGCTCGGCAATACGACGGCTCGGCAATGACGACACCCGCGATCTCACCGCAACCGATGCGTTCCACGGTCTCGCAGCAGGACGGCGTCCTACGTATTTCTATTCCCGCAGCCAAAAATACGCTGGCAATTTTGTTTGCGTCATTTTGGTTGTGTGCGTGGACGGTCGCGGGGATCTCGGTCGCGCAGCAATTGCTTGGCAAGGGAGGTTCCACGCCGCCTTTTTTCACGCCGAAAGTGGGACATTATCGCCACGTGGGACCTGGGAGCGTGGCACAGCCGCCAAGTTCGTTGGACTCGTCCAAAGGTTTCTGGATGTGTGGCTGGGCTCTCGGAGAAATCATGGTCGCATTTTGGCTGGGTCGAATGCTGGGAGGCCGCGACATATTCCAAACGACCAATGGAACGGCTACGATTCGAAGAGAGATCTTCGGATTGAGGCTCTCCTCGAGACAGTACTCGCTCCAGGAAATGCGTAACCTGCGCTATCGGCCGGACACCAGTTCCCACAATAGCGAGAGGCCAAGCGGCATTGCGTTCGACTATGGTTCCAGAACCGTCTTCTTTGGAGACGGCGCCGATGAGAGCGAAGCGAATCAGCTTATCGAGATGATCGTATCCAGACAAGCATCCACCCAAAAAGACCGCCCTCAGTCACAGGGGCAGACCGTTACATCCGCTTCATCCCCTTTCTGGCAGGGGAACTAAAGGCTTGGTCGGAATGCGCATGGTAAAATAAAGCTTCCGATATGGCCGAAATACAGCGTAGGAAATCCTTTACCGCCGTAATCGGCGGTGTCCGGGTGGGCAGCGATGCACCAGTTATGGTGCAGTCCATGACCAACACCGACACGGCAGACATTCCCGGCACCATAAAGCAAGTAGCCGCCCTAGCCCGCGCCGGCAGCGAAGTCGTCCGCGTCACCGTCAACAATGATGACGCCGCCAAAGCCATCCCTCATATCGTTGAAGGACTCGACAAACAAGGCCTGCGCGTACCGATCATCGGCGACTTCCATTACAACGGACATCTCCTGCTCACCAAATATCCCGGCTGCGCCGAGGGATTAGCCAAATACCGCATCAATCCCGGCAATGCCAGCATTGGACGCAAGAATGACGACAACTTCCGCACCATGATCGAGGTTGCGGCGAAGCATCAGAAACCGGTACGCATCGGCGTCAATTGGGGATCGCTCGATCAAGCTCTCCTCACCAAAATGATGGACGAGAATTCGCGCCTGGCAGAACCGAAAGATGCCCGCGAAGTCACCATGGAAGCGATCGTGGCCAGCGCGCTCACCTCGGCAAAAATGGCCGAGCAATACGGATTGCGCTCCGACCAGATCATCCTCAGCGCAAAAGTCAGCGGAGTACAAGACCTGATCGATGTCTACCGCATGCTCGCCTCACGCTGCGAATATCCCCTGCATCTGGGACTAACCGAAGCCGGCATGGGAGCCAAAGGCATCGTTGCTTCGAGCGCGGCGCTGGCCGTGCTGTTGCAGGAAGGTATCGGCGACACAATTCGGGTTTCGCTCACTCCCGCGCCTGGAGGCGATCGCACCGAAGAAGTTCGCATAGCGCAACAGATTCTGCAGTCGCTTGGTATTCGCAGCTTCACTCCGCAAGTTACCGCCTGCCCCGGCTGCGGACGCACCACCAGCACCTTCTTCCAGGAGATGGCCGAGCAGATCCAAACCTACCTGCGCGATCAAATGCCCGTCTGGAAACAAAGTCACACCGGCGTGGAAGAGATGAAAGTCGCAGTGATGGGATGCGTGGTCAACGGCCCCGGAGAATCAAAACATGCGAACCTCGGAATTTCTCTCCCGGGAACATTTGAAGAACCGAAAGCTCCGGTGTACGTCGATGGCCGTCTATTTACCACGCTCAAAGGCGACAAGATCGTAGCCGAGTTCATCAAAATTCTCGACGACTACGTCGAGTCCCACTACGCGGCCATAGAAAAAGAAGAAGTCGGCGCCAGGAGCTGAGACGCAGCGATCGGCTCATTGCCCTAAAATTTCTACGAGTGCGCAATTTTACGATTGTCATCCTGAGCGAAGCGAAGGACCTCATGTTCCTCCGCCGCCGAGGAACCCATCATGATCACGCGAATCTGGCACGGCATGACTCCAGCCGCAAAGAGCGATGAATACCTCGAACTCATGCGAACCATCGCCATTCCCGATTATCGTTCGACCCCAGGCAACCAGGGAGCTTACGCACTTCGCCGCATCGAAGGCCAAACCGCGCACTTTCTGATGGTCACCTTTTGGGAATCCGAGGAGGCAATCCGCGCCTTTGCCGGAGATGACATCAGCGTCGCGAAGTACTACGACTTCGACAAGAATTTTCTGCTCGAGATGGAGCCGTCTGCTACCCACTACGAGATGTACTCTTAGACGACGCTGCCTTTGTCTGACTGTTGCACATAAGGTGCACACAAGTTTCACTCCAGGACAAGGTGATTCTGCATGCACAACTGAGTAGTTGTGTGGCGCTCATTTTCGTTGTTGCTCCAGCAAAACCGGGTATATACTTCGGCCCAATAGAAAGTTCCCTCATCTGCCCCGTTGAGGGTTTGGGGTGTTTCAATTCAGTCACGTTTGCCAGATTCAGAACCAATTGTCTGGTTCCGTGCCGCGCACAAAAAAATCTTCCAGAACTGTTGGTACCTACTCTAAGGAGAAACCGTGATTCAAAGATTGAATGTATTCTTGCTCACCGTCATCGTGCTGGTGTCGGGTCTGAATGTCCTCTGCCAGGCACAGTCGCAAACCCTTTTGACGCGTCATGTCCGTGAAGCAACCGTGAATGGTCAGGCATTGTCCACCGGGCGTCTCCCAGCGTCCCAGTCCATGCGCTTCGATGTCGTTCTGGCTCTGCGCCATCAACCAGAGTTGGAAAATTTCTTGCAAGAACTTTACGATCCTTCCAGTTCTGAATACCGTCACTACGTGACCGTGCCAGAATTTACCGAGCGCTTTGGTCCCAGCCAGGAAGATTACAACGCCGTGATTAGCTTCGCGAAAGCGAACGGCTTTACGGTGGTGGGGGGCTCCCGCGATGCTTTTGACGTGCAACTCAAAGGCACGGTGGCGAGCGTCGAAAAAGCTTTCCATGTGACCCTGGGTGTCTACCAGCACCCCACGGAAAATCGCACCTTCTTTGCTCCCGACCGCGAGCCCACAGTAGATCTACCCTTCCAACTCTGGCACATCTCGGGTTTGGACAACTATTCGATTCCGCGTCCTGCGCTCGCACACAGCAATCTGAAGGCGAAGTCCAATGCCGTTAAGGGCTCCTGCCCCGGAAGCTCCTATTGCGGCAGCGACATGCGTGCCGCCTACTACGGAAGTGGATCTCTCACCGGTGCCGGCCAGACGCTCGGACTGCTCGAGTTTGCCGGATACGACATCGCCGACTTGAAAACTTATTTCAAGAACGCTGGGCAAACCAACAACGTTCCGGTCGTTGGCATTTCCACCGATGGAACCAGCCTCAGCTGCCTCAACGCGGATGGCTGTGACGATCGGGAACAGATCCTTGATATGACTCAGGCAATCTCCATGGCCCCAGGATTGAACGACCTGTATGTATTTGTTGGATCCACCGACACCGCCATGCTTAGTTCCATGTCCACGCATTCTCCGTTAGTTGGGCAAATCGGCTCTTCGTGGACCTGGGAGCCATCCGATCCCGGCACTGACGATCCCTACTTCGAGAAGATGGCCTCGCAGGGTCAAAGCTATTTTCAAGCGGCTGGCGACAGTGGCGCATATACCGCAGCTTCCACATATGTTTTCCCTGCGGATGATGCACATGCCATCGTGGTCGGCGGCACCGACTTGCAAGTAAAAAGTGCCGGCGGCCCCTGGAGTTCGGAAACCGCTTGGGTCGACAGCGGCGGCGGCTACTTTACGCCCGATGCCATTCCGATTCCCTCATGGCAGCAACTCACCGGTGTAATCACCAAGACCAACAAGGGCTCCACGACCTTACGAAACTCCCCGGACGTCTCGGCAGAAGCCAATTTTGATTTTTACACCTGTGCCGATCAAGAAGCTTGTCAAACAGGCTGGGGTGGGACCAGTTTTGCTACACCGATGTGGGCCGGTTACATGGCTCTGGTCAATCAGCAGGCAGCCCTGAACAGCAATCCCGCGCTCGGCTTCATTAATCCAACCATCTATTCGCTTGGACTGGGGTCGGGCTACGGCACCGATTTCCACGACATCACTGCGGGTAACAACGATTGCTGCGGCCAACCGATGTTCTGGACGGCTGTCACTGGCTATGACTTGGTGACTGGATGGGGAAGTCCGAACACCGGCCTGATCAACGCACTTGCCGGAAGCGGCGGTGGTAGTGGCGCAGTCGTCAGTCTCTCACCAACCTCGCTGACGTGGGGCAAGATCGTCGTGGGCGTGAAGGGCAGCGCGAAAAAAGTGACGCTCACCAACACGGGCACCGGCACGCTCGACCTCACCAGCATCGCGGCCAGCGGAGATTTCGCCATCGCACCCGGCAGCAAAAAGACGGCCTGCGGCAGCACCGTGGCGGCGGGAGGCGACTGCATCATCACAGTGACCTTCACGCCAACTAAGACTGGAGCCCGCACTGGGACTGTAACGATTACCGACAACGCTTCCAATAGTCCGCAGAGCGTCGCTCTATCCGGAACTGGCAAATAACAACCTTAACCATAAACTGAAACCAGGAACCAAACAGACAGGCGGGACTTCGGTCCCGCCTGTTTTAGGCTTCAGTATTGATCCATTGCCGGCTGTTGTTGTCGAGTTCGTATCCGAATACGGGAGGCCGATAATCTCCAGCGTAGCAGGATGTTTTCATTTGAACTCTTTCAATAAGTCAAGGATAAACGCGCGCCCAGACTACTCGATGTTGTCTAACTGTTGCATATAAGGTGCACATGAGTTCCGCCCGGCGATAAGAAAGTTCTGCGGAAGAGCTGAGTAGTTGTGCAGCGCATATTTTCGTTGTTGTTCCCGCGAAACCGGGTATATACTGCGGCCCAATAGAAAGTTCCCTCGTCTGCCCCGGCGGGGGTTCCGGGTGTTTTCAATCCGTCATGTTTACCGAATTCAGATGTAGGCCTTGGTGCCCATGCTGCGCACCAGGAGGGTCTTCCAGGACCGTTATCTAACATTATTTAAGGAGAAACCGTGATTCGAAGATTAGGTCTATTCTTGCTCACCGTCGTCGTGCTGGTCTCGGGTATGAATATCCTGTGCCAGGCACAGTCGCAAACCCTGTTGACGCGTCACGTGCGTGAAGCAACCGTGAATGGTGAGGCCCTGTCCGTCGGACGTCTCCCAGCATCCCAGACCATGCGCTTCGACATCGTTCTAGCGCTACGCCATCAGCCCGAGTTGGAAAATTTCTTGCAAGAACTCTACGATCCTTCCAGTCCCTCCTATCGTCACTTCGTCACCGTGCCAGAATTTACTGAGCGCTTTGGTCCCAGCCAGGAAGACTATGACGCCCTGATTGGTTTCGCCAAAGCGAACGGCTTCACAGTCCTTGGCGGCTCGCGCGATTCAATGGACGTCCAGTTCAAGGCTCCGGTCGCAGCCATCGAGAAAGCCTTCCATGTGACCATGGGTGTTTACCAGCACCCCACCGAAAATCGCACCTTCTTTGCTCCAGATCGCGAACCCACAGTGGATCTACCCTTCCGGCTCTGGCACATCTCGGGTTTGGATAATTATTCCATTCCGCGTCCCGCAGTAGTGCATAGACCAGCTTCGCTGGCGAAGTCTGCGGCCGGTTCGGGCGGTTCCTGTCCCGGAGGGTCTTTCTGCGGCAGCGACATGCGCGCGGCCTACTACGGAAACGGATCTCTCAACGGCGCTGGCCAGTCGGTAGGTTTGTTCGAGTTTGCGGGATACGACATCGCCGACCTGAACACTTACTTCAAGAATGCTGGACAAATGGACAATGTTCCAGTCACTGGCATTTCCACGGATGGAACTGACTTGTTCTGCCAGAACGAGAGCGACTGTGATGTGGAACAAATCATTGATATGACGCAGGCCATCTCCATGGCTCCAGCCATGACAGGACTGTATGTCTACGTGGGGTCCACGGACACTGCCATTTTTAGTTCCATGTCTACAAACTCTCCGCTGAACGCGCAATTGAGCTCTTCGTGGACTTGGAGCCCACCAGATCCCACCGAGGCCGACCCTTACTTCATGAAGTTTGCGGCGCAGGGCCAGAATTTGTTCCAAGCGGCCGGCGACAGTGGAGCATATAGTACGTTTGGCGCTCCCACATGGCCGGCGGTTTCTCCGTATCTCACGACGGTCGGTGGTACCGATTTGGTAACCCAAAGCGCGGGCGGCCCCTGGAGTTCGGAGACTGCCTGGGTCGACGGCGGCGGCGGCTACTTTGAAGGCAAAAACTTTCTAATTCCCGTCTGGCAGCAACTTCCGGGCGTGATCACCGCGGCTAACGAGGGGTCCACGACTTATCGGAACGCCCCGGACGTCTCGGCAAACGCAAACTTTACGTTTTATGTCTGCGGCAACGGAAGTTGTACGGAAAACGAAGAGGGCGGCACCAGCTTTGCAGCGCCCATGTGGGCCGGCTTCTTGGCTCTCATCAATCAACAGGCGGTAGCCAATGGCAATCCGATGCTCGGATTCGCTAATCCGGCCATCTATAACATTGGCGTGGGATCAAACTACAACACCGATTTCCACGACATCACCAGCGGCAGTAACGGCTATCCCACAACAGTTGGTTACGATTTAGCCACCGGCTGGGGCAGTCCAACAGGGCCTGCCCTGATCAACGCACTGGCTGGCTCTGGCGTTCAACCTCCGAATTTCACGCTGTCCGCGTCGCCAAGCAGTCTAAGCATCGGGCAGGGTAGCAGCGGGACGAGCACGATCACCGTTACTCCGGTGGATGGCTTTACCGGCAGCGTTACGTTGTCCACCTCCAGCCTGCCGAGTGGCGTGACCTCAGGATTCAGCACGAATCCGACCACCTCCACCAGCACTTTGACTCTGA
>JBATZM010000052.1:0-121247 GCA_049674665.1 Terriglobales bacterium
TTATGAACCCGACAATAATTGTAATGCATGAAATACAGGGCAACCATATGCCCGTGATTCTCTAGTTTCTTACTGAATCCGTTAGTCAGGCGAGTAAAGCGGCGCATTCCCATCCGCATCGAAAGATTCTGACGTTCCACAAATGAAGTGCTGATGTGCTGCGGATCGGGGTCACCGTTGAGAACGCCCGTCCGACAGCCTATACAAGATGCGGGGCTATATCTCGATTCCGGGCTGTCATTTGATGCACCGTAAATCTTGACTAACATGGCATAATCTATGTCCGCGCCGAAGGCATCTTCTACAGCATCGGCGTAGACACGGTGACCGTCCGTGGTGAGCTGAAAGCGATTGGCGACCCTTCCCGCCAGATCACGCATGAAGCTCTGTGCTGTAGAGGCCCCGCGATCCCCCAGCATGTAAGACACGATCAGTTTGGTATCGGCGTCGATGGCCGTCCACGTCCATACATCGCCAGCGCCTGCCTGCATCTGCTCTAGGGTTACGTTCTTTTGCTTCGCATAAACGAAGGCCCAAATTTCGTCGCATTGAATCCGGCGAACAGTAAGATTTCGGACATTGGCATTGTGGTAGGCGGCGCAAGCACAACCCATGTCCTTGAGGAGCTTTAGAACGGTGTGTTTGGCGACGCCAGTGATGCGGCATGTGGCATTTATGGAGGTTCCCTCCACCAATGCAGCAATCACGCTGATCTGTTTTTCCGTTCTTAGGCAGTTCATATCAACAAAATCATGATAAACTTATCATTAGAAGAAGTCAATAAAATATGCTTGCAAATATGATTTATTTATCATAATCTATGAATCAGTGGCTATTCTTTGACTACATCGACGAGCGAGATACCAATCCCATTGAGGAATGGTTAATGGACAAGAAAGTTGTGCCAACCAAGGCACGAGCCAAAATCAACGTGCTCCTTTTGCGTTTGGCTGGAACCGAACGTTGGAAGCGTCCGGAGACCAGTAATCTAGATGGCTATCCGGGAATAATTGAAATAAGGATTCGCTGGATGAATACTCAATATCGCTTGTTGGGTTTTCGTGGACCTTCTGAGCGGCAGTTTTCCCTCCTAGTGCCTGCCGTTGAGAAAGATGACGAATTTGTACCCCTGAATGCTCCTAATACTGCGAGCAAAAGAATGATCGAAATTATCGAAAATAGGAGACGAATCAGTGAGCATCGCTTCCACTAAATTGGACCTCCTCGACAGTCTAAAAGACCATGAATTCCGATCTGCTTTTAACCTAGAAAATGTATATGCAGCGATTTGTTTCCAGCTTCGGGTGCTTCGCGAACAGCGCAATTTATCTCAAGGGGCATTTGGTAAGCGTGTCGAACCGAAGATGGCACAGGAAAGGATCTCGATTTTGGAAGACCCTAATGCCGAATCGAAACCTACCTTAAACACATTGCTGCGTTTGGCCGATGCTGCCGACGTCGGATTAGAGGTACGTTTCGTGCCTTTCAGCAGGGTGCTGCTGCGCTCCGTTCACACTGATGGACATGAACTTGAAGTGGATAGTTTTGATGAAGAGCTACCATTCCTAGAGGAGCAACTTGCATTTGAAATACAGTTAGAAAATGTCCAAGCTTCTAGTCTCGGTATAACACGTGCCAGCAATAATGTTGTGGTTCTTCCTCGTAAACAAGTGGCCGCAACTCCGTCGCCAAGCGTGGCCACGATTAAGAGCGTTCAGCCACAATTAGGCCAAAGTACTGTTCCGGGCTCAACATTAAATGCAAACGCGGCCGTAGCCTAAATAAAGAGAGAACTTATATGCCAGAAGAAAAAATGAACGAAAAGATCAAAATAGCGACCGAGTTCAAGCGTGCTGAAGACTTCCTATCATCTTATGCAAACAACGTGATGTTTGAGACTTCTGTGTTCGATATTAAAATTGTTTTCGGAGAACTGCTCCAGCCTTACGGCGGCAAACCATTTGTCGAACAACGATCCGCAACAACCCTTTCTTGGTTAGAGGCCAAAATCGCTGCGCTTTTTCTTATCATGAACGTGGCCATGCATGAAAAACAATTTGGACCATTGGTTATTCCGGAGGGGACAATGCCGTTGGACTTTAGCCAAACATCGGAAGAGCGGGAATTGCCATTAGTGAGACTAATGGAACTGGTTGAACAAAGGCCACCAGTCAAGCCCGCAGTTGCCAAGTCTGAGCTTAAGACTCAGTAGCTTCTCTCACGATCCGGGCAGCAGTTTGGCTGGCGTCTTCGTTACAGCTGTGAACGTCGAAGTCTGCACGCATCCGAAGAACGGCATCATCGTCACGTTCGCCATCCTTCGGTTTGGCAATGAACACACGCTTACAGACGCTACAGCGACCAGACATAGGCTGCCTAGTCGTAATCTTCGCAAACTCCAAAACACGGTCGTGCTTTCTCATGCCCACAGTTTTACACAGGGCGATTCAGGACACCAGCCCTGTGGATTTCAAACTGCACCACTACCAACCAGACCAGAGTGATGCAATGCAGGCGATCCGATGGTATTCTTCGGGCATACGACCACGCGTCGTGCGCACTTTCAATTTTCAGATGACCAAAGCATTTTCAATTTTCGGGTCAAGTTCCAGACCTAAACTTGGTCCCTTCGAGCAGCAGTTGCTGCAAGAGCTTTGGTCACACGGCAGTGCCACGGTTCGCGAGTTGCTCGCCGATGGCAAGATCCACCAGGCTTATACCACCGTGATGACAACCGTCGACCGTCTCTACAAGAAGGGCCTGCTCGATCGCGTCGCCGAAGGCCGGGCGTTCCGCTACACTCCGCGGCACACGGCCGAAGAGCTGCAACGGGTAACAGCCCTGGAAAGTATCCGGCAATTGCTGGGATCGGACAACGCTTCGGCGATGCCGCTCTCGTATCTGGTGGAAGCGCTCAGCAGCCATGACGCGCAACTGCTGGATGAGCTGCAACTCCTGGTCGAACGCAAACGTCGCGAACTCCAGAGCCGTGAAAACACTACTAAGGATCGTGAAATAAAATCGCAGGAGCAACGCTGATGTTTGCTCTGCGCGGAATCGCCGTCTCTCTCACTTTCTTCGTGCTGCTCTACTGTCTGCTGTCGGCGCTGGTGACAGTGGGATGGCGTTCCCTGAGATGGTTGCGAACGACGCAACAGAGCGTGGCCGCTGTGCTCTTTGCGTTGCGCGTGCTTCCATTGACGGCTTCCGCTGCCATTACATTCGCTTTTGTCGTGCCTTCATTTCAGTTGCTGGAACCGCGTTCGATGAATGTTGACGAGGGTATCGGCGTAATGCCTCTTGCGCTAGGTATTTGCGCTCTCTTGTTGATCGCTTGCGGCTGCTTCCGCGTGTTTACCGCGCAGACCAAGACTTCTCGCGTGGTGGCTCGTTGGCTGGAAGGCGCACTTCCTCTGAATGTGGATGCCGTAGTTGAGAATAGCGTTCAGAATGAAGTTCAGAATGAAGCCCCGACCGTGATGTTTCAGTCCAGACGCGAGGCTCCGCCGCTCATGCTGGTGGGTGTCAGTAAACCGAGAGTGCTGGTATCTGAGTCCACAGTTGCGCTTCTGACTCATGACGAACTGCACATCGCACTCAAGCATGAACTCGCGCATATGCAGTCGCGCGACAACTTGAAAAAACTCATCTTCCGTTTTTGTCCGTTTCCAGGCATGGCCAAACTGGAAAGTGCTTGGTCCCAGGCCGCCGAACTGGCCGCCGACGATGCAGCGGTCTCGAAGCTGGACGACGCTGTCGACTTGGCCGCAGCGCTAGTCAAACTCTCCCGACTGGTTCACGTCGAAGTCGCTCCGATCTGCACCGTCGGCTTCGTGACCGGATCGATCCGTGCCCGCGTGACTCGCCTGCTTGCCTGGGATGAAACCGGCCGAACTCCGCCGATGCGGATCCGCGCGTGGCATATCATCCCACCCGTTTTTGTAGCTCTGTTATGTGTTTTTGCCACCTACGGTCCGGCACTGGCGCTGACGCACGAAGTTACAGAGTGGCTCGTCCGCTGACTCCTACCTCTGCGAGATGTTGCTCTTCTCTTTACCCTCGATGCCACTATCGCTGGTAGTACATCGCCCCTCTGGTTACTCTCGGTGAGCTAGTCTGCTTCGCCGCACAGGCCGTTTTCTCGGAGCAGTCTGAACAGCGGCAATCCTATTGTTCGCCGGATGGCTTCATGTTCGTAAGGTTTCCTTTTTCTGAAAGACACGGATCAACTTCGTTGAGATGTGCCGTCATCCTCCCGATTTCTCTCCTAATCTTTGTCTCTCTTCCCTCGCTCGTGCGCGCGCAGAATCCGAACGGCGCTCTTCGCGGAGAGATTCAAGATGCGAGCGCAGCGCGAGTGCCAGGTGCTCGGGTCGTCGCGCAGTCAAACGGATCTTCCATCATCCGCGAGGCGACGGCAAATGAGCGCGGAGAATTTCGTATCGAGGGCCTGCTGCCCGGCTCCTATCGAGTAACCGTGACGGCCAAAGGGTTCGCCGAAGCTACAGCCGATGTCAACGTTGCGGTCAGCGTGGTGCGCGACATTTCGGTAACACTCAAACCAGCGAGCGGGCGCGAGACGGTCAACGTACGGGGGAATTCTTCTTCAATCACGACTGAAACGATTGACACGTCAAGCGCAGTTCGTGGAGGCGTTGTCGGCAGCCAGGACCTCGCAACTCTTCCGCTACCAGCGCGCAGCTTCGCCAACATCGCATATCTAGTGCCCGGAACCGAACCCGTCGAGCCTTCCGATCCGACTAAGGCGCGCATCACCGCTGTTTCCACCGGCGGAAGCTCCGGCTTGAACAACGAACTGTCTGTAGATGGCGCCGACAACTCCGACGACTGGATCGGCGGCTTTCTGCAAAACTTCTCGCCCGATGGCCTTCAGGAATTCGCCGTGCGAACCTCGAACGAAGACGCGGACACCGGCTGGACCACGGCCGGCTCCGTCGTGATCACCACCAAACACGGCACCAACGATTGGCACGGTGACGGCGCTTTCTACGAGCGCGCGTCGGCGCTCAACGCCCGCTTCCCGATTGAGAATCCAGCGCAAACATGCACCAACGGTGTGTGCGTCAACAATCCCAAGCAGCCCTTCTCTCGCCAGAATTATGTGGGCACGCTCGGTGGTCCAATCGCAAAAAATAAAGTATGGTTTTTTACTTCATTCGAGAATGTGCATGAAGATGCCAGCATCGCTTATAGTCCAGCCAGCATTACACAATTCGATGCGCTAGCGCAGTTGGCGGCGGACGGCCTGATTTCTGGTGTCCCTGCCATCGCCGTTCCCGCGACAGTTCCCATTCCCTTCCGCGACTACATCAGCTCGATGCGTTTTGACTGGGCCCAGTCTCCGAAATCGCAATGGTTTCTGCGCACCTCGCAAGACAGCTACCTCACGCGCAACGCGCTAGTGGAGCAGGGAACGCTGCCCTCCACCGGGTTGACCACGCACAATAACTACTGGAACAACGTAATCAGCAATGCCTACACTTTTAGTCCTACGTGGCTCGGCAATCTGGTCCTCGATGCCAGCCTGTTGCATCTCACGCAGACGCGCAACTCCGATCTGGGTTTCGCTCTGGCGTTTCCCTTCAGCTCCACTGCGTTGACGATTTCCGGCTTTGAAACTTTCGGCGACAATCAATTCGTCACTCCCATCACTCTTTTCCCCGACCTGCGCAATCAGGACAAATACCAGGCCCGCTACGACCTAAGCCATGTTGCCGGAAGCCACACGCTCAAATTCGGAGTCGACTTCATCCACGAACCTGTGCTCAGCGGCGCGTTCGCATCCACGGCGGAGACTCTTGCGCAATATGTCAATAACCCAACTTATTACGTACAGAATCCGGGCGTGTTTGGAACCTTCGCTCCGCAGTGTGCCGGCATTCCTGCCACGGACGGCTCAAGCTGTAGCTACACTCCCGCCGGCAATGGCAACTTCGCGCAAAATGTGCAACGGCTCGGGCTCTACGCCGAGGACTCGTGGCGCGTTTCTCACCACCTCACCGTCAACTACGGACTGCGTTACCAAACTACCTTCGGACTCTTCGAGGCTTCCGGGCTAAGCCAGGTCGCGAATCCTAGTTTTAGCTTGCTGCCATCGCTGGGATATCCTGAAGCCGTTCCCCATGATGACCGCAAGCAAATTGCGCCTCGGCTGGGAATCGCCTACTCGCCGGGCGGCAGCGAGAAGACCGTGATTCGTGCCGGTTTCGGCATGTACTACAACGACCTCGCACAAAACGGGTGGGCCACTGCGTTTGAGGCGGTGAATCCTAATTCCGCCGCGCCGCCATCGCTTATCGATCCCAACTACAAGACGCCTTACGCCATCCACACTACCGGCGGAGTACAGCACGCTTTTGACGAACGCTGGACAGTTAGCGCCGACTACACCCACGAGCAGGGAAACCACGGCTATCGCGCCTTTCCGTATCCCACGGCCAATGTCTTCGCATCCAACAACCGCTCCAGTTACAACGGGCTGATGTTGCACCTACAGGGCAATATGCGGCGTTTTGATCTGGTCGCAAACTACACGCTCTCGAAGGCGCAGACCTGGGGTTGCGTGCTCGGCGAGCTCTTCGACTATGTAGACGGCGTTTGCACGGCGCAGAGTGGACCGAATGCTGGACAGCTTGACGCTTTCGGACCGGGCGACTACGGCCCGTCCGGCGAAGATGTTCGCCACCGCTTTGTGCTCGCCGGTACGGTGCACATCCCCGGCGGAATTGAATTGAGCACCATCACTCAGGTTGAGAGCGCGCGTCCCATTACCATCACGACGGCAGTCAACAGCGGGCGCATTTTCGTGAACGGCGTGTACACGAGCCTCGACGAATTCCGGGGCGCGCCTTATATTCAGTCAGACCTGCGCGTCACGCGTCCTTTCAAGATCGGCGAGCGCTGGCAGATTAATCCATTTGCGGAATTCTTCAACATCTTTAATCGTAATAATCCCGGAGCGAACTATGCGGTCAACGTCGTGCAGCTCCCCGTGCCTTCCGACCAACAGGCCAGCGGCAACGTCACCAGCTATTGTCCGGGTGGATCGCCGAATACCTGCACCGAAGCTAACGCCGTGCCCATCACCAGCCTGAAGCAGCTTGAGATACCCGAGGGCGCTCTGGGAGATTTTTTCGGCCCCGGCACTACGGTCGGAATTCCCTTTGCGGCGCAGTTGGGCGTGCGGGTGACGTTCTAGGACTTTCTGGTGAGTTGCTTCCAAACATCTACTGTTAGGGCTGCTAATCGGAACCAGGAGCCGATGCTGCTTAAGTCCTCTGATTCTGATAACGTGCAGAACGTTAACTGAAAATTTGGCAGGCTCTCTAGTCCGCTGCGCACCGCGAGTCCTGTCCCTACCGATGCGCATCTAACTTAGAGGATTTGGAGTGTTTGCCCTGATTCTTAGCCGAGTTTTTTTCTTCGCATTGTTTCTTTTAGCGGTCTACGCCGTCCAGCGATTCTGGTTCATGCGGGCGTGGACGTGGATTGGTTCGTTCTCAAATGCCAACTGGCGTTTCGGTCTCCATGCCGGACTGATTGCACTGGCCGCCGCCCTGCTCGCTACGCTTCTGGACCCGCTGCTTGGGCATGCGATTTCGCGGCTTACTTTTGGCAAAACACTTTCCACGTTCTCGCGTTTGTGGCTGGTTGCTTCATTCTTTGGATTCCTGGCGATTGAATCGGTGGGAGCGATTGAATGGGTCACGAATGCAGTCGCGACACGGCTTCCTTCTGGAGCGGTTGCGGGCGGGTTTAGTTCCTCGCGGCGAACTTTTTTTCAATACGCCGCCGTTCTGGCCGGAAGCTTTCCATTTCTTGCCGCTACCTATGGATTTGCCGCTGGGCGATTGCGTTACACGATCGAACGCGTCGATGTGCCAGTGGCCAATCTTCCTCCAGAGCTGGATGGGTTGCGCATTGCTCAGCTTAGTGACATCCATATTGGCGATTACATGCCTCCGCGCGAAATTGCCCGTGCCGTTGACATGGCAAACTCGATGCAGCCTGACATTTCTTTTGTTACGGGAGACTTTGTCTCGAGCGAAGGCGATCCGCTGGATGTCTGCATTCACGAATTGAGCCGACTGCGCGCTCCGCTGGGCGTTTGGGGGTGCAATGGCAACCACGAAATTTATGCAGGAGTGGAAGACGAGGCGGAACGGCTCTTTGGCGAAAAAGGAATGCGATTGCTGCGAGCGTCTTCTGCTGTGGTAGAGCACAAGGGAGGGCGATTTAATCTGCTGGGCGTCGACTACCAGCGCGATCACATGACAAGCGGCGAGCGGACGGGGCCGATGCTTGCGGAAATTGAGCATCTGATTCGGCGCGACATGCCGAATGTTCTGCTCTCGCACAACCCCAATTCATTTAAGCGGGCGGCTGAGCTTGGCATCGAGCTTAGCTTGGCCGGGCACACGCATGGCGGACAGATAAAAGTTGAGATTGTGGATCACAGCGTCAGTCCGGCGCGGCTGATTACTCCATTTGTGGCGGGGCTTTATCGGCTGCCGATTCCGAATGGGCATGGTGGCTCTGCGACCGAAGTGACAACCACCGGCCTGCAGAAAGCTGCGCTTTATGTGAATCGCGGGCTGGGAACTTTTGGTTTCCCGGTGCGGATTGGCGTTCCGCCGGAGATCACGCTGCTGACGTTGCGTGCGGCGTAACCAGTCGCTGGATCCCTAGCAGCTAAAGCCGTCAGAATTGATCGCCTGATCGCAGCAGTAAACCGCTGCGCACCCAAAATCAAATGCGGCGCCGACTTTTTCTGCGGCCTGTGAAGCCGTCCCCTTTGCCCAAGACCCATTTGGTCCATCCTTGGGACAAGTGGATAGTTCTAGTTAGAGGCCCACCAGATCAAGCCGATGAACAAAATTTGCATCGGTGTCCGCAGCCAGAGCGCTGTCGCCGGCTTGCCGCGCAAGGTCACTCCTTTCAAAGCGGCATTGACGTTGGCGATGAACATTCCGATGAGCAGCACGATGAGACAGATTCCGGCGAGAGAGCGGAATCTCGGAACGAGCAAACCCGCCGCGCCAAGAAACTCGAAAATGCCAGTAATGTACACGATGAGCATCGGCTGCGGAAAGAAAGATGGGATCATGTTCGCGAGATCGTGTCTCATTTTGTTGAAGTGCGCGATGCCGGTGAAGACGAACATGATGGCGAGGGCATAACTGACAGAGTCGTGCCACGTAGCGAGCGCAGAGACTCCGAGCGCGCCGATGCCTCTCAGAATCAGCCATGAAGCGAACAGTACGATCAGGACTGGCATAGATCACTGCCTGTTCAGATGCAGGTACGGGAGAGGGGGGTGCGAACCAACTCTGCTTAGGACGCAGAGCCAAATCCGTCATCGTCTACACGCCCCGAGAAGGGATCGAACGTGGTATAATTCTTAAGTAAATCAAGCCGGATAAGCACCTGTAGATGCAAGTACTTAGCTAGATTTATGGTCACGCAGGACGGGTGGAGCTACGCTCCGTTTGGATGGACGAAAATGCGTCCGTCCCCACGTGAGTTGTGGCACGCGTTTACTGAGAACCGACTACCGAGAACCGAGAACTCAACTTCATGGCTGACGATCAGAATCCTGAGCTTCCCTTAACTCCTCCTGTTCCTCCTGGAGGCGACGGACAATCTCCCACGGGGCCGGGCGCCCTCAACATGCAACCCGTCAACATTGAAGACGAAATGAAACGGTCGTATCTCGACTATTCGTTGTCGGTGATTATTGGCCGGGCGCTGCCTGACGTCCGCGACGGATTGAAGCCGGTGCATCGCCGCATTCTTTACACCATGCAACAGATGGGGCTGGCTCCGGGACGAGCCACGCGCAAGTGCGCCCGCATCGTCGGCGAAGTGATGGGCAAGTACCATCCGCACGGGAACCTGGCGGTTTATGACGCGTTGGTTCGTCTCGCGCAGCCGTTTGCTATGCGCGCGCCTTTGGTTGACGGGCAAGGAAATTTCGGTTCGGTTGATGGCGACCCTCCGGCGGCGGATCGATATACAGAAGCTCGGTTGACGCGTGTTTCTACCGCGCTGCTTGAGGATCTCGATAAAGAGGCGGTTGATTTTTATCCCAATTACGACGGTACGGAAACACAGCCTGCGGTTTTGCCGGCACGTTATCCCAACTTGCTGGTGAATGGTTCGGATGGAATTGCGGTGGGGATGGCTACCAAGATTCCGCCGCACAACTTGACTGAGATTGTGGATGCGACGATCACGTTGGTGAATAATCCCGCCGCGCAGTTGCCAGAAATTTTGAAATTCGTACAGGGACCTGACTTCCCTACGGCGGGAATTATTCACGGGCGCGCTGGAATCTTTGAGGCTTATCGAACGGGCCGAGGGCGTTTCATGATGCGAGCTCGCGCGGCCATCGAGAATGTTACCAAGGATAAGCAGGCGATTATCGTTACAGAGATTCCTTATCAGGTGAACAAGGCGCGACTGATCGAGCGCATTGCCGATCTGGTGAATGAGAAGACGATTGACGACATTTCCGATATTCGCGACGAGAGCGATCGCGACGGGATGCGCATTGTGATTGAACTCAAGCGTGGAGCCGAACCGCAGATCGTGCTGAACCAGCTCTACAAGCACACGTCCATGCAAGAAGGCTTCAGCATGATTTTGCTGGCGGTCGTCAATGCTCAGCCGAAGGAAATGGGGCTGATCCAGGCGATCAAACACTTCATTGACCATCGTGTCGATGTGGTGCGGCGGCGGACTTCTTATCTGCTGAATAAGGCGCGCGATCGCGAACACATTCTGGAAGGGTACCTGACCGCGCTCGATCACCTCGATAACGTGATTGTGATTATTCGCGGCAGCGCTAACCGCGGCGACGCTCGCGAAAATTTGGTGGCTTACTTTGGCGGCAAGAAGATCGACATCAACACTATGGGGCGGGCTCCGAAGTTTGATGCTGAAAAGCCTTTTACTTCGAAGCAGGCCGACGCCATCCTTGAACTGCAATTGCATCGGTTGACCAAGCTGTCGATTGATGAAATTTCTAATGAGTTGAAATCGGTGCGCGAGGCGATAGCTGAGTACGAGTCGATTCTGGCTTCCGAGACTAAACTGCGCAAGGTCATCATCAAGGAACTGGAAGAGGTTAAGAAGCTTTACGGTGATGCCCGACGCACCGTCATTGAAGACGAAGCTGCGGAAATCATGCTCGAAGATCTGATTGCCGATGAACAGGTTGCGGTTACGGTCAGCCATTCTGGCTACATGAAGCGCACTCCGATTTCGACTTATCGCATGCAGAGGCGCGGCGGCACCGGCCGCACCGGTATGAAGACGCGCGACGAGGATTTTGTCGAGCATCTGTTCATCGCCTCTACTCATGCCTACATTCTGATCTTCACGAATACTGGGCGCGTTTACTGGCTCAAGGTGTATGAGATCCCCGATATTGCTGCGGCCGGGAAAGGTAAGCACGTTGGCAACCTGGTGGGCCTGCAGCCAGGCGAGACGGTGCGCACCATGCTTGCTGTCCGTGATTTGGAAGAAGAAAGTCGATATGTCTTCTTTGCCACGCACAATGGGACGGTGAAGAAGACCGAGGTAAAAGACTTTTCGCATGTGATGCAGCGCGGGATTATCGCCATCAATATTGAGCAAGGAGATGAGTTGGTCGCGGCCTCGCTTACCGATGGCAACCAAATCGTCTTCCTCGCTTCGCATGATGGGCAAGCGATTCGCTTCGACGAAAACGACGTGCGCTCCATGGGACGCAATGCTACTGGCGTGCGCGGCATGAACCTGGGCGAGAAGGATTACATCGTCGGCATGGCGACGACGATCAAGCCGGAGGCTAAGGCGGTTGCTAAAGAGGGCGACGTTGCTCCTGAGGTTGCTGATCTGGTCCCGGAAAAAGGCTCGCTCATTCTCTCTGTCACCGAAAATGGATATGGCAAGCGCACTCCTGCGGACGAGTATCGGCTTACCAATCGCGGCGGCAAGGGCGTGATCAACGTCAAGACTACCGAACGCAACGGCAAAGTCGTTGGTATCTCGCAGGTTACTGAGAAATCCGAGGTGATGCTGATCTCGCAGTACGGCAAGATCATCCGCATTGAATCGAAGTTTATCCGCGAATCTGGGCGGTCGGCTCAGGGCGTGCGGTTGCTGAATATTGAGCCGGGAGACCGAGTGGCAGCGGCGGTGGTAATTCCTCCGGACGAGCCTGCGGGGAATGGGACGCTGATTCAGTAAACCCGCGGTTGGTCGTCGGGCGGCGGCGAACCTGAAGTGAATCGGTGTAAAGTAGGTGTCGTGTTCGGAGGCGTGAAGATGGTCAGAAGAACAGCTGTTGCCTGCTTGATAGCCTGCGCGTGTGTTTTGTTTTCTTTTCAGGGATCGGCGTTCGGTGACGAAACGCCCATGCATCATCATGATGCCAGTGAAAAGCTGGGCAACGTTTCTTTTCCTATTTCCTGCGCGCCCGATTCGCAGAAGCCCTTCGAACGCGGCATCGCACTCATGCATTCCTTCGGTTATGAAGAGGCCGAAGCCCAGTTCGTCGAGATCACGCAGAAGGATCCCGCTTGCGCCATGGCGCACTGGGGAATCGCGTTAAGTTTGTTCCATCAGATCTGGGAGCGTCCCGGCGACGCATCCTTGAAGCGCGGCTGGAGCGAGATGGAAACAGCTCAGAAGCTCGGCGCTAAGACCGATCGTGAACGGGGCTATATTTCCGCGCTTTCCGACTTCTACCGCGACTATGCTACTCGCGACCACATGCAGCGCGCTGCCGCTTATTCGGACGCGATGGGAAAGCTCTACCAGAAGTATCCCGATGACTTTGAGGCGGGTGCGTTTTACGGCCTGTCCCTATTGGCGGCTGAACCCCCGGGCGACAAATCGCACGCCGCACGAAAGAAAGCGGTCGCCGTGCTTAACCCCCTCTTCATCAAGCAACCCGATCATCCCGGGCTGGCACACTACATCATCCACGCTTGCGACACTCCTGACATGGCTCCCCTGGGACTTGATGCGGCGCGCCGGTATTCGGCCATCGCGTCCTCATCGGCGCACGCGGTTCATATGCCCAGCCACATCTTTGCCCGCCTGGGTCTGTGGCAGGAAGACATTGACGCGAATCTGAAATCAGTGGCGCTCGCTCATCCAGCTGGCGAGATGTACATGCACGGGCATGAACTGCATGCCATGCATTTCCTCATCTACGCTTATCTGCAAACTGGACAAGATGAGGCAGCGAAGCGGGTGGTGGACGATTCCAAGCAAATCATCGCGAGCGCGCCCAAGACCGGCGACGATATGGGGATGATGGAGTATTACGGCTTCGCCACCGCTCATTTCCCGGCGCTTTACGACTTGGAGATGCATCATTGGTCCGACGCAGCTGCGCTTGAGCCCACAGCCGGAGCTGCGCCTGATCTGCAGAGCATTACTTACTGGGCGCGAACTATCGGAGCTGCTCAACAGGGCGACGTGGAAGCCACGCGCGCCAATGCGCAGAAATTCGATGCCGCGCAGGAAGCAACGCGCAAGACGAAGTACGCCTATACGCTCGACGGCCCAAATTTTCCGCGCGGAGAAGTGCACGCTTGGTTAGCTTTCGCCGAGAAAAAGAACGACGACGCGTTGCGCCAGATGCGCGAAGTAGCCGACCTGCAGGACAAAGTGGGGAAGCAAGAGGTCGACATTCCCGCCCGCGAGATGCTCGCCGACATGCTGCTGACGCTCAACCGGCCGACGGAAGCACTGGCCGAATACGAGAGCGCCCTGAAGACCGACCCCAATCGCTTTAACGGATTGGCTGGTGCCGCGCGCGCCGCCGAAATGGCGCACCAGACGGGAAAAGCCAACACCTACTACGCTCAGTTACTCAAGAACTGTAACGACGGGAAAAATTCCGATCGTCCCGAACTTGCCCGCGCCAAAATCATGGTGGCAAAGAACGGGATGTAGGCAGATGTTGTCCACGCATGTACTCAGAATTATCCAGCCCGCGATTAGCTCATGGTGCGACTAGAGCGAGCGTGGGCGCTCCGCCGACTTTGAGGACACTGATCTGGCGCATTTTCACGGCATCGATCACCAGAATGCTGTGCTTCTGGGGAGCCATGGCATAAAGTATCGTGCCGTCATTTCGAGTCACTGCGCTCCAGAACGGCATCTTGGTCTTGATGGTACCGATCTTCCGCCAAGTGTGCGTATCGAGCACGCGAAATTCGGTCGCCAGCGCATTGTTGGGGCGGAGATTCGGAGGGCGGCCGTAATCCAGATAAAAGCGGTTGTCGTAGTTATGGTCGTAATCGGTGTTGTAACCCAGGTAGAGTTTGCTGCCGTCGGGCGAAGTCGGCCACGCCGCAGGAGGAACGCGGTTGGGAAGAACGGGATGTGCCGGGGTCTCAGCAAATTGCTGCGTGGCAATATTCATTTCAAAAACGGCGCCGTCTCCACGAACGATCGCAATCGCTGAAGAGCCGGGGGCCTCGATCGCCTCGGCAGCGCCTACGCGCCTTTCCCACGGAAGTACGACGTCTAAGTTTTGGAGCTCGCGGGAGTCGGCGTCCACGCGAATCAGCCTGATCCGATTCGTTCTTGGACAAAGAACGTCGAATTGATTCGCGGTTGGGTAAGAGATGAAGCGACCGGGGCCGCAGTTCCCTAAGTGCACGCTCCTGGTCATAAACTCGCCGGTCTGCGTGTCGAATGTGGTGAACAGGAACGTATCTCTGTCTTCCGATTGTGGCGTATCTCTCAGGATGCGCAGCGCCAAGCCATCGCCCGAAACCGCCATGGTTGAAAATGCCGGAAGCGCGTTGCCCACTTCACGGTCGTCAATCGTGTCCCTCTTGAGGACCGCGCCTTGGGCGGTGTCGATGACCGCGAGTTCACTGGAATCACCTTCTGTTATTGACGCAACATAGAGGTGGCTTCCATCCGGCGCGAGCGCAAAATCCGGATTCTCGCCGGTGCGAATGCTCCCCATCACTTTATCGGTCTCAGGATCGAGTAACCAGACGCGGCCTCCCGGACCACCGGCATCGGGTTTGGGACCGAGCACATAGAGCCAGCCGGGCTTGGGCTTGACCCAGTTTTCTATTGCGATGTTCGAGTCTCCGGACGCATTCGTCGGGGCTGCATTCGTCGGCGGTGCGTTGACTTGCGCCTTATTGCTCTGTGCTTCGTTGTTCTGCGTTTCGTTGGTTTGCGCTACATTGGCCTGCGGTGTTGCGGTACTTTGGCCCGTTGGTTCGACCGCATGGGCGGGGTTAGCCGCGAGACCAAGCGCAAAGGACAGAGAAAGGAGACAAAACAAGGACGGCAGGGGATTCGCTCTCATACATTGCCCCCGAAACTTCCGATTTAGACTTCTAGCCTGCGAATTGTACGCTGCTCCAGCCTTCGGCACAACGCATTCGCACGGTGCCCACGCTTTGAAAACCTCGAAGGCTGATTACAAAAACTACGTGAGTTTTGCCAGACCCGAAACCGCTAATCTGACAGTCGGCGTAGAATTTCGATATCACTAGCGGTACAGCAGCGGTTCAGCGCATGCATTCGGGGAACTAATGAACTGGAAATCTTTTGGCAGAGGGCTCAGATGGATCGCTCCGATCTCAGTATTGTTGGCAGGGCTGTGGGGGCCAGTGTCGATTCGTGCCCAGGCCGGCTCCGCGGCACCGTCGACACAACAACGCAAGACTAGCAACCCTTACACTGGCGATCTCTCCATTTTCGACGCCCCTGGGCGCGAAGAGCGCCTCCAGATCAACCGTGTCATGGATATGCTTGGCATTGAGCCTGGTAAAAACGTTGCCGATATCGGCGCCGGATCGGGCTGGTTCACGGTGCGCGCCGCGCACCGCGTCACTGGTTCGGGCACGGTTTATGCTGTGGACATCAACCCGGAGGCAATTCATTACATTGAGCAGCGCGCGAAAAAAGAACAACTCCAGAACATCAAGACGATCCTCAGCGATCCCGACGATCCGAAGATTCCAGCCGACAGCATCGACGCCGTGCTGCTGCTCAAGACCTACCACGAGGTAGCCCATCCGGTTGTGCTACTCAGAAACCTTCGTTCATCGCTTAAACCAGGAGCTAAGATTGGCATCATTGACCGGAATGGCAACGGAGAAAATCATGGCGTGAGTAAAGACGTGATCGTTCGCGAAGCCGCCCAAGCCGGATACGAATTGCGCGACACGCAGGATTTCGTGAAAGCGGACGGCATGGATTATTTTCTTATCTTTACTGCAAAGCCGGATTAGGAGCAGAACCGTTTCGGCCGTCGGTGACCACTGCTCAAAGAGCGCTGAGAAGTGGCTCACTCTCGGGAAGATTATTCGGATTGAGTCGAAGTTTATTCGCGAGTCGGGACGGTCGGCACAGGGTGTCCGGTTGCTGAATATTGAGCCGGGAGACCGGGTGGCGGCGGTGGTGATTCCTCCGGATGAGCCTACGGGGAATGGGACGCTGATTCAGTAAAGGTCCCGATGAATTGAAGGGTGAGTACGCCACATGAACGTTCGGCAGTCTGTTCTTGGCGAGGTGGCAGTCCGCTCGGGCTTACGCCTGTCGGGGGTTGACGTCGGCTCGCTGGTCCGCAGGCTAATTCTTTTTGACAAGGTAATTATAAAATCGTTTCGGCTTCGGGAGATGCCAGTTCTCGTCCGAGCCTTCGGCAAAGACGGATTTAGCGAGCTAGTCAAACTTGGTCTTTTGAGATTCTCATGCGAGTTCACCACCCTTATATTAGATCTGAGCCGTAACGGGGTCCGCCATGTTCCCCTTGAGCACTTCTCGTTTGCAAAACTTGGAGTAACAGACCAAGATCGAGATCGAGAGCTTAGGAAGGAACTGGTTGCGCTCCAGAGTATTTCGGGACTGAAAAATCGTGAACGGGCCTCCCTAGAGGAAACGATTTGGGGCTCGCTCGTTAGGCCTCCAAAGACGTTCGCCGACGATTTGTTGGAGCAACTTGACGGCGACCTTCGGGCTAACACCCCAGCTCTACGGCACGCGGTTCTTGACCGTTTAAGAGCGAAGCTGGAAATTCAGGAGATCTCCGCTGATGTTCGCATAGAAGTAACGGAGACTGCCCAGCGAGTCTTCCATATCAAGAATGATTTGGCCGCTTCGTATGGACTTTCATCGCAAGATGTGCACGATCTTCTGCATCAAGCAGTCGCCGCCGTCGCGAACCTTGACCATCGCCTCACCGAGATGCAAGCGTATTTCGCGATAACCGGATTTCTGGACAATGAGGCGCCCCTCTTATTCGGAAAACTCTCAGGCCTCGTTGCGCCGCTGAATCCGGCGGGGGCGGAAATGCAGTTTGAGCGAGTCATCGAACTCGCAGAGCTTCCTGATTTTAAACCTGACCAGAAGGTGGACGTTCAGAAACTGCTAAAGACTCGGGACAGCGCTGAGTGCCGTGAATTTCGAGAATGGCTTTCAAATCTCGACAACGTTAGCGACGCAGAAATCAGGGAGATGGTCGCAAGTTTCAGAAGCAAGATGGCATCCATCGCTGCCAGCCCCGGTGGTAAGCTCGTGAGGCTGGCTGCAACAACGGGTGTTGGCTTGATACCGGTCGTTGGCCCGATAGCCGGTGTGGCAGCAGGTGCTATCGATTCCTTTCTCGTGGACAAGGTCCTTCCACGGTCGGGCATCGTCGCCTTCCTTACGGAGACTTATCCATCGCTGTTTGTGTCGCCTTAGGCATTACCGCAGTCACTTCTAAATAACTCTGCTTTCCATTACTGTTAACGGTAGTGATACTGCCTCTCCCCGTGTGTGCCCGCGCGGTTGCAGACTATTTGTCAGCGAGCGTTTGTGCATAACATTGTGATTAATACCGGTGACTAATACCGATAGCGCAAAACCTGAACCCGCGTACCAAGCACGTCCGTACGACGAACTTCTGAGCCGGCCGATTCGCGAGCTGGGGCTTACGCTTGCCGGGTCTCCGGTGGAGCGATTTGTTGAACAGCTTTATCGCGAGTTGGAGGCTAAGGGGCTGGCGAAATTTCGTCCGGCTTGTTATTTGACCGATGAGTGGGGATGTCCTTCGGGCGAGCCGATTATCGGGATTCCGTTTTATCTGGCGCATGCGGCTTTGGCGCAGTTGGAAAAAGAGACGCATGATCTCGAGGATGCTCGCGAAATCATGATGTATCTGCGGCATGAGGCGGGGCACGCGTTTACTTATGCGTACAAGTTGCATAACAAGCCGGAGTGGAAGCAGATTTTTGGGCCGTTCCGGCGGCCCTATCGCGACAACTATCAGCCAGCGCCGTTTTCGCGCGACTATGTACGGCATTTGCCGGGGTGGTATGCGCAGAAGCATCCGGATGAAGATTTTGCCGAGACGTTTGCGGTGTGGCTGACGCCACGGTCGAACTGGCGCAAGCGCTATCGCGGCTGGGGCGCGATGGCGAAATTGCTTTATTTGAACCGGCTGGCGCGAAAGTTGGGGAAGAGCGATCCTCCGCGGCGGCGCGGCGTGACTGATATTACGGTGGATGACATGGAAGGTACAGTGGCGGAGTTTTATCACGTCCAGCAGGCGGCGCGAGAGGAAGTTGCGGTGACGGAACTGGGCGTCAGTGGGCTCGCACCGGACACGGATTTGCGGGATATTTTCCCAGTGTCGAAACGGCGGAAGACGGCGGTGCCGGCGCATGAATTTTTGCATCAACATCGCAAGGCGGTGATTGACAAAGTTGCGCAGTGGACGGGGGCGCAGCGTCCGCTGATTAAGACTTTGATGGACACGATTGAAAAGCGTGCCGGTGAACTCGACTTGCGCGCCGACAAAACGCGTGGTGCGGAACATCTGGCGGAAATCACGGCTTACACTACTGCGCTGGTTATGACCTATGTGACGAAAGGAAAGTTTATTCAGCCGTAATGAAGTCGGTAACTAGGCCGGCGGTTTGTTTGGCCGGGCGCGAACGCCCGGCGCTCCACTACAAGCTCAGGAGACATGATGATCGGAGCAAAACTTAAAATCGCGCTGCTTTACGACCTGTGGAACGAAGATCCGGTCGCGGCGGCGGCTAAAGAAGAGGCGGAAGCTGCGCGCAAGCCTCGCAAGAAAGTGAAGAAGGTTAAAAAAGAAAAGACCGACCGCGAGGAAATCTTCGAGGCTCTGCAAAAGCTGGGCCACGAGCCTTCTTATTTCGAGCTTGACGGACGGCCGCAGTCCTTGCACTCGCTTTCGCGTTGCGACGCCGACCTCATTTTCAATCTCACCGAATCTTTCGATGGCGACGACACCAAGGAAATGAATGTGGTCGCCTATGTTGACTTGCTGGGGTTGCGCTACACGGGCGCTGGTCCACATGCGATTTTCATGTCGCAGGACAAGGCAATTGCCAAGAAGATCTTTGCCTTTCACGGCATCAAGACTCCATTCTTTGCCACTTCCTATCGCGGACGCACTGAACATGCGCATGACATTGCTTTTCCGCTTATGGTGAAACCGTCGTGGGAGGATGGATCGATTGGGATCGATGCTGGTTCGGTCGTGAAAAACGTCAAGGAGATGATGGAGCGCATCCAGTACATCCAGGATGAGTTCGATGCGCCGGCGCTGATCGAGGAATACATCGAGGGACGCGAAATTTACGCGGGAATTCTCGGCAGCTACGAACGAACGCAGGTTTTACCGCTGGTCGAGCTTGACCTGTCGCGCTTGCCTGAAGGCACTCCCAAGATCGCCAGCTATGATGTAAAGTTCGAGAAGAATACCGAAGCCTACAAGCTGACCAAGTCATCTATTGCAGAGAATCTGGACGAAGAGACGGTGAAGCGTTTGGAAGACACGGCGCTGGCCGCATACAGGGCGCTGAAGCTCCGCGACTATGGACGCATCGATATGCGGCTGGCTCCGAATGGCGATGTTTATGTGATCGAAGCGAATCCGAATCCTTGGCTGGCTAGCCGGCAGGAATTTGCCATGGCGGCTAAGGCTTCCGGACTTTCTTACACGGAGATGATTGGTTCGATTGTCGATCTGGCGATGAGCCGCTACCTGAATGCCAACCTGGTGAATGCCGCGGCGATGCACTAGAAATTCGCCTGATTAAATCTTAATTTTTAAATCTGAGCTTCAATCGGCAGGCTGTGGGACAGTCCACTCGATGGGCAATGCTTGCTCGGCCAACAGGCGCTGGAGTTCGGCTTCTGCTTCGGCGCGCATGCGGGCGGCAAAAGCGTTAGCGCTCTGGCGATGGTCGGCTCCGAGCGCGGACAGTCGCACCGATAAATAGGGCTGGTCCTCTTCCAATCGGCGCAGCAGGCGCTGTGTTTTGGCAATTCTTTCGTCCAATGTGATCATAACGAGGTCAGGCTTGCTATGAAGACATAGCAAGCCGCATCTCTACAGTGACATAGCCATGGCGGGGCGCAAGTTACAAGCTGGATGCTGGGTGTGGCAGGATTAGGGCAAGGCGATGAATTAGCGCAGCGCCACGTACCCTTGCAGCTTCGGCGGCATTTCTTCTTGCAACCTATCGGTCAGCCATTTTTCAAGCTGATACTGCACGCTCTGCGGAATCTCGATGAAACTGACACCGGCGTGGCCGGTTCCATCGGCCCAAGCAACTTGGCCTTTCAATTCGAGCGAAACGTTCGAACCGGGAAGCGTGAAACTAAACTGTGCCTGAGTATCCTTGGGCAGCTTGCCGAGAAAGCGGATCGCCATGCCTCCCTCGCTCACGTTGGTCGCGGTGGCAGTTTGTTCCTGGTTGTTCGGAAGGCTGATTCGCAACGACATATCTAACGGATGGCGGAAGTAGCGGCGGCGTTCGCGCACCATAAAATTAAGGGCTGCGTTGAAACAGCGCGAGGCATGGAGCGGACTGACCGCTTTTTGCAGAACAAAGTTGGCTCCTGACTGGAAAGCTTCCTGCGTGGTCGTCTTCCCATTCAACACCGCAAAGGCTACAGATTTGGCGTTGCTTTGAGTCTGGCGGAGTCCCATTAGGAGATCGAAGCCGTTTTGTAGATCGTCGCAGTCAATGATGACCGCGTCGAACTTGCGCTTCGCCAGCAGATCGCTGCCGGCCTGGAACTCTGGACAAACTTCGACATCGACCGAGATATTCTCCAACGCGGGACGCAGCACACCAAGCAAATCGGCATCGCGGCTGATGAGGAGGGAGTCCAGATTCATGGCATTTTCAATACTATCGACAGCCGAGAAGTTAAGAAAGTGACCTTGGTACCAAGCAAAGGTACAAGCAAAGGCGGTCCTCCGTCACTGATGAAATCCGTCACTGACTAAAATCTATGGTGTGCGAGACTAGCAGCGTGGGTGAAACCGTTTATTTGTCGTTGGGATCGAACCTCGGAGATCGTGCCGCCAACCTGAGCACAGCGATCGCACGATTAGAGGTTGCGGGCCGGGTGCTGGCGGTTTCTTCTTTATATGAAACGCAGCCGGTTGACGTTCCCGATCAACCGTGGTTTCTGAACTGCGTGGCGGCAATTGAAACGGACAAGACACCGAGGGAATTGCTGCAGCTTGCGCTGCGGATCGAGGCGACGATGGGACGTATCCGCTTGCGTGATAAAGGTGCGCGCAAGATTGATATCGACGTGGTGCTGTTTGGAGATGGCGTGGTGGACGAGCCGGGATTGAAGATACCGCATCCGGCGATGCAGCAGCGGCGGTTTGTTCTCGAACCCCTGGTCGAGATTGCTCCCGACGTGCGGCACCCCGAACTTGGTAAGACGATGCGCGAAATCTTGGCGGCGCTGGCTCACGGACAAACGGTTCGGCGACTTTGAAACCGATTCTTTTGAAGCCGATGCTACGGAATCACGATTTGGCTACCTGACTCTGCTGGGCCGGCGATGGCTGAGTGTTTTTCGGGAAATTGCGCAAACAGGAAATCGACGAACGCCCGCGACTTCGGCCTGCCGGAGGTGCGTCCCAATCCCATCCGCAAGAGGAATACCAACGCTTTTAGAACGTCGGAATCCCGCAGCCGGGCGTGGCCAATATGTTTCTGCTCCGCTTCCCGAAATTCCCTGACCATGGTTTCGATTTCACGAGCAATCTCCTGTTGCGCCAGATTGGTGGTCGGCGATGCATAGATGAGATTCGAGTTCACCATCGTTTGGTAACTTTTAGCGAGTGAACTGACGGCTGAGATTAAATCACGGTCGGTAAGAGAACGATCGGTGCGGGCGCTCTTGGCTAGCGCAAAGCTCAGTCCGAGGATTAGTTCTTCGCGTTCGTAGAGGAATTGCTCGTTGATCTCAACGTCGGGGAACAATACCTCGCGATCAATTGGCTGGAGCTGTTCCGCGTGGGAAGTAGAGTGCTCCCGTACCTGCTGCCGTGATTGCAAAAGATAGGAACAGTCACTGGGGCAATCGAGCGTGACCTCGCGCTGTTCGCCGCAGCACTGCGGACAGATTTTCCCATGGACGGCTGGGCAAAATCGCTTTTCTTTTCGTTCCTCACAGATGGCGCAAGTCAAAGGCAGGTCCTCGGAATTGATTATTTCATGTAAAGAGACGGTCAAAGGCTTTACCACGGGGAACACAGAGGAACACAGGGTCGGAAGCGAGCTTCTGCACCATTCCTGATGCAAATTGGAAAAGCTAATCGTTACTATAACCGATTTCTATTTGTCTGGCCACGCCTGACACGATAGCCTGTCTAGTCCCCCGGTCGTTCAATCTGATTCCTGGGCAACGCACCAACAAGGAGAGGCATGTCAACTGAACTGCGAAATTTTTTGGCGATCCCCTACGACGAACTGGAAGAGATGAATCTGAAGGCGAAGAAGGAACGCCTGGACCGCGTCGCTCCTCACAAGATTCAGGAAGAGCGATTGAAATACCTGGCGGACGAGTCGCGCATCAAGGCCGTGACGGTAATGTTCAGCGACCTCGAAGGCCGTCTGCACATGCTGGACTACGACAAGAAATTTTTAGTGAAGAGCTACGACAACCTGACGTTTGACGGCTCGTCGATTCGCGGCTTTACGGCGCAGCGGGAGAGCGATCTGCGTTTGGGTATCGACTGGGCCGCTTTCTATTGGGGGCCGGCGGATGTGTTTGGACCCGGCAAGGTGATGGTATTCGGTGAGGTCATCGATAAAGGCGGAGAGCCTTACTCGGCCGATATGCGCGGAGTCCTCAAGACTTTCGCGGAGGGTCTGCATAAGAAGCAGGGTTATACGTTGAATGCGGCCAATGAAATCGAAGGTTTCCTGTTCCAGGGGCCGGATGCCGAACGCGTGTATCACGAGACGGGCAAATTCGAATACGTGAACACGGGCGGCTATTACCATTCGCTGCCGGGCGATCCGTTGCGAAATTTCATTGATACGACGGCGGAAGTGCAGCGCTCGATGGGATTCCAGAACGAAAAGGATCACCCCGAGGTTGCGCCTTCGCAGTTCGAAATCAACTACAACTATGCGGAAGTGGTGGCTGCGGCGGATCATATCCAGCTCTATAAACTGATCTGCCGCCAGGTCGCGCGCAACATGGGATTGACTGCTTCGTTCCTGCCGAAGCCGGTGGTGGGCGTCAACGGCAGCGGCATGCACACCAATGTTTCGATCAGCAAGGGCGGCAAGAATCTGTTCTGGGATCCGAAGGGCGAAGAAAAGCTGAGCAAGATGGGATGGGAGTTCGTTGACCGCATTCTGACGCACGGCAATGATATCTGCCTGCTGCTGAATCCTAGTGTCAACGCCTATCGCCGACTGGATCCGCACTTCGAAGCGCCGAACCAGATCAAGGCGTCGGCGGTGGATCGTGGATCGATGATCCGCATTCCGATTGGCAACGAGCGCAGCATGCGCGTCGAAGTTCGCTCGGTGGCTCCAGATGCAAATCCGTATCTGGTGATGCTCTCGATCTTCAAGACGGGACTCGAAGGCAACACGTCGAAGATCAAGAACCTGCGCCAGGCGGAACGATATTTGCCGGATAACATCTACAAGGCGATCGAGGATTTCCGCAAAGCAAGCTGGACGTCCAGGCTAATGGGCAATGATGTTAAGGGACGCTACGCCGACCTGAAGGAGGCATCGGCCGATCGCTGTGCGCGCTTGCTGGGTACGTTCGTAAAAGCTCCCGAAGTGCAGTATCACCACGATGTATATAACCAATACCTCTGGAACAAGTTCTAAGGAAGATACTCGTGTGGAGATGGGTCTAGGCCGGGCGGGGACGCCCGGCTCTCCACGGACAATTCTCATTCGAGAGCCAGCAGATCGCTATTGGCGCCGGTCGCGCATTTCCTGCTGAATGGCTCGCAGATCTTCTGCCGTCAGATGTTGCCGCAACGCGGGAATCACTTGTTCCTCTTCCAGTTTCAAATGAGCGCTCCACAGTTCGCTCAAGCGTTCTGTGCGGTCGCGAAGCCGGTCATTCAATGCCAATGCATCCTGCCCCTCAGGATCATGTTCGACTTCCTGCCACATTGGGATTAACTCGGCGACAGTGGCATCGATATTCTTGTGTTGCTCGATCATCTGCTCGTTTGCATTCGCCAGTTCACTGGAAAGAAGCGCATTCTTCATCCGTGGATAAACCGATTCGTTCTCGTCCGCCTCGTGCAGAGGCAGGGCCACGGCGTAATAACGCAGGACGGCCCGTGCAGCCTGAATGCGTTCGGAAGCAGGAGCCTGCTGCGACTCTGCCAATCGGACAGCAACCGCGGTGAAGTGACGAATGCGCTCGTGGCAGCCCAACAACAGGGAGACTGCGTCTTCGACTTCAGCGGAAGGGCTGGAGTTTGTGCGAATGGAATTCAGCATGGTATCGGGCGCTCTCCACAGATTGTATGCGTGAGATTGTATGCGCGCGAAACGTGGGGAATCTGAAGGCAAGTCAAAGACAGAACCAGCAACTAGACGCCAACACTGACCGCGGAAGCGAACGCTGGCACCGCAGTTTCATCTTCCAACGCCGTTTCTTCCCAGTACGAGCGGTCGCGCAAAATGCGCGATACCAGCGCAGTATGCATAGCGTGGCCGGCGCGGTCAGCCACCACCGAACCTAAAATCTGTTTCCCAATCAAAGCCAGGTCGCCGATCAGATCCAGAACCTTGTGGCGCACAAACTCGTCTGCAAAACGCAGAGGTGGATTCAGCAATTCGTTGCGGTTCAGCACAATGGCATTGTCGGTTGACGCTCCCCGGATCAATCCCTGCTGCCGCATGGCCTCGGCTTCATGCAGAAATCCGAAAGTACGCGCCGGGGCAATTTCTTTCAGATAGCTTCCATTGGTGAGCCGCACGCAGAAGCTTTGCTTGCCGATGAGGGGATGAGGAAAATTGATGGAATACGCAACCGAATAGACATCGGACGGATACACGGCGATAAACTTATCGCCCTCGCGCAACTCAATGTCGCGCAGGATGCGGAGATAAGTTCGCGCTTTGCGCTGTTTCCGAATGCCGGCCTTCTGAATCATTTCGACAAACGGACGGGAGCTGCCATCCAGTATGGGCAACTCCAGATTGTCCAGTTCGACGATGGCATTGTCGATGCCGACTCCGGTAAACGCGGAGAGCAGATGTTCAGTGGTGGAGATGAGCACACCCTTTTTCATCAGGCTGGTGGCGTAACTGACACGAGCTACGTTGCGTCCGCTGGCTTCGATCGCGAAGCTGTCGAGGTCGGTGCGGTGGAAGACGATCCCCGTTCCGGCAGGTGCGGGAAGAATCCGCAGCGTGACCGGGGCACCACTGTGCAGACCTACTCCGGTGCAGGTCACCGCGGCACGAATTGTTTGCTCGTGCGTCAAGGGGGGAAGCGTCTAAGTCTTTTGCTGGTATCAGTTTACTGCGGCGGGCAGAATTCTGCATGTGGCAAAACAGCCACAGTCCGTGGCAGGTTTTGGCAAGAATAATGCTAAGTTGTTCAAGCGGTTATAGATGTCTAGGGGTATCCAGGGAGGAACTTGGCTTGTTTTACGGTACTTAAGTAAGTTTTCAACCCCATTTTGCCGGTTCTTAGTGGCTCTTCAATGGTGCTTTAGGGTCGTACGTCACCGACGCTTCGAACATTGAATCCGGCAGCTTCATGTTGTAGCTGGCAGTGTTGATGAAGCGCTGTTGCGAAGATTCTCCATTGTAATAGCGGGTAATGGAGTGGGGAGTCCAGATTCCCTGCTCCAATTTGTAGCCATCGTAAATCTCATCTTCCGTATTTTTCTGCTTGTCTTTCGGGTCGCGCCACGAATAACTGATCTTGACGGGATAGTGCGAATTCTGGTCCAGGTACACGCTCACCGAGTCGTTCTGGCTGTTGAGCAGCGTCACGCCTTCGGTTTCCTTCCCATTGACGACTGCGAGTCCTTCGTAGAAGAGCGCCACATTCGGATCGCGTATCCACTTGCGATATACCCATTCGATGGAATGATCGCGACGGCGAAGGTAGTTGTCCAGATCAAGCTTTTCCTGCGCCGCGGTTCCCTTGTACGTGATCTCGTATCCCTTGTCGCCGTTATGAATCAGGACAATGTCCGACTTGTTCTTGACCTTGATATCGCTCACAGATCCAAAGAGCAGGAACACGTCTTTCGTGTGGATGATTTCGAAACGGTCCCTGTCGGGATACTCGAGATAGTACCGGTAGGGAATCCCGGTGCTGTTGGTGCGTCCATGATAGAGCGGATAGTAGCGGCCTTCCTCAACGCGGTTTTCGTAGGTGAGATAAGGTTGGCCGCCGAGCGCCTCGATTGATTGATCGAGAACCGCTCGGGCCTGACGGGCATTGTCGGAGTCATTCAGATTGACGGCAGATTGAGCGGCGTTCGCAGGAGGAACTGGCGTTGGAGCAGTTTGGGCTCCGGCTAGCGCGCACAGCAGCAAAACAACAAGAAAGCGGGTCATGATTCTATGGGTTAGAAGCACCCAGAACCATTTTAGCTGTCCGTGACGTTAATGTGCTGTCTCGCTTCCGTCACTCCGTCACCGGAAGATTAGTGCCCAGACAATTGGAATGATACGGTAATGAGCGTTTCAACTTTCACAGGCTGTCCGTTGAGCAGGTAGGGCTTGTACTTCCATTGCTTGACGGCCTCAAGGGCTGCCGGAGCAAGCATGGGATGGCCCGAGACAAGAGTGAGGTCCTCGACGTCTCCGTTCTTGTCGATCAATGCTTTGAGAATAACCTGCCCTTGAATTCGGGCTTGTTTCGCATCATCGGGATATTGCGGTTGTACTTTCGTGACCAGTAGCCCTGTCGAGACTCCTTGCGAGACGCGCACGCGCTGCGGGAGATCTGAGTTGGATGGCGACATATTTGGCTTGGAGCTAATTATCCCCCCCATGATGCCCCCTGGATTTACATTATCGTCGCCGCTCATCACGCACTTCGAATTTGGCTTATCCTCCTGGAACGACATCTGCTGCAACGAGCTCGCCGCCAGTTCTAGCTCCCCGGGCGATGCAGCACTGAGGAATTCACCGATGTAGTATCCGCGGAATTTCGTATAAACGAAGGCCAGGTAAAGTGCACCTGCACTGCCCATCGCTTGCTTATTGTCGGCCCGGAAAAAAGTCTTCCCAGCATAGTCAACGGAATAAGTGTCTTTCACGATTTCCCTGTGTTCCCGATCGGAACTGACGTGTCCGCGTGCATAATGGGAAACAAATTCCTGCGCGCTCGGATCGTACAGACTCGCATCATAGGCGTTGAGAACTATCCTGTTGCCGAAAGTCCCTTCCTTCTGCTGCTCAATCAGCAGCAAAACAAGCGCCCCTTTCGTGGTGTGCCTCGCTCTTGCATTCGCGCCGAGGAGCTGAGTGTTAATTTGCCAACCGTCGGGAACGGCAAGGGAGAAACCGAAACACTCGTTGGTGTAGACATTGTTTGCGATGCTGCCATTTTCGTACGCCAGCGTAGCCGGTGAGCCATTGGGCTGCTGTGCCCAAACAAACGTATGCGTCAGAATGGCGATTGCGACGAAATAAAACCAGCCTAGCTTCATGCGATCCTCCTATCCCACCAGCACGGCGCCGCCATTGACGTTCAAAATCTCGCCCGTGATAAATCCGGCATAGGGCGTACACAGGAACAGAATCGGACCGGCAATCTCGTCCGGCGTTCCTACGCGGCCGAGTGGGATGCTTCCAAAAACTTTTGCGCGCGTCGGAGGATCGTTTAATGCAGCGGTCGACATGTCAGTATCGACCCATCCGGGAGCTACGCAATTGACGTAGATGTGGTCGCGCGCCAGTTCTGTGGAGAGTCCTTTCACCATGCTGATCAGCGCGCCTTTCGAGGCGGCATAGTCGCAGTGGAAAGCTTCGCCGCGCTGGCCGGCTGTCGAACTGACCAGCACGATGTGGCCGCCGCCTTGTTTTTTCATCTGGCTGACGGAATGCTTGACCAGGCCAAATACGCTGTCAAGATTCACGGCAATGGTGCGATGCCATTGATCGTCGGATAAGCGATCAATGGGCGCATCCTTCGGCGGCCAGATGCCATGGTTCGCGACCAGAATGTCGAGACGACCGAAGGCAGAAATTGCACTCGACACCAGTTGCTGCGCTGCTTCAGTGGACGAAAGGTCGCTTTGTACTGCGCGGCAATTTTCCGCGCCACATTCCCGCACCAAGTCCTCGGCTTGTGCCTTAGCCGCCTGATAGTTAAAGACAACTTTCGCGCCCGCGGCCACAAATAAACGCACCGCCGCCGCACCAATTCCGCGCGATCCACCTGTGATGAGGGCTACTTTGGAATTTAGATTCAGATTCATAACGCATACAGAGTATCGCACGCAAAACGCTTTAGACGGCTTCTGTCCGGCTCAGTTCACGGCAGCGTTTTTTGACCACACTTTTTTTGATCACACAAAGAGCTCTACCACAGGGCAGGTCTCACAGGGTAATTGGCACAGGACGGCGCACAGGCGCGAAAAGAAGATCTCACGAATCACGCATGAAGCCGCTGGGTGCTTTATCATCGAGCGCGAGCCTAACATTCAGCCCTTGCCGCCCTCCTCCAATTCGACCGTGGCTCCGGCAACATCGGACCAGACTTCGAGTCCACGACGCCTCCCGTCATTCCTGATTTCCATGGTCCTGGTGGCGCTGGTAATTCGTTTGGTCGTCATGGTTTTTCTGCTGCCCGAGCAACTCGAACCGCAGCGCGATCATTGGCATTTCGGATACGAAACCGGCAGAATCGCCCGCTCCATCGTGCAGGGCCGCGGCTTCAGCAGTCCCTTGTTTGAGGACACGGGACCCACTGCTTGGATGACCCCGGTGTATCCCTACTTGGTGGCGGGTGTCTTCAAAGTGTTTGGCATCTACACAAAGACCTCGGCAGCTGTGTTGCTTTCGTTGAATGCTTTGATGTCCGCGCTGGTTTGTGTGCTGGTCTTCCTGATCGCTCGCATCAGTTTTGGAGAGCGTGTCGCGAAATGGTCGGGCTGGGCTTGGGCCTTCTGTCCTTACGCGATTTATTTTCCCGTTGAACGTATTTGGGAAACATGGCTGGCGACACTGCTACTTTGTTTGCTCTTCCTGATCACGCTGAATCTGGAAAACGAAAACAAATTTAGGAATTGGAATATTTTCGGCCTGCTCTGGGGGGTGGCCGCACTGACCAGTCCAGCTCTGCTCTCGGTATTGCCCTTTCTTGCGGGATGGGTTATCTATCGCCGCTATCGCCGTGGCCAGAGTTGGTTTGCCGTTAATGTCGTTGCCGCCGTTGCATTCATCGTCGTCATCTCACCCTGGTTCGTCCGCAATTATGAAGTCTTCCATCGCGTCGTTCCTTTCCGTGACAGCATGGGACTGGTCCTGAGGCTTGGCACAAAAGGCACCACTTCGTACTGGGGTCCGTACGAACTGGGCCCGTGGCACAACGAGCTGGAATGGAATGAATTCAAACAGCTCGGCGAGCTTGGTTACATGGACAAGAAAAAACAGCAGGCGGTCGAGTTCATTCGCGCTAATCCCGGCTGGTATGCCTGGACCACGGTCCGCCGCGCTATTTATTTGTGGACCGGCTACTGGAGCCTGGATCGCGCCTATCTGAAAGAGGAGCCGCTTGATCCGCCGAATATTTTATTCTGCGCCACACTTACAGTGCTCGCGCTGCTTGGCCTGCGGCGCGAGCTCCGAGCGGATTTCTCCGGCGCTCTGCCCTATGCGCTCGTGATCTTTTCGTTCCCACTTATCTACTACATTACAAGTCCGGAAGTTTACTATCGGCGGCCGATTGATCCATTCTTTGTGATCTTGGCGGTGGTGGCGCTGGTGCCGAGCGTGGCAAAAAAGAAAGGCGGCCAACTGGCCGCCCTGTCAGAACTGAAAACCCAGAACTGAGAACTGTGGTTACGCCGTGGCTGGCCGTTCGCCAGTCTTGGCCGGAGCACGTTCCGGCTTGATGACTTGCTGCACGCCGTCGTCGGGTGTTTTCGCCGGCAGCGGTTTAATCGGCGGCAAGTTCTGTCCGTCCATCAGGATCTTGATTTCGGAAGCATCCAGCACTTCGCGTTCGATTAGCGCCTTCGCGATCCGGATCAGGGTTTCGCGATTCTCCGAGAGTATCCCCTTCGCCGTCGCGTACCCTATGCTCACCATCTTCTTGACTTCTTCGTCAATTTGAATGGCGGTAGCTTCGCTGTAGTCGCGGTGTTGTGCGATCTCGCGTCCCAGGAAAATCTGCTCTTCTTTCTTGCCAAAGGTCAGCGGCCCCAAGTCGCTCATGCCCCACTCGCAAACCATCTTGCGCGCCAGTTCCGTGGCCCGCTCAATGTCGTTGCCTGCGCCCGTTGACATATGGCCGAGGAAAAGCTCTTCCGCGATTCGGCCGCCCATCAGGATAGCGATCTGCGTGTCGAGATAGTTTTTGTAGTAGTTGTGGCGATCGTCGGTCGGTAACTGCATAGTCAAACCAAGCGCCATGCCACGCGGAATAATCGTGACCTTGTGTACAGGATCGGAGTGCGGCAGCATAGCCGCAACCAGTGCGTGTCCAGCCTCGTGGTAGGCAGTGTTCTTTTTCTCTTCATCGGAGAGCAGAAGCGACTTGCGCTCCACGCCCATCAGCACTTTATCTTTTGCCACTTCGAAGTCGTACATCAGTACGGCCTTGCGGTTTTGCCGCGCCGCCGCCAATGCCGCTTCGTTCACCATGTTGGCCAAGTCGGCGCCGGAGAAGCCTGGTGTTCCGCGGGCGAGCACGAACAGTTCCACATCGTCCGCCAGAGGAATCTTGCGGGTATGTACGCGTAGAATTTCTTCCCGTCCACGAACATCCGGACGATTCACCACCACGCGCCGATCAAAACGACCGGGGCGCAACAGCGCCGGATCGAGAACATCGGGACGGTTCGTCGCCGCCATCAGGATCACGCCTTCATTCGATTCGAAACCGTCCATTTCCACCAGCAACTGGTTCAAGGTCTGCTCACGCTCATCGTGCCCGCCGCCGAGCCCGGCACCGCGGTGACGTCCAACGGCGTCGATTTCGTCGATGAAGATGATGCAGGGAGCGTTTTTCTTGCCCTGCTCAAAGAGGTCGCGCACGCGGCTCGCGCCCACGCCCACGAACATTTCCACGAAGTCCGAGCCGGAGATAGAGAAGAATGGAACATTCGCTTCGCCCGCGACTGCGCGTGCCAGCAAAGTCTTGCCCGTTCCAGGAGATCCGACAAGCAGCACACCCTTCGGAATACGTCCACCGAGTTTCTGGAACTTCTGCGCTTCGCGAAGAAATTCGATAATTTCGCGAAGTTCATCCTTCGCCTCATCCACGCCAGCCACGTCTTTGAATGTGATCTTTTTCTGCTGCATCGAAAGCAGCCGCGCGCGGCTCTTGCCGAACGACAGCGCCTTGTTCCCACCCGTCTGCATCTGCCGGATCATAAAGAACCACAGAGCGCCGAGCAGGACCAGCGGAGCCAGATTCAGAATCCAGCTGGGCCAGGTGCCGTTGCTGATGTCCTTAATGCTGTATGGCACACCCTTATCGCGCAGGGTCTTGTACATGTCAGGATAGTTAGCTGGCGCAATCGTGTGGAAGGCCGAATCGGGGTTCTTGAACTTGCCCTTTACTTCCTGTCCAATGAACGTGGCATCGTGGACATTACCCTGGTCAACTTCCGAGAGAAATTCAGAAAAACCGATTTCTTTTTCCTTGGCGCCATTGCTGCCGGTTTTTACCACCTGCCAGAGCAAAACGGCGGAGACTACAATAACCGCCCAGAAAAGTACTGTCTTGATCGTTGAATTCACCTAAAACTCCTCTAAAAGTGCAGCCCCGTCCCTACAAGGAAGACACGGCCTCTTCGATCATATTAGATGCCGGAGGCGGAAATTCGATTGGGAAAAGCCTTCACCGTTATTCTAGACCTTTTCGGAAGAAAACGGAGAGTGAAAGCTTGGGTACAGAAGTCACGGGCCAAAGCCGGGTTTGGTTTCCTGAGGAGGCGGAAACCCTGGCGGTCCGTCACCACTCGAACGGCGTCCCCGCACCTGCCGGATCATGAAGAACCACAAAGCCCCAAGAAGAATCAGGGGCGCCAGATTGAGGATCCAGTTCGGCCAAGTCTGGTCGGATGTTTCCTTGAACCAGATAGCTACCCCGTGCTGCTGAAGGGCATCCAGCATTGCAGCCTGATTTGCTGGTGCAACAATACGAAAGCCATTGCCCTTGGTGTCAGTCCCACGAACTACGCTGCCTGCAATCCTAACCTCGCTGACTTGGCCACCCGCGACTCTAGTCAGGAAGTCGGAATAGCTAATCTCAGGGACCGCCTGCGCAGAGCTCCCAGACTTCACGACCTGCCAGAGCAGGAAGGCGCTCACCACTATGACCGCCCAGAAAACAACGGTTCTTAGGACATTGTTGTTCATGCCGACTTCACTCAGGTCGTTGCCGCCACGTATGGCAAATTTCGCCCGGTCTGCTCGGGACTGCCCAATCCATAGCCGCAAAGAAACGCGTCATCCACTAAGAATCCGAAATAGTCAGGCTGCAACGGCACACGGCGCGCGGACTGACGATCGAGCAACGTCACCAGCTTCACCGAAGCCGCGCCTCGTCCGCGCAGATCGTTCATCAGAAATTCCGTCGTGACGCCAGAGTGCACCAAGCCCTCGACCAGCAGCACATGTTTGCCTGCAATCGCCAGTTCGTGGCTGAAGAGAATCTCCAACAAAGGAGATTCGCCCTGCTTGCTCTGCTTGTAGCTCGGCTTGATGAAAGAGCAGACTACGGGCACATCGATCGCCCGGACCAGGTCGGCCATAAACAGGAAGCTGTTTTCGAGAATTCCGAGGGCAATTACGGTTTGAGCGCGATAGTCGTCGGAAATCTGGCGCCCGAGTTCGCGGACTCGTTTCTGGATCTGGTCGGCCGAGAGCACTTGGCGCAACCCGGCATTCGGCGAAGCGTTCATAGCGAAAGTGGCGCCTCCAGCGTGTGATCTAAACCTGTAACTCTGAAACGGGCAATTGTAATCAAGGCATGTTACATCATGCCTGCTATCTCCCGAATCCAAATCGCTTTGGCAGTTCCAGCCGGTGCCTGCAATGCTGCTGGAACCGCAAACCCCCGCATCCAGACGAGGCCACAACCTTCCGCTACCGCAACCGGCCAGAGTTTTTTCTCGATTCCGATAACATGCCGGTCACCGAGCAGTTCCTTAACCTTCTTCGGCGCGGCGGTATGCGCTGGCCAGAAACGATCTCCCGCACGCCATTTGCGGATTAGGATTTCCTTCGGCATGCGCTCCAGATCCAGCAACTCCCCGCAGCGATCTTCTGGAACCTCAGAAACCTCTACCACTCGGGCCTCGACGCGAGCGCCCAACTCAGGAACCTCCACCACCCCTGGCACGGCTAATGCGTACTCGTATTCCGCCGTTTCATGTCCATCGGCAGTATCCGGTTCTAGCAAAAGTTCTTTCCGCCCGCGTTGCCGTGTAAGCCGAAGATTACGTCCGGCCGTCAGCTCCAATTTCTTTCCCGCTGCTCCGCGTGCCAGGTCCAGCACCTGCTCGATGAGCCGGAACGAGATACTCAAATCAGCTGCATTCGCTTCCAGCCACACGTGCACCAGGCGTCGTTGCGTCGCCAGTGGAAGCGCCAACAACGCTCTCGCCGGTAGAGACGCGGCTCGCCGCGGCTCAGGCTGCGCTACGGCCCCTAAAGGGGCATCCGATTTCGGGGAACCTCCGGTATCGCTAAAGCGATAGCCTGGTACGAAGCCGATGTTATCCGCAGCCTGTTCAGCTGCTGAAGGCAACGGCCCCGCCATCTCCGGGTGCGCGCGTTCCCAATGCTCTTCCTCAGCGCGTGCGATTTCCGCCAATTCACTCATATGCTCAATCGCGGGCTCGCCAAATTCTTCTCGGATGATCGGTAGCAAGCGGTGCCGCACGCGATTCCGGAGAAAAGCAATATCCTGATTGGACGAATCCTCCCGCCAGTTTTGGCCCCTTTCGCGGAGAAATTCCTGCAATGCGGCGCGCCGAAAGTCGAGCAGCGGCCGCACCACCTCGCCAAACGCGCATCCCTGCTCTTCGAAAATAATTCGCGGATGAATGCCCGATAGCCCCCGAATGCCGGTACCGCGAAAAATACGGAGCAGCACTGTCTCCGCCTGATCGTCGAGAGTATGCGCCGTCGCAATCTTTGCAACCCGGCCCTCGCGCGTCAGCCGACGAAAAAAGCTGTAGCGCAGGTCACGCGCTGCCGCCTCGATGCCGGAACGCTGGTTCAGACTCTGGCCCGAACTCTGGTGCGGATTCTGTTTCGAATCAAGCGGCGCCTCACAAACATGCAATTCGAGCCCATGCTGTCCGGCCAGCTTCGCAACAAATCGTTCGTCCTCGTCCGATTCTTCTCCGCGCAGCTTGTGATTGACATGCGCGACCGACAGCACAATTCCCAACTCGGCGCGCAACTCCAGCAGCAGGTAAAGCAAGGCCACGGAATCCGTTCCACCGGAAACCGCCGCTGACACGCGGTCGCCGGCTCGAATCGATTCCTGTTTGCGAATTGTCTTCAAGAGTCGCTCAGTCAGCGCGTACACGAAGAAATGGTAAATCAGTTCCCGGTTCTCCGTTCCGGTGTTTTGCTGGGACTAGTCTCTGGCCGTCAGCAACTGTTATGCTGTCCACAAATGTTCCGCTGGACTGCGAGATTACTGCTATTCGTCATGCTCGCCCCAGGCTTCGAGCCGCTGGCGATGGCCAGTGCCGCTCATGCTTCTCTGGCAGAAGCCATGCATTGCATGCGCCAGCCGGTGTCCGTCACTAGATCCTCGCATTCGTCGCAGCCCGCGATGCAGTGCCATCACGCGATGGCGCAGTCGAAGCCCCAGTCGGAATCATCCGAGGCTTCGTTTCACGCGGTTGATAACTGCTGTCAGAACCACAATTGTTGCTGCTGCACCAGCACACCTGAGTGGGCGCAGCCTGCTTCCAGTTTGCTGTCTTTCGTAAGCCTCCTGATCGAGCCAACCCATCTTGGGCAAGGCGCGCTCCTTCAACCGAACGATATCTCTGGACAAGATTCCGCCCGCGCTCCTCCTCGCAGCTAACCCACTGAAATAGATACGTCGCTACGAGCCCCGATCTAAGTTCTCGGTTAAGACCGAGCACGAGCCCGTTACTCGCAACTACTAGTGTGTCGAGTTGCGAACGGCCTTTTGCCGAGCCCGAGGAAGAAATCCTCGCCAAGGACGCTATAAAGAATGTCTTATCTCAAGCAACTAGCATTCGCCGCTTTGCTTTTTATAACTCCCGCCGCATTCGCCAATGTCTACGGTGCGATCCGCGGCGTCGTGCATGATCCTCAACATCGCCCTATTCAGAACACCATGGTGATGCTCAAGTCCAAGTCGTCGGAATGGGCGAAGAGTGTTACGACTAACGCGACCGGCGAATTCCAATTCAACGTCGTGCCGCTCGGCGATTATTCGGTCAGCGTCGCCAGTGAGGGCTTCGCACAAACTGTACAGGATGTCACCGTTGTCTCTGGAACCGTACCCGTGGTTCACTTTCAATTGCAAGTGGCTTCGGCAAATGAAAAAGTCACCGTCACGGCCGCGCCCGCTGTCGTAGCCACTGACAGCTTTACTCCGACCACTCTCGTCAGTCGCGTCGATATCGAGCGCACTCCTGGAGCAGATCGCACCAACAGCTTGGCCATGATCACCGACTACGTGCCTGGCGCTTACGTCACACACGATATGCTCCACATGCGCGGCGGCCACCAGACTACGTGGCTCCTCGACGGCATTCCCATCATCAACACTGCTATCGCGCAAAATCTCGGCGCCCAATTCGATCCCAAAGACATGGATTACGTTGAAGTTGATCGCGGCAGCTATGGCGCGGAATTCGGCGATCGCACTTATGGCGTCTTCAACGTCGTGCCACGCACAGGTTTCGAGCGCAATAATGAAGCCGAACTTACGCTCAGTGCTGGCAATTTCTATCAGACCAACGACTCGCTAAGCTTCGGCAGCCACACCGAACGCTTTGCCTACTACGCCAGCGTCAATGCCAACCGCAGCAATCTCGGTCTACAGCCGCCCGTCGCCCAAGTGGTGCATGATGCTGTCAACGGCGTCAGCGGCTTTGGGTCGTTCATCTTTAATGTGGACCCTGCTAACCAGCTTCGGCTTATGATTTCTGTGCGCCGCGACTACTTCCAGATTCCTTACGATCCCAACCCCAACGACTTCGAAAACACCAATCCCAACGGCTATGCCAGCATCGGACTGCGCGACGGCCAACACGAAGCCGATGCCGGTGTGCTGTTCAGCTGGGTCCACACTTTCAATTCACATCTCATGACCACGGTGTCGCCGTTCTATCACTACAACAGCGGAGACTACGCCAGTAATCCCAATGACTATCCCGTTGCCAGCACCGAGAATCGTAGCTCCACTTACGTTGGAGGTCAGGCCACCTTTGCCGCTAACTATAGAAAGAACGATCTGCAGATTGGATTCCTCAGTTTTTACCAGAGCGACAACCAGCTCTTCGGCCTCATCTTCAATAACGGTAGCCCTAACTTCCCATCAGATACCGAGCGCCCCACCGCCAATCTCGAAACCTTCTTCATCGACGAGAAGTTCAAGCCTTTTTCCTGGCTGACGCTGTCGGCAGGGATGCGCCCCACGCGATTTTCCGAAGGTAACTTTGGGGCCGCTGCGCTCGAGCCGCCCATCTCGGAGTCCGCTATCAGCCCGCGCTTCGGCGCTACGGTCACTATTCCTAAGCTTCGTTGGACATTCCGCGGCTTCTACGGACACTATTACCAAGCACCGCCGATCGAGACTGTATCTGGTCCGCTGATCACGCAATGCCAGCCGCCTCAATGCGGATTTCTACCGCTTCACGGTGAGCGCGACGAAGAACATCAGTTCGGTATCACCATCCCATACCGCGGATGGGTGCTGGATGCCGATAACTTCCAAACTAACGTCGCCAATTTTCTCGACCACAACAACCTGGGAGCTTCCAACATTTTCTTTCCCATTACCATTTTCCAAGCCGAAATTCGCGGATGGGAGCTCACGCTGCGGTCTCCGCGCTTCGCACATCGCGCCCAGGTTCACCTTGCCTACTCCAACCAGATCGCCGAGGGCGGCGGTGTCATCACCGGAGGGTTAACGAATTTCGCCACCGTCTGCCCACCAGGCATCGACCTCTGCCCGCTCGATCATGACCAGCGCAACACGCTCAACGTCGGCGGCGACGTCAACCTCCCCTTGCGCTCCTATGTTTCCACCAATGTTTACTACGGCTCCGGCTTCACCAACGGACTTTACGGAGTTCCGGGAGCCCCTTACTCTGGACAACCCTACCTGCCGCAGCACACTACCTTCGATCTGTCGCTCGGCAAAGATTTCGGCGAGCGCTTCACCGCGTCCCTTACGACGCTAAACGTAACCAACCACCGCGTCGAGGAAGACAACAGCCTAACCTTCGGCGGATTTCACTGGAACCTGCCGCGCGAGATCTTTGTGCAGGTGCGCTATCGGTTCAAGTATTGAGCGCCACCCCAGGTAGTCAGCAGGAACCATGTGCGGGAAGCGATGGCTTTGTGCCATAAACTGTTTGCTCTCTAGATCTTGCACTCTTAAAATAGCGTTGAAATAATCCTGGAGTCTTTGAAGAAGTGACCTGTCAACTCATGAATGTACTGGCTGACCTCTGAGCGCGCGTCCGCATCGAACTAATTGAGATCAGCGAGATTGTTTGACGCTGTTCCGGTATGCTCCGTATAATGCAGAGCGTCCACACCCTGATTACCACGCTTGCATCATGCGTGAAGAGAGCCGGGCATAGTGCGCAATTTAGTAAGTGTTTTGCGTGCTCGTTTCGCCGGTTTCAAGTCTCAGGTCTGACGACTGATAGGCTCGGGTTGCAATCAGTTTCGCGTTGAGCCCAGCGAGCTGGAAGCTTCCAGCATTTCCGAAAATCTGAAGGAGTTCAAAGGATCCAATGATTAGCGAGTTAATGATTAGCGGGTTAATTAGCAAGTCTGCGCGCCTCCTGGCCGTAGTATTCGGTCTTTCCCTCTTCGCTCTGGCCCAAACCGCCCCTGCTGCCGGTTCTTCCGCAGCCGCCAATACGCCCGACTCTCCCTCCGCTGCTGCAGCGTCGGCAGCTAAAGCGGCTACGGGCACAAAAGTCGGTACCATCAACATCGAACAGGCGATCTTCGCCTCCAACGAAGGACGGCGCGATGCCGAAGCGCTCAACAAAAAGTTTGAACCTAAGCAAAATGAACTGAAGGGATTGGCGGACGAACTCGACAGCCTCCAGAAGCAGCTCAGTGCCCAACAAGACAAGTTGAATGACGAATCGCGCGATAAACTGATGAAGCAGATCGAGGCGAAGAAGAAAAGTTTCGATCGCGCACAGCAGGACGCGCAAGAGGATTACCAGAACCAGCAAGGCGAGATCGGAAATAGAATTCTCACCAAGATGGCGCCGCTCATCGTGCAGTACTCGAGCAATAACGGCTATGGCATGATCCTCGACACATCCCAACAGTGGCCGCGCGGCCCGGTGATCTGGTACGGACCGGCCGTGGACATCACGCAACCGATCGTGGAAGCCTACAACACTCAATCCGGTGTGCCACCGCCGGCTGCGGGTAGCACGCCTACCAAGCCTATGACAAAACCGGCGGCCAAGCCGGCTGCGCCTGCGAGCACTCCGCCGAAACAGTAGCGACACCGCTCGGGTAGTTTCAGTTCCAACGTGCTTACTTATTAAAGACCGCGTGTAGACGCGGTCTTTTTTCTTTGTGGAGAGAGCCGGGCGTCTTCGCCGCTACTCCGTTGAAGGTGCAAACCTGACGGGCGGGGACGCCCGTCGCTCCACTTGCGCACTTCCTCATCACCCCACTCATCACGCTGGATCAAATCGCCATCCGCAGGTGTCTGTACATGCAACGGGCCCGTTCCGGAGGAACACAAAATGTTCAGCACACTGGAAGGCAACTGGGATCAGTCTGCCCGTCGCGGATGGACCACGCTCGCATCCTTTAGCATGCAAGTTTTGGGATTGAGCTTGCTGCTGTTAATTCCCCTGCTCACGATTCAAGGACCAACTAAGCTGCCGTGGTTTGAGGGGCCAATTCTCACGCCACCCCCAGCACCAGCGCCGCCGCCGAGCCGCCAACAGCCGATTCATCCGTCAAATGTTAGCGATGGAGGACTGCAGCAGCCCCCGACGATTCCAATCGCTATCGACCTTAGTGAACAACCGGTCGCGTCTTCGCCGGATGTGAGCAACCTTGGAGTGGTTGGGTCGACCGGCATGAGAAGGGTCGGAGTCGATGGTGGAACCGGCCTTTCGGCGGACCCCGCTCCACCGCCGCCACCCGCGCCCACGCATCCGCTTAAAGTCTCGCACTGGGCAGAAGGCAACCTGATCTATCGCGTGCAGCCGATCTATCCGCCAATCGCTCGGCAGGCGCGGGTTCAGGGCGCAGTTGAGTTGCGCGCGATCATCAGCAAGGCAGGGACGATTGAGAATCTGGTCGTGGTTCGCGGACACCCGATGTTATCCGCAGCCGCGATTGAAGCGGTCAAGCAATGGCGTTACCGCCCTTACCTGCTAAACAACGAGCCCATCGAAGTGGAGACGGAAATCACCGTCAACTTTGTGCTGTCGGGCGGTTAATCATCGCTAGTTAAGGTCAGCAGTTACCATCGGCACTTACAGCTAACAGCGTGATGCGGTGCGCTCGCTATAATCGGCTAAGTGAACGCGCCGCGTACTGAATTGTCGAAGATGCCTGACCGCCGCTCGCTGATTCTCGACGGCCGGACTTGGGCGGAAGTCTCTCTCGGAGCTTTGGGAGAAAATTTTCACGCGGTACAGAAGCATATCGGCAAAGGCGTCACCATTTGTGCCGTGGTCAAAGCCGACGGTTATGGCCATGGTGCCGTGGAGTGCGCGCGAGCACTCGAACACGAAGGCGCCCAGTGGTTGGGAGTGACCGATGCGGCGGAAGGTCTGGCGCTACGCCAAGCTGGAGTCACGGCCCGCATCCTGCTGATGACCGGAATCTGGAAGGGCGAAGAGGATGGCATCGCCGCCCAGAATCTCACTCCTACGATCTGGGAACCATGGCACATTGAGTTGCTCGAACGAGCAGCGCGGAAGCGGCAGGGCGATTTGCCTTCATATCGTTTGCCCGTGCATCTGAAGCTTGACACGGGCATGAATCGTCTGGGGGCATCGCTGGAAGCGTTACCCCATTTGTGCGAGATGTTGTCCGCGTGCAAATACCTGACTCTGGAAGGGGTGAGCACGCACTTCGCGTCGGCGGAAGTGCTAGACGCCGAAGACGCAGTCCGCCAAATGAAGTGTTTTGAAGATGGGCTTGCAATCGTGCAGAGTTACGGGCTGAGACCTGCGCTGGTTCACATGGGAAACTCCGCCGCCATGAGCGCGCGGCCCGAGACGTGGAAGACCATGGTGCGTCCGGGGATCGCGCTCTACGGATACTCGCTGGCCTTCACTCGCGGCGGCGAGCCCGCGGCTGTGGCGGAATTACCGCTGCGCCCGGTGCTTTCATGGAAGACGCGAGTGCTTACGGTAAAGGAAGTCGCCGCGGGGCAAGCAGTGGGCTACATGGGCACCTTTGTGACGAAAGCGCGGAGCCGCATCGCGGTGCTGCCCGTTGGGTATGCGGATGGTTATCCGCGTCTGCTTTCGAATCGCGCCAGGGTGATTGTAGGCGGCGAATACGCGCCGGTGGTAGGGCGCGTCTCGATGGACCTGACGATCGTTGACGTCAGCCATATTAACGGTGTTGCAGTAGGAGATGAAGTCATATTAATTGGTAAGAGCAGTGGCAAGAGCGTGGACGCTGTCGAGCTTGCGCGCTTGTGCGAAAGCGTGCCTTACGAAATTCTGTGTGGGTTATCGCAGAGAGTGCCTCGAGTTTATAGCTGAGCTGTCAGCAATCAGTAATCAGCATTCAGCCAAGATGCCAAGGGCTAACTCGTCTACTGAATGCTGAGTGCCGACTGCTGGGTGCTCAATCCCGCCATTGAACTGACCTGGTTCGCCAATCTGCATCATCTTGTTGTATTTCTAGAGTAAGTCATGCCCTCGCGCTACGCTCAATGGATGTACGACTGGGAGACCCGGCTCACGTCGGTGGACAATAACCGCGTGGTGCGTCCGCTGGACTGGGGACTGGATTGGACACAGAATTGGCCTGGCCGCAACGGCGGTCCATCTAAGCAGGGCTCGGAACCCGCCTCCCGCGATCTGCTGGAATATTTCTTGCGCTTCAACGATCGGATCATTGAGACAAGCGACGATTTTTATTCGTATCAGAAGCCGGCAGATTTCCGCTTGGAGCGCCGCCAAGTTCAGGTCTTCAGCACGCGCGAAGTGCCCGACCCGCGCCTTGAAGAAAAAGTTCGCGGTACGCATGCGGATTTTCTACGCTTCACCTCGCCGGTAGTCACGCCTTTTCCCGAAAATAATCTGGTAAATGCGCGCTGGTTTCCGGCAAGCGGACGCCGCGCCGTGGTTCTCTTGCCGCACTGGAATTCCGATGCGCTCGCCTACAACAGCCTTTGCCGCGTGTTGAACTGGATGGGGATTGCGGTGCTTCGACTCTCCATGCCGTATCACGACATTCGCCGTCCGGCGGAGATCGACCGCGCCGACTATGCGGTTTCAGCCAACATTGGACGCACGCTTGATTCGGTGCGCCAGGGCGTAGTCGATGTGCGCTGTTGTCTCGACTGGCTGGAGGCGCAGGGTTATAACCGGCTCGGCATTGTTGGAACGAGCCTCGGGTCGTGCTATGCGTTTATCGCCACCGCGCACGATCCGCGGATTCAGGTGGCTGCCTTCAATCACGCCTCGACTTACTTTGCCGACGTGGTGTGGCACGGGCAATCCACGCGCCACATCCGCGAGGGACTGGAAACGGCCATCGATTTGGAGAATCTGCGGCAAGTGTGGCGCGCCGTCAGTCCGATGGTATATTTCGATAAATTTTCGCGTTGGCCGCGACGGTCGCTCATTATTTACGCCAAGTACGACATGACCTTCCTGCCGGAATTTTCAGAGCAGGTGGTCGAGGAATTCGAGAAACACAAACTGGATCACAAAGTCGTCGTGCTGCCCTGCGGGCATTACACCATGGGCGAGACTCCTTACAAATACATGGATGGATGGCAGTTGGCTAGTTTTCTGCGCACAGCGTTCGACTAGCGCGTTGCAGATTATTATCGGTGGCGCTGGCAAGAATTCAAAATCATCGGATCAGTGCGCCGTGCTTGGCCGGGCTATAATTGCGCGCAGCGTGGCGCTAACTTCTGGCACCAAACTCGGCCCTTATGAAATCCAGTCTCCGCTAGGTGCGGGCGGCATGGGAGAGGTTTACCGCTCATTAGATACCCGGCTGGACCGCACCGTCGCGATTAAAATTCTCATTTCTCATCTTTCTTCTTCGCCCGAACTCAAACAGCGCATGGAGCGGGAAGCGAGAGCGATTTCCTCACTGAACCATCCTCACATCTGCCATCTCTACGATATCGGCTCGCAGGATGGCATCGATTACCTGGTGATGGAGTTTCTCGAAGGAGAGACCCTGGCCGAACGGCTGCGTAAAGGTGCGATGCCGATAAACGAAATTCTCAAGATTGGGATCGACGTTGCCGACGCGCTAGCCGCGGCGCACCGCCAAGGTATTGTTCATCGCGATCTGAAGCCGGGAAACATCATGCTGACGCAAGCTGGCGCGAAGCTGATGGATTTTGGGCTCGCCAAGCCTCTGGGCATACAGAACATGGCCACCGGGTCGGGTGCCGCTCCTTCATTCACAGCGATGCCGACAATGAGTGGGCCCAGTCCGCTAAGTCCATTGACCACGGCTGGCAACATCGTCGGCACCATTCAGTACATGTCGCCGGAACAAATCGAAGGGAAGGAAGCCGATGCTCGCTCGGATATTTTTGCCTTCGGCGCCGTGCTCTACGAGATGGTGACGGGAAAGCGGCCCTTTGCCGGTAAGAGTCAAATCTCGTTGGCATCGGCCATTCTGGAATCACAACCGGAACCCATCAGCGTCCTCAAGCCTCTCACTCCATCTGCGTTTGAACACGTTGTGACCACCTGCCTGCAGAAGAATCCGGAGGAGCGTTTTCAGACCCCGCATGACATCAAACTCGAACTGCAGTGGATCGCAGCCGACCCGCGCTCTGCTCCTGCCCTGCCTGCCTCGCCACTGGCGCCCGCGCTCGGGCGCGAACGTTTTGGATGGGCCGCGGCCATAGCAGCCGCGATTGTTCTGGGCGCAGCCGCCGGAGCGTTTCTTTACCATCCAGCTCAGACGGCATCGTCCATCCACGCCGCTATCAATCCTCCCGCGAACACTGCGCTGGCTCTGGTTGGCGATTTTGCTGGACCGCCGGTATTGTCGCCCGATGGTGCGTCGATCGCCTTTGTCGCCACCGCGGCGGATGGTAACAACACAATCTGGGTTCGTCCCATGAATGCGCTGGAAGCGCATGCGCTTCCGGGCACCGAGGGTGCGACCTTTCCCTTCTGGTCTCCCGACAGTCGCTCGCTTGGTTTCTTCTCTGGAGCCAAACTGAAAACGATTGACCTCAACGGTGGCTCTCCGTTCGCGGTATGTGACGCCTCTTTCGGTCGCGGAGGAACTTGGGGATCGGACGGAACGATCTTGTTCTCTCCCGAAGCAACAGCCCCGATTGTGCGCGTCAGTTCCAGCGGAGGAACTCCGGTTCCCGTCACCAAACTCGATCCGGCGCAGACCACTTCTTCGCATCGCTGGCCCTTCCTCCTTCCGGATGGGAAGCATTTCCTCTACCTCATGGAAAACAGTCATGACCCCAGCAGCGAAGCTGTGTATTACGCATCCGTGGATGGTCGCGAAAATCGCTCGCTGTTTCGATCTCATTCAAACGTCGTTTACAGCAGTGGGTTCCTCGTGTACATCCGTGCCGGCCAGTTGATGGCGCGGCCCTTCGATCCTTCCTCAGGAAGGCTGAGCGGAGAACCGCAGATCCTGGCCGGCGGAGTGATGGAGGATGCCAGCACCTGGCACATGGACGCATCTGTCTCCAACAATGGGTTGCTGGTCTTCGGCAGTGGCAATACTGGCGATGAGCAACTGGTCTGGATGGATCGTAGCGGAAAGCAGATTGAGACGGTCGTCAACAAACTGAGCAACCTGCAGGTTGCCAGGTTATCCCCTCAAGCAGACCGCATCGCTCTCGAAATTGACAACGGCGCCGGCGCACACGACATCTGGGTATACGATGTGACCCGAAAAGTTCAAACTAGACTTACTTTTGGACCGGTTCAGAACGGCTGGCCCGTTTGGTCCCCCGATGGCAAGTGGATCGCGTATACGACCGTCGAGGCCAATGCCCACTCGAAACTCTACCGCAAGCCTTCCGACGGAAGCGGTAAGGAAGAACTCTTGCTCAGCGATGAGACGGCGGACGTGGCCACCGATTGGTCAAGCGATGGCAAGTATTTGATCTACTCGCGCGGACCATCGGCGATCAATTGGGAAATTTGGGCGCTGCCGCTTGAGGGAGATCGTAAACCGTGGCTAGTGGTACCGCGCACCGCGAACTCGTTCAGCGCCGAAGGGCGTCTCTCGCCCGATGGCGGTTGGCTCGCCTATACTTCGCAAGAATCCGGCAATCGTGAAGTGTATGTAATGGCCTTCCGCGGCGGCCGGGGCAAATGGCAGGTTTCCACCAACGGAGGATATCAGCCGCAGTGGAGCCGGGATGGTAAGGAACTCTACTACTTCAACCAGGCCAGCCGCTCGGTCCTTGTCGTGCCGGTGACGCAAATCAATGGTGGTTTGCAATTCGGCGCGACGCAGACGCTCGCTTCAGACTCGGCAAGCCCGCAGGTGGGCTTCTACGACGTTACGCCCGCCGGCAAGAAAGTTCTTCTGAATCTGATCTCGCAGCAAGTCAGTCAATCGGTCACGGTGGTTACGAACTTCACCGCCGCTTTAAAGAAGTAAGCGAACCGCACGTTAAAAGTGGCGCCGATTCCGTCGATGCAGAGAATAATCAATTCTTGGAGGTAACCCGGTCCGCAATCCTGTCGTACTCTGTCTTGGGGATAATGTGCCGTGTCACCAGGTCGCCGGGGTCGTTGTAGGGGCGTCCCGCAATCACACGATCGGCTTCTCTCGTAGTCAAGCCAGGCAGACTCACTAACTGCTCTCTGGTTGCGGTGTTCAAGTCGAGTGGCGAGGTGCGGTTCCAACCTTCTTTGATCCCCTCTGCCACGGCTTTGGCATCGTTCTTCGCTTCCGCAGTTGCTGCTTCGGCTTTCGCTCTCGCTTCGACGGTTGCATCGGCCGCTTGCTTTTTTAGCTCTTGGGGGTTTTGCTGCTGTTGCGTGCATCCCGCGAGCACGGCCAGCAGCAAAATAGGAAAAGTTTTTCGATATTTGCGGAGATTCATTGTGATCAACTTCTTTCGGCTTTCTTGGATGACGTGTGGCCCAATCTGGTTGGCTAGTCTGTGCTGTCGGAGGAGTGTCCCCGTCACACTAAGCAACTCTCTAGATCTTCTGCAATCTTTGCACATCATGCACGCCGGGGATCTGGCGCACACCATCCATGATTTTCTGGAGGTGCTTCAGGTCGGCGATTTCGAGGACTACGTCCACGCTGGCTTGGCCATTCTGGCTGCGGGCTTCTATGTTGCGGATATTGGTGTGGGTGTCGCTGATTACGGCGGTGATTTGTTTTAGCATGCCGAAGCGATCGTCGCAAAGCAGCGTAATTTTTACTGGATAGGAAATTGGCTGGCCGTCTTTGTCACCGGCCCAGAGCACGTCGATGCGGCGCTCGGGCTCATACAGAAGATTGGTGACGTTGGGACAGTTGATGGAGTGGACCGCAACTCCTTTGCCTCGGGTGACGTAGCCGACGATGGCCTCGCCGCGTATGGGGTTGCAGCATTTGGCGCGATAGACGAGCAGGTCGCCTTGTCCGCGGACTACGATGGCATTGCTGTCTCCACCGAAGACGCGGCGAACTACGCTTGAAATACCGCTTGAAATACCGTTCGAAAGACCGCCAGCGAAGCCTTGTTTTGCGGCTTGCTCTTCGCTGTCGGACATCGGTTGAGCACCGGCGGGAGCGAATTTAGCCAGCACCTGGCGCGCTGAATATTTGCCATAGCCGATGCCGGCCATCAGGTCGTCGGGACGGCCTAGTCCGTATTCGCTGGCTGCTCTTTGCAGATCGGCATCTTTGATTTCCCTCAGCGAGATTCTGTATTTGCGCGCTTCTTTTTCGATCAGCTTTTTCCCGATTTCAATGGCGCGTTCGCGCTGATGAACATTCAGCCAGTGCTTGATCTTGTTGCGCGCCCGCGAGGATTTGACGATGGCGAGCCAGTCGCGGCTGGGCTTGTGTCCGGGCTGAGTGATGACTTCGACGATGTCTCCCGAATGGAGTTTGTGCCGGAGAGGAACCATACGTCCGTTGACTTTGGCGCCGGTGCAGCTGTGTCCGACCTCGGTGTGAATCGAGTAGGCGAAATCGATGGGCGTCGACTCGCGCGGCAACACTAAAACTTTGCCTTTGGGCGTGAAGGTGTAAACCTCTTCGGGATAGAGGTCGACTTTTAACGTAGAGAGAAATTCGTTGGGATCGGAGACATCGCGCTGCCACTCAACCACCTGCCTCAGCCATGCGAGGCGCTGCTCGTCTTCGGCGGAGACAGGGCCGTCTTTATATTTCCAATGTGCAGCTATGCCCTCCTCACACATCTTGTGCATTTCTTCGGTGCGGATCTGGATTTCGAAAGTCTCGCCAGTCTCGGTGATCACGGAGGTGTGCAACGACTGGTAGAGGTTGGGCCGCGGCATGGCGATGAAGTCTTTGATACGTCCGGGCACGGGACGCCAGAGGTTGTGGATGATGCCGAGAACGGCGTAGCAATCCTGCACCGAGTTGGTGATGACCCGCATGGCGTAGAGGTCGTAGACCTGGTCGACGCTGATGCGCTGGCGAATCAATTTTTTGTGGATGCTGTAGAGGCGCTTGATGCGGCTCTCGACGCGGCCGGTGATCCCGGCTTCTTTGAGGCCGTCGCGCAGCACGCCTTCGACTCGATTGATGAAGGCTTCACCAGCTTTACGGCGCGCCTCGACGGCGACGCGGACCTGCTCATATCCGATGGGATCGACGTATTTGAATCCGAGATCTTCAAGTTCGCCTCGAATCTTGCCCATGCCTAAGCGATGCGCGATGGGAGCATAGATTTCCAGCGTCTCCTTTGCGATTTTCTGCTGGCGTTCAGGATCGAGATGTTCGAGGGTGCGCATGTTGTGCAGGCGGTCGGCGAGCTTGATGAGGACGACGCGAATGTCGTCGACCATCGCCAACATCATTTTGCGGAGATTCTCGGCTTGCGCTTCTTCGCGGGAAGAGAAGTCAATTTTGCTGATCTTGGTAACACCTTCGACGATGTGGGCAACCTGTTCACCGAATTCCTGGCGGATTTCAACGGTAGTGACAGAGGTGTCTTCGACGGAATCGTGAAGCAGGCCGGCAGCGATGGAGACTGAATCCATTTTCATGTCGGCAAGAACGTTGCCGACTTCGAGCGGATGCACGAGATAAGGCTCGCCGGAGGCCCGCGTTTGTCCGGTGTGGTGTTTTTGGGAAAATTCGTAGGCCTTCTTGACGAGTTCGAGGTCGTCGTTGGGACGGTTCTCGCGCAGTTTCCGCATCAGCTCGCGGAAGCGAGTGACCGTGAGCACGCTGGTCGCGACTTGTTCACGCAACGTCGCCATAATCGATTCTAACGCAGCCGAAAGCTATTTCAGCGGCGAGGACGCCGAGAAAGGCGCTTGGGGCTGATAGAGTACGAAAAAGGGGACACGCTTGTGGACCGAATTCTTGTGAGTGGGGCTTCGGGGCCGATTGGGACAGCGCTCCTGGCTTCGCTTGCGCCTCAGGGAGTTGAGGTTGTGCGGCTGGCGCGGGGACGCGCTTCGAACGCTGAGCAGATTTCTTGGGATCCTTTAGCGCCTGTATCGCCGTCTGCGGTGTCCGGGTTTGATGCGGTCATCCACTTGGCTGGCGAGAGCGTGATGGGGCATTGGACTGAAGAAAAGAAAAAGGCAATCCGTGAGAGTCGGGTTCTGGGAACGCGGAATCTGGCTACGGCGTTGGCACAGAGTAAGGCACCGCGGGTGTTCGTATGTGCGTCTGCGGTCGGGTTCTATGGGAATCGCGGCAACGAAATTCTAAGCGAAGAGAGTCCCGGCGGACAGGGGTTTTTGCCCGAAGTTTGCCGCGAGTGGGAAAACGCCAGCCAGATTGCGGCCGACGCAGGCATCCGCACGGTCAATATTCGGATTGGGCTGGTGCTGAGTACGAAGGGTGGGGCACTCGCGAAGATGCTGATGCCGTTCAAGCTAGGGCTGGGCGGACGGATTGGATCGGGGCAGCAGTGGTGCAGCTGGATTCATGTGGACGATATCGTGGGCGGAATTCATCACGCGATGCGGACCGAGTCGTTATTGGGGCCGCTTAGCTTGGTGGCTCCGAATCCGGTGCGCAATGCAGAGTTCACAAAAGTGTTAGCGTCGGTTTTGGGGCGGCCTGCAATTTTTCCGGTGCCGGAGTTCGCGCTGCGATTAGTGTTCGGCGAGATGGCGGTGCGCGAAATGCTTCTCGCCAGCCAGCGGGTTAACCCTACAAAGCTTGCATCTAGTGGATATGCATTTCAGTTTCCCGAGTTACGGAAGGCCCTGGAGAATCTGGTCTGATAATGTAGGGAAGCTCGGTGCACCACCGACAAGAAGAGCCGGACGATTTTTCCCATCCGACCAACCTATATTTCGCGAAGTCTTATCGGTAACGGTAAAGCGCTATTCTGTCTGAGCTGCCGATTGGATATGGGTGCGGGTGATGCGATCGTGCCAGCACAATCCGTCCTGGTCAAGAACGCACCAGAGATAGCCGAGGCCAGCAGAAAACGCGGAGAGAAATGACGCCAACACGCGCCAGCGGCGCGAGCGGCGGTTGAGCGGCGAGCCGTCAAACGCTGCAAGCCGCAACCGGGCGGCGCGAAGTCCGGGAGTCGAGCCGGTGTACACCACAAACAAGAATTCGTAAGCTGCCGCGAGCAAAACTGCGACCATGCCCAGCGCGGCGGCCATCGTGGTGAGCGACCCGGGGAGTGACCCTCGAACGGGGTTCAAGCTCGGGTTTAAGCGAAGAAAAATCGTGGCGCAGAAAACCAGAGCGCCCGTTATGACGGCACCATCCACCAGGGCAGCCAGCGCACGTCGGCCAATGGATGCGGACGCGAATTGGAAGTCGGCGCCAGCTCGGCTGTCCGTTGACGCTTGTTGGGCGGGTTCGATCAACATTCCGCCTAATGCGGGCGGTGGCGGCAGAATTTCCGGAGCTTCGACAATACGCGGACGATCAAAGATGGGATCTGCCAGTTCGCTGGACCGAAAAACCGGAATTGCGGCGGAACGCGGGAACTCGATTACTTTGGCGGATGGCTCTGGGGCTTGCTCCGCTGGGTAGCGCTCTGACGCAGGTCGCTCTGTTTCGTGTCGAGATTCGGCGAACCTCCCAACCTCGGCGGATATTGCTTCTTCTCTTACCCCGAACGCGAAATCTTGCTCGTCTAGAGCGGGCGCAGCCGCAACGGCCGCTGAATTAGTTAGCGACGCTGGACGTGACCAGCTCTCAGGCGCATCAAAAGGTAAGAGCAGTGAGGGATAGCGAGGCAAGCGGGGTTTGCGACGTGTGCGATAGCGTTCGAGGCGAGCGGCTACCTCGACGTGCCAGGAGTCCGGCTTCGGATCAAGGTCTGGAACAGAGTTTGAATCGGCGGTCTGTTCCAAGGATGCAGTTTCACTAGCGTCGATCCTAACCACGGGCTCCGCGATATTGGCTTCGCTGACCGGCTCGGCGTCGACGGGCTCCGCCTTGACGGACTCAAAGACGTCGGGATCGTCGCCGGCAAGATAGTTCCCTAATTCGGTCGGTGTTAATCGAGTCGTGTTTAGTGCGGTCATCATCGGTCCGGCATCCATCCGGTCGTCGTAAATCAGTCGTCGTAGGCGTCGCGAAGAATGCCAGCAGCCAGAGCCCGGCCCGGCACAAATGCTGGAGACCACAAGATTAATGCTCAACTTTGCTTCGTCTGCCGCTCGCGTGCTAAGGTCAGTTGATTCCCGTTATCAGACCAGTTGGCAGACCGCACGCGCGCTTGCAGATCGACCGCTAATGATCACCCGCTATCGAATCTTTATCACGGCTGCATTGGTCTGTCATCTGCTTCTCGCGTCGGAGATAGTAACCAGCCAGACGCCACCCCCAGTCGCTGCGCCGGTTGCCGCTCCGGCTGTGGCTGTTTCTTCGGCTACAGATCTGCCCTCAGCCCCGGCTGGCACAACGGAAGAAGAAGTTACGATCCGCGCAGTGCAACAGGAGAAAGATGGCTCGATCTATCACTTGCGCGGCGCGGCTGAAATCCACTATCGCAACTACATTCTGCGCGCAGATCAAATCACGTACAACTCGGACACGGGAGATAGCGAACCCGAAGGCCACGTCGTGCTGGACGGGGGGCCTTACGACGAACACATCGAGGCCAGTCATGGCACCTACAATATCCGCACGCAAGTTGGGACGTTCTATAGCGTGATCGGAACGGTGGGATTTCGGATGCGGAAGTCTCGCTACACGCTTACCACCTCCAACCCCTTTGCCTTCACCGGAAAGATTGTCGAGAAGCACGGGCCCGACCACTATTTGGTGCGCCAGGGAACGGTCACCACCTGCGCGCTGCCACATCCGAAATGGCTGTTCAACGCAAAACGCATTTCAGTGGACGTGGATAGCACCGCCAAAATCTACAACAGCGATTTCCGGCTGATGGGCATACCCGTGTTCTATTTTCCGTTTGTGACCCATCCAGTTCAGAAAGAACAGCGCCAGACCGGTCTGTTGATTCCAAGTTTTGGCAACTCGTCTACTAAAGGACTAATCGCCGGGGATTCCGTGTATTGGGTCCTCAATCGCAGCATGGACGCAACGGTGGGCGCCGAATACTATTCGAAACGCGGCTGGTTTGAACGCGGAGAATTCCGCGCTCGTCCCAGTGATAACTCATTTGTGTATTTCAACTATCAGGGAATGGTGGATCGCGGCATCGGCTATCCACCGCAGGATCAAGGCGGCGAGGACGCACATTTTATGGCCGAGCGTCCGTTTGGGACTTTCCGCGGCGTCGCGAATGTCGATTATCTGAGTTCGTTCGTTTTCCGTCTCGCCTTCACCGATGTTTACACTCAGGCGATCGATTCGGAAGTAAGGTCCCAGATTTTCCTCTCCAATACGACCAACGGGTTTCACTTCAATGCCCTGACGGAGCGCTACCAGAACTTCGATGTATGCGTTCCGCCACCCACACCGGAGCCCGGTACTTGCACCACGATTACGCAGGCGGAGTTGGTGCGAATTCTGCATACGCCAAGTTTCTTCATTTCAGGGGAAGAACGACAGATAGGAAATACGCCGCTGTATTGGTCCTTTGAGAGCGCGGCCGAAGGTTTGCAGCGGCGCGAGGCGGCCGAAGGTTCGCAACTGGGGTTTCGGACCGCTGCCCTGGTGGGCAGGTTCGATTTAGCGCCCTCACTTTCGATGCCGCTGGAGTGGCGAGGCTGGTCGTTTCGCCCCGAGCTTACGCTGCGGGATACGTTCTACACCGAGCAGGGTAATTCGGCTGATTCCACAACCGCGATCAGCGATGCTCTCAATCGCAAATCGCTGGAAACTTCGGTTGAGTTACGGCCGCCGGCTTTGTCGAAGGTTTTCGATCGTCCCTGGCTCGGACGCAAATGGAAGCACGTCATTGAGCCACGCATGCGGTACGACTACATAACCGGCGTCAATAACTTCGCTGACATTTTGCGTTTCGATGCCACCGATGTGTTGACCAATACCAACGAGGTCGAGTATTCGCTGGTGAACCGGATTTACGCCAAGCATGTGGATCCAAACGCCAAGGATTGCGATTCACAAAGCATGAGTACGATGACTATCGGCGGTGTCCCGCAAGTCGGCGTGGTTCCGTGGGAACTGCCTCCGAATCAGGACGTTCAAACCTGTGCTTCTGGACCACGAGAGATTTTAAGTTGGGAAATCGGACAGAAATATTTTTTTGATCCCACGTTTGGGAATGCACTGCTGGCAGGGCAGCGGAATGTGTTTACGACGACTGCGGATTTCACAGGCGTCGCGTTTCTCAATTCAGTGCGGAACTTCGCCCCTATTATTTCGCGCCTGCGCATCGAGACCAGTCCGCGCACCAATACGGAGTGGGATTTGGACTACGACGTCAAGACCGGTCAACTTAATTCCAGCCTGGCGCTGGTGAACTACCACTACGGCCCATTTACCATTGGAGGAGGCGATGCCTTCCTGCGCGTGATCGATGCTGCAGCGGGAACTGTACCGACGCTAGCGACCGCGAACGAGTACCACCAGTTCCGAGTGTTATTTGGCTATGGTCAACTCAATAAGCGCGGCTTGAGTGCCGCTACCAGCATCGGTTTTGACGCTAACCTCGGATCGTTGCAATACGCGTCTGTGCAGACCAGTTACACCTGGGATTGTTGCGGTTTGAGTCTGGAATACCGGCGCTTTGCGCTGGGAACGGTGCGCAATGAGAATGAATATCGTTACTCGTTTACACTGGCGAACGTGGGAGCGTTCGGCAACCTCAGACGGCAAGAGCGGCTCTATTAGTTCTACAACTGCGCGATGAGTCACCAACAATCATGGATAATGGAGATGGTGAATACTGCAGCCATGCTCGACCAGAAAGCTGAGCGCTTGCGCCATATCCTTGCAGACAGCGGTCGCTTGATCGTCGCTTATTCAGGCGGCGTAGATTCCGCGTTTCTTGCCTGGACGGCACATCAAGTACTTGGCGGACGAATGTGCGCCGTGATTGCGGATTCCGCGAGCCTGGCTCGGACTCATCTCGAAGACGCGCTCACCTTCGCGCGCGAACGCGAAATTCCGGTCGAAGTGGTAGAAACGCGGGAACTGGAAAATCCTGCATACGTCCGCAACGATGCCATGCGCTGTTTTCACTGCAAAGACGAATTGTTCACCGTCCTCGAAAGCTACCGGGAGGCTCGCGAATTCGATGCCATCGCCTATGGAGTCAACGCCGACGACGAAGGCGATTTTCGCCCCGGACAGCAGGCCGCGCGCCAGCATCGTGTTCTGGCGCCGCTGCTCGAAGCCAGTCTGAACAAAGCAGAAATTCGGGAACTGGCGCGACTCGTGGACTTGCGAGTGTGGGATAAACCAGCCTCTGCCTGTCTTTCTTCGCGCATGGAGTATGGACGCACGGTGACGTCCGAAGCACTAAGAGTTATTGAGCGCGGCGAAGAAGCGCTACGGGCAATGGGATTCCGGCAATTTCGCGTACGCCATCACGGAGAAATCGTGCGTATTGAAATTGCGCGCGAAGAACTTCCCCGTGCTTTGACCGCCGAGATGGCTCGCGAATTTACCACCGTGTTCAAGGCACTGGGATTCAAGTTCGTCACGCTCGATCTGGAAGGATTTCGTTCGGGCTCGATGAATCAATTGCTGACCACTGAAGAGTTGTTGCGGGGACGCGCCTGAAACAGCTTGCGGCAGCCGGACAAAACGCAACCGACCTTGCTGCCATGAGATAATCAAGCGTTTGCTCATGTTCAGGTGGTTTCTATTAATGATGGTGCGGCGCGCGTTCCTGGTTCTGCTGGTGATTTGTCTGGGCTGCTCGGCCCAGTCGCCTTCTTCTCCCGCTTCTTCTTCAACTACGCAGGTTCCTTCGGACATCGCGCATGTGGTCGAGCGGCACGTACGAGCGCAGTATTCCCTGCCGCCGGATGTCAAGGTGATTGTGGGGTCGCTGCGGTCGAGTGAGTTTCCCAACTATGATGCGCTGACAGTCACGTTTGCCAGCCCCGACCAGAAAAAGGATTTCGAGTTTCTGCTCTCCCGCGATCACAAAACATTGCTTCGTATGACAAAACTGGATCTGACCAAGGATCCATACGCTGAGACCATGAAGAAAATTGACGTGAGCGGACGTCCGACTCGCGGCAACAAGGATGCTAGGGTGACAATCGTCAACTATGACGATTTTGAGTGTCCCTTCTGTGCTCGCATGCACGCGACACTTTTCCCCGGGCTCTTCAAGGAATATGGCGATCGGGTTCTTTTCATATATAAGGATTACCCGCTCGAAGAAATACATCCCTGGGCGGTGCATGCCGCGGTGGACGCCAATTGCCTGAGCGCGCAAAACAACGATGCCTATTGGGACTATGCCGATTATTTGCACGGCAATCAGCACGCGATTAGCGACCAAAAAGGACAAGATGGCCGGAATGCGGAGCTCGATAAGCTCGCCACTCTACAGGCGCAGAAGCATAATCTCGATGTTCCGAAATTGGAGGCTTGTGTCAAGGCCCAGGATGAAAAAGCGGTGCGTGCTTCGATGAAAGAGGGAGACGCCCTCGGAGTGGATGCAACGCCAACGATGTTTGTGAACGGACAGAAGCTAGATGGGGCTGTGCCCGCGGAAGACGTACGTCTCGCGCTCGATCAGGCATTAACAGATGCCGGCGTTACGCCGCCGGAGCACAAGAACGATGCAGCGGAGGACAAGACTCCCCCGGCCGCGCCATCGAAGTAAATGAATTTGTAATTTGCGATTGGTAATTGAAAAAGCGGGCAATTGTGGATCAAACTACCAATTACAAATTGCCAATCACAAATTCCTTTTAGATGGACTCGCCGTCATGGTGGAGGGAAGAACTTGAAAAATCGTTACTGCTTTGGACCAGCGGGCCTGGTAGTGGTCGGTGCGTTTCTTTTGCTTGGGCTATCGGCTTGTAATCGCAACAGCAACGGCGGCGACGTCATGGCTTCGGTCAATGGGCGAAAGATTTATCGCACCGAACTCGACAAGTACTATGCCAACCAGACGGCCGGATCCGATCAGCAGCCGACTGGCGAACAGGCAGTGAGCCTTCGTTTGAGCATATTGAATGAGCTGGTCGAGACCGAAATCCTCATGCAGCGCGCGGAAAAACTTGGGCTTCTGGCGACGGACGAGGAAGTGGACCGCAAGCTAAACGAAATCAAATCGCCCTACACTGCCGAAGAATTTAACAAGCGGCTGCAGGACAAAAAAATATCGCTCGACGATTTCAAACGCGATCTGCGGCGCTCGCTCACTCGCGACAAGGTGTTGAACAAGGAAATCACCTCGCGCATCAACATCACCGATCAGGACGTTTCCGGCTATTATAACGATCACAAAGCCGAGTTCAACCTGATCGAAGCGCGATATCATTTGGCCAAGATCATGGTTTCTGGAGCGACCACCGGTCAGGTCCACAATTTGCAGAACAGCAAGGCGCAGAACGACGCTGAGGCGCGCAAGAAAATCCAGATGATCGCCAACCGGCTCGACAGTGGCGACGACTTCGCTACGCTGGCCATGAATTATTCCGAAGACCCGGAGACCAGCAACAACGGCGGCGATTTGGGAATGGCTCCCGAATCCGCGCTCAAGAGCGCCGACCCGGCAACCCGTGACGCGGTGATGAAACTCAAGCCAGGGCAATATACGCCGGTGATTCCCATGATCAATCCCACCAATCATCAGCCCGTTGCTTACATGATTGTGAAGCTGATTGCCAAGGAGCCGGCGGGTCAGAGAGATTTGAACGATCCGCGGGTACAGCAGGCTATCCGCCAGCAATTGCGCGATCGGCGCGAGCAATTATTGAAAGCGGCGTATTACGAAACACTCCGCGACGATGCCAAAGTCACAAATTATTATGCGGAAGAAGTGCTGAAGAATCTGGGAATGGCGAAGTAGGAGTCGAGCATCGAAAACCCAGAGCCGCTAGCACCCATGCTAAGACTCGGCCTCACCGGCGGCATCGCGAGCGGCAAATCTGTTGTCGGCGAGATGTTCGTCAAACTCGGCGCGCACCTCATCCAGGCGGATGTCGTTTCGCACTCGCTCATGCAACCCGGCCTGCCGGTCTATGACGAAGTGGTCCGCCGCTTCGGCCGCGAAATCTTGAATCCCGATGACAGTATCAACCGTCCCCGGCTGGCCGAAACCGCCTTCGGCACCGAGTTCCCGCGCGTCAAGGAACTCAACGAAATTGTGCACCCCGCCGTGATCGACTACGAAAACAAGTGGATGGAGGAAATCGGACGACGCGATCCGAACGCCATTGCCATTGTTGAAGCTGCACTCATTCTGGAATCGGGCGCGGCTGATCGTTTCGACCATCTAATAGTGGTGACGTGCCGTCCCGACCAACGCGTTGCGCGTTTCGCCCGCCGCATGGCAATTTCAGAAGAAGCTGCCCGTGTCGAAGTAGCCCGCCGCATGGCGGCACAGATATCCGACGAAGATAAAATCAAAGCTGCCGATTTCGTGATCGACAACTCAGGGTCGCTCAACGTCACCGAACAACAGGCAATGCGTGTCTTCGCCGAGCTGCGCCGTGACCCCGCTCAATAGCAGAGCCTTACCGTTCTTTGACAAAAACTAGCTGGCCTTCTTGCTCGGCATAACCAGCCACTGCAATACCGAACTTACCAGGCTCAGCATGACGGCGCCGATCAGAGCCGCGATGAAGTTTCGTACGTAGAATCCCTTCACCAGCGATGCCGCCAATTCCAGCATCAATGCGTTGATCACAAACCAGAACAGGCCGAGTGTCAGCAAGGTCAACGGAAAGGTGAGGATTTTGAGCAGCAATCCCAGCGTTGCGTTGATTAGACCTATGACCAGGGCTGCGATCAACGCCGCTTTCAGGCCGCTTACGCTGATGCCCGGCACGATGTTGGCAACGATCCACACCGCTATAGCGCTGAGAATCCAATGCAGTAGAAGACGCACGATAAAGCCTCCTTTTGATGATTGGACACTATACACGTGAAACCGATTCAGAAAACAAATGCCGCACGGCTGCTCGATCAGATGGGAATCCCCTACGAACTGCGTGAGTACAAGGTCGATCCCGACGATCTCGCAGCGGAAACGGTTGCTGCCAAGATCGGGTTGCCGCCGGAGCAGGTCTTCAAGACGCTGGTGGCGCGCGGCGACCGAAACGGAATTGTCATAGCGGTAATCCCCGGCGATCAGGAACTCAATCTGAAGGCGTTGGGGGCCGCAGCAGGAGAACGAAAAATTCAACTTGTCCCGGTGAAAGAACTGCACGCGCTCACCGGCTACATTCGCGGCGGAGTGACGGCGCTTGCGGCGAAGCGTGAGTTTCCCGTGTTTGTGGATGAAACCATCGAGCTGTTCGATCTTGTTTCCATCTCGGCTGGCGTTCGTGGCTTGCAGATTTTGATCGCGCCCGTCGACTATTTGCGCGCGACCAAGGGAAAACTCGCGGCGCTTGGACAGCCGAAAGCTGGATCGCAGAAGCGGGAGTAAACTATTAAGTTTTCAACATTGATCTGAGCAAAGGGATTCGAGGTGAGTCATGCCCACTGCAACCCGTGTAAATCCGCTCTCATTCCTAACCGATCAACTCGATGAATTAAGAGCCAAGGGCACGCACTTCAAGTTGCGCGTGCTCGATGACGAGCAGGCGGCGCTCTGCACCTTCGACGGCAAGCGTGTCATCAATCTCGCTTCGAACAATTATCTCGGCTTCACGACGCACCCCAAACTGCGTGAAGCCGCGCTTGAGGCCACGCGTAAATATGGTGTTGGATCGGGCGCTGTCCGCACCATCGCGGGCACCATGAAAATCCACATGGAACTGGAAGAGAAGATCGCGCGCTTCAAGAACGTCGAAGCCTGTGTAGTTTTTCAGTCCGGATTCACGGCGAACGCGGGAACCGTTTCATCCTTTTTGGGTAAAGACGACTTCATCATCTCCGATGAACTCAACCACGCCTCCATCATCGATGGCTGCCGTCTGTCACGGGCGAAGATTCTCGTCTTCCGTCACAAAGATGTTGCCCATGCTGAAGAGCAACTCGCAAGTGTGAAGAACCAGCCAGGAAAGAAACTGCTGATCACCGACGGTGTCTTCTCGATGGATGGCGACATCGGCCCGCTGCCAGGGCTGTGCGAGGCGGCTGAGAAATACGACGCGATCATGATGGTGGACGACGCGCACTCCTCCGGCGTGCTCGGCCGCCAGGGTCGAGGCACGATTGATCATTTTGGAATGCACGGACGCGTCGATATTCAGGTTGGAACTTTGTCAAAGGCAATCGGCGCTCTCGGCGGCTACGTTTGCGGGACGCGCGATTTGATCGACTTTCTTTATCATCGCGCGCGGCCGTTTCTTTTTTCAACGTCGCATCCGCCGTCGGTCGCGGCAACCTGCATCGCCGCTTTCGATGTACTCGAAACCGAGCCGCAATGGATGGAGCAGCTTTGGTCGAACACGCGCTTCTGGAAAAAAGAACTCGGCCTGCTCGGCTTCAACATTGGAGGCCAGACCACTCCCGCCAGCGAGACGCCGATCACTCCCATCATCATTGGCGACGGACGTCTGACCATGGATTTTTCTCGCGAGCTGTTCAAAGAAGGCGTGCTCGGAACCGGCATCGCATTTCCCACTGTGCCTGAAGGCAAAGCGCGCATACGAACCATCATGACTGCTACGCACACGAAAGAAGAACTGCAGCAAGCGCTCGAAGTGTTGGGACGCGTAGGGAAAAAGATGGGAATACTGGGGTGAGTCCCGCCTTGAATCGCCCGTGAAAACACCTCTAGTCCAGGTCCATGGCCGGTTTCGCCCGCTGGTCTCTGTCCGTAATTGCAATTGTTTGTTCCGTCAATGCAAGGTTTTTGGTGCAGAGGTGAAAGATCTTGCACCTCAAGGAATTTTTGTGGGAGTCTGATTTTGTTCTTGACGACCAAACTGACTTGATACATAATCTCGACAATCGAGGGTCGACCATCCAGAAGACCCTTGTCGTAAGTAGCAAAACTTCCCTTAAAAAGTAGCTTTGTTGAGAGTTGCTACAGCAAGCTCTGTCTGGTGCATTCTCGCGACTTTTTTCGCGACTGCCAGCTGGACGATCTGCGTGCAAAGCTCTCCCCCTGTTGGATGTTTAGCAGTCGAAGGTGCCCGAACGAGGGCGACAGCAAGCAAGATTTAAAACCAGGCAGTGAACCGAAGTTCGCAACGGCTACTGGAACAGGCCACTCGAACAGCTCGGCATAGTTCTGAGCCGGGGGCGTCCGGGAGGGTTTGTTTCAAACATTCAAGTATTCAACCCCAAACGTCTGAGTTTCAGACAAAACATTCCAAGGAGAGAGTCACTTATGAAGGGATCCAAGGTTCTAGGATTGGTAGCAATCATCGCTCTTGGCGCCGTAGCAATGGCGCAAGATGGCAGCACGCGCAGGGCTTCGCAGCAAGAGCTGGTCCCGCGCGCGGAACAAGCCGGAAAAGTTTTTGTTCCCCAGACCGACAAAGCGCCGTCCGGTTTTGCGCACACCACATACCTGTTGCGCAGCATCGACGGCATCAAGCCGACAGTCCTGCCGACGCTAGAAGGTGTCAACCCTGAGGTTAGCTATGAACAAACGACGGAAACGCCGAATTCGATGGGCTGCATCTATGTGAAGAGCCCCACTAGCGCTGGATGCGTACCAAACGTAAATGGCGGCGGTCCGAGTGCTGCCGGCTATGGTGCCATCGCTATCGTCGACGCTTATGACAATCCGGACGCCGCAAGCGACGTGACTACCTTTAATGCTCAATGGCCGCTGGCTGCGACGAGTTTCACGAAGATCTACGCTAACGGAAACGGAGCCTGCACTAAGCCTGCAGCAAATGCGGGCTGGGCTCTCGAAGAGTCGCTGGACATCGAGTGGGCGCACGTCTTTGCTCCCAACGCCGCAATTATCCTGGTCGAAGCTTGCACGAACTCCAATGCCAATCTGTTCTATGCTGAGCAGGTTGCCTTCAACTACATTGTCGACAACTACCCCGAAGGCGGACAGGTCACCAATAGCTGGCAAGGCGGCGAATTCTCTGGGCAGACAGCCGACGATCCGTTTTTCGCTGATTGGAATTACGTAGGCGCCACTGGGTTTACAACTCACATCCAGGGCTTTGCTTCCTCTGGCGATGACGGCTATGAAGGTGCCACCACTGGATATCCTAGCGGCAGTCCCTGGGTGATTTCCGCGGGCGGCACTTCGGTCTATCGCCTTAAGACAAACGGTCATTACTCCTATCAGGGTTGCTGGAGCGGTGCAGGCGGCGGCGTCAGCTCGGAGGAAACGTATGTCACCGGATTTACCGGCGGCAACATGGGACCTTGGGCGAACTTCCAGTTCCCGATCTTTGGGCAAAGCAATCGCGTCACACCTGATCTGTCGTTCAACGCCGATCCGAACAGCGGCGTCTACGTCTACTCAGGGTACAACGGTGGCTGGTTCCAAGTCGGAGGCACCAGTGTTTCGTCTCCGTCGCTGGCCAGCATCATCAATCGGTCGAACAACCGGCTGGGAACGGTTTTCCTGACTCCAATCACCGGCGGCGATGACTTTTTCAACACCGAAGAAAACAACCTGATCTACAGTCAGTTGGCGACGTTTACGGATTACGCGAAGAACTTCTACGACGTAAAGAAGGGCTCCAACGGTGGTCCGGCAGTCGTAGCATCCTATGACGAGTGCACAGGAGTGGGAACCCCGCTCGGTCTGCTCGGCAAGTAAGCCTTGCTTTTTCCGCGGTTGATTTGACTGCGGGTTGCGAAGAGGCCCTGCTCGCGGGGCCTTTTTTTTGCTCTGGTTGACCAGTGGCTGCGTAAGCCGAAAACGGACGTGTTACCTCGGCACTTTATCCCCAGCACTTGCTTTCAGCAAAGGGCTCGTGATTCCATGTGTACATATTTTGTCGAATCACGCTTGTTCGAACTAACTTTGTTCCAACTAACAAGGAGAACGTAATGAAGCAGTCTGTAAGCATCGGGAAAATCGTGGCGACCATGGCACTGATATTGTCCGCAACTCTTCTGCACGCGCAAGACAACGTGGCTCCCTGGGATTTCCCCGACTTCTCGGCCACGCAGGTTCTTCTGGCGAATGTTGACATCCCCATGAAGGTAAATCGCGCGGGCACCAGCGTGCGGATGGAGCGGAGCGCGGCCTGGTCGACGATCTATACGCCCTTCAAGATCTATAACCTGACCTCGTATCCTGACGGCAGCCGCCAGTGCGTTGCGCTGCGGCCTGAACAGGTCAAAATGTTTCCCAGTCCTTTGGAGTTGCTGAACGGTACCAAGGTGGAACGGATACCTGCAGGCACGGAAGTCGTCGAGGGCCACCCCAGCAAGATTGAAAAGGTCGTGGTGACCAGACCCGACGGCAAAACCATCGAGGCCACGGTGTGGGAGGCGCAGGATCTTAAAGGTATTCCCGTGAAGATCGAAACGGCGATACCACCGCACAAATACACAGCCGTTTACCGCGATATCGTGCTAGGTACTCCCGACAAAGCTCTGTTCACCCCTCCTGACAAGTGCACGCCCTATGAAAAAATGGGCCAGGTGGTGGAGAAAGTAAACAAATAGCCCTTTTTCATCTGACGTTTGCTACTTCAGAGCTTGCCAGTTTGGCGGGCCTTTCTAGCAGCGAACCCAGCGGAAAAAAGACCTTGGGCCTCATCGTTCGCCCGGGACTACTCGGAGAAGTTTCAGCGCCGGGCCGTTACTTATGCTGGCTGACGGAAAGCACATTTCCGTCGGTGTCCTTGAACCATGCGATTTTGTCGCCGGAGGGTGCAGTCCAGATTCCCGACTCTTTGTCTTGAACCCACGGATATTTTTCGAAAGCGACTCCTCGCTGCTGAAGCCATGCAACGACTTCCCCGATGTTTGAAACTTCCCAGCCCAGCACGGTGAACGGAGGTGGAGTGAAGTCCTGGATCTTGGCAATACGGATCATAGTTTCACCGGCACGCATGACCAGGGCAAACATGTCGTCGCTGACGAATTGAAACCCCAACTTACCTTCGTAGAAGCCTCTTGCTTTCGCTGAATCTTTGGTAGGAACAAAGCCAATAACCTTGCTCGAAGCCAGCATTTGTACTCCTCTATGAGCGTCTTATTATGAGTGTCAACCTCGATGTTTTGTCCTAAACGATAACACTTGCAGGCCCAACGAAACGGTGTATAATTTCCGCGCTCACTAACTCCCCCGTTTTAGAGCACACTCGTACTCTAGTTTTGCCGGGAGGGTTTTGCCATGGATCACTTCGTTCGTCTGAAATTGATTGGAAGAGTCACCTACTATGTCGGCTGGATAGCACTGGTATGTGGTGGCTTGGTGCATCTTAACGTGGCCAAGACGCTGTTTGCGAACATGCAATTGTCGCAGCGGAATCTGTTTGAGGTCGGTGTCGTGTGCTTCTTGATCTCCATCGCCTCGGAACTCCGAGCCCACGACTTTGCTGGCAAGGAGATGCCCAGCGTTTTGAAAAAGGCTGCATAGGGACAGTCAGCGGACCCATTAATCCGGACCCGCGATGTGGTTCCATTGCAACCTCCACACAGAAGCGTGGTTGTGTGGCCGTTGAAATTCAAGTGCGACATGTGTCGACAATAACTAACTTTCCTACTCAACGCCCGTCGCGAACACACGCACAAAGAGTCAGCCCCGCTATTATCTAGCGTCCTGGCGTCCTGCTGCAGTGTCCTCGACGATCGCCTGCACTAACTGATCGATCGCATCTGTAACTCGCTTGGCAGGGATATTGAAGTTATTGGACAGGATGGAGAAAATGACGGTTTGTCCGGCATCAGTAGTCGCATAGCCGGAGAGCGCTTTCACACCGCCTAGGGAGCCGGTTTTGGCCGTAATGCGGTTTTGCAGGCGCGGAGAGATAAAACGATCGGAGAGTGAGCCATCAACGCCAGCGATCGGTAAAGTTGCCTTATAGTCGGCCCCCCAGGGCTGTGTTGAGCAATAGCGTAGTAGCTGGACAATGGCGTGAGGAGTTACTAAGTTCTGGCGTGAGAGCCCGGAGCCATCATAAAAAACATACTGGTCGTTCGAGATTCCGGCCTGGGTCAGAAATCCCTGGAGAACTTCTTGGCCGCCCTCAATGGTTCCGGCGTTGCCACGTTCGCGTCCCAAAAGGCGCAGCAGAATTTCCGCATGCAGGTTCTGGCTGACTTTGTTGATTACGCGGATATCCTGCAACAGCGGCTTCGATTCGTAACTCGCGAGCGTGATGGGCTGGTTCGCTTTTAACGGATCCGATTGGCCATCGCTGCCTCCGTGCGACGGCGCGATGGTGGTCACACTGAAAGTCGAAAGGCTGGAAAGTTCAGTGTGGCGAGTCCGCTGGTGCCCGTAGATTACGATGCCACGCTTCTCGAGCAACTGACGGAAGAGCAAGGCGGCGAACTCTGCCGGATCTTCAATGGCCAAGGCTTCATTGGTGCCGGCGTCATCGACCGGCATGTTACCCCAGAGCGTGAGAACCATCGAGCCGGGCTCGCGGTTGACGAAAAACTTACGCCCCGTGCCCGCGGGCGTGGTGATGATGCGATTGTCGAGGTGATAGTAATCGGCAAACGGTTTGATGCTGACGAAAGCTTTTTCGCCGGGGCGGTCGGCGGGCAGAATGTTCACAAAAACAACGTTGTCATTGATGGTCAGGGCCGAGACGGGAGCACCGTCAGACCAGACCAAGTCGTCCTGACTCCAACCTTCACCATAGCGCTCGAAGGCGAAGTACGAGTCGTCCGCCACAATATCGCCGTCGATGAATTTCACGCCTTTTTGCACCAGTGTATCGGCGAGCGTTTCGAGAGCTTGAATGGGATCGTCGTTGCGCTGAGTTTTAAGATCGTAGGGGAGTTCGCGTCCAGAGAGATTAGGGTCGCCGTGGCCGACGAGGACGAGATCTCCGTTAAGACGGCCATAGCGGTCGAGAGTTCCGGTGGTTTCGACGGTAGTTCGGAACTTGTAGTCGGGACCGATCAGAGCGAGCGCGGCTGCGGTTGTGAAGAGCTTAGTGTTCGATGCAGGAGTGAACAGCTTATCGGCGTTTTGCGAATACAACGTATCACCGGTTGCGGCAGACACCACTTCGATGCCCCAAAAGCCATGACCCAGGTCAGGCGCGCTGAGCACGGCGGCAATGCGATCCTGAAGCGGCGGCTCCTTTCCCGGTTTAACGGGCGCGGCCAGGGTCTGCGTGACTAGGATCTGCGCGACCAGCAGAATGACGATGGATAGCAGACGCGCAACTGATTGCCAGCGAGGCATTGCAGTGGAATTGTAACACCCCAAAAAAGGGACTCGTTCTAGAATAGCGGCAACCATGCGAGCGATTTTTCAGTGGAACGTGGGTGATCGAGTCCTTGAATTGGGGCGACGAACTCTAATCATGGGCATCGTGAATGTAACGCCCGACTCGTTTTCCGACGGCGGACTCTACATCGATGCCGAGAAGGCCGTGGTCCACGCCGAACAGTTACTCGATGAAGGCGCAACCATCATTGATGTGGGCGGAGAGTCGACGCGGCCTGGGGCGTTAGTGACGTCGGCGGTTGGTGATATCAAGGGCGATCCTGCGCGGGCCGACGCGACGCCGGTGGAACCAGCGCTGGCCCCAGTGTCCGAAGAAGAAGAGCGAAGGCGCGTGCTGCCGGTGATCCGGGACTTGAAGCGGCGACGACCTAACGCGGTGATAAGCGTCGATACCTACAAAGCGAGCGTAGCGCGCGCGGCAGTGGAACTTGGGGCAGAAGTTGTAAACGATGTGAGCGGGTTCCGATGGGATCCGAAGATGGCGAAAACGCTAGCCGAACTCAAAGTGGGAGCCGTGCTTATGCACACGCGTGGGCGGCCGGAAGAATGGCGGTCGCTACCGCCGATCGGCGATCCGGTGCTGATGATCAAGCGGGATTTGCGCCAGTGGGCCGAGTCAGCAACTCTGGCAGGGATCAAGCGTGATCGCCTGGTGCTCGACCCCGGGTTCGGGTTCGGGAAGCGCTTCGAGGAAAATTACCCGCTGCTGGCGCACTTCGCCGAACTGCAGCAGACGGGCTTCCCGTTGCTGGCGGGAGTGTCTCGCAAATCATTTATCGGAAGAGCGCTGGCGCATGACGGCAAGGATGCGGGAGTTGCCGAGCGACTTTACGGAACGGTGGCTGCCGAGACAGCTTTGATCCTGAAAGGGGCGCACATCATCCGGACGCACGATGTGCGACTCGCGGTGGAAGCAGCGCGAGTCGCGGATGCTGTCGTAGCGAGTGGTGGATAAGCTCATAACGGCCCAATCCCACAGTTATTTTTGAGTAAGCTCTTTACATAGAATTGGTTAGCACTATCCAGCCGTTTTTCAAAATAATAGTTGCGCTAAAATATATCTTAAGATATATTATAAAACATGTTTAACAATAACTATTTCGAAGAATTCTCCGCTCGCTTCGGTCGCGGTTTTGGCCGTCACGGCGGACGACACGGATTCCGTCACGGCGGCCACGGCTTCATGGGTGGTTTTGGTGGAGGCGATTTTCCTGGAGGACGAAAGCTCGATGCGATCGACATCCAGCTTGTGATCCTGGCGCTCCTAGCCGAGCATTCGGCACACGGCTATGAGCTTATAAAAACGATCGAAGAGCGTTCGGGCGGATTCTATGTTCCCAGTCCTGGCGTCGTGTACCCAGCGCTCACCTATCTCAATGAAATCGGGCACGCCAGTGTGGAGCAGCAGGGAACGCGGAAGCTCTATAGCATCACTGCCGAGGGTCAGACGCATCTCGCCGCCAATCGCGCGAACGCCGAAGCGATCCTTGATACCCTGTCCCGCATCGGCGGACGGATGGATCAGGTGCGCGAGGCATTCGCTGGAGTTGGCGATTCTGATGGCGGTGCTTCCGATGAAGTTCACCGGGCGCGCCACAGTCTCAAGCACGCACTCCATCGTAAACGCGGTTGCGATCCCAACGAGGCGCGACGCATTGTCAAAATCCTTGATCGCGCCACAGCTGAGATACTCGGGAACATGGCAGCGTCATCCCAAACCGAAAATCCAGCCGAAAAACCGACAGTAAAATCGAAAGAGGTCTGATTTATGCAGAACGATATTATGCAGAATGCTTTGAGCAGCACGATTCGGGATGCTCGCGTCCTGGCTGTCATTGAACGGCTGCAAGCCGAAAGACGTCGTCCAGCGGATGGCGGTCCAAAAGACAGTCGAGCCGAGAGCCAGGATCCATTCGACTATGCCAATTATGGCTTTTCTATTCACCCGGAACAGGGCGATCTGATCTACCTTCTCTGCCGTGGCATGCGTGCGACGCGCGTCGTCGAGTTCGCGACCTCGGTCGGCATGTCGACTCTCTATTTCGCGGCAGCTATGCGCGACAATGGCGGCGGTACCGTGATCGGGTCTGAACTCGTTTCGGCAAAAGTCGCGACCGCCAAGCGCAACCTTAGAGAAGCCGGCCTGGCTGACTATGCCGAAATTCGCGAGGGCGATGCCCGACAGACGCTGCGCGATCTCGGAGGTCAGGTCGACTTCGCGCTGATTGACGGTTGGCCACGCGAGGAAGAGCCTTCCCTCGCGCGTGAAGTAATTGAAATTATCGCTCCTCAACTTCGCGTCGGGGCCTATGTCATGAACGACAATGCCGAACCAGATTTTCTAGACTTTGTGCGCGATCCCGGCAACGGCTTCCTTTCGGTGACCTTGCCGCTCAAGAACGGCACCGAACTTTCCGTTAGAGTTGCCTGATTAAAAGACTGACGCTCGCGCCATCGCACCTTTGGAAAGTCAACGAGAAGGTTTATTGACCGTCTCAGGCGCGGGCCGCTTCAGCAAGAGTGCCGGTGACCTTGAGCGCCGGAAGGCGGATTTCAAATGCGGCTCCGCCCTCAGGACGGTTGTAACAGGTGATTTGGCCTTTGTGGTCCTGGATTACTCCGTAGGTGGCGCTGAGTCCGAGACCGGTACCTTTGCCAACCGGCTTGGTGGTATAGAAAGGATCGAACACGCGCTCGGGATCGCGCAAGCCGGGACCGGAATCGGCAAATTGGACGATCAGTTCACTTTCTTCGCGCCAGAGCGAAACTTGCAGACGCCCACCACCGATTTCCTGTAATGCGTCCACGGCATTCTCGACGATCTGAAGAAAGGCCTGCAAGAGCTGGTTGGGATTTCCGAGAACGCGAGGCAATGGATCGTGACTTTCCACAGTCAGGCTGATCTTCCTGTTTTCAAGCTTGAAACCTTCCATTTGAACTGCGCGTTGCAAAAGAGGTTTCAGCTCGAGAGGACTTTTTTCTCCCGGAGTCTGCTGGGCGAAACTGAGCAGGTCGGCCACGAGTTCGCGAGTGCGCCGGGCCTGCTGACCGATTTTCTGCGCGTTAGAAAGTTGCTCGCGGCTTAGATTGCTGCAGGCGGCCATCCGTTCGGAACTGCTAAGGATGGCCGAGAGCGGAAACTCCAGTTCGCCGGCGGCAAGCGCGACCAATTCTCCCAGCGAAGCCAGTTTGGCCTGTTGGATCACTCGTCCCTGCAATCGCTGAAGGTTGTCAAAGCTCCTGCGCGAATGTTTGAGCAACTGCAGAAGCCTCTGGTCCAGTAAATGTTGTTTGAGAAAAACAACGAAGGCCAGCAGGGCGACACCGGCCATAGCCACGGCAAAACGGATTTGGCGCAGATAGGTCTGGTCATGGCTCAAGAACAGTGCCCAATATCCCATGACAGGGAGGGAGATCAGCGCGAGTTTCGCAAGGAGAGGAGCGACTGGCTGACTGGCGGGCATGATCGAAGGCGACATCTGAGTGTCGCGAAGGCACCGCCTCCCGGAGATGGCCGCCCAGAGAAACCCCAGCGTAGCAGCGAGAAATGGAAGGTCGTAGATTCCGCCAGTCTGGTACCGGCCGCGCGCTAGGGCGGAATTCATGGCCTCCGAAGAAAATGTGTACAGTGTACTGGCGAAAAAGATATTGCGATAAAGCTCACGCCAGGCTCCAGAACTGGTGAAGAATGCCGAGGCAGACACGGTAATCAATATCAGCCCTTCGGCCAGATAAAGTAAGTCCCACCGCGCGCTGTACACCGGGATATTGATGGCAATGTATTCTTCTGGAAAAACGAAGAAGGCATAGACGACGACCCACCATACCAGCAGGAGCAACACATTCAGTGCGCTCGGCAGCATCCCCTCGCGCTCGTCGGCCTGATGCGGACGAATCGCCACGGCCGCCATGATCGGAACAACGTGCAGGAATAGAACGATATCCCCAGGAAAGGGATCCGGCAGCGGATTGCGATCGACCACCACCTCATACCACGCCCAGCACGACTGACTGAAACACCACATCGCCATGCCCGCCGCCACCAGACTCCAAAACAGGCGAGTATGACCGCGACTATCGAAAGCATTCCGGGTGGAGACGACAAACGCGGCGCTGATCACCAGCAGTGGAACCAGGTCCCCCATGGTCACGCGAAACTGAGGATTGGGAAATACGACCGGCGCCAGAGCAAATGCCACCAATAACCCAGCTCCCCAAAGGAGCATCGAGATGTGGCGTCTAGACACCGCTGTCAATCATATGATGTTCTTAACAATCTGTTTAGATCACCAGGTGGTTACCATGGGTTACTGAAGTAACCCACGGGCGGTCCGGACAGCAATAACTGCTAGAATTGCCCTGTCATGGCATTCCCCGCCAACCGCCTGCGCCGTTTGCGGCGCACTGAAAGTCTACGTTCCTTAGTGCGCGAGACTCGGCTAACACCGGAATCTCTGGTCTATCCCCTGTTCATTTGCCCTGGGACGGGGATCCGCAAAGAAGTGCGCTCCATGCCCGGCGTTTTCAATCTTTCGGTCGACGAGGCCGTGAAGGAAGTGCGTGCCACCCGTGCGCTGGGAGTGTTGTCGATCATCTTGTTCGGGCTGCCGGAGAAAAAAGATGAAGTGGCCACCGGCGCGTGGGCAGAAGATGGCATTGTGCAGAGGGCAACTCGCGCCATCAAGAGTGAAGTGCAAGACGTTGTGGTAATAGGCGACGTTTGCCTGTGCGAATACATGTCGCATGGGCATTGCGGCATAGTGAAAACTAACGTGAAAGTGAATGCGGAGCCGCAATCATTGGGCGCGGCCGCGGCACCTCCGGCTACAGCGGAGTATGAAATCGTGAACGACGCGAGCCTGGAGTTATTGGCGCGTACATCTGTTTCGCTGGCGTGGTCGGGAGTGGACATCATCGCTCCGTCGGACATGATGGATGGACGGGTCGGCGCGATTCGCGGAGCGCTCGACCAGGCAGGCTTCGAAAACACCCCAATTCTTTCTTATGCTGCGAAGTTCGCGTCCGGTTTCTATGGGCCATTTCGTGAGGCGGCGGATTCAACGCCGCAGTTCGGGGATCGCCGTTCTTACCAGATGGATCCGGCCAACATGCGCGAGGCAATGCGTGAAATCGAACTGGATATCGAAGAAGGCGCGGACATGATCATGGTGAAGCCAGCAATGCCCTACCTCGATGTGATTGCCGCGGCTCGACAGCGATTCGATCTGCCCGTGGCGGCATATCAGGTATCGGGAGAGTACGCGATGATCGAAGCCGCGGCCCGCAATCAGTGGATCGATCGGGAGCGCGTCATGATGGAATCGCTCATCTGCATCCGGCGCTCGGGGGCGGATATGATCCTGACTTACTACGCGAAAGAAGCGGCGAAACTGCTGGCCTAGTCATAATAGATAAATCGGCGCAGATAAAATGATTCTGCGATCCGTAGCCCCAATACATACGCGCTACTCAGCGTACTTATTCATACATAAAATCTTTTAACGATGCTTGCGGCAAAACTGTTGTAAAATCCGCCCCACCTGGAGTGGTTACTTGGCGCCCTTCGCGGAGTTCTCGTCAACGGAATTGGTAAGAGCGTGCGCTGGCTCGAAAGACGAGTGGGCCTGGTCAGAATTCATCCGTCGATTTCACGGGGTAATCGCCGCCGCAGTGCTTAGGACTGCCCGCCAGTGGGGCGAACCGTCCCGCGCTCAATTGGACGACTTGGTCCAGGATAGCTACCTGAAACTCTGCGAGGACGATTGCCGGTTACTACGATCGTTCCAGCCACGGCACCAGGATTCCATTTATGGATTCCTAAAGGTGGTCGCTGCGAATGTTGTCCATGATCACTTCAAAGGTGCGCTGGCTGCAAAGCGTGGTGCAGTTCAAACCATAACCATCGGCGATCCGGCAACAGAGCCATTCAAAATAGAGCTGAAAACAACTGGCCCCGACAGCTTTGACGCTGTCAGCCAGCGTGTGCAGCTAGAGCATATCGACAAGATTCTGCGGCAGGTTACCGCTGGGAAAGATCAGGAAAGAAAGCGCACGATTTTCTGGTTGCGCCACCGCCAGGGACTTACCGCCAGCGAGATCGCAGCCATCCCCTCCATCGGATTGACCACAGAAGGTGTGGAAAGCGTGCTCATGCGGCTGGCGGCGATGATCCGGAGTCATGTTATTAGTTCAGCTCCGCACCGCGAAGTGAAGGTTCTGAACCGGCAAAATCGTTCTAAAAGAATAGGGAGTTAATTTTGGAAGGAAATCCCAACGAGCATATCGGCCCAGCCGAGCTTGCAAAATTGCTCGAGGAATCTCGTCAGCGGACGGAATCCGCACTGAATATACCCGCACTGAACGCAGTGGATGCGCACCCTCATTTCGCCGTGTGTGCGTCCTGCCGGCAACAATTTGACGACTTATCATCGCTAGATCGCCAACTGGATCACCAACTAAAGAATATGAGACCGGCTGAATCTGCCTTGCGCCAGGCCGACTGTCCGGGCGCAGCAGTGTGGCGTGAGATTTCCGGCGGAGTGACATCGCCCGATGAAACGCTTGCTTACGTGGAACATGCCAGCCGCTGTGATTATTGTGGTCCATTGTTGCGCGCGGCTGTAGCCGAATTTACCAATCTGAATGGCGAGATGACCGAGGCTGAGCGGGGATACATTGCAACCTTGGCGAGCGCGCAAGCCGAGTGGCAGCAAAGACTTGCCCGGCGCATCACCGGAACACCGCGTACGCAGCCGGATCGGAAATCTACACCGTGGGGGCAGCGATGGTTGTTTGTTCCACGTATAGCGATGGCAGGGGCTGCATTGCTAGCCGTGGTAGCCGTGGTTGCCGCGGGATCGTGGGTAGCAGTCCACAGGAACCAGGCCGACACTGCCGATAGCCTACTCGCCCGCGCCTACACCGAGAAGCGCACCCTGGAACTCAGAATCGCAGGCGCAAACTATGCGCCTCTACGCGTGTCGCTCGGACCAGCCGCCTCCTTTACCAGCCGTCCACCAGCACTCCTAAAAGCGGAAGCGCTGATTGCCAGCCAACTCGAATCTCATCCCTCCGATCCTGCCTGGCTTCAGGCCAAAGCGCAGGCGGACGTGCTCGAAGGCAAGTATGACGCAGCCGTAGAAGCTTTGCGCCGCGCCCAGGAGTTGGACCCGCATTCGCCCGCTCTGCTGATTGATCTCGCGACCGCTTACTTCCAGCGTGCTCTGCAAGAAGACCGGAAGGAAGATTTGGGTGCCGCCTACGAGTACCTGAGTCTGGCCCTGAAACTAAGTCCCGACGATCCAGTTGCTCTTTTTAATCGCGCCATTGTCTCGGAGCATCAGTTCCTTTATCAACAAGCTCTCGATGACTGGAAGCATTACCTGCGCGTGGATACAAACTCACAGTGGGCAGAAGAAGCCCGCAACCGTGCCAACGCGGTGCAGGAAAAATTAAAAGCGCATGAGAGCAAGGCAACCCCGCTGCTGTCTCCCCGCCAGATAGTAGCCATGGCCACCAGCGCAGACCTCGGCTCCCAAATAGACCTCCGTATCGAAGAATATCTGCACGAAGCCGTCCGCTCCTGGTTGCCCCAGGCTTTTCCTGAAAGCCACGCATTTCCTGAAAGTAAGACCAACGCTGATCCGAACGCCTCGCAGGCGCTTTTTTTTTTGGCGGACCTGACCAGCGAGAAACACGGTGACCATTGGCTGGTTGATCTTCTGCGCGGATCTTCCGCACCACATTTCAAGCAAGCAGCAACCGCGCTCGCTCGCGCCGTTCAAGCTAATGACGCCGGCGACTATGACGTCTCCCGCCAACAGAGTGAGCTTGCCGAAAAATTATTTCGCGGTTCGGGGAACACAGCGGGCGTACTGCGCGCACAGTTCGAACAAGCCCTCGCAGCTTATATGACGAGGCGGAGCGAAGACTGCCGGCGTCGGTCGGTATCTGCGGCAACGGAGTCCATACGTTATTCCTACCCTTGGGTACAGATTCAGCTTGAATTGGAAGAGGGCGTCTGTTCGCTGCTAATGGGCGATCTCGGCACCCACGAAAAAGACGCGCGCCGCGCTCTGGATCGAGCCGGGCAGGCCGGCTACGGCGCCCTCTATCTGCGGGCTCTGGGGTTTGTTGCTTCAAATAAATTTGACATCGGTGACCGATCGGGCGGATGGAAGCTAGTCTGCACCGGTTTAGAACGCTACTGGTCGGGACAGTTTCCTCCGATGCGTGGCTACAACCTATACTTCCAGGCGGCCCTCGGTGCCGACGCCGCAAGTCGGTCAAATCTGCAGTTGGCAATCTGGCGCGAAGCAGTAGCTGCGATTGACGCCGACGGAAATTTGCCGTTGCGCGCCTTTGCTCATCGCAGCATGGCTAAGGCGGCCAACCTCGCCGACCAGTTTAAGGTGGCCGAACTCGAATACGCGGAAGCCACCCGACTCTATGCTCTTGCCCCGCAAAGCGAAGCCATTCGGGCCGACCGTATTGAGACGGAGATCAGGACTGCCCAATTGGAGGCGAGTCAAAATGCGTTCGATGCGGCTCTGAGTCGTTTGACTCGTGTTAAGGATGAGGTTCGGCAACTTTCCAACAATTATCTTGCACAGATTTTTTACTCCACATTGGGCGAAGTGCAGCTCCGCAGCCATCATCCAGCAGAGGCCGAACAGGCTTTCCAGCCGGCGCTGCGCTTGGCCGAGCAAAATCTGAAATCCCTGACTTCCGAGGCGAGCCGAGTGAGTTGGAGCAAAGACGCGGCTCCGCTATACCTGGGACTCGCCGAAGCCGAACTGGTTGAGGGACGCGAACAGGAAGCGCTCGATATGTTCGAGTGGTACCTGGGCGCGCCGCAGCGCGTCGGCATACGCGGGCGCTCGACCTCACAGATTCCGGAGCTATCGCAATCGCTGCCCGATCCGTCCCGGCTGCCTTCTTCACTTCCGCTTCTTTCCAACCAAACCGTACTAGTCTATGGAGTACTGCCCGACGGCCTCGCCATTTGGGTCTATGACAACCGCGGCATAAGCACGAAGTGGATTCCGAAATCGCCTCGAGAATTGAAGGAAGAGTTGGAGGATCTGGCAGCGAATTTTTATGCCCAGTGTTCGGATCCCGCCTCAGACCTGAGCGCGCTGCGCCGCGACAGTCAGACCTTATATTCGCTCCTTATCGCTCCGGTTGAACAGAACTTGGACCCGAAGCGGACGCTCGTGATCGAGAGCGAAGGTTTTCTGGCCAGACTACCTTTCGAAGCGCTGTTGGATGCAGGTGGCCACTACCTCATCGACCGTGGGCCCATCGTTCACTCGCCTGGGTCGTACGCGGAAGCAGGTATGCACCCCGAAACGCCAATCTCACCCGACTTGCCCGCCCTGGTCGTAGGCAGCGCGGCTTCGTCGCCGGATGCCGGCCTGTTCGCCCTCCCGAACGTTGCCGCTGGAGCAGACAAAGTCGCTAGCGGCTTCCGTTCTCCACGCGTACTCAAAGGTCCGGAAGCAACGCTGGGTGCGATTGCGAAAGCACTGCCGGCAGCCGCTGTTTTTCATTTTGCGGGACATGCCATCACCACTTCAAACGGTACGGGATTGATGCTGGCGGGTAGAGATGTGCACACCGGCGCTCCTCTTCTTCTGGACGCCGCCATTTTGCGTAATCTCGATTTGCAGAATATGCAATTGGCCGTTCTCGCGGCGTGCAGCACCGACTCGGGCGAAGGAGGGTCGCGCGGTTTCGATAGCGTGGCCGAGGCTCTCCAGACTTCCGGAGTGCCGCACGTGGTTGCCAGCCGCTGGGCGGTAGATTCTGTCGAGGCCAACGCATTTGCGGATTCCTTTTATCGCTCTTTGCTTTCCGGCCAGCCCGTCTCCTATGCAACCCGGCTGACCTCACTGAAAATGCTATTGAACCCACGCACGATTCACCCCTACTATTGGGCGGCATTTGCCGCTTACGGACGTCCATGAAACTTCCAACAGGAGGATCGATGAGAAATCCACGCCACTCGTGTAGTTCCCCGGTTATGCTGGCCAGCGTTTTCCTGGTAGCCATCATCATGGTCTCTTGTAACCAGACCAAGGAGACTGCGCCTGCGACACAACCACAACTAACCACGCCAGCCACGCAACAAGTCTTTGTTATCTTCGAAGGTCCGTGGGCTTTCGCTCCTGATCCAAAGGACGCTAATAGCGTGATTGCTATGGCGCCGAAGACCACCAGGCATCGCGATCTATTCATACAGAGGTGGGATAAACAGCTGGGAGCGGGAGTTTATGATCTCTCCATGCCGGCTCGTAGCGGATCCCCAGCTGGCACTCTCGATCCCAACATCTTGCGGGTGAAAATTGACGCTGCGGCCGTTCAGCATGTGCTCGACACCAAATTGGTGCGGTATGCCATCCGCCTACCCAAGCCGGAGGCCTACGTGGCAGCTGCCCACTTTCGAAGCCGTGCTGATTCCAAGTATCCTCCTGATGTTTCGACGGAGAAGGATTGGGTCACCTCCACCTCTTTGCGTTATACGGTCACGACGCTTAACGGATTTTCGCTCACTGGATCGCCCGATACTGGGACCTTTAGTCCACTTCCGCTCCAGGTGGAAACTCCCATTATCAGTTTCGCGATCGCTCCGGCGCATGATGGAGATGCTGGCGACAGATGCCATACGCACTCGCGAGGATCATTTCACGACGTGACCACGCTTCTGAACCTGACCCTGTTTGTGGATTTTCCGGATGACCCGAGCGATTGCCGCACCCAAGATCCCCAAAATTCTCGTTCGGCCAAAGCGGAGGTTGATTACCCGTCCACCCTGGAGCAAGTGGCCACATGGTTCGAATGGAACCAGGGGGACGTGCAGGAAGCGAGCGTGGCCTCGGCTTCGATCGCACCAGGTTTTCTGAACTCTTTCATCCGTGGCTCGGCAGCAAGTCTTAAGCGACGTCTGCTAGCAGCCGCCTATTTTTCCGGGGGAACGTACGGAAATTGTGCGGGGCCGCAACCGAACGGCGGTGGCTAGACCGTATTCATGTGGAGCCGGCTCTGTGGGGACAGGCTGAGATTCTGTAAATCTCAGGTCCCCCTTTGATAGGCCATCCGGACCAGAGTTCGCTCCGAAAAAGGAACATAAAGCAACGCGGCAGTCGCGGCGAACGTCAAGCCTACTCCGATCTGCGGCAGCAGCAAAAATGGCGCGATGGCCCAGAGCTGATCGAGGGTAAGGACAAATGGAAAGAGCCGCGCAAATGTCCCACCAAGTTTTCGGAAATCAAACGCGACTGCCGACAGCAAATAGAATCGCAGCGGAATCCCGATCGCTCCCGTCACCAACACAGCGCCAACGATGAAAAGCGCTCTCCATCCCGGAAGAAATCGGCTGGCTACGCGGTCCGCATCGCGCAAATGAACGAGACCGCTCACATAGAAGATGAGATACATCACCTGAATTAGCGCAAAAAGCGCGCGCACCAATCCGCGCCGAGGAACGGGCACGTGCAGTTCGGGATGCAGTGCGATTTCTGACGCAGGCGAAGTTGCCGCGGCACTAAGCCCGTGTGGCGCGGGCGCCCCCGCCCGCGACCCCGTATCTTCCGAGGCCGCGGATATTGTTGCGGCCGCCGCGATCCCATCGACGGGAGCAATGAAGCGGTATCCGCGGCGAGCCAGAGTTTCAACGAAGCGCGGGCTCGATGCGGAATCGCCCAGCGACTCGCGAATCTTGTTTACCGCAGTATTCAGGCTGTGATCGAAATCGACGAAGGTGTCGGCTGGCCAGATTTTCTCGCGCAGCTCATCGCGCGTCACAACTTGACCGGCATTCTGCAGCAGGGTGGTGAGCACCTGAAACGGTTGTTCCTGAAGCCGGATTCGAGCGCCGTTCTTGCGCAGCTCTCCAGCGGCCAGATCGACTTCAAAAACGCCAAAGCGCAGAAGTCTGGCTTCGCGGTTAAAGGGAGACATCGGCATGACGGCGCGGCTGTAGTTTACCGCGAGGAAGTCGTTGGTCGTTAGTCATTAGTCGTTCGCGATGAGCGTTCGCGAACGGTGTTTGCCATCGACCGTCGACTAATGACCATCGACTAACGACCATCGACTAACGACCAACGACCGAAACGGCTACAATAGCGGCGTGAACGCCCCTGTTCCTCCTAAGCCGGCAGCTGACACCGAGCATCGGGACAACCAGCATCAACACCGCCATTCCATCTACGCAGCCGAGGCCACCGGTTTGCTTCTCATGGCAGTTCTACTGCTTGCTCTCACCATCATTCGCTACTGGCGGTACATTCCTTGGAGCGCGCGCTGAATTTTACGCAACGCGAGCCGCTGGTCGTTGTGGCGCTCGGCCCAACGGCGAGTGGAAAGACCGCTCTGGCTCTGGCGATCGCCCGGCGCTTCGGCGGTGAAATTGTCAATTGCGATTCCGTCGCAATGTATCGTGAATTCGAAATCGGCACCGCCAAGCCCACTGCGGCCGAGCGCGCTGAAGTCCCGCATCATCTGCTCGATTACGTCGACCCGCTCACCGATGTTACCGCGGGAGATTATGCGCGGCAGGCACGACAGATTTTGCGCGAGTTCGCTCTGCGCAGAAACATTTTGCGTGAAAGCGAGCAGCGCAACGCGTTGCCCATCGTCAGCGGAGGCACTGGACTCTATCTCCGCGCTCTGCTGGAAGGGCTTTTTCCTGGCCCGCAGCGGTCCGAAGAGCTGCGCAATAAACTACGCGGACGCGCGGAGAAATACGGAACTGAGCACTTGCATCGCATCTTGCGGCGTCTCGATGCTTCAGCGGCGAACCGTATTCACGCCAATGACGTACCGAAGATGATTCGCGCAATCGAAGTATGTCTGGCTTCGCGCCAGCCCTCTCGCCTAACTATGACCGAACTTTGGCATCAGGGACGCGAACCGCTGCAAGGCTTTCGCATTCAGCGCCTCGGACTTAATCCGGAGCGCGAGGTCCTTTATGCCCGCATCAATCAGCGCGCCGAGAGAATGTTCGACGACGGACTGATTGCCGAGACGGAAAGGCTGCTCGCAAAATATGGCGAACCAGCGCGTCCGCTCTCGTCATTGGGATACAAACAGGCGCTACAGTTTTTGCGCGGCGAATTGGATCGGGAATCGGCGCTCGCCGCGGCGCAGCAGGTGCATCGCAACTATGCCAAGCGCCAGATCACGTGGTTCCGGCGAGAACCAGATGTGCATTGGCTGGCCGGATTTGGGGATGAGCCGGCGATTCAGGCGGAAGCTATGGCAATTGTTGAACAGAAAATTTGAAGAATTCGCCAACGCGACCGGCTAGCAATCATTCGGAGACGTTCGCGCCCGTTTTTGCTATTGTCATTGCATGTTCCGACATCTTTTGTTGACTGCATTTCTGTTAGCTGCCACGCTCTGCTTCGCCAAAAATAAAGATCGCTTTCTACAGCCTGGTCCCATTCATGTCGACAGAGCGGGGCAGAAATGGGTCGATAAGACGTTGCGTAAGATGTCGCCGGAAGAGAAAGTTGGTCAGCTCTTTGCCATCTGGGTGAGAGTGCAGTTTCTGAATGACGCCGATCCTATCTTTGTTCAGTTGCGCGACAACATCCGCAAATATCACGTTGGATCGCTGGTCATGAGTGTCCCCGTGGATGGTCCTGTCCTGCTCAAAAGCTCGCCCTCGGTTACTGCCGACCTGCTCAACCGGCTGCAACGAACCTCGAAGCTGCCGCTGATTGTTTCGGCCGATTTTGAACGTGGCGTCTCCATGCGCCTGAATGGCACCACCGTTTTTCCTCACGCGATGGCATTCGGAGCTACCGGCAAAATGGAAGATGCCGAAATCTTTGGACGCATCACCGCGCTTGAGTCGCGAGCGATCGGAGTGCATTGGAATCTCTTTCCCGATGCTGATGTGAATTCCAATCCTGCGAATCCCATCATCAACACGCGTTCGTTCGGAGGAGATCCGACGCAGGTGGGTGATTTTGTGGCGGCGTATATTCGCGGCGCGCACGAAGGCGGAATGCTGGTCACTGCCAAACACTTTCCCGGCCACGGCGACACGGCAACCGATTCTCATCTTGGCGTCGCCGAAGTTACTGGCGATCGAGCACGGCTCGATGCAGTCGAGTTGCCACCTTTCAAGCACGCGATTGATGCCGGTGTGGATGCCGTGATGGTGGCACACGTCACCGTCCCGGCTCTCGATCCCGATCCCAATCGAGTGGCTACCACTTCGAAGTCGATTGTGGACGGCCTGCTCAAAGAAGAAATGGGATTCAAAGGACTCGTCGTGACCGACGCCCTGGACATGGCGGGGTTGACACGCATTTATGCCAAGGACATCGGACGGGAAGCAGTCGACTCCTTCAAAGCGGGCAACGATATGCTGATCATTCCACCCAATCTCGACGCCAGCTATCGCTCGATGATGCAGGCAGTGCACAGCGGCGAAATCAGTCGTCAACGGCTCGATCAATCGGTGCGTAAAATTCTGGAACTCAAGGCATCTGTTGGTTTGAACAAGGCGCGGCTGGTAGACCTCAGTCAACTCTCCAATGAGGTTGCAAAGCCGGAGAACCTGGAAGTTGGCCAACGCATTGCTGATGAAGCGATTACGCTGGTTCGCGATAACGGGAAAGTAATCCCGCTACAGTCTCTTGGAACTCCAGAGGCCGGTCTTCCGTATCACTTATTGACAGCGGTAAGCAACCGTCTCGTCGTGGTGATTTTTTCCGACGACATGCGCACCGAGTCAGGACGTATGCTCGAACGCGAGATTCTAACCCGTGTGCCGGATGCCCACGTAATCTACGTGGATGCACGCTCAGCCGCGGGCATGAGGTCGTCCGTGGTCGAGGCGGTCGAAGCGGCGGAACACGTGATCGCCGCAGTGTATGTGGTTCCGACGGCGGGCAAGGCGATGCGCGCTACCGGCGGAGGTTTGACGAATACGGTTGCCATGGACGATACCACTGGGTCATTACTCAACGCAGTGCTTGATCGTGCAGCCAGCCGCACCGTCATGCTCGCCATGGGCAATCCTTATATGGTGCAGGATTTTCCTGCGATTGAGAATTATGTGTGTGCGTTTTCCAATGCATCGGTGTCGGAAACAGCGGCAGTAAAGGCGATCTTCGGAGAGATTCCGATCGGCGGCCATCTGCCGGTTATGATTCCGGGAATCGCATCGCGTGGCGATGGTCTCCAGCGTCCCGCCCGGCCCAGTTCAGCCCATCCCAGCTCAGGAGGTTCCTCTGATGTTCAACAAAAAGTTCAATAGTAAAAAGTTCAGCCGTAAAATCTCCAGCCAAAATGTTATTGCAAAACTGGCGCTGGGCACGGTGTTTGCCGCCCTCTGCATTCTCCCCGCTTGCAGTATCAATACGAACGACAAAGGCAAGGATGGCGAGAAGCAGGTTGACATCAAGTCTCCCATCGGTGATTTGCATGTCAGTGAGCAAGCCGATATCCGCGACGCCGGCTTAACGCTTTATCCTGGAGCCAAGCCAGCTCCGAAAGACGATAGCGACGACAAGAAGAGCGCCAATGTAAACCTTTCGGTGCCAGGATTCTCCATGAAAGTGATCGCAGCGGAATTTCTCTCCGATGATCCTCCCGACAAAATCATCGCCTTCTACAACAAAGACCTACAGAGATATGGCAAGCCCATCCAGTGCCACGGCGGCTGGAATGGAGGCCACATGAGCTACGACGGAAAGGATGGAATGTCCAAACCCGTCTCATGTGAGAGTGATCGCAGCGGAGACGCGGTGGAGTTGAAAGTAGGAACCGAGGGAAACCAGCACCTCGTTTCCGTTAAGCCTAACAGCCAGGGAACTCGTTTTGCGTTGGTCTATGTGCGCATCCACACGGGTTCGGACAACACAATTTAAAAGAGCATTTTGGCATTGAATCATTGATTCACTGGATGATTGTTTTCCTCGATTCTCAATGCTTCAATGGTCCGATGTCCTTGCTCTCCGGTTCTTTGTGCGCTAGCTTCAAAGACGTGGAACACTCCTGCCAACAATGTGGAACGACGGTCGAGGACGGCCGTCCGTTCTGTCCGCAATGCCGCGCTCCGCAAATCCACGTGCAGGTGGCGATTCCGGATGCTGGAGCTGCCGCAGGTTCGAATCATGAGGCCGACAAGATTTCTCCGGAGATTGTTCAAGCCGGACATTTTGATCGTACGGATTTTGCACGCCCACGCGCCATCGCTGGACGTACGATGGACCGGGGAATCGCCGTTCGTGCCGCGCTCAAAGCCGGCGCGCTTGGCGTTTTCATTGCAATCATCCCATTGCTCGGCATTGTACTGACCGGAGCACTGGCAGTATTTTTCTACCGTCGCGAGAATGGATTAGTACTTCCTGCAGCGCTTGGGTCGCGGATTGGGGGAGCGGCGGGAGTGGTTGCTTTCGCCATCAACACACTGCTGTTCGCAATCAGGATTTTTGTTTTTCACGCCCAGAAGGAATACATCGATTTCTTGACACAAATCGCTCAAAAAACAGGAGTCAACGCCGCGGATACTGACTTTCAAACTATCATCCACAGCATGCTGACTCCATCGGGGATGGCGTTTATCTTTTTTTTCGGAATGATTTTTGTCGTGGTGCTCGCCGCAGCGGGCGGGGCAATAGCATCGTGGTTCATGCAGCCTCGCAACACTCGCCCGTAGTTTCTTCACCATTGACGCAGGTTGCGGCTCGGCCTTGCTCTCATCTTTCCGCACGCGTATGATGCAGCGTTTATGAATTCACGTGCCCCAGGTCGTCCCGTCGAGATTCGTGAGAAAGCGCAGTTGATGTCTGCCTCCGAAGTGGAGCGCACTTTGATTCGGCTCGCGCATGAGATTCTCGAAAAAAATAATGGCGTCGAAGACCTTGCGCTGATTGGAATCCGGCGTCGAGGTGTTCCGCTGGCGGAGCGGCTAGCGAAAATTATTCAGCGCATCGAAAAGAAACCGGTGCCGCTCGGCACGCTTGACATTACCCTCTATCGCGACGATCTTCTTATGGACGATCTTTCGACTCCCCGCTCCAAGCCGGTGGTGCAGAAAAGCGACATCGGCATTCCAATTGAGGATAAGTCGGTAGTGCTAGTTGACGATGTCCTTTACACTGGCCGCACCACCCGTGCCGCCATGGACGCGCTGTTTCGCGCGGGCCGTCCCAAGCGCCTGCAGTTGTGCGTATTGATCGATCGGGGACATCGCGAGTTGCCGATCGAAGCCGCATTCATCGGGCGAACGGTGCAGACAACCGAAAATCAGATTATCGAAGTCAAACTTCGCGAAGTCGACGACGCGGAGAAAGTCCTGCTGATGGAAAAGCAGTAGACGGCATAGCTTAGACGGCGGCTTAGACAACTGCCCCTTAGATATTTATGAATCCAGCGCGAGGCTCCCTGCTCGGAATCGAGCACCTGGAAGCAGCCGAGATCCTGAGACTCTTGAAGTTTGCCCGGCGCATGAATCCGGACAAGCCGCGGCCCTTGCTCAAGGGCAAGCGCGTGCTTTTGCTTTTCTACGAGGCTTCTACTCGCACGCGAAGTTCGTTTGAAATCGCGGCGAAATCACTGGGCGCTTACACCGTTCTCATTCAGTCCATCGGTTCGAGTATTGAGAAAGGTGAATCGCTGCTGGATACGGGATATACGGTGCGGGCGGTTGGCGCCGACATCATCGTCATCCGTCATCCCAACGCCGGCGCGCCGTATGTGATGGCGCAGCACATCGATGTGCCAATCATCAATGCCGGAGATGGACTGCACGAGCATCCCTCGCAGGCGCTGCTCGATGCTTACACAATTCTCCGCAACAAGAAAACTTTCAAGGATCTGCAAGTCGCGATCGTCGGCGATATTTTTCATAGTCGTGTCGCACGATCAGCGTGCCATCTCTTGAGCAAGTTCGGAGTGAGGATTATTCTTTGCGGCCCGCCGGAACTTGTGCCTGATATTGCGACGACCCTGGCGCCCGGTGTGCGCGTGACCCGCCACATTGAAGACGCGTTGCGTGGCACTGATGTGATCATGCTGCTGCGCGTGCAGAAAGAACGTTTGGCTGGGCTGAAAATCGATCTGCCGGAATACATTGCGCGCTACCAGATGACTCCGGCCCGATTAAAGATGGCAAAAAAAGATGCCATCGTGATGCATCCCGGGCCGATCATTCGTGGCCTCGAACTGACCAGCGAAGTCGCCGACGGTGCCCAGGCACGCATCCTGGAGGAAGTGCGCAACGGTGTACCCATGCGCATGGCAATTCTGGCGCGGGCCATGGGGAAGATGCGATGACTGCAATGATGACCAGTGCGAAAACAAATCGAGGGAGTTTGTTGATTAAAGGCGGGTACCTCATCGACCCTGCGGCTCGCATCGACGCACCCATGGATGTGCTGCTGAAAGATGGCCGCGTTGCCGAAGTAGCCGCTCCGAACAAGATCAAGGGCGGTTCCGACGAAAAATTCGATGCTCGCGGACTGATCGTTGCGCCCGGCTTTATCGATCTGCACGTGCACCTGCGCGAGCCCGGTCAAGCCCACAAAGAGACAATCGCGTCGGGCACAACGGCCGCTGCGGCTGGCGGATTTACTTCTGTTTGCACCATGCCGAACACGGTGCCAGTGATTGATTCAGTCGAATGGATCGACTGGCTTCGCCAGCCGGAACGCGGCGCTGTCGTCAATGTATTTGTCATCGCTGCCGCGACACGTGCGAGCAAAGGCGCCACGCTTACCGACTTTCGCGCGCTTCACTCCGCGGGAGCAATCGCGGTCACCGATGATGGCAAGCCCATCCTCGACGACAGAATTATGCGCGAGGCGCTGGTACTTGGCGGCGAGCTGAATTTCCCCGTTGTACAACATGCCGAAGACACACGGATGACCGAGAATTGCTCGATGCACGCAGGCGCGCGCTCGTTCCGTCTCGGTTTGCGGGGCATGACCCCGGCTGCCGAAGCCTCGATCGTAGAGCGCGACGTACAGCTTGCGATGCACATTCCGAATGCTCGCTTGCACGTTGCACATCTTTCCACGGCAGACGCACTGAAGAGTGTGCGCCGTGCGAAGCGCGCGAAAGCGCGCGTCACTCTTGAAGTTACGCCCCACCACTTCACGCTGACCGACGAGGACATGCGCGACTACGACAGCAATTACAAAATGAATCCGCCGCTGCGCTCGGCTTCCGATCTCGAAGCCATCCTGGTCGCGCTCGCTGATGGCACGGTGGACGCCATCGCCACCGATCACGCTCCGCACGCCGCCCACGAAAAAGAAATGGAATTCGAGCGCGCTGCGTTCGGCATCACCGGACTTGAAACCGCGCTTGGGCTGGCAATCACCAGGCTGCATCGCGAGAACCGCGTCTCGCTGGCTCGCATTGTGGAACTCTTTACCTCCGGCCCGGCTCGCTGTTTCGATCTTCGCGGACGTGGTTCGCTGGCTCGCGGCTCGGTCGCTGACGTTACGGTTTTCGATCCGAAGAAGAAGTGGACATTTGATGCCGCGAAGTCGCACTCGAAATCGAAGAACACACCCTTTGATGGATGGCAGCTGACAGGAAAAGTAGTCGTGACCATTGTTGGCGGGAAGATTGTGTACTCCGCTTAAGTCGAAAGACTGACGACTGATCTCCGCTCGATGATTCTCCAGTGCTACAATCCACGGCCATGAAGCGCCTACTGTTCTTTTTTCTGCTGATTCCGTTCCTGTTTGCCCAAACTACCACCGAAGTCGAGATCACGGCTGAACCTTCACACCACCTCGCCATTGAAAACGAATATGTCCGCGTGTTCAAAGTCGAGGCTGCGCCCCATGCTTCGACGCTCATGCATCGCCATCGCCACGACTATATTTACATCACCCTAGGCGACGCTCACGTCTCGAACGAGGCCGAGGGCAAGTCGCCAGTGGACGTCAAGCTCGCCGACGGCGATACCCGCTTTGTGCCAGGGAACTTTGCACACATCGCAAAAAATCTCTCGGACCAGCCTTTTCGCAATGTGACGATTGAATTGATGCAGGATGAAAAGTTGCGGCAGACGCCATCTCATTGGCCGGAGGAAACTGGCGAAAAGACTTTTCCGGGTGGACGCAGCAAAATTCTCTTCGTGAAAGATGGGGCTCGCGTGTCCGAAGTCGATCTCGATCCCGGCGCGACCGTGCCCAGCCACCATCACGACGGCCCGCACCTGCTCGTCGCGATCAGCGATCTCGATATACGCAGCGACGTCGATGGAATGGGTCAGATGCCTGGAAAATTCAAGTCCGGCGATGTCAAATGGTTGCCGGGAGGCTATACCCACACGTTAACGAATGTGGGAAAGAATCCGGCAAGATTTGTGACCGTGGAATTTTAAATTCGACTGGGCGATGCACTCTTGATCATGCGCTCTTCACCAACGGATTTCCCGGAGAAACCAAACCAACACGATGCAGCTTGGCGGTGAGGCGATCTTTGTCAGCGGAGGCAGAAGCAGCGGCGAGACGCTTGCGCAACTTAGCGACTTTTTCTGCGCGGGTTCGGCGGCGGCGAATTTCAGGACGGCGGCTGGGTGCGGACATAAAGTTCTCCTTTGGTATCTGGTGACGGCTTTAAATGAAACGATAGGTGAAATCACGAGCCAGAATCACGGTCAGCGCCGTAGGCTCGTGCCGAACCTCAATTATAGGGTCGTTCGACAGTGCTGGCAAAGACACGGCAACTACTTCGCGCAACTACTAGGTAGATAACCGCTGCAAGCCAACACCGGCAGCCAAGGATATTTTGCAAACCGCGAGTCCTCAAACGAAAGCTTACACATAAGAAAAGTCGAACCGCGATCGGACTCAATCCGCCGCGCATGCCGGCAATTTTGGCAGAGGCCGACGTTGGAATGAATCGGCGTGTCGTCGTTTTCGGAAGACATGCAACGCTTTCTCCGCGGATAGTCTACTAGCTCCCAGAACGAAACAGAATGCTTGCGATATAGTGATCGGAAAATGAATACCTTTCGCCTAGCTCTTATCACACTGACATTGTGGCTTGCGGCGAGTCTTGCTCACGCCACTTCCTACCAATATTTCCGCATCGGAAACAAGAGTGACGTCCAGACTGTTCCCGCTGCCGGCATTGCCATGATGGGTGGTGGAACCGATCTCGACGACGCATTTCGCTGGCTTTGCCAGAAAGGCAATGGCGGGGACTTCGTGATTCTGCGCGCCACCGGCGACGATGCCTACAACTCCTATGTCAATGGATTGTGCAAGCTGAACTCGGTTGCAACGCTTATTATTCCCGATCGCCAGGCCGCGCAGGATCCAGCGGTGGCGCAGATTATTCGTCAGGCAGAAGTGGTTTTCATCGCCGGAGGCGATCAGGCCAACTACATTCGGGGATGGAAAAACACTCCGGTCGAGGAAGCGATCAATGCGAACGTCGCCGCAGGCAAACCAATCGGCGGGACCAGCGCTGGTCTTGCCGTATTGGGTGAGTTTGTCTATGCGTGCCTCAAAGACAAGCCCGACGATAACGATCTCGCTTCCACAGATGTTCTGCCCAATCCTTACTTCGAGCGGGTAACGCTGATTCGAGGATTTCTAAAAGTTCCCCATCTCGAGAACCTGCTCACCGATTCGCATTTCGCGAAGCGTGACCGCATGGGCCGCACTCTCGTTTTTCTGGCGCGCATCATGCAAGACGGATGGTCCAGCTCTCCACGCGAAGTTGCGATTGACGAAAAATCGGCGGTGCTGGTCGAGCCCAATGGCAAAGGAACCGTCGTGGGAAACGGAACAGGCGCATACTTTCTGCGGCCTACACGACCACCAGATGTTTGCAAAATCGCGCAGCCACTCACTTTCCAGAAAATCAGCGTTTATAAAGTTCCGTCCGGCGGCCACTTTGATCTCGGGTCATGGACGGGCGATGGCGGAGTTTCTTACTCTTTGTCCGTAGAGACCGGAAAGATCGAGAGTACGCAAGCGGATCGCGCCATCTACTGATGCCGAGTGATAAAGAATTTGAAAAAGGTGTCGCGACATTCTCTATCGGCTACAGTAAGTCGTCGCGGCTGCGTTGCTCTCTTAGGACCATCATCCGAAATTATTAGCCGATTGCTTCTTGACAGTGGCTTGGTGTGGGATAAGCTCAACGAACAAGCGTTGGCCAATGAGATTGCTTGTGCCGCGAAAAGAACGAAAGGGAATACCATGACACTTGAGATAAAAGCGGGAACGCAGACGCGCCGCGAATTTCTCGCAAACTCCGCGAGAATGACTTTAGCAGGCAGTGTCGCAAGTGCTGTGCCCACGTGGGCAGCGCAAAACCAAGCCAGGTCAACTGCGGCATCGCCTGCGACCCCGCGCAGAATCATCCTTGATACCGACCCGGGTGTAGATGATGCCATGGCCATATTCCTGGCTCTCCGTTCTCCCGAACTGAAAGTCGAGGGTATCACCCCTGTTTCCGGTAACGTCCCGCTGGAAATGACTTTGCCGAACGCTCTGCGGCTCGTAGAAATTGCTGGGCGCACCGACGTTCCAGTGGCCGCAGGGGCAAGCGTCCCATTGGTCCGAAGATTGATCACCGCGAAATATGTGCACGGCAATAATGGTCTTGGTGGCGTGGAGTTCCCCACGCCGAAATTGAAACCTGTGGCAGAAACCGCCTCCGAACTGATATCGCGCTTGGTGCGCGCCAATCCAGGACAGATTACGATCGTCGCCATCGGGCCGCTCACTAATATTGCCACTGTTCTGCGTGCGGATCCGGAAATCGCCCGCATGATCCCAGAGATTGTCATCATGGGCGGCTCTCTGTCAGGTGGCAATATCACGCCCGCGGCCGAATTCAATCTCTACGTTGACCCCGAAGCCGCGCGGATAGTTTTCGATGCTGGAGTCCCGCTGACCATGGTGGGACTCGACGTAACTGAAAAAGTACTGCTGCGTGAAGAGCACGTGCGATTGCTTGAGCGCAGTCAGGATCCGGTGAGCCAGGCTGCGGGCAAAATCATGCGCGCAACTTTGACAAGAGCGCATCAGGGAATTGACGCCACGGTGATCGCCATGCACGATCCGCTAACGGTCGCTAGTCTCATCGACTCAAAGCTTCTCAAACTTGCGGATTACTACGTAGAAATTGAGACCACGGGCGAATTCACTGCAGGTATGACGGTGGGGTACGCGCACGGCCCGGTTCGACCTTCGGCGCCGCTTGCCACGGCCGCTCTTTCACAACCCGATGCCGACCTGGCATTCCATTCCAATGCAAAAGTCGCCGTGGGAGTCGATCCCGAGCGATTCTTTAGTTTGTTGATCCCGAGGTTGACGGGGAACTCGTGACTCCTTCAAATCGTCAGAGCAAGATCAGCTCTAAGATCAGCTCTAATTTGACCGAGCCTCAACCAGGCTTCTAAACTCCAACCGGGGTGCTCCATGGGCAAAGTGATTTGGATACTGTGTCTGGCTGCCGTATTCGCCGGCATTGCGAACGCCGACGAAGACCATCATCACGAGGAACTCACACAAGCACAGCTAGGCACTGTGCGCTTCCCGGTGTCGTGTACTCCGGATGCGCAGAAAACATTTGAAAAAGGTGTCGCGCTGCTGCATTCGTTTTGGTACGAAGAGGCGGAGAAGACTTTCCTCGATGTCCAAAAGCAGGACCCGAAGTGTGCCATGGCCTATTGGGGCGAGGCTATGAGCCTGTGGCATCAGCTCTGGAATCACCCAGATTTGGCAACCATCAAACGGGCTTCGGTGGAGTTGAAAAATGCCGACAAGGTAAAAGCCAAAACCGAACGCGAGCACGATTACATCCAAGCCCTGAAGGCGTTCTATTCCAGCAATAAAAGAACGGACTATGATGCCCGAGCAAAAGCCTACTCATCCGCGATGGAGAAGGTGTACAAGAAGTATCCCGACGACCATGAGGCGACCGCTTTTTATGCGCTCTCACTGCTGACATCGGAACCCGACGATGACACCACCTTTGCGAATCGCAAGCAGGCTGGGGCGATCCTGGAGAAGCTTTTTGCCGAGGAGCCCGATCATCCGGGTATTGCGCACTACCTGATCCACACCTATGACAAGCCGCAGCTAGCGCAGCTCGGCTTGCCCGCCGCTCGCCGATACGCGCAGATCGCTCCCGCCGCTCCGCATGCGTTGCACATGCCGTCGCATATCTTTGCGCGACTCGGACTCTGGCAGGATGACATCAATTCGAATCTGGCCTCCATTGCGGCGACGCGCAAGGCAACGGAAATGAACATGGGCGGCGAAGGTCACCAATTCCACGCCATGGATTACCTCGTCTACGCCTATCTGCAGAGTGGACGGGAAGCCGATGCCCTCAAAGTAATCGAAGAAGTGAAAGCCATGCCACCAATGAAAGACATGTACGGCACGGGATACGATCCGCGCATATATGCTCTGGTCGCTTTTCCCGCGCGCTACGCGTTGGAGTTGCACCACTGGACCGAAGCTGCTGCGTTGACGTATGTGCCCGATACGGATGGCGGGGACGCCGCCATCACCTATTGGGCGCGGGCAATCGGGGCCGCGCGTAGTGGAAACGTTGCGCAGGCACGCGCTGATATCGAACACATCGATGCCATTCACAAAACTCTTCTCGATCAAAAGAAGAAAAACTACGCCGAGGCGGTAGATCAGGATCGGATAGAAGCGGTAGCATGGCTCGATTACTCGGAGGGCCGAAACGAAGCAGCCATCGCGGCTTTACGTGCGATCGCCGAAAAAGAGGAAGCATCCGGAGATGAATCCGATGGCGGAACGCCTGCCCGCGAAATGATCGCCGACATGTTGCTGGAGATGAAACGTCCAGAGCAGGCGCTGACCGAGTATCAGGCAGACTTAAAGTTCAATCCAAACCGCTTCAACGGTCTCTACGGCGCGGCCCAGGCTGCCGAGATGGCGGGGCAAGCTTCGGAAGCAACCGAGTATTATGCTGTGCTGGTCAAAACTTGTGAAGGATCGAGCTCCGAGCGTCCGGAACTTGCGAAAGCAAAGCAGGCGGTAGTGGCCGTTAAGTAGAATCGCTAAGTAAATAATGTGAGTAGGATTTTACTTATCAATCTGCTGCAGACGAAACAGTAGTGTGCCCCATCCTAGCTTGACGCGCATCTGCACTGGCGTGTGACTAGGGTCCTCCGAATACCACACCCACACTTTGCCCTTGGATTGCAGCGGTCCCGAGGTAGCTTCCGCGGTAACCATGACAGCCGAGAATGTTCCGGCCGGCACTTTGATCTGCTCGCGCTTGTCCACGCTGGCGTGGATGATGGTCGTCTTTCCGTCGCTGATTGGGAACTCATAGCTGGCGCCGAGTTGCAGGGGCAGTGATTGTAGGTAGTAGAAGCCAGTGATAACGTCGGTAGCGCAGCCAGCAAGATCGTTTTCGACGTGTTTGGTCTCGCCCGTCTTCAGGTTTTTTTCATCGAGCGTGCTCTTTTTGCGCGCGTAATCGAAGTGGATCGACGTTTCACGCTTGTGGTTACCCTCCTCGCTGTGCTTGAAGATCGAGAGCGAGCAGAACGTCCGCGGATCGAAGTGCGATTCGAAGCGGTCACGCACTGGGAAGATAACATTGACAGCTCCTGAAGACTCGGCGGTCGCGGTGACCTTGCGATCGTTCCCAGCGGTGTCCATTCTCACCACTCCGATGCCGGCAGTAATCAGATGCCATTCCGCTGAATACACATAGCTTCGTCCATCGGGGAAAGCATAGTTAGGGCGTGGAGGTGCAATCTGCACAGGCGCGGGGCCGATTGTCGCCATGGGCGGCCTCTGCTGCGCCGACAACATGGCCGCGATCATCAGGATTATGCAGAGCAGCCACGGGGAAGGGCACGACTTCAGTCGTGCCGCAAGCGCCGCTGCATTGATGGGCTTCAGTCCCTGGGGTAAACGGCTCATGCTCCAACGGCAGACTACCACACCAGTTTGACGAATAATTTAATGACAAGGATGGCTAGCACTACAGCGCAGCCGATGCTGGCCTGGTATTCGCGATGCTTCCAGTAGCGTGCGGAAGAGTACGCACTTAGCCCGCTGCGATAGGGCGTAAGCCGGGGGAAAATGCGTGGTACGTGGCGGGAATAGTCAGCATAGTCGGGGAACGTCTGCCGCAGATAACGCTCTTCGCCTGCGATAACCGGGATATAAATAACGGCGAACATCAGGAGCATGATCGCGACAATCCACAAATTACGCGCTGCGATGGCGAAACCCGCAGCCAGCATTAACGATCCGAGATATAGAGGGTTGCGAGTGTAGGCATAAGGACCGCTGGTGGTGAGTTGCTTGTCTTTCTGCACATGCCCGGAAGCCATTCCGCGCAAAACGAGCCCTGGGAGCAGCACCAGCGTGCCTGCAATGAGTGAAGGTTTTGTTGGCCGCGCCAGCCATACATACACAATCGCAAAAATAAATCCCAAGGGCACGCGGATGCGGCGAGCCACCCGCGACCAGGTACTGGGAGCCATCGGTGGGGGTGGCGATCCGGAATGTGAAACTTCAGTCACCACGCTTGGCAAAATCAAGTTCTGCAAAATGAATTCTGCAACAGCTTTCGGGTTGCGGCAACAACTTCATCAACCGTGATTTCGAGCAAACCTTGTTCCGGTTCGCCGCGCCGGGTGTGATCGGTCAGACTGCTTGCGCTTCGCAGCACAATCGAGCGCGTGCCAAAGGGGCCGTTGCGCGCGGGGTTTGTCGGGCCAAAAATTGCCACGACCGGAATCTTCAACGCGGCCGCCAGATGCATCGGTCCAGTATCGCCTCCAATGAGCAGGCGAGCTCGCCGCGTGAGCGCAATCAGCTCAGAAATCGTACAGGAGGTTCTTCGCGCTGCTCCTGCGCTTGCAACTTCCACGGCCCCGGCCAATTCTTCTTCTCCCGGACCGTAATTTATGAGAGAACATAATCCATCTTTTGCGAGTTCTTTCGCAACCTGTCCGTAGCGCTCAGCCGGCCATCTCTTCGCTCCCCAGCCTGCGCCGGGATTGAGAATCGCGAAGTCTTTCACTTCCGTAACCATGCTGGCGATCTTTTTTTCAGCATCCGGATCCACGGGAAACTCGACTTCGGCGTTTGCCAGCGGCGTTGAAGCGATTCCGGTTGTAATAACCTCGTTTGCGACCGCGGCAGCCAGTTCCGCCGCTTGCTCGACGACATGAGTACCGTTCGCCTGCACGCACACTCTGCGCGTATAAAACATGCGGGCCGCATTTTCACGCGGTTTTGCGTCACCATAGACAATGCGGGCACGCGACCGGCGGGCCAGTAATGCCGAACGGATCGCGCCCTGAAAATCAATTACCGCGTCGTAGTGCGCCTCGCGCAATTCCTTCGAGCTCGCGGCAATTTCCTGCCAGGTGGTGAATGAAAACAGTGCGCGGCGCCATTTCGCCATGTTCACCGTGTGGACGCAGTCAACCAGTGGTCGCTGCGGGGAACGCTCTCCCGAACGCGGATAGCGCAGTGCGCATAGCAATTCCGCCCATCGCTCTTCGATCAGCCATCCCAACGTTGCGTGAGGAAAAGCCTGACGCAGCGCGGTTACCGCAGGCAGTGTGTGAATGATGTCTCCCATGGCGCTGAGGCGGACGATGAGCAGGCGATCGATTCGCGGAGCGCCGGCATTGAGAGGATCGCTCATTAGTTATTGTTGTTGCCGAGCACATCGCCTTCCGCGACAGTTCACGATTTCCCCGGCTCCAACCTTGCACGTGCGCGAATGATCTCGGTGGCCGAGTGATTCTTAGGGTCGCCGACGATGACAACACGGCCTCCGCAGGCTTCGACCTCGTCGCGCTCGGGGACGCTCTCCGCCGTATAGTCAGTGCCCTTGGCATGAAAATCAGGACGAATTTCGCGAATAATGGCGCGCGGGGTTTGTTCAGGAAAGATCACCACCGCGTCCACATCCGCCAGCGCAGCCAAAATTTCCGCGCGCTCTTCTTCCGGCATGACGGGCCTGCCTTCCCCTTTCAATGCGCGCACGGAAGCATCGGAGTTCACCGCGACAATCAGTTTGCCGCCGAGTTCACGCGCGGCATGCAGATAGCGTACATGTCCTACATGCAACAGATCGAAACAGCCATTAGCCAGCGTGATGCGATCGCCGTCGCGCCGCCAATCCGCCACACGCTGCTGCAGTTCTTCGCGCGAAACGATCTTCTGATGAAGAGATGTGCTCAATGAATCTCGATTTATGTTCGAGTATTTCTGATGTTCTCGATCTGATGTTCTCGATCTGATGTTCTCGATTTAATGCTCGCGAGCCACCGGCAGCGCCTTATCCAGAGCCGCCAGCAATTCCTGCTGACTGACAGTCGCGGTGCCGCGCTTCATCACCACGATTCCGCCCGCGTAGTTGGCCAGTTGGGCAGCCTCTTCGGCGGTCGCACCGGCCGCGAGGGCAGCGGTAAACGTGGCGATAACTGTATCGCCCGCGCCCGTTACATCGGTGACTTCATCGCTGCCGTAGATCGGAATATCCACCGGCTTGTGACGGCGCGGAAAAACCACCATGCCATCCTTGCCGCGCGTGATCAGCAGCGATTCCAGATTCATCTCGCCTGCGATCTGATCTCCGGCGGCCAGAAGGCGCTCCCAATCGTTGCCAACGCGGATGCCGAGAACTTCTTCTACCTCAGATTCATTCGGTGTCGCCGCCGTGACGCCAGAGAACTCAAGCATGCGATGGCGCGAGTCGAGCGTCACGGGAACCTTGTCGATCCCGCGCTTCTCCCGAATCACGTTCAGCAGGCTAGGCGTAGCCGCGCCATATCCATAGTCCGAAACCAGCAGCGCGTCAGAAGCCCGGGTATATTCGCGGGCTGCAAGAACGATCTCGCGGCGCAAATGCGAATTGGGACCCTCGCTCGGCTCGCGGTCGAGGCGCACGACTTGTTGACCAGCGGTATGCGCGAATCCGGCCAGAATGCGCGTTTTGGTCACGGTGGTATAGCTCTTGTCTTTGAAAACACCGCTGACCGGAATGCGCTTATGGCGGAAAGCGCGCAGCAGCAACTTTCCCGGCTCATCGTCGCCGACGACCCCAACCGGCAAGACGTTGACTCCGAGGTCGGCAAGGTTGTAAATCGCATTGGCGCCGCCCCCAGGAACCACCTTGCGATCATGGTGCTTCAAAATCAGCACTGGCGCTTCGCGTGAGACGCGAGAAATCTCGCCAAATACGAACTCGTCGGCGACCAGATCGGCGAGGACGGTTACCGTGAGCTTGGGAAAAGATTCGACAAGCTTCCGCAGGCGGTCGTTTTCTTTAATATGTTTTGTCATCAATATGCTTTGTCTTGGATATGCCGCTTCCGGTGCAACTCAAGATTTTCTCACGAGTGGGGCTTTCGTTCGCTGATTCTAGTCAAAATGGCATCCACAACGTCAGTAGGATGGTCGATCATAAGCCTAAGCACGGCGACGGCGAGTGGTTTGAGGTCGTGCTGGTTAGGGCCGAGCTGCTGATTAGCGGCAAGGTTGATCGCGTCTTTTTCAGTTGTCAGGAATCCGTCCGCCTGCGAGTCGCGGCATGCATGGATAAGAGCCTGAATATCGTGCAAACCGTAAGCATGGTGATCGCGAAAGCTCATTTCCGCCGCGGGAGTAATTCCAGTGCCGCGTACTTGAGCAAAAAATTGTTCGGGACGCGCGATACCACAGAAGACAACAGGCCGTGACGGCGGATTCTCCAGCAGGAGTTCGCGCTCGATTCGCCAGAATAGCTTTTGAGCTAGCATCCGAGACTCCAACCCCAAACCACGAGGCAGTACGATTGCATCCGCGCGTGTCAGCGACCCTAGCGACTCACGCAGTCGTCCCGATGGTAGCAGCCTGTCGAAAAAGTCACGCTCCGTCATCATGACAATATCGAAGTCGCGCGCCAGGGAACGGTGCTGAAAGCCATCGTCGAGGATGTGTAATTGTGATTGGAATTTCCACTCGGCGAGTCGGCCCGCGTCATAACGACTTTCACCCACAATTACCGGAACGCCCAACCGCCGCGCAATCAGCAGCGGCTCATCGCCGAAATCAGATGCCTTGCCATCACTCTCAACTACCAGCACTCCGCGAGTTTTACGCCCGTACCCGCGCGAGAGCACATCGAAGCGAATGCCTCGCGTCTTTAACAGTTCACCGAGCGCAATCACAAACGGAGTCTTGCCCGAACCGCCTACGGACAGATTTCCTACGCTGACTACCGGCTGCTCCAGCCGTCGCGAAGACAGCACACCACGATCGAACAGGGTATTTCGCAAAAAAGTGACAGCACCGTAAAGGTCCGTGAGCGGATTCACGATGAAACACCCATCAACTGGAGTAGCGCTGACATCGTTCTGGCAGTGGCGCCGCGCTGTGATTCGAGCGCTGCCAGTGCGTTTCGGCCAAGGGTCACTCGTTCGCCGCCATTTTCGATCAGGTCCATGAAGACCAAGGGTAGCTCCGCTATTCCAACGACGCGCACCGCGTTGCGACTGGCAAAGAAATTAACCACGTCGCGAAAATTCTCATAGTGATTGCCGATGACGATAGGAACGCCATAAAGCGCAGGCTCAAGAATATTGTGTCCACCGCGAGGCACCAGGCTGCCACCGACGAACGCGACGGTCGCCAGCGAATAGAGCGCCGCCAGTTCTCCAATAGTATCGACTAGAAATACGCTGCCCGTGGGCGGTTCGCCGCTCCACAAAGAACGCCGCGACATGGGAAAGCCAAGTTTCTCAACCAGGACTGCGACTTCCTGAAATCGTTCCGGGTGACGGGGCGCAAGAATCATCACCGCCTTCGGGTGATTAGCCAGGATGTTGCGGAATACCGAGAGCAAAGCGCCTTCTTCGTCTTCGAGCGTACTGCCACATACCAGAATCGGCCCTGCACCAGTGCGGCAGAAGCTGTCACGAAGACTCGCCACGATCGCCGGGGATGGCGGCGGCATCACGTCGAATTTCAAATTGCCAGCCACGATGACCTTTGATTCGGCGGCGCCAATCTCGATGAGCCGCTGTCGATCTTCGTCCGTCTGGGCCAAAAAAATGTCGACGTTCGCGAGCGTATTCTCCAACAACCTCGGAAGCCAGAAACGGAACCGCTTGTAGCCGGGAAGCGAGCGGTCGGAAATGCGGCAATTGATTACCGCAATGCGAGCTCCGTTGCGTTTAGCCAGTCGGAGGAAATTTGGCCAGAATTCAGTTTCGGCCACAACCACCAGTTCCGGGCGCAGAATGTCGAGGTAGGGCCGGATGGCGAAAGCGAAGTCCAGTGGAAAGTAGAAAACATTCTCTGCGCCAAAGCGCTGCGCTGCAAGCTTCTGACCAGTGCTGGTGGTCGTCGAAATCAATACGCGATGCGAGGGAAATTTCTGCCGCAATGTCGCAATCACTGCGCTCGAAGCTACCACTTCGCCGACTGAGACCGCGTGAACCCAGATTGCCGGCTTCTCTCCGGATTTCTTATTACCAGCCAGAGAAGCTGCAACTCCGCCGAACCGCTGCCGTATGCCCGCCCGATATTTGCCGTGACGCATCATCTGCAGCAGCCAATAGGGCAGCGTCAGCAACAAAAAAAAGGCGAGCAGTGCACTGTAGAGCGCGTACATGAAGAGAAGTCCTATTCTAAATGGACGGCGAAAATCCGATCCTGGATTACGAACAAAGACAGGAGAGACGATAAAGGACTAGACGGCACGATCCGCACTGGCGGCATCCAACAGTTCGACGCCCTATAATTCACGTATGCATAATGCAGGCAGGCAAGAATCATCTCGTGCACTCCGGCTGCGAGCCTTGCGTTTTATGGCTGTTGGCGGTTTTACGCTGCTCTGCTGTCTTTGCGCCCTTGCGGCTAAACAGTTTGTGATGCCTACGGCGCAACCTGCCCGCACCTATCCGGCGCATGACGACCACTCCACCGAAAAAGTTGCAGTCGCAGTCGATCCGTATGATGTCGAGGACAAAGCCTCGATCTTCAGCGTCAACTACCGCAACTATGGCTACATGCCAGTCTTTTTTGTAATCACGAATGATGGCGATCAGCCCGTTTCCCTTGTCGGCATGAAGGCCGAGTTGAATACCAAAGATCGCAGCAAGCTTTTCCCCGCCAGCATGGACGATCTGCTGCGCCGGCTTTCGCATCCCTCGCGGAACGACACCCCGAATCCGTTGCCGATTCCACTGCCCAGGAAGGAAGTCAAAGGCGGCGTGAATCGCAAGACTTGGGACGAAATCGAGCAGGCTCGGTTCGGCGCCGAGGCTGTTGAGCCACATTCCACTGCGCGTGGTTTTATGTTTTTCGATATCGCGGATATATCGAATCCGCTGGCGGGTGCCAGCTTCTACCTGACCGGAGTGCACGATGCGAACGGAAATGAGCTGATGTATTTCGAAATCCCCATGGAGAAATACCTGAGCGCGCCGGAAGTGAACCGCCCGTAGAAATCATTATGATGGAGCGACGGGCGTCCTCGCCCATCCCGCCCCTGAGTCAGTCGAAAGGTCCAGTTATAATCTTCCGATATGGCGACCCCTGCAGCCGTTTCCGAGGATCTTCTCGCGAAATACGAGCCAGTCATCGGACTCGAAGTCCACGTGCAGCTGCTAACCGCCTCGAAAATCTTTTGCTCGTGCTCGACTCACTTCGGCGATCCGCCGAACTCGAACGTGTGCCCCGTCTGCCTGGGGCTTCCGGGAGCTCTGCCCGTGCTCAACCGCAAAGCCGTGGAATTTGCCGCGCTGGCGGCGATGGCTCTGGAGTGCCGCATCAATGAAGTGTCTATCTTTGCGCGGAAGAATTATTTTTATCCCGATCTGCCGAAGGGCTACCAAATCTCGCAATATGACAAGCCACTCGCCGAACACGGATTCATCGACATCGATCTGAACGAAAATAAAACGAACGGCGGGAAGAAGAAGATCGGCATCACCCGTCTGCATCTGGAAGAAGACGCGGGCAAGAGTCTGCATGAAGGCTTTACCGACGCTGCCTCAAAAACTGCCATCGATCTGAATCGCACCGGCGTGCCACTCGCCGAGATCGTCAGCGAGCCCGACATGCGATCTCCGGAGGAAGCTTACGAGTACCTAACCCGGCTCAAAGAAATCATCCTCTACACCGGCGTCAGCGATTGCAACATGGAAGAAGGGTCGCTGCGCTGCGATGCCAACATCAGCGTGCGTCTTCGCGGACAGAAAGAATTCGGCACGAAAACCGAGATCAAAAACGTCAACTCATTTCGCTTCATCAAGCAGGCGCTGGAGTACGAGATCGAGCGCCACATCGGCGTCATCGAGTCGGGCGGCAGAATCACGCAAGAGACGCGCCTCTACAATTCGCATGAGGGCAAGACTTACGGTATGCGCTCAAAAGAGCAGGCGCACGACTATCGCTATTTTCCCGAGCCCGACTTACTGCCGCTGGTTATAGATGAGAAATGGCAGGCGGCAATCCGCGCCTCCCTGCCCGAGCTTCCCGAAGCACGCCGCCAGCGCATGATGAAGGAATACGGCATCACCGCGGGCGATGCGCACACCCTGACGCTGACGCGTGCGCTGGCAGATCAGTTCGAATCCGCGGCCCGCACAGCAAAAAATCCAAAGCGCGTTGCCAATCTGGTGCAGAGCGAATTACTCGGACGCCTGAAGTCGCAAGGCCTCGAACTCGAGCAGTCGCCAATTTCGATGGCTGGAGTTACGGCCTCGGCCGATCTGGTCGAGTCGGGCGCAATCTCGGGCAAAATGCTGAAAGACTTGTATGACCGCTGCTTTGAACGCAGACAGGATTTTCCCGCCGTCTACGAAGCTGAGGGGCGTCCCGAGCAATCGCGCGACACGTCAGCTCTTGAGAAATTAGCCGATGAGTTAATAGCAGCGAATCCCAAACAAGTCGAGCAATATCGCGCCGGCAAGAAAACAATGATCGGATTCTTCGTGGGCCAGTTGATGAAGGCCTCGAAGGGTCAAGCCAATCCTCAATTGGTGAACGAGGTCTTAACTAAGAAACTGGAAGGCGCCTGAAAAACGCGGGATTTGTAATCAATGCGGTTATGCCGAGGATGGAAGTGCTTCCGCAGTCGCCGCTTCAGGCATTACAAGTTCTTCCAGTTCGCGCCGCGTCAGCCAGCGTTTGTTGCTATCGCTCGAATAGCGAAATCCTTCCGCAAGCGGCTTGGCGTTGATCCAGTTTTCCGCTCTCCACCAGGGATGCGACGGCTGAATCACGTACATGTCCTCGGTTTCGAGCGTCTGCCGCGACTCGTCTTCAGACACCAATACTTCGTGTAGCTTCTCTCCCGGACGAATGCCAATGTACTCCACCTGGCATCCGGGGGCGACAGTCTCTGCCAGGTCGATCAGTCGCATGCTCGGAATCTTGGGAACAAAAATCTCACCACCGTGCATCTGGTCCAGGCAACGGATCACAAACTTCACGCCCTGTTCCAGCGTCAGCCAGAAGCGCGTCATTCGCGGATCGGTGATCGTAATCTTCCCCCGCCTCCGCTGCTCGAGAAATACAGGAATCACACTCCCCCGGCTACCCACCACGTTCCCATAACGCGCGCAACTGAAACGTGTATTTTTCGCGCCTGCATAAGCATTGGCCTGTACAAACACTTTTTCGGCGCACAATTTGGTGGCGCCGTATAGGTTGATGGGATTCACAGCCTTGTCGGTGCTGAGCGCCAGAATGCGGCGAACGCCTTGATCGATAGCGGCATCGATCACGTTGCGACCGCCCATGATGTTTGTCTGGATTGCTTCGAACGGGTTGTACTCACAAGCCGGAACCTGCTTGAGCGCCGCCGCGTGTACCACCACGGTCACACCCGAAAGTGCGCGCTTCAACCGCTCGACATCCCGCACGTCGCCAATGAAATATCGCAGGCTGGCATGATCGAAGCCTGACGTTCTCATCTCATGCTGCTTCAACTCGTCCCGGCTGAAAATTACCAGCCTCTGCGGCTGGTAGTCGCGCAACATGATCTCAACAAATTTCTTCCCGAACGATCCGGTTCCACCCGTTACCAGTATCGATTCCTGCGACCAATTGATCATTACTTATGCCTTCAAAAAACCCTCTCTATCGGGGTAGTTCCGTAGTTCCAATGACCGCCTGTGACCAATCAGTATAGCTGAGCCAGCTAAGCTGGGTTTAACTCGGGATGCCTGATTTCGCGCCGCAGAATGGCCGCTTTCACCGTGTTTGCCATCAGCATGGCGATGGTTAGTGGGCCGACGCCTCCGGGAACAGGTGTGATCGCGCCAGCGATTTCAGCCACCTCGGGGTGGACATCCCCAACCAAAGTTGAGCCCTTAGCCAGAAACGTCTCTTCGCGCTTTTTATTTCCTGAAAAGAAGTGGTCGAATTCTTTTTGGTCGGTAATTTTGTTGATGCCAACGTCGATCACCGTAGCTCCCGGCTTTACGTAGTCGCGCGTAACCATGCCGGCGCGGCCGATCGCGGCTACCAAAATGTCGGCGCGGCGGCACACTTCGGGCAGATCGCGCGTCTTCGAGTGGCAGACGGTGACAGTGGCATTCTGATTGAGCAGCAGCATGGCGACGGGCTTGCCGACAATGTCACTGCGTCCGATGACCACGGCTTCCTGCCCCGCGATCGGAATCCCGCTGCGCCGCAGAACCTCCATGACGCCCGCCGGGGTGCAAGGCACGAGTCCGGGACGCTGCGTGGAAAGGTAGCCCACGTTCATAGGATGGAATCCGTCGACATCTTTGGCGGGATCAACCGCCAGCAGAACTTTCTTGGCGTCGATGTGCGAAGGCAAAGGCAACTGCACTAGGATGCCGTCGATCTCGTCGCGGCGGTTCAGATCGGCGATCAGGGTGAGCAGTTCTTCGGTAGTTGAACTTTCGGAGGGCGTGTGTTGCTCACTATAAAGACCAACTTCCAGCGAGCTCTTGACCTTGCCGCGAACGTAAACCTCAGACGCGGGATTGTGCCCAACCAACACCACGGCGAGCCCTGGCCGCACGCCCGACGATGCCAAAACCTTCGCCTGAGCAGTGACTTCCGCGCGAATTTCTGCCGCTATTTTGGTCCCGTCGAGAATCCTGGCTGCCATCTCACCTCTCTGCCGGTGCAGTGAATAGAAAGGCGATTCTATCGCATCGCATTCCCCTGTGTTCCTTGTGGTAAAGAAGTTGTTCTTGAATTCCCGCCGCGGCGCAGTATTACGCCATGCAGTATTACCTCGCGCAGCATTACAATGATGTCTCTATGATCTCCCAGGATCTGCTGGACATGCTGGTCTGCCCGGTCTGTAAAAAGCCGGTCGTCCTGAACGCGAACGGGCAAAGTCTGAAATGCGGTGTCTGCCGCCGCGTTTACCCCATTCAGGACGATATCCCGATCATGCTGATAGACGTCGCGACAATTGACCCGGCCTGAACCAAAGCCGCCGGCCACCCAACCCGCCATCTGACCGACGACCCGACAAAGTTCGGTTTCCTCCCGCCACGAAACGACATTTAGTGTCAATCTGGCAACGGTTGTCGGTGTTATGTATTCCGCTCCCGGCCACTGATATCCTCGCAACCTTTTGCAAACTCTTGGGTTCTAACATCTGAAAGTGTCGATAAGCCGTACTTGAGGTGTACCAAAGTTACGGCAATTCGATTGCATGTAACAGAATAGGCTGCCGATGAATCTAATTGAGCAGCAGCGGGAGGTCGAAGGTGAGAATGGCCATGAAAGAACGATTTACGGTGACGGAGCTATGCGCCTTGCGAAACGACCTGATCCAGGGCGGCATGGTGGATTCCCGCGAAGCAGCGGAACTGCTGCAGGTTTTCTTGGCGGGACGGGGCTATGGCGTTTCGCAGACAGACGCAATCGATGCCGCTGGGCGTGTGGAAATGGCAGGTTGTTCTCTGCCGGTACTGGAACGCGAACTGGAAGGCCTCGCGCTCGTAATGTAAGTTTTCATACCCCAGTAAATTACGAATAAATACGAAATACTAATACAAAACGACTAATACATAGAAAATGAAACGAGACAAAACCGAGGTTCACGGGAAGACGTTCACGGGAAACTGATCTAGCTCAACTCAGCGGAATCCATTGACAGTTTCTCAATATACAAAGAGCCGGGCCCATAGCCCGGCCTTTTGTATTTTTGGGGTAAGTTTTCCCGCACCTCCCAAAAGCGTAAAAACGCAATCTAGCGGTGCTGAAACTCCGGCGAGCCAATCACCAGCGCTGTCATGGTATTGAGCGTGCGCTTAGGATCGTCGAGCGTATGCGCCGCCACCTGCGGGTCGTCGAGCTGCCGCCGAATGGCTTTCTGTGTGGTGGCCGAAACCTCCCCATTCAGCAGAGCGTTTTCCAGCAGAAGCAAAGCGGTCTCCTGTCCGCGGCCAGAATCAGAATCAGCAGGATTCGGGCGTGGAAATCCGCGACTGGTTAGCGTGCCCAGGGCGAGCAGACGGCCGGCATCAAAGTTAGTTCCGCCGACTTTGCCATCGCTGAGCGCGAGCGCGTAGTTCATGCGATCGATTAGCGCCTCCGAATTCATCCAGGTCGCCGCGGTCATGGAATAGCCAGTCGGCGGCACCATCTGGTAAAGCGGCATTCCCATCCTGTTCAGAATGCCAACCATCGGCCCTGGATTATTGAGGTCTGTGCCAGTGGCGCGCAGCGAGGAGATAACGAATTCGAAAGGAGTTTTAACCTTGGCACGGTAAGCTTTCGCCGACCAGAATTCCGGCGACTTGAACAGAGTGCGGAGAACTTCGCGAATATCGCCGTCGGTCGAGAGAAATTTCTGCGCCAGACGATCGACAAGCGCTGGCGGAGGATCGTCGGCAACAAAGCGCATGGCAAGTTTCCTGGAAATGAATTTAGCCGTATTAGGATGGTGCGCCAACATGTCGAGAACCTGCATGCCTTCGTTGATCCCATTTTCAGGAATCGTCTTCCCAAGGACGACCTTGTCTCCGGGATCGTGCTTCCTCGCGTCGAACTGAAACGCAGCGCCTTGTTCAAGCGGTTGGATGGTCCATCCTGTGAGCACGCGCGCCAGTTCGGTGACGTCGTGCTGAGTGTAGCCGCCGTTGACGCTCAGGGTGTGCAACTCCATCAGCTCGCGCCCGTAGTTTTCATTCAGTCCGGGAACCGCCTGGCCCGGCTTGCCCTTGTTCGCGGCGACGGCTGCAGGTGATTTCGGTCCCATGCTCAGCCAGTTATCCAGATAAAAAAGCATCGCAGGACTCTGCGCCGTCGCGACCAGCAGGTCTTTGAACTTGCCTAGCGCATGTGCCCGGATGACGTCGCGTTCATAAGCCGTAACCAGGTATTGGTCGGCATCCTTATTGAGGTAAATATTGAAATGATTGAACCAGAAATCGGTCATCACCTCCTGCAACTTGCGCTCGCTATAGAGCGCGCGCAAAAGCTTAGCCTGCTGCAGCTCACCGACCACAACATTAATCGGCGAATTCATGGCAAGAAAATATTCACGTTGATCAGCCGGGAAATCTGCCAGCAGCCGGTCGCGTTGCGGTCCGCGAATATTGGTAACAAAAAGACGGCGCTCGTCAGGCGGCATAGCGACGATCGCTTCCATCCGCTTTTCTTTAGGAAGCTCCAAAATCCCATCCGCCTGCACCGCCACCGTATCCTGATTCTGCTTGTCCATCTTCGCCTTGGTATCGGCGTCAGGAGCCTTACCGTCGCGGGCCAGTTGGTCCTGCTTCTGGCGCTCGGCAAGAATGCTGATTTGCACTTCATAAATCGACCGCTTCATAGGATCGGTAGGCAGAGGAATCTTCCCCTCAGCCGCGGCCTTGACCAGATTGTTGTTAGGGAAAGTCTGCACCATCTCGCGGGTCGACATGCGCAAAGTGCGGAACTGCCCCAGCTTTCCGTCCAGCACGCTGTCGCTGATCTCTTCGGGATGCAGTTGCTGCTCGATCCAGTCATTGGCATCCATATCCATGACCTTTTGTAGATCCCCAGGCCGCGGACCAAAGGTCAAACGGTTTAACGCATGGAGCGCGCGCTGCTCGTCAGTCAGTTGAAGAATGTGCCTCGGCGAAGTCGCGCGAGTGGAGCTGGGCACGGCCTTGGGAGTAGTCGGGGTTCGCGCCGGTTGCTGGCCCAGCAAGGGGATCGCGATAACGACGATGGCGAGCAAACAGCGGACCGTGGCCTGCATAGCGGACGCAGCCTTCCCAGTATTTCTAACACGAGTAGGACGTAGAAGGTTGCCATCGTGTAACCGCCCGCGAGAAATCCAGTAAGCCCAATGGAGAGCCGGGCGTCCTCGCCCGGCCACCACAACTTTATTCTCGCTCTTGGGTGGCGCAGCGGTTTACCGCGATAATGCGTGTCATCCTGAGCGAAGCAGGGACTTCACGAAGTGAAGCCCCGCGAAGTCGAAGGACCCCATGCCCGCCCGCGCCGCCAACGGCCCCAAAAGGAGTTTCCACCACGACGATCCAGAGTTCTGAGTCCCGTCCATCGGGAGCGCTTTTGGGTGGCCAGCGGTTCACCGCTGCGATAAGTGCACTGCTTTGAATGCGGCTTTCAGCCGCTGAGGGCACGACTCTCGCTCAGAAATGAGTCTTCCCGCAGCCTATTCTAAGCCTCCGGATAAAGCTGGTGTTGCACTTGATTTTGGGTGGTGGAGAGCCGGGCGTCCTCGCCCGGCCACTACAACTCTATTTTCGCTTTAGGGTGGCGCATCGAATGACCTGCTCGTGTTGCAAACACGTAAGTTATTGCATGACCATTTCCAAAGTCACAGAAGGTAACTAAGTTGACGAAGACCTTACCGAGACCTTCCGCCTATTTTGTCAGAGCAAGCGACTAGGCGGCGGACTCGTCTCCGCCGGCGCCCCTGCGAAGCTCTAGCAACACGCTATCAGGTACGCGGCTCGTCATGTCGCCACAGACAATGCAAACACTAATCCCGTCTTCTTTCCATTCAATCGGGGTAGTCTGACGTTCCGCATCGAAATAGACTTTGAACAGGTTCTCTGAATCGAACACCCTCTGAAACTTATCTCCGCAATTGCACGCCATTTCGATGTTCTCCCTTTCCCCGTTGTATCGTGAAATCAATTCAAGTGTTCTGCGATTCTATTGATAATCGCGTCCTTATGCCCGTCGGGATAGCTTCAAAGGCAAGCTGCACGAGACCGTCACAATCTTGTTTGTCCAATCCCGTATCCTGCTGTAACACGAGCGCTAGTAGCTGAGGTTGGACTAGCGTCAGAATCCAGCGACGTATGCGCCGAACGCGTCTGGCTCTAGCAGCTTTTGCAATAAGTCCTCGGTTAAACTCCAACAGTCACGTCACCAGCTTTTTGTATGCCCGTTTCATTCGTACCTTTGCCGCACGGCGCTTCCAAAGCGCATCTGGATAGCTCACAGCCTGTGCAGTGATACGTTTGCAGTGGGCACACCACTTTCTTCGCGGAAGGGAAGGACGCTTAATCTCGTTATCTGCGTCTTCCCACGGTAAACAGCAGACGCCTCCGTAGCCGTGCAGATCGTGTATTTCGCGCCACTGGCTCCTAGCAAGCTGCACATCCAAGTCGGCAGTAATGAAATCCTTCGCTGCTCTCAGAAAGGTTTGCTCGGTGCGAGCATAGTTCATACATTCGGCCTTTTTTCCCGTTGTATCATGCCTGTCAAACGGAGAACCTGCTCTATGAGTCCAACCTTCTACCTTTTTGTCGTTCTCGTGTTGTTCTGGTACTCCATCGCCCATCAGCTCAGTGCGATGCAGCACACGCTGACGAGCATTGAAGACACGTTGAGGAGTATGCAAAAACGAGAAGACGCCCGAGAAGAGCAGGCGTCAGGAAAGTTGGAAGATGCTCTTGGCGCTCTCCGCAGAGAAATACGCAAAGACCTACAATTTGAAATCGAACTGCACGAAGTCAGAACCAAGGACTAGCGCGAGCCTATCACCGCCGACGCAGCGACGCGTAGCTCACCGCCACGTCAGATTGTAGCCTTCAGCCGCGGGCCGGAGCATGCCACTTCCGCAAAGACCTCTGACCGGGTTTCATCACAATCAACGGTGACCACCATCACAGACCCACTAGTTCGTCCCCTGCGAGAATGATCCGCTGATGGGCCAAGGCCTAGCTACGCTTGTCTCGTACACGCCCTTTGACAATCGAAAATAATCGAAGATAAATCGCCAAAATTGAGGCGACAGGGCAGGTCCGATTTCTATCAAATTCCGGCAGAAAACGGAGATCAGTTCCGCTAAGTCCTTATTTTTGAATATTTTGTAACTAAGTCATTTAGTTTGAATACTTTGGCGGGAAACAGGGGGGAGGGGGGGCACCCCCCCCATAATTGGTTACAACTCCTCAACTGCCCGTCGCAAAACGCGAGCGATCTCCTCCGGATCGGTTTCCGGCGCAAAATGGATGGCCTTGCCGATGCGCACTTGAATTTTTCCAGGCGCGGCATACTTTTTGCCAGCCGTCTTGATTTCAAACAAACCATCAATCCGCATGGGAAGAACCGGAATACGCAGATTGTTGGCAAGCAGACCGACTCCAGTGCGGAACGGAAGCAGCTTGCCATCCTCGGTATGCTTTCCCTCCGGAAACACGAGCACGCTGTAGCCGCGATCGACCGCTTCTCCAGCGTAAGCAAAGCTCTTGCGTAAGCCGGCCTGGCGTGGCAGCGGAAATAGGTTTAGCAGGGCGACGCCGAGCGTCCACTGCAAGCGGTCGTAAATTCGGCGGAAAAATGAGCGATCTGAACCAGGCGAACGCAAGCTTTCAAGCGCTTCGCCGCCGGTAGCAGTCGCAAGTTTGTGGCGGATGTGCGCTGGAAGCACAGTCTGGATCAAGCCGACATCGACATCGGCAACATGGTTCGAGATGACCAGTAACGGCCCGCGAACGCCGCGCAGATTCTCCCGTCCGGTTACGCGAGGCCATCCCAGAAGAAACACGGCTGGGCGCGCCAGCAAATAGTGTGACGCCAGACGCACCCAGGTTGTCGGCCAGCGAAGGGTCCAGCGTGGATAGTGAAAGGCTGAGTAACGGAACGCTGTGGAATGAAACGGTGTGGAATGAAATTTCCCGCGCTCACCATGATTTCCTTGCAGCAATTTTTCCAGATCGCCGACGGTCGCCGCATTCGCGAATTTTGTTTCACTCAGGTCGACTTGATAACGGTCTTCAAGGGCACTAAGCAGTTCGACGCGTTCCAGCGAGCTCAACCCCAAGCCGTTTTCGAGGTTTGCGTCAGAAGTTAAGTTCTGTGGAGCACGCCCAGTGATTCGCGTCAATAATTCGGAAAGCGGTCGTGTGGAGCGGGCGCCCCCGCCCGCTGCCGTTGCAGTTTGTCCGCGCCGCGCCGCTTCGACCGCATCGCGAATCACGTTGCGGCGCGGTTTTTGGGTTGAGCTGCGGGGAAAATCTTCCTCGGGCCAAACGAACCAGGTACGCATATGTTGATATTCGGCCAATGTATCGTTCGCACGCGCCACGATTGCTTTCGCATCAACTACTTTTGCGTCGATTCCGCGGTTGTCAGAACTGGAATTGGAGTCGCGGTCACGCAAAATCAGCACCGCACAGGGCTCGGCATTTCCACCGCGCTCCAGACCGACGACGACGCAATCTCGCACCTCTTTTTGCTGCCGCAATGCTGCTTCGAGATCCTCGGGATAAATGTTCATTCCCGCAGGCGTGACAATCACTTCTTTTTTGCGGCCCTTGAAAAAAAGATTCCCCTGCTGATCGAGCGTGCCCAAGTCACCAGTGCGATACCAGCCCTCATCTTCCGATCGCGTCACTGCTTGCAGTTCGCGTCCGTTCCAGTAGCCGCTGGCAACACTGCTGCCGCGTACCAGAATTTCGCCATCCTCCGCCAGCTTGATTTCGCGCCCCGGCAAAACCTTGCCGATAGAGCCGCGACTAGTGTGGAAAGGATGGTTCAGGCTGATCAGCGAAGTGGTTTCGGTCAATCCGTAGCCTTGCACCACGGCATATCCCAGGCGATGCCAGAATTCTTCCGTCTCACGATCGAGCGCGGCGCCTCCGCTGATCATGGCCCAGAATTTCCATCCGAACTGGCTGCGCAGGTCGCGAAATGTCCACCAACGCCGCAGGAAGTGTTGACTCTTAGCGGCAGCGTAGCGCACAGTAAAACTCTCGCGGTCACCAGTGTCATCCAAATCGCGTTCGATCTTCTGCTTCAGCGACTCAATCATGCGCGGAACGGCCACCAGCACCGAGACGCGCTCGCGGCGAATCGTCGCCATCACTTCTGTCGGGTTGAAGGTATTTTCAAATACGACCGTGCCACCCAGCAGCGGAGGAAGAAAAATTCCCAAAAATTGGCCGAAGACATGGCTCAGCGGCAGCAGGTTCAGAAAGCGAATCGGATGCACGAACCGTTCATACTTCAGGTATTTCCCGATTTCGCTTTCGATCGGAGCGAGGTTGCCAACCACATTGGCATGGGTAAGCACGACTCCCTTGGGCTCGGCTGTTGTGCCAGATGTGAAAACAATTTCGAGCGTGTCAGAAGGTTGAATCTCCACAGGACGAAAACGTTTGGTCGGATGTTTTGCGACGGTGGCAACAAGATCGGCGGGATCGATGGTTACGATCTTTTCTGTGATCCTATCTGAGACGATGTCGTCGAAAATCGGAGCCCGTTCGCGCGGACACAACACAAGCCTGGTCCGCACCTGCGCACTGATGCGGAGCGCAAAATCGGAGCTAGCGGCATCGTCGACTGGAACGGCAATGACCCCGCAAAGCGCGCAGCCCAGAAATGCCGCTACCCACTCGGCGCAGTTCGGACTCCACAACAACACCGCATCGCCTTTGCCGATGTGGCGTGCTTCGAGCTCGCGGGCAAACTGATAAGCTACCGCAGCGACGCGCTGGTAGCTCCAACGCTCGCGTCGGTATCCGCGCGGAAACACGTAGGCGCAGTCGTCACCCCAGCGCTCGAAATCGTCCAGCGAATCGAGTAGACTTACCCGCACATCCTGTTTAGTAGCACAATTCCCGGAACTTTACAGTCCAGAACTGTTACACAACAGAAACTGTACGAGTACGAGTACGGGAATGACTGGCGCACTGTACCGTAATCTGAAGCTCGATGACTAAATTCCTGCGAATTCGCATAGTCATCCTCCGCATTGTTCTAGCGGTGGGAATGTGTGGGCTGATTTCTTGCCAGCCGCCCGCAACCACGAATAGAGCGGGTTCAGCGGCATCGGGTTCGATTACCCTACGGGTTGAGTCGCACGCGACCAATGGGCCCACACGCGACCTCAGCCAGGACGAGGCCGCTGGCGGACACATTCTGCGCAAGCATGTAGGCCAGACCGATGATCAACTGCGCGAGCGCCTCCAGCGGGAACGCCGTATTACCGGCGCATCGACCTACATCGACCGCGCGTCAGCTGAGCACGCTGTGGGCGCGGCAATTGCAGAATCGCAAGCCCGAATTCAGCGTTGGCTCAGCCGCTCGGGTGGACACCCCAACCTCGTGCTCGACTACGACAGTCCGACTCCAATTGGCCGCACCATCAATCGTGGCGAGAGCGAGTCGCATTCGTGTTCGCACGCGCTGGTTGTGCTAAAGTACGCCGGGCCCAGTGATTACTATGTTCTGACTTCTTATCCGGAGTGCCGCTGATGAACCCGAAACCGGAAATCGCCGCTGCCAACTTTCCCGCGCTACACACCTTCCTGCGCGGCTACTTTCATGAAGACGTCGCCGATGAGTATGGAACTCCCCCGGAAGCGGCCGATCAGTTTTGCGAAGATGCCGAAACGGACGAGCGCATTCCTGTCGCCCGGGAATGGCAGCACCTCATAGAGCTGACGGGCGGCCAACCGGCCGCGTTGAATCCAGCATTGAAAAAACTCGGCAGCGCAATTCAGTTGAATGAAGAAGAGATTCCGCAGGTGTCGGCGATCTTCGCGCGTTGCCTGACGGTGAAATCGCATCGCCGCGTGGCCAACGAGTAAATATTAAGGTTGAGGCAGACGCGGCAAGCCACGTCTCTACAACTATGGTTCCCGTCCCACGCCCAGCGCGTCAGCTACGCGATTGATGTAGTTGAACCATGATGCGATCAGCGTAATCTGCAAAATTGCCTTGTCGTCGAAGCCAACGGCGCGCAGTCTCACGTGGTCGTCTTTAGAAACCTTGGTCGCGTCCTTGGTGAGTTTCACGACGTAATCGACCATCACTCGTTCCTGTGGCGTGATAGGCGCGGTGGTGTAATCGCGTTCCAGCGCTTCCACCAGTTCCTTATCCAGCGTGACGCGACGCAGAAACTCTGCGTGAGACTCGATTCAATACACGCACCGGTTGGTCACCGAGACCATGGTCGCGATCATCTCGTGATGACGCCTCTGCAGCGGCAGGTCGGGAGACATTAGCGCGCCAAAGGTTGAGAATGCGTGATAAAGCGCCTGCGGAATCAAAGAGTGCGAGGCTACGATCTGCGATCCGCCGCCTTCTGCAGGATGGATCGGAACGGCGTACTCCTGCGGATAAAGCGGCTTCTGCCCTTCCATTGCCTGCCGCAGTTCGTCATCAGCTTCCGAAAAAGGAATGGTACGAATCCAAGTCATGGGTTCGAGTTGCCCTCCAACACAGTCTTGCCGGGAAATTCCAGCGATTACACACGCTACACATTAGCCTCGGCAATTGCCAATAGTTGGAAAGCGCTAGCACGTTCGGTGCTGGTAGCATTAATGAGTCGCCACGAAACGCAGGAGAGCGCGGATGCCGCAGGATACTTCAAAAGATACACTGACGATCACCGATAACCGTACAGGGCAGAGCTACACACTTCCCGTCGAAGATGGAACTATCCGCGCCATGGATCTCCGCCAGATCAAGTCCGGTCCCGAAGACTTCGGTTTGATGACCTACGATCCCGCCTTCATGAACACTGCATCCTGCCGAAGCGCGATCACTTACATCGATGGCGATCGAGGAATCCTGCGCTACCGCGGTTATCCCATCGATGTTCTCGCCGAACACAGTACCTATCTCGAAGTTGCCTACCTGATTCTGTTTGGTGAACTACCCACCGCGAGCGAATTGAAGAATTGGGTGCACGACATCACGCATCACACTATGCTCCACGAAACCACCAAGAAGTTCATGGAAGGCTTCCGCGACAATTCGCACCCTATGGCGATGCTGGTGAGCACGATAGCGGCGCTGTCGACTGTCTATCCGGATTCGAGGCACATTCAAGACCCAGAGAACCGGCTGCTACAAATCAAACGCCTGATCGGCAAAGTGCCCTCCATCGCGGCCATGTCATATCGTCACATTTCCGGGCTTCCGTATATCTATCCCGACAATGACCTCACCTATACCGAAAACTTCATGAACATGCTGTGGAAGATGGTTGAACCGAAATATGTCGCCAATCCTGTGCTGGCGCGGGCGCTCGACATTCTGTTTATTTTGCACGCCGACCATGAGCAGAACTGCAGTACGAATGCCATGCGCGCGGTGGGCAGCTCTCACGCCGATCCGTATTTGGCAACGGCTTCCGCCGCCGCCGCGCTTTCCGGTCCACTGCACGGCGGAGCCAACGAAGAAGTGCTGCGCATGTTGGACGAAATCGGCTCCAAAGACAACATCCCCGCTTACATCAAGAAGATCAAGGAAGGCAAAGGCAAGCTGATGGGCTTCGGCCACCGCGTGTATAAGAATTACGATCCGCGGGCCAAGATCATCAAGCGCGCCGCCGACAGCGTGTTCGAAGTTACGGGACGCAACACCAAACTTGATATTGCGTTGGAACTGGAGCGCATCGCGCTCGAAGACGATTATTTTGTGCAGCGCAAACTCTATCCAAACGTAGATTTCTACTCCGGCATCATGTACCAGGCCATGGGCTTCAAGCCGGAGATGTTTACCGTCCTGTTCGCAATTCCCCGCACCATCGGATGGCTGACGCAGTGGCAGGAAATGCTGACTGACTCCGAACAAAAGATTGCTCGCCCGCGCCAGGTTTGGATCGGCCACGAGACCCGGGAGTTTGTGCCGATGGAGAAGCGTTGACTACCGCGATTTTACTTCACGCCCTTTGCCGGGTCCCATGACCCTTGCAGCTTGCGGATAAAAATAATCTGTCCGATGTGATACGCATTGTGGGTGGCAATATTCGCGATCGTGGGAGCCCACGATTCCACTTTCTTGTCATCAGCCGCTTCGACAGCTTTTTCCCATTCCGTCATCACCGCATCCAGCTGTTGCACCGTGGCCGCCCAGGACTTGCTATCGAAACTGTTGAAAGTTTCGTCGTTGTTGCCGGCATATTTGTCTAGTGGTTCTCCCTTGAACTTTTCCAGGTTCCTCCGATCCCAGAAAAGCAGATGATTCGCGAGCTGCCCAATGGAGTGTTCGTCGTCCTTCGGTTTCCAGCTGGCCTGTTCGGCCGTTAACCCTTCGACCGCCGTATTCGTGGGCGCAAACCAGCCTGCAACATTGTGGGTGGAACGGAGTTGGTCCAGCAGAATGCTCTTGAGGGTGTGCGTTTTGTTATCTTGCCCGTACGCATGAAGAGATACGGAAAGAACGAGAAATGCAAGGATTGCTTTCATGCCGGATCGATCTCCTCAGTCGAATTATAAGGATATAGACGTGTTGGTTCTGTCTTGGCGAGCAAAGTACTTTTTCAGCCCTTCAACGCTCATTAGCGCATGCCATCTGGCGTTTTTCAAGTATCATCCCTCGGAACTAGCCGCCAGCGATGGCGCCGATGACAATCAAGGGCTCCACTCCCGACGCGACCGCGTCAGGCAGTGGGGCATCCGGCGACTCATGCGACAGATCCTCCTCGCAGGCGAAGAACCGCAAGAATGGGCGGCGCTGTTGCGTAACCTGATCGCGGATGGTGCCGCGCAGCATGGGGTAGCGGGCCTCGAGCGCGTCGAGGGCTGAGCGTTGCGTGACCGGACCCTCGACGTCGAGTTCCACTTCGCTGCGAACTTGCGCCAGCGTTCGCAGATGTTGCGGGAGTAGGACGCGAATCACGTCAGCGTCTGCACCTCAACCGAAAGCACCGCCGGAAGATCGCGCACAATCGGATTCCAGCCGTCTCCCGCATTAGCCGACGCGTACACCTGGCCACCGCTGGTGCCAAAATAGACACCGCACTCGTCTAGAGAGTCGACAGCCATGGCGTCACGCAGCACATTGACGTAGCAGTTAGCCTGCGGCAGGCCTTTGGTCAGCGGCTCCCACTCGTTGCCGCCGGTGCGGCTGCGGAACACGCGCAGTTTGCCATCGGGAACAAAGTGCTCCGAATCGCTCTTAATGGGTACAACGTAGATCGTCTCCGGCTCGTGCGCGTGTACGTCGATCACGAAGCCGAAGTCAGTGGGCAAATTCCCGCTGATTTTGGTCCAATTGTCGCCGGCGTCGTCCGAACGCATGACATCCCAGTGCTTCTGCATGAAAAGCACTCCGGGACGCTTCGGGTTCATGGCGACGTGATGCACGCAATGACCGACCTCGGCGGTCGGGTTGGGAATGTATTTCGAGTATAGTCCGCGGTTGATCGGCTTCCACGTGTCGCCACCGTCATCGGTGCGGAAGGCACCCGCCGCCGAGATGGCAATGTAGATCCGCTGCGGATTGCTTGGATCGAGAATGACGGTGTGCAGACACATGCCGCCCGCTCCTGGTTGCCACTTCGGGCCGGTGCCGTGGCCGCGCAGGCCGGGGAGTTCCTTCCAGTTCTCGCCGCCATCGGTCGAGCGGAAAAGAGCTGCGTCTTCCACGCCGGCATAAACCGTATCCGGGTCGGTAAGCGACGGCTCCATGTGCCACACGCGCTTAAATTCCCAGGGATGCTGCGTACCGTCATACCACTGATGGGTGGTCAACGGCTTGCCGGTGCTGTCCGACGCGTCGTATAAGAACTTGTTGCTCGCGCTCTGCGGCGGACCCGGGGCAGCAGGTTCTCCGGCTGGCGTTCCCGGCTGATACCAGGTTTTGCCACCATCGTCCGAGCGTTGGATGAGTTGTCCGAACCATCCGCTGGTCTGCGATGCGTAAATTCGATTCGGGTCGACCGGAGATCCCTTGAGGTGATAGATCTCCCAGCCCGCGAAGTGTGGGCCGCTAATATCCCAATTTTCGCGCTTGCCGTCCGACGTCAGAATGAACGCGCCTTTGCGCGTGCCGACCAGAACTCGCACCTGACTCATACTTCGCTCCTTAAGTTTTTGATCTGTTCAGACCGATTTGTTCAGATCGATTTGTTCAAAGATAACTCGCCGAGATCAAGCGTCAGTGCTCATTTCATCGGAGCAGCCGTACCGTCCGACCACTCGCCGACCGGAATCAGGAACAAGGTTAATCGATCCTGAGCATCAGTAATTCCCAGAATCGGCGAGCCATGTAGATTCGCGCCCCAGGATGCCGTGTCCGTTTGCGGAACGAAAAACATCAGGTGCGGATGCCAGTGCCCATCGCGGTCGCTCAAATAGGCTTGCTTTGACAACATGTAACACATGGCACCCGGCTCCGGCGTCGCTAATTCCTTCCGGTCGAAAGCGGCTTTGATACCTTCGGCCATCTGAGCGGAGGATTGCCCGGCCAATACCAACTCGGTTTTCTTGAGAGTGATTGGAATTTGGGATCGTGCGCCCGCTGGGTTGAAGCAGATTGCACCCCGCACCTTGGGATTCCAAAAGTCAGGATCGTCGATGCCAGCGGTCCACGATCGTTCCACCATACACACGAAACCGTTCTTACCTTTGACTGCGGTTTCGTAACCATGCCGTCCGAGGACCAAGACCTCGGCGTCGCGTGAGATGGATTCCGGAGCAGCGCTCCGCGCCAGAGATATCTCGTCATTCCGATCCGCGATCAAGTATTGTTCGAGCGGGGCCATGCTCGGATAAAATGTTTTAGTGTCCTGGGCTTGGGCTTGCCACATCGTGCCCAGTACGATGATCGGCACAACGATCGGTACGGTGATCAGCACAACGACCAGTGCAAAGCTTCTTAGTGTGATCGTCCTGACTATCTTTCGCTGCATTGGATTTCTCCTAATTTTATTCACCACGATAAGCTCTCCTCAAGGCTTCAATGTCAATTTTGATCATGCCCATCATGGCTGTGAATACTCTTTGTGATTTCACCGTGTCTTTGTCCTGCATCAGTTCGATCAAAGTTTTTGGGATGACCTGCCACGACACGCCAAATTTGTCTCTCAGCCATCCGCATTGCACATCCGATCCGCCAGCCGAAAGCTTCTCCCACAACTCGTCTACCTCGGTCTGGGTTTCGCAGTCTACGAAGAACGATATGGCTGGAGAAAATTTATACTGCGGGCCGCCGTTCAACGCCATGAATTTTTGCCCTTCGATTTGGAAGGTTGCTACCATCACTGTGCCTGTGGGCCCTGGCCCGGCTTCTCCATAACGGGCAATGTTCAGGATTTTCGAATTCTTGAAAATAGACACATAGAAGTTGGCGGCCTCTTCGGCTTTGCCGTCGAACCACAAGAACGGAATGATTTTTTGCATATAGTTCTCCTGTGTATTGATCTTTATGACTCGCCGAGATCTAACGTTAATGCTCGTCCGCGGGAGCAGCCGTTCCGTCTGACCACTTGGAAACCGAAATGATGAACTCGGTGATCGGTTGCGGAGAGTATTGATACACGTACACCGGCGAGCCTGAGAGACCTGCGCCCCAAAACATATCGCCTGTCTTTGGGAACCAAAACATCAGATGGGGGTCCGCGTTTCCATATTTGCGGCCAAAGTACTGTTGCTTCGACATCATGTAGCACATCGCGCCGGGTTCAGGCATCGGCAATTCTTTTTTGTCGTATGCGGTCTTGATACTGTCGAAGATCTGAGTTTTGGATAGTCCAGCCAATGCCAGCTCTGTGGTCTTGAAAGTGAGTGGCAGGTGGGATCGCGCGCCCGCCGGATTAAGGCAAAGCGGAAGCCGCTGATCAGGGTTCAAGAACTCGGGATCGTCGAAGGGAGCCATCCACGAACGTTCCACTACGCACACGAAGCCATTTTTACCTGGAGCTGCGGTTTCGTAACCATGCTGTCCGAGGACAATGACCTCGGCATCGCGTGAGATGGACTCAGGAGCCGCGCTCCGCGCTAGGACTATCTCGGCGTTCCGATCCGACATCAGGTATTGGTCAAGCGGGACCATGCTCAGGTACTGTGCTTTGGCATCCTGTGCTTGGACTTGCCTCGCCCCGCCGAACATGGTGATCAGCACGGCGATCGGCAAAACGACCAGCGCGAAGCTTCTTAATGCCATCGTCCCGACTATCGGTCGCTTCATTGATCTCTCCTGCGATACGGGATTCGTAGGTAATCGCTGGCGGTTGAAACTTTACATATATTACTTGCGAAATACAAGTTATAATTGCTATTGTATAAATGTGGGAAAGACGGGCAAGCGACGGTCGGAGTGTCCGCTGAATGCTTCCGTTGAGATGCTGGGAGATCGCTGGTCGCTGTTGATCATCCGCGACATGATGCTGCGCGGGTTCCGAAGCTACAAGGAATTCATGGAGTGTTACGAAGGCATCGCGACGAACATTCTGGCCGATCGCCTGCGCAAGCTGGTCGTTTATGGAATCATTACCGCGGAACCAGATCCATCGGACGGACGGAAGCTGATTTACTTTCTGACCGCGAAAGGAATCGACCTCGCGCCGGTGCTTACTGAAATGGTCCTCTGGGCAGCGGCACACGAAGATACCGGCAATCAATCGCTAGTCCGACTAATGCGGGCGGACAAGGTGAAGTTTATGGCAGAGGTGCGGGAACGCTGGGCCAACCGTCATTCACTCAGAAGCTAACCTCCGCCACTCAGGAGCTAATCTCCGCGTTGCCACAGAGGGGGGGTGGTATCCGCGTGTCGTTTCTTTACTCCCGTTCTGGAAGCGGGAGGTGGATTTTTTCCGTAACCGGACGTACACTCCCTTTCGGTAACCCCCGGTAATCGTTGGTAACCATCGCTCTCAGAGTACCCGGCCTTACAATTACCTTAGTCCGCGATCCTCTTCCGCAACGTTCGTTGCGCGGTTTGCGGGGTTTCGTCTGGGAATCTCCCGGCGAAGTTCGGAGCCGTGCGACGCTGGCGGAAATCGCGGGCGTTCGGCGGGAAAAAGGCTGGAGTCCGCACTCTATGGCGTTTGGTTTTGGCTTTAACAAACAGAAGGTTCTCAGCGCCGCGGAAAAGTTTGTCCAGCAGGGCAAGCTGCAGAACGCCATTGCTGAGTACGACAAGATTCTGAAGCACGATACCAACGATCTAACCGTCAACAACACGATTGGCGATCTCTACGCCCGTCTCGGCGACAGCACAAAAGCGATCGAAAGCTTCAAGAAAGTTGGCGATGCCTATGCCGCGCAAGGCTTCACGGTCAAGGGCATCGCCATGTACAAGAAGATCACCAAGCTCCAGCCGAGCGTAGATGGATCTCTGAAACTGGCGGAACTCTATACCCAACAGGGGCTGTTCAACGATGCCCGCGCCCAGTACCTGCAAGTCGCCGAAGACTTCATGAAGAACGGCGACCTCGACCAGGCAGTGCGCCTTTTCCAGAAGGTCCTCGAAATGGATCCGGAAAATGTGCCCATGCGGATCAAGTTGGCCGAAGTTTATCTCAAGCTCGGAAAGAAGAAAGAAGCATGGGAAATTTTCAGCGCCGCTGCTGAAGCGTTGCGCGCGCGTGGTTCACTCGCCGCCGCGGAAGACATTCTGAAGCGGATGCTGGTGCTCGACCCCGGCAATGGCTACGTTCTATTGCTGCGGGGTAAGGCTGCCATCGAGAGCGACGATCCAAAGAGCGCAATTGAGTATCTGGAGAAGGCCCCTGACCTCGATTCCCATCCCGAGGGTTTGCGCGATCTGCTGAGAGCGTACTTGCAAGTTGGGAATTTGACCAAGGCGGCACCGATTGCCGAGAAGTTGCTCACGGTGCACAACGATCCCGAGGGCTTGTTTCTGCTGGCGGAAGGCTGCTCCCGTCTCGGCCAGTATCACGAGGCGCTCGATGTTTACACCCGCCATGCCGATCGCTTGCTGGCCACCGACTCCACGAAATTGTTAAGCAGCTTACATAGCATGATTACCCATGTGCGCGACGATTCAGGCGCACTGGACGCGTTGTTGCTGCTGCTGAACAAGGCTGGCGAAAGCACGCACGTTAATGAAGTCACCGAACTTCTGGCTCACGCCTCCGTCAAAGACGGAAACCTGGCTCGCGCCCGCGACCTGTACCAGATGCTGGCCACGACCGAGCCCCAGAACCAGTTGCACATGCAAAACTATCAGCAGGTAGTGGGGCGCATGGAGGAAGCATCGCCTTCTATCGGGATCACCGCCGAAGAAGGGGTGGTCATCGTCGAGGAATTGGAAGCGACGGCGCCGGTCGTCGATCAGTTTTATCCCGACCATGTTGCGATCGCTGTGCGTGCCGCGGTCACCGATGCGGACTTGTTTCTTTCTTATAATCTGCCGGATAAAGCGATCGTACCGCTGCTGGGTGCTCTGCCGCAGGCCCCGCGCGACGCGCGCTTGAACCAGCGACTGGCCGCGCTGCATACCCGCTTCCATCGCTTTACCGAAGCCGCCGTCTGCTGCCGCACCCTGGAAAGCGTGTACCACGATGCCGGCTATCCCGATGAGGCTGTGCGCTATGGAGAATTGGCGGCGCGCTATGAGCACAGCGCGGAAGCTGCGCCACTCGCTCCGGTGTCCGTAGCTCCAAAGCTTGCCGTTCGATCCGCGACCGCTTCTGCCTCCAGCGCTTCATCAGCCGCGGTTTGGGTCCCGACACAATCCTCTGCAGCTGTTCCGCCTTCGCCCTGGCCTACGGCCGTGCCGGCGGATTCGGATCAAGAAATCGCAGCCGCCGCGCATCCAGAATTTGCCGTCCAGGAATTTGCCGTGCACGAATTGCCCGTGCAAGCGGCTTCCGATACGCACGATCTTTCCGCCGCACCTTCGCCCGCGGACGATCTTTCTTCCGAGTGGGAGCAGTCCCTTTCCGTTGACGAGCCCGCTCCCGCAGAAGAACCATCGGCGGTTGTTGAAGCCACAGCGAATGCCGATCCCAGCAATCCTGAGATCGCCGAGACAGTCGAAGAAATCCGTTTCTATCTCGAGCACTTCATGACGGATCAGGCCCGCGCCGGAATCGAGAAACTCGAGAAGCTGACCAGCGATGGCCGTATCCTTGACCCGTTGCGTGCTGCGGTCGAATCTGCTGGCCAGCCGCCGGTCGAGCCCGAACCGGAAATCGCCGAGATCAACGCCGACGAGCCCGCGAGCTTCGAAATTGAAATGGAGACGCAGCCAGAATCCGAGCTTGCCGCTTCACCCGACCTAATGGCTGGTTACCAACAAGAGACTCACAGCGAATCTCATGAAGAGGCTCCAGCGGAACTCGAACTTGAGTCGGGGTACAACGAGCCGGCACATGCCGAGCCCGCTCATGCCGAAGCAGCGCAAGCGGAACCAAGCGAGCTGAAGTCGTTCGTCGCGGATCTGGAGGCCTCGCTCGGCGATTCTTTCCCGCAGGCGGCACCGCCTGCGGCCGAGCTTCCCAAGACTCATTCACCGGTAACCTCGCCGTTGCCGAATTGGCCGGCATCGCCAAAACCAAACCGCGCCAAAGCACCCCCCACTACCAGAACGCCTGAGGCGAAACCCCTCCCAGTGGCAGCAGCGAATACCGAAATTAAAACTCCAGTTGCTCCGCCGTCCATGCCCGCGATTGCAGCGTCGGCAGGAGGAGCTGCAACCGCCGCCGCTCCTGCCATGACTCCCGCCATGAGTTACAGCGCCGCTCCTGTGCGTCCGTTGGGCGCCGGAGCCCAAGCCATGCATCCCTCCGGCAGCATCGATCTTTCGGAGATGTTCGGGGAGTTGAAGCAGGAACTCGAAGAAGAGGTTGCGGCCGGCGACGACGATCCGGAAACGCATTACAACCTCGGCGTGGCCTTCCGCGAAATGGGGCTGCTCGACGAAGCCATCGCCGAATTGCAGAAAGTCTGCACCGCGATCGAACGCGGCAAGGCTTTTGCGCAGCCCATTCAGACCTATACCTGGCTGGCGCAGTGTTTCCTCGATAAAGGAGTTCCTGACGCCGCCATCCGCTGGTATGAAAAGGCGCTTGGCATTCCCGGACTTGATGACGAAGCCCGCCTTGCCATCAATTATGAACTTGGATCGGCGTGCGAAGCTGCCCTGGACAAACCTGCCGCATTGCGTCATTTCACCAGCGTATACGGTGCAAATATCGATTATCGCGACGTGGCCGAGCGCATTCAGGCCCTGAAGTCGTAGAATGCACTCAGTGGGTTTCGGAATTTGTGCTGGGGATGCGACCCCACCCGCGCCCACTCTACGGCCTTACTTGCGGCCTACTTACAACGACGCGCGATGATTTCCGATCCCAAGCTACCTTTTGCCAGCGACTCCACCGGTGTCGGAGAACTCAAGTCTCCGGCCGAAACCTCACTCCCTCTTGCTCCGGTGGCCGTTTCCACTGCCTCATCTTCGGCCGCACGTCTTTGGCTTCGACGCATCGGAGTGCTTTTGTTCGTATTTTTATGCGCGACGCTCGGAGTGATGTTGATGATCTTGCCATGGCGCCCCGAATGGTCCGACAACCCTCTGCTCTTGTCATATCCCACGCTCCGCACCGTGGTAGCCAGCGGCTTCGCCCGCGGTATTTCGACCGGCCTGGGCGTGCTCAATGTGTGGATCGGATTTTGGGAGGCTGTTCAATATCGAGAGGAATGAAGATTCTGGCCGGGGTCGTTCGTCATTGACGACAGTCATCGGTGAACCAAAACTAAAACTTAAAGACGGTGGCGAACACAAAGACCTTTGCGCTACGTGACTACTTATGACTGATCAAGAACTCAAGCCCGCTCCGCTCGCGTATCAGAACGAGCAATTTCTCAACAGTCCTGACGGCAGAATTTTGCGCCTGCTGTCCGAATACAGCGAGCCACTCTCGCGTTTTCGCCGTGAGCAAATTCAGGACACCGTCGTCTTTTTCGGTTCGGCTCGTATCCCCAGCCGCGATCATGCCGCGACCCGTCTGACCGAAGTCCGCGGCAATGGCGCTCACGTCTCCGCCACACAGCAAGCCAAGGATCTGAAGCGCGCCGAAGCCGCTGTTGACATGGCTCGCTACTATGAGGACGCGCGGCGGCTGGCTCGCCTGCTGACTGAATGGTCAACTCATATCCCAGCCAAGCGCCAGCGGTTCGTCGTTACCACCGGCGGCGGCCCGGGCATCATGGAAGC
>JBATZM010000053.1:0-4299 GCA_049674665.1 Terriglobales bacterium
TGCGATTGGGGCATTTCCAACGCAGGCGGTGTGCGCACCTGAGCTTGACCCACGGCCGCCATGAGTACGACTACGACTAGCGCTGCCATCAGCGGAATCTCAAAGCTTCCACCAAAACAGATCTTCATCGATTCACCGCCACATCGCTTGGCTCCGTCTTTAGATTTGGATTCGCCGTATCGCCCACCAGCCAACCATCGCGCAACTGGATGGTGCGAGTTCCATAGCCGGCGTTCGTTTCAGAGTGAGTGACCTGCGCGATGGTTGTTCCCTGTTGATTCAATTCTCGGAAGAGCTCCATGATCTCCTTGGCTTGGCTGGAATGCAGATTGCCCGTCGGTTCGTCTGCGAGCAGTAACACCGGCTTATGAATGACCGCTCGTGCGATTCCGACTAATTGCTGCTGTCCGCCAGAAAGCTGGCTGGGATAGAGATCCTTCTTAGCGACAATCTGGAAGCGATCGAGTGCGTCGGCGACCAGGCTCTGCCGCTGGTTGCGCGGAATATCTTTGTAGGAGAGCGGCAGATCGATGTTTTCCTGTACCGTGAGATCGTCGAGCAGGTGATAACTCTGAAAAACCATGCCGACATTCTTCTTCGCCAACTCCGCGCGTTCTTTCCTCTTCATAGCGTGCGCCGCTTGCTCGCGAAACCAGTATTCGCCCAGCCACTGATCGTCCAGCAAAGCGAGAACATTCAACAGAGAGGATTTCCCCGCACCTGACGGCCCCATCACCGTGATGAATTCACCTTGCTGAATTTCCAGATCAATGCGCCGCAGAACCCATGTTTGGCCTGCGCCAGTCTTGTAACTGCGTTCCACATTTTTCAACTGAATCATTTGATCCCCAATCTCAGTCCGATCTCCTACTCGTATCGCAACGCGCTCATTGGTTCCACTCGTGCCGCCCGTCGAGCCGGCAACATCGCAGATGCAAGTGCGACCAAGATCACCACCACAGTCATCAAGCACAGCGTCAGCGGGTCACTGCTCGAAATACCGAACAACTGGCTGCGCACAGCGCGCATCAGCAGCAACGACAAAGGCAAGGTGACTGCGATGCTGATTCCCGCCAGCCACAGCACTTCCAATAACACCATCCTGACCACTGACGTACGTGTCGCGCCGAGAGCCATGCGAATGCCGATCTCACTCGTTCTCTGAGTTGTCGAATATGCTAGAACGCCATAGAGACCTACGGCCGCCATGAGAGCCGCAAGGATTCCGAAACCGGAGGCGAGCAATGCGATCACGCGTTCGGCAGTCAGGCTGTTGTCGATCTGCTCGTCCATGGTCCGGAAAGTGTCGAGCACTAAGTTGGAGTCGAGCATTTGCATGGCGTGGCGGATCGTACTCTCCGCGCTTTCGGGCTGCTGCCAGGTGCGGACGTAGAATGTCATCGCGCGCGGTTCTGGCAACTGAAGATAGGGCCGGAAGACAGTGCGCGCGATGTCCTCTCGAAGACCAGTATGCTTTGCGTCTTTTACTACCCCAACGATGGCAACGTCCGTCTTTACTCCCGCGCCGCCACCGTTCCCGAGATAATGCCCAAGCGCCTGCTGAGGATCTCCGAAGAAATGGCGCGCCAGGCTTTCGTTGACCACTGCCACCTGCTGCGATCCCGCCGAGTCTTGTTCAGTGAATGCCCGGCCCGCCAGCAAAGGCATCTGGAGGGTCGAAAAATAGTCCGCGCTCACGTTCGGCTGCTCGACGTTCATCTCTTGGTCCGATTTTTCGGTATACCCGGCGATGGTGATGTTTCCTGTTTCGTTGTCATTCGCTAACTCGGGGTCGCTGGTCGCGGCAACAGAACGAACTCCAGGCAAGCCTTTCAATGTTTCGAACACTCTTTGGTAAAGTGCAAAGGTACGGGCGGGTTCGTAACCGGCCATCCTGGGGTCAACCCCGAACGTCAGCAGATGATCGGTTGTAAATCCAGCATTGATCGACTTGAGATTGCGCAATGTGTGTACGAACAGACCGGCGCCAACCAGTAATATCAGGCTCAGGCCGATCTGCAGCGCCACCGAAACCCGCCGGAAGCGGAGCGAACCGCTTCTGGCAGTCATCCCTTGTTGCTTCAGGGCAGGCGCCAGATCGGGGCGCCAGAACTGCGCCGCTGGAGCCAGACCGAAAAGAAGACTCGCAAATAGCGCCAACGCACAATTGAAGAGCATGATCCGCAGATCGGGTTTGGACGAAAAAGGCAGATCGCCCGTTCCTCCGCTCCAGATCATATTGATTAATAGGCCCGAGACTCGCGGCGCCAGCAGCATGCCAAGCAATCCTCCGGTTACGCCAAGGAGTAGTCCTTCTACGAGCAATTGCTGGATGACCCGCTTGCGTTTTGCGCCCAGAGCGTAACGCACCGACATTTCACGGACTCGCCCAGCCGCACGGACGAGCAGCAAACTTCCAACATTGGCGCATGCCATCAGAGCCACCAATCCAACCATGCCCATCACAATTAGCAGTGGCATCTGGACATCGCTGCGGAGCGGAGAAAATCCCCTGGCACCGTCGAGAACGAATAAATGCGACTTGAACACAAAGCGATCGCGGAAACTTTCCGAGACACCTTTGATCTCTTTCAGTTCATCGGATCGGATCGAATACCACAGCGGGCTGATGCCGGCCTCTGCCTGTTCGCGGCTGGTCCCTGGTTTCAGCTTTCCGATTATGTTCAGCCAACTGGAGCGACGGTCATTAAGATCCTTGCTGCCGGGTATAACCTCCGCCTCCATCATCATCGGCACGAACACATCAGGAGTGTCGCCCATCACCACGCTGTGAAAGCCGGGCGGCGCAACTCCGACCACCGTGAAGGGATGTCCATTCACCAGAATGCTCTGATTCAAGATTCCCGGGTCGGTGCCAAAGCGACGCTGCCAATAGCTGAAACTCAATACAACTACAGGATTCGCGTCCGGCGTGAGATCATCCGCCGCAACAAATAACCGTCCCAGCGCAGGCTGCAGGCTGAGAACATCGAAGTAGTTGCCCGAAACCAGTTCCGCCGCCACCAGATCAGGCTGGTTGTGCCATTGCACTCCCACCTGCGCCCAGTCCGTGGCAATCAACCCGCTGAACATGGAGTTACGATCGCGCAGATCGCGGTACATAGGGTAGGAGAAGTAAAACTTTCCATCCGTCCGCGACTCGAGGCGCCCGGTATTGCTGCCGGAGTACTTCAGAATTACAAGACGATCAACATCTTTCACGGGAAGGCTGCGCAGAAGTGCCTGATCGAGCAAACTGAAAATCGCCGTGTTCGCTCCGATACCAAGCGCAAGCGTTAGAATCGCAACCGTCGCAAACCCAGGTGACTTACGCAACTGCCGCAAAGCGTAGCGGAGATCCTGAAGTAATCCGTTCATGCGTCCTCCTTACTCATATCGCAGCGCTACCATGGGAACGACTGACGCCGCTCGCCGTGCTGGCAGGTAGTTCGCGAGGAACGCCACCGTCCCCAGCAACGCAGCAACTCCTGCGAAAGTCAGAGGATCAGTTGCCGTAATTCCGAACAGCATCCCCGAGATCAGCCGCGTTATTGCCAGTGACAGCATGGTGCCGGCGGCAATTCCCACAAAAACCAGTGTCATTCCTTGTTTCACTACTAATGCGAGCACATCGGGGCGCCGAGCTCCTAACGCCATGCGAATACCGATTTCTTTCGTGCGCTGCGCAACCGAGTAAGACATGACTCCGTAGAGTCCAATGGCCGCCAACAGCATGGCCACCGCGGCAAACATGGTGAGTAGCAACATGCTGAACCTTCGCCGTTGAACGGAATTGGCAATGACCTCCTGCATAGTGCGAATGCTGGCGAGAGGGACATCATGATTCACGCTCCAGACCGCACTCTGTGCCGCCGACGTCACGCTCGTGGGGTCGGAGGTCGCGCTGCGTATCGCGATGAACATCGATGGCCATTGCGCGTGGCCGAGCAGTTGGTAGATCTCCGAATTCGGTGCTGCGTCAAGGCCGACGTGCCGGACATTTCCGATAACGCCTATGATCTGCAGCGTCAAACTGTCAGGTCCAAAATTGGTGAGCTGTTTGCCGATCGGATCTTGTCCCGGAAAAACGGTGCGCGCCAGAGCCTCGTTGATGACGACTACATTCAGAGAGCTGGCGACGTCGCTCTCGCTGAAGATGCGGCCTTTCAGCAACGGCATCCCCATCGTGTGGAAATAATCTGGAGTGCTAACACGAATATCCGCGCTGTGTTCGTTACCATCTCCAGGAACGTTGAAACTACGCGAACTGTTACCTCCAGCCAGCGGCAGCCTGCTGAC
>JBATZM010000054.1:0-50007 GCA_049674665.1 Terriglobales bacterium
GCTTCCATCCCTGCTTCAGCAATAAACTCAAAGCCCGCGCTTCTTCCAGCAGAGAAACCTGCGCTGAAATGGGATCCTCGGCTCCATTTACCCACGCGTCATGATGATTGCCGCGAATGATCCATTCATCCGGAGCCACGCTGCCCGGAATTTTAGCGATCACGTCATAGACCGGCTTGATATCCCAATTGAATGCGACTTTCAAATGCACCTGCGCCGGTCCCGGTCCCACGTGATACGGAATCGGAAGCGTGCCGCGCCACTCCTCCGGAGCCATTGGCCCCGCCAGCGCAGCCAGTAAAGGCTGCGCGTCACCATAAGAAATCGGGAGAACCGGAATCTTCGTAATGCTCTTCGCGTCCTTCAGTTCCAATCGCTTGGCACCAGGAGTCGCCCCGATCCCAGGCGTCAGCGGATCGCCCGGACTGTTGGAAGGAAAATCCATAACGCTGCCGCGCTGCACTCCATCCGGAGGCCGCATCGGCCCCAACGGAAACACATTGTCGCGCGTGTACCCGTCGTCCTGCGGCTCCGAATAAATCAGGCACCCAATCGCTCCGTGCTCGGCCGCAACCTTCGGTTTAATCCCGCGCCATGAGTGCAGATACTTGGCGATGACGATCGCGCCTTTCACCGAAATGCCCAGCCGGTCAAGCTTTTCGTAGTCCTCGGGCAAGCCATAATTCACAAATACCAGCGGAGCGGTCACATCGCCATCAATCGAGTAGGCGTTATAAGTCGGCAACTGTTCCGATTTCTGATTCGAAGTTGGATCCACCGCTACCGCCGGCTCTTCGAGTTTCGCCGTAAACTCCGTCGGCGCAATCATCTCCAACACGCGCACCTTGGGCGTAGGAAACAGCACGTCGAAGCGTTCGATATGTGCGTCCAATCCCCATTCCTTGAAGTGCGCGAGAATCCATTCTGCATTGTCCTTATCGTAAGGAGAGCCCACATGATGCGGACGCGCACTCAGCCGCTGCATATACTCCCGCAGATTCGCAGGATCCGGAATGGCGCGAAACTTCGTCTCCCACTCACGCTCGCTCTGACTGGCACGTGGCGAGTATCCGACAAGCACTGCCGGATTTGAGCCGCCCTGGTCGGCGCCAAAAATCAGAGAGGGGAAAATTAAAGTAAAGATCAACACCATCGCGAAGAACGGTCGCATGCAGCTCCTTTTGTTCGAGGGTTGCCATTATAGCCGCAAAATGGCGATGAATCGGTCCTCCATCTCGAAAGTGTGTTTCGCCATCATTCATTTAGCTTGCCCATTTAACTTGCCATTCAACTTGCACAATGACAAATCAATCTCTTACCCTAAGTCCTCCACGATCCGCCAATGCAAGAACCCTCAAGCCGTCGTCGCTTTCTAAAAAAAGCAGCCGTCGCCAGTGGAGGTGCGCTGCTTGGCGCCGTCGGTCTGAACCAGATATCTCCCAGCATCTGGCGTGAACCGTTGCTGATTGAGCCTAACCACAGCTATTGGGCGAGAAGTCAGCCGCCGCAGAATCCGCCGTTGACCGACGATATCACCGTCGATGTAGCTGTGCTCGGAGGCGGCTTCACTGGACTTTCCGCCGCCTACTACATCCGCCGCATCTCTCCACACAAGCGCGTCGCCATCTTCGAAGCCAAAGGTTGCGGCAACGGAGCTTCGGGACGCAATGGCGCCATGGTGTTGACCATGACCGAAGACCGGTACATGAATTTCAGCTCCACTCCCGCCATCGACAAAAAGATTTATGACCTCACCGCCGACAATATCCAAAGGTTGTCAAAGCTCAGTGCCGCAACCGGCATCGACTGCGAGTTAGAAACAAATGGCGCGCTGCAAACGCTCCTCACTTCCGAGGATGCCAAAGCAGCAAAGGCCTATGTGCAGCGAGCGCAATCTCTAGGCATGCCGGTTGAGTTTTGGGATAAACCGCAGCTAGTGAAAGCCATCGGCACCGAAGTCTACGAAGCAGCCTTCTTCGATCCCAGCGGCGGACAAGTCCATCCCATGAAACTGGTGCGTGTTTTCAAGGCCGCTGCCGAACAGGCCGGTGTCGAGGTTTACGAAAATACAACAGTGGCCAGCATTGACGAGGGTCGAGAGCATCTGCTTCATACCACCGCCGGCCACACTATCAAAGCAAAATCGTTGGTTTTGGCGACCAATGCCTTCACCTCGAAGCTAGGATTTTTTCGAAACGCGATTTTGCCCGTCCATGAATATGTGGCCGTGACACCACCCCTAAGCGAACAGCAACTCGTCGACATCGGATGGCATAAGCGAGTTCCATTCAATGACAGCCGCACCGAAGTCTTCTATCTCGGCTTGACCAAAGACAATCGTATCCACATCGGTGGAGGCAGTCCCAGTTACACCTTCAATAGTGGCGCTAGCCACGACAGCAATGCTACCAACGCCACTGCTCATTTTGAGCAACTCCAACGTGAGCTCGTGCGAATCTACCCCGCACTGTCAGGCGTCAAGTTCGAAGTAGGTTGGGATGGAATAGTCGACTGGTCCCTCGACGAGTCTCCGTCCGTAGGATGCACTGGAAAATACAAGAACATTTTCTATGGACTAGGCTACAGCGGACACGGAGTGAATCTGACCTCAGTCTTCGGCAGAATCATTGCCGACCTCGAAGCCGGACGCGACGAACCTTGGAAGCAATATCCCTTCGTCAATAACCATCTGGAGTACATTCCGAATGAGCCCTTCCGCTGGCTCGGCGCACAGGCCGGACTAGCTTGGTATCGCCTGACAGAATCTTAGTCCTAATCTCGGTCTTGATCCTGCGACCCAGACTCGGAGATGCTAAATTAAATAGTTCATGTCCGCCCCCAACTCTCTCTTGATTCGCGCCGCCAAGGCTCAGCCCACCGAACGGACCCCAGTCTGGTTCATGCGCCAGGCCGGACGCTATATGCCCGAGTACCGCGCCATCCGAAAGCAATATTCCCTGATCGAGATCTGCAAGAAGCCGGAGGTCGCGGCCCAGGTCACGATCGAAGCTGCCGAGATTCTAAAAGTCGATGCAGCCATCATCTTCGCCGATCTTCTTCTTCCGCTCGAAGTCATGGGGCTGCCCTTTCATTTCTCCGCCGGGGAGGGCCCGAAAATCGAAAAGCCCCTGCGCACCGCCGAAGACATTGCCCGCCTGCGCACCGATCGTGCCGCCGATCTAGGCTACGTTTCTGAAGCCGTGAAGCTGGTATGCAAGCATTTCAAAGACAAACTCCCCGTCATCGGATTCTGCGGTGCGCCTTTCACGCTCGCCAGCTACATGATCGAAGGTGGAGGCTCACGCAACTATATTTTCACCAAGAAGATGATGTACTCCACACCCGCCACCTGGAACGAACTGATGAAGAAGTTGGTTGCGGTGACCGCCGAATACTCCACCGAGCAGGTGCGCGCCGGAGCCGCCACCATCCAGATTTTTGATAGCTGGGTGGGCTGCCTGAGCGTTGAAGATTATCGCCGCTACGTTCTGCCGCACGCGACCGATCTGGTAAAGCGCCTGCAAAAGACGGGAGTGCCCGTAATCTACTTCGGAACCGACAGCGCAACTCTTCTGCCTTCGATGCAGGAAACTGGAGCCGAAGTCATCGGCCTCGATTGGCGCATTCCGCTCGACACCGGATGGCAGACCCTCGGTCTAAAAGGTTCTGTGCAGGGCAACCTCGATCCCGTGCTGCTCTTCGCCGATTGGAAAGAAATAAAATCGCGAGCCGAAGACATTCTGCGCCAGGCCGCCGGACGCCCCGGCCACATCTTTAATCTAGGACACGGCATCCTTCCCGAAACTCCGGTAGAAAATGTGAAAGCGCTCTGCGATTTGATCCGCGAACACTCGGCGAAGTTCAAGAAAGAATCAAAAGGTTAAAGACCAAGAGCCAACGGGCTGAACCAGCATGAAACGCATAGCTATCATCGGCGGCGGAATCTCCGGCCTCTCAGCCGCATACACACTCGAAAAAAAACGCCAGTCCGGAACGCCCATCGAGTACGTTCTATTTGAGTCCAGTAAGCACCTGGGTGGAGTGATCCGCACCGAGAACGTCGATGGATGCGTCGTTGAGGCCGGACCCGATTCCTTTCTCACCGAAAAGCCATGGGCGACCGAGCTCTGCAACAAGATTGAATTGAGCGGCCAACTGATTGGCTCGAATGACTCCGAGCGCAAGACCTACATCCTCGCCAAAGGCAAGCTGGTCGAAATGCCCGATGGACTCATGTTCATGGTGCCCACCAAAATCATGCCCACCGCGCGCTCGCCGCTCTTTTCCTTGCGCACAAAAATTCGTATGGTTGCAGAATGGTTTCATCCACCGCATCAATCTTCCGGGGACGAAACCGTTGCCGAAATGGTGAAACGTCACTACGGCTCCGAGATGGTCGAGCTGCTTGCCGATCCGCTGCTTTGTGGAATTTATGGTGGTGACGCCTCGCAGTTGAGCGTGCGCGCCGTGTTACCTCGCTTCGCTGACATGGAATCCAAACACGGCAGTCTGGGACGCGCCATGTTCGCAGCCCGCAAGGATAGGGATAAGGATAAGGACAATAATAAGAGTAAGAAAACGAACGCCGCCGAGAATGTCCCAGCGCGTCAGATCTTCACTTCGCTCAAAGCAGGCATGCAGCAGATGGTCGAAGCCTTGGTTGCGAGTCTGGATACGAAAGCACTCAAGACATCTTCTCCAGTACAGTCCGTGATCTGGCAGGATAATGGCTGGACGGTTTGTGCCGGATACCAGACCGATCACTTCGACGCCGTGATCATCGCGACCCCCACCCACGCCGCCGCAGATCTGTTGGAAAGTACAGACGGAGACCTGTCCCGCGATTTGAGCGAGATTCAGTACAACTCTTCGGCGACCGTCGCCCTCGGCTACGACGAAAAAGTGCGTCGCTCGCTTCCACCGGGCTTCGGATTTCTGGTTCCGCGCAGTGCTGGCCGACGAATGCTCGCGGCCACGTTCGTCCACAACAAATTTCCTCACCGTGCACCGCAGAATCGCGCCCTCGTTCGCTGCTTTCTCGGAGGCGCGCGTGACGAGCAAATCTTGCAAAGCAGCGAAAAAGAAATTCTACAAATTGTTCGCGACGAACTGCTGGAGGTTCTCGGCAGTGCGCTCAACGCCGAACCCCTATTCGCCCGCGTCTATAAATGGAAGGCCGCCATGGCGCAGTATTCGGTCGGTCACCTCGAACGCGTGCAGCGTATCGAATCCCGCCGCCAGAAACATCCTGGCCTCGCACTCGCGGGCAATGGATACAACGGGATTGGCGTACCCGATTGCATTCGTTCTGGCACGGAAGCGGCCAGTAAAATTCTGGCCGAAATGGGGATGTGGTCATCCGCCTAGGACGAATGATCGTGAAGCAACGGGTGTCCGGGCCCGTCCTAGACAATTACCTGCGTAACGTCTCTCGCGGATTCTCCGTTGCGGGAAACTATAATATGGAAGCAGGGTTAATATAACTACGGCATTTAAAACTAGGAACCGTCATGAAAATTCTCTTCACTCTAATCTGTTTCGCCGGAGCATTCTGTTTCGCACAGCAAAATTCGTCACAGGATATGAAGGGCATGGATATGTCGGGTCACGACATGTCGCAAATGTCGCAAGGTTCGGGAGAAGACCCGGACGCGAGTATGCACGCCATGAATTCCATGGAAGGCCATCACATGGACATGGGGCCGCATATGAAGATGACCGCGCTCCGCACTGCCCAGCCGGGCGATGCTGAGAAGGCCCAGAAGATCGTCGAGACAGCTCGCGGAGTGATGGAAAAATATAAGGATTATCACGTTGCGCTCAACGAGGGATTCAAGATCTTCCATCCCGAAATTCCGCAGAAGCAATATCACTTCACCAACTATCGTTATGGATTCGAAGCGGCACTTAATTTCAATCCCGAGCACCCCACCTCGTTACTCTATGAAAAGAACGGCGACGGCTACCGGTTGGTTGGCCTGATGTACACGGCTCCCAAGCGTTTCACCGAAGACGACTTGAATCAGCGCATTCCGCTTAGCATCGCCCAGTGGCACGAACATGTGAATTTTTGTAAGGCGCCCATAGGTCACAGGCTGGAATCGTTGGGGCCAAATCCTAAGTTTGGACTGAGGGGTTCTATCACCACGCAGGCAGAATGCGACGCCGCTGGCGGAGAATTTCTTCCCATCGTCTTCAACTGGATGGTCCATCTCTATCCGCTCGAAAAAGATTCGGCGCAGGTTTGGTCCGTCGAGCGCCAGCACGCCGACTGAATCATCGGTTGATCAGGCGATCTGGCAATAGGCTCATCCAAATTCAAATGCCCTCGACTTTCAATGGCGCAATGAGTCAACGATCCCGATAAGTCAACGACCCGATTTTCTCACCACTCTGATATTCTGAATTTTTCTCGCTCTCAATCCCATGAGCAACCCTGTGCCCGCGAGTCGATGGAAGATCATTCTTGCCTTCGTGCTGGTTTATGTCTTCTGGGGCTCGACTTATCTGGCCATCGGCATCGCGGTGGAGCAGATCCCTCCCGGCGTGATGTGTGCTACGCGCTTTTTGATCGCAGGTACGGCGATGCTTGCTTACTGTGCGTTGACCGGACGCCGCATTCTTTTTTCGGCACGCCAGCTAGGCCATCTGGCGGCCGTCGGTATTCTGCTTTTGATGGGCGGCAATCTCACGCTTTCCTACGCGGAGCTGATCGTTCCCACTGGTTTGGCAGCGCTGTTGATAGCGGTTACGCCGCTCTGGTTTTTGGTGCTCGATAGTTTGTTGCTCGGCGATCACCACATCTCACGGCGCGGCAAGATCGGACTGGCCATCGGAATTGCCGGCGTGGGCGTGCTTATCTGGCCCGATCTTCGGCACTCGAACGCTCTTGGCCATCGTCAACTCTGGTGGTCGTTGGCCTTGCAACTCGGATCGTTCAGTTGGGCATTCGGTTCGGTGCTCTCGAAAAAGTGGCAGACGGCGGCTGCCGATCCCTTCAGCGCGATTGCGTGGCAGGTGTTCTTTGCCGGAATCGCGAATCTGATTTTCGCCCTGCTCGTCGAGAGGCATTCCAACGTGACGTGGAGCTCGCGCGGCGTGGCTGCGATCCTCTACCTCGTGGTGTGCGGTTCGTGGATCGGCTACACCGCCTATATCTGGCTGCTGCAGCATGTTCCGACGTCAAAGGTTTCCACTTACGCCTATGTCAATCCTGTAGTAGCGGTTTTTCTGGGATGGCTGATTCTCCACGAGCGCATCGACCGCTACATAGCGATAGGTAGCGCGATCATCGTAGCTTCAGTCGTGCTGGTGACGAGCGCGAAGGTCTCGAGTCGCAGCGCCGCGGGAGAACTTCCCGCAGTTGAGACTGCCGGAGATTAAAGTAGGGCCGTCAGTCGTCGATCATCTATTCTTCGGGCTCCTCGGCGTCGCTCACTACGTCGACCACCCGGCTTCGAATCGAGAACACTAATTTCTGATCGTCATCGGGCTGGAACGTAACTCGCATCGGCGTGCGCTCCCAGACCGGCGGTGGACACTCGGAGTCGGGATCGTCGTCTCCGGCGGGCTCACCCGCATCTTTTTTTAGGATGGGCTTGCGGCGTCCTACCTGAGCGACTACTGCGTAGAGTTTCTTACCGTCTTCGGAGACGCCGCAGTAGGCGATGTAGTCGCGATACCAGCTTGCGGTCGAATAGAAGGGATCGAACTCAGGCAGATTGAGCTGAGAGACTCGTCCCGTGACGCGATCGACCAGCAACCAGCCGCCCCGTTGCCAAAGCCAATGTGTGACGTTGGCCTTAGCATTTTCAGTCGGCAGTGCATCATTCACGCGAAAAGCGCGCCGAACAACAAACAGACGGTCGGTCAGTTCATGTGGAGTTCCGGTGGTGTATTCCTTGAGGCGAGTGTCCACAAACAGCGCCCGCACTTTCAGGTCAAGCAGCTTCTTTTCAGTGGCGTTGGGCCACTTGGCGGAGATCCATTTCCCGAAGTTGATAACATGCGGCTTCGGGATGGCCGCACATTCCCTCCAGGGCATGCAGAGCATAACGAACATCACCACGCACATCAGCAAGACTTTTCGCAGCATGGTAAAAGACTGGCATGAGTCGGGAAGTAGCCGCAATGATGGTTGAACAGAAGAAATGTTCGGTTTCCTGGCTCCTGGCCGAAGATTGTTTGCTTAAGTTTTCGTTGAGCGAGGCTGTACTCGCCTTCCCGTGTATAGAAAAGCGCGAGACCTGGCGCACCGATATTTCCAATAGTGGCGCGGTTTGTAGTGGTGTGGGAAACTAAAATATGGCAAAGCGAAGTCTTAGGATACTAAAGCGAGTCAGCAATGTCCCATCGCTCGGGACCTGTGAGTCTTGTCACATGCAGTTCACAGCCGACCCTCGTCAACTGGGGCAGGCGGGAGTCCAACAGCAGTTCAATGCCCATAAGTGCGATACCGGGCAGAACTCAGTGCCAAACAACGTTCCGGACAAAGCGCCGATCAAGAAAGCAGCCGCCAAAGTTTCAGAGAAATAGTTTTAGCTGCAAACGGGCTTGCAATATCGCGTCCTCTGATTTCAGATACTATTTCCTGCAAGCAAACTGAAGTAAAAAGTGAAGCGATGACTCTTCCCACACGACCGCATCGGACAACTTTTTCTCCGCAATCAAGTTCTTACTTAGGTATGGGCGATCTGCTGGCCGGCCGCCGGAAGCAGTCCATTCTGGTGGTCGACGACATTCTGATGAACGCCGTGCTGCTGAAGGAATTGCTTACCGCCCGCGGCTATCAAGTGACTGCGGTACAGAACGCGGCTGCCGCCGAGGCGGAAATCCGGCGCGAAGCTCCAGATCTGATCCTGCTCGACGTGGTCATGCCCGGCAAGAGCGGCTATGAATTGTGTCGCGAACTTAAAGAGGATTCCAAGACGCGGCTGATTCCAATCGTCATGATTACAGGCTTGACCGATCGAGAAGATCGCCTCAAGGGAATTGAAGCCGGCGCCGACGATTTTCTGACCAAGCCCATTAGTTCCGAGGAATTGTTTGCCCGGGTGAGTTCGTTGCTCAAGTTGAAGGAATTCACCGACGAACTGGAAACTGTCGACTCCGTACTGTGCACGCTGGGGCTCAGTGTTGAAGCCCGCGACCCTTATACCGAAGGCCACTGTGAGCGATTGGCGCGCAACGCCACTGATCTGGGGCGGTTCCTCGGGGTGGAGGAAGAATATCTTGTGGCGCTACAGCGTGGCGGCTACCTGCACGATCTGGGAAAAATCGCGGTGCCGGATGAAATTCTGAAGAAAGGCAGCGATCTGACGCCGGTCGAGTGGGAGATCATGAAGCAGCATCCTGTGACCGGCGAGACCATCTGCCGTCCGCTGAAGTCCTTGCGGCTGGTGCTTCCGATTATTCGACATCATCACGAACACTCCGATGGTAGCGGCTATCCGGATGGACTTCGGGATGGCGAGATACCGCTCCTGCCACGTATTTTGCAGGTAGTGGACATTTACGACGCGTTGCGGACGGAGCGTCCATATAAACCTGCGCTCAGCCACGAACAGGCCGCGATAACCATGCGCACCGAGGCGCGAAGCGGACTTTGGGATGAGGAGCTAGTGTCGGAGTTCTTCGGCATGCTTGACAAGAGGCAGCAAGTAGCATGAGTCGTGTCTAAATCATTCAATGACTCAATGATTTAATCTCTCAATAACCGTGACCTACAGTTTTGTCATTCCCGCTTACAACGAAGGCGTTCGCATCCGGCCGACGCTCCATGCACTGCTGCGTCACGTGCAAGAACAAAATTGGGATGCGGAAATTCTGGTGGTGAACGACGGTTCGAGTGATGACACGGCACAAATCGTAAGGGAATATGGCAAGCTGCATCCGCAGGTTCTGCTGGTAGAAAACCCCGGGAACCGCGGCAAAGGTTTCAGCGTGCGCAATGGGATGCTGCATGCTCGCGGTGATATTTGTCTATTCACGGATGCCGATCTTTCCTCACCGATTACTGAAGCCCAGAAATTGTTCGACGCAATAAATCGAGGTGCGGATATCGCCATCGGCTCGCGCTGGCTACGGACCGAGCTGCAGACCGAACGGCAGCCCCTGTATCGGCAGGCTTTTGGACGAATCTTCAACCTTGCGCAACGGATAATTCTGGGATTGCGTTTCGCCGACACGCAATGTGGATTCAAAGCTTTTCGGAGAGATGCTGCGCAACGTATTTTTCCTCTCCAGAAAATTGAACGCTGGGGATTCGATCCCGAAATCCTGTTCTTGGCGCGGCGCGTGGGCTTGCGAGTAGAAGAGGTTCCGGTTCTGTGGGCGCACAGCGAGGGCACACGGCTGCACCCATTTCGAGACGGACTGCGCATGTTCGTGGAACTTTTACGAATTCGATGGAATGCGATGGCTGGGGATTATGCCGCTGCGGGCGTGCCTTCTCCAGAAAAACTGTAGGGTCGTGTGGCGCGGACACTCTTGTCCGCGGCCTTTGCTCTTGTTCATTCCTAAGAAACCGCTCGAGCGTTTCCGCTCCCGGCCAGTCGCACGAATTCAGCGATCTGAGCGCCCATTTCTTCCGTAGAGACGGTTCGCTCGCCCGGCCGAGCCAGATCGCGTGTGCGAAAGCCTCCCTTCAAAGTTGAAGTAAGACCCGCCTCTACGCACTCTGCTTCTTTCTGCAGATTAAAAGTATGGCGCAGCATCAGTGCTACCGACAGGATCGCGCCTAGCGGATTGGCGATACTCTGCCCCGCGATGTCAGGAGCAGATCCATGGACAGGTTCGTAGAGACCGACCGGGCCTCCGATGCTGGCCGACGCGAGCAGGCCGAGCGATCCCACAATTCCACCTGCTTGATCGGAGAGAATGTCGCCGAACATATTTTCGGTGAGAATTACATCGAACTCTGTCGGCTTAAGCACCAGCGACATGGCGGCAGAGTCCACGTACATGTGAGAGAGCTGAACGTCGGAAAAATCGCGGCCGATACGAGTGACGACCTCACGCCAAAGCCGCGAACACTCCAGTACATTCGACTTGTCGACGGAGAGCAGCCGCCGGCGGCGGGTCCGAGCGAGTTCAAATGCAACGCGCGCAATGCGTTCGATCTCCGGCTCACTGTAGCGCATCGTGTTGACCGCGTGGCGCGCGCCCGGTGCGCCTTCGCCCTCGGCAACGATGGAGCGAGGCTGGCCGAAATACAACCCGCCAAGCAGTTCGCGCACGATGAGAATGTCGGTTCCTTTGACGATTTCTTCGCGCAAAGGCGAACAGGCTGCCAGCGACGGATAAAAGATCGCGGGACGAAGATTGGCGAATGCTCCCAGCTCCTGGCGCAGGCGTAAGAGTCCAGCCTCGGGCCGAAGTTCGCGAGGATTGTGATCGAAGGCCGGAGTGCCGACGGCTCCCAGCAGCACAGCATCTGAGGCGAGGCAGGCTTCAATGGTCGAGTCCGGCAAAGGATTGCCGAACTTTGCCAGGGCAACGCCACCGATCTCTTTTTCGTCGAGTTCGAGATCGTGGCCAAACCCGCTGGCCACTTCTTCTAGAACACAAATGGCTTGAGATGTAACTTCAGGACCGATTCCGTCTCCGGGTAGGGAAGTGACGCGGAGTTGCATGGGATCCTCGATTCGTTTTAGGAAAGGATATACGAGGAAAGCCCGCCGTGGTAGCCGGTTTCATGGCGTCGCACAAGTTGTCACTAGGCGTAAGTTCACCCCCTGATATTAAACGCCCCAAAGATAGTCTTCTTGCTCGGGGTGGTGTTCACTGTGGTGCTCATTGTGATGATCGCTGAAGGGAATCGACACGGTCACTTGACCGGCGTTGCCGAATACTTGAGCTGCATGCGAGTCGTTGGCATTGGCTCCCGCAGCGGCGGCTCGCGGAAAAGGCAGAGTGGCTGCTGCTGCCGGAAATTTCTTCGTCTGGTTGCGAACGCCATCATCGTTTCCGCTGGCAACGTCCTGAATCAGTTCGAGCAAATGGCTGTCCTGAACTTTCTTGATGCGGTCGGCAAGAACCACAAACTTGCGATAGACCTCGTCGAGTTCACGCCGCTCAAATTGGTGTCCCAGTTGTTCGCAGCGCAAAGCCAGTGCGTGCCGCCCAGAATGTTTACCTAAGACGAGCCTCGAATCGGGCACGCCCACCGACTGCGGAGTCATGATTTCATACGTCAGCGGATTCTTAAGCATGCCATCCTGATGAATTCCGGCCTCGTGCGCAAACGCATTGCGGCCCGTGATGGCCTTGTTGGGCTGTACCGGAACGCGAATAATTTCCGCCAACATCTGGCTCGATGGGAACAGGTGTTCGCTGGCGATTGCAGTCTCATAAGGATAGCGGTCGGGCCGCACCCGCATCGCCATGACAATTTCTTCCAGAGAAGCATTTCCCGCCCGCTCACCAATGCCGTTGATGGCGCACTCGACCTGTCGCGCACCGTGCTGCACTCCAGCAAGTGAGTTCGCGACCGCGAGGCCGAGATCATTGTGGCAGTGCGTGGAGATCGTCACCTTATCGATGCCGGCGACGCGCTCATACAGCGTGCGGATGAGCTGGCCATATTCTTCGGGCATGCTGTAACCGACGGTATCGGGAATGTTGACGGTCATCGCACCGGCTGCAATCACCGCTTCAACCACCTGGCAGAGAAATGCAACGTCCGTGCGGGTGGCATCTTCAGGCGAGAATTCAACGTCCGCGCATAGCGATTTCGCATGCCGAACCGCTGCCCGTGCCTGTTCCAGACACTGCTCGCGCGTAATGCGCAGCTTGTATTTCAGATGAATGTCAGAAGTCGCGAGAAAAATGTGAATGCGCGGGCGCGCAGCTCCCTGCAATGCCTGCCAGGCGCGATCCACATCGCCAGCACACGCCCGGGCCAAAGCAGCAATAATAGGACGCCGGAGCGAGGCGGCAATGCTTTGAACGGCTTCAAAGTCGCCATCGGATGCGATGGGAAATCCGGCTTCGATCACGTCGACGCCGAGTCGATCGAGTTGCTGAGCCAGCCGCAATTTTTCCTGCACATTCATACTGCAGCCCGGCGACTGTTCGCCGTCACGAAGCGTGGTGTCGAAAATAGTGATGCGCGGCCGATCCCGATCCATTGATTACGTCCCTCCGAAGAGAATCACTGGTTTAGTTTATCGGCGGATTGGAGCGAAAGAGAAGGTTATTATGTTTACAGTAGCATTAGTAGCAGTGATATTATTAATTTAACTTATGTAGTATGCACAATCTATAAAGGCGTTAAGAGACCTGCCCTATGGACCTTTCGCAACTCGAAGTCTTCCTCAGTGTCGCTCGCGAGCGGCGCTTCTCCCGCGCTGCCGAAAAACTGTTTCGCACGCAATCGGCCGTCAGCCAGACTATTCGCAAACTAGAGCTAGAAATCGGCGAATCCTTATTCGACCGTTCCTCACGTGACGGAATACTCACCGATGCCGGCCGTGTTTTGCAGGAATACGCCGAGAAGTTGCTCAACCTACGGCAGGACGCGCAGACCGCGCTGGTAGAAATGCGCGAACTACAGAAGGGCAAGCTGGCAATCGCCGCGAATGAATTTACTGCGCTCTACCTGTTGCCTGTGCTGGCAGAATTTCGCCGGCTGCATCCAACGATCAAGATCACAGTGCGGCGATCCCTCGGTAGTCACATTCCCGACGATGTGCTCAAGCACAATGTGGAGCTCGGCGTACTTTCTTTCGATCCGCAGGAACCGCAGCTGCGGTCAGCGGTGGTTTATCTGGATGAACTGGCCTTTGTCGTCCCTCCCGGCCATCCTCTGGCATCGGCTGGCGAAGTCAGTATTCGGCAACTGGGCGCGGAGTCGTTCGTGGCGCACATTGTTGCGTCCCCGTATCGCGACAAAGTGATCGAAGCATTCCGCCGCCACAAGACTCCTTTACACATGGACGTGGAACTGCCCACGCTGCAAGCCATCAAGCGTTTTGTCTGCATGGGGAATGGGGTAGCGCTGGTGCCCGAGATCAGCGTGGAAAACGAGATCATCCGCGGAGACCTGGTGCGCATTCCGGTGCGCGATCTGCATTTTCAACGCAAACTGCGGCTCGTGTATCGGCAGGAATCCACTCTGTCCCATGCAGGACGAGCATTCTTGAAAGTTGCGGAGCAAGTGGCAAAAGATAGAGGCGGTCGTTATCGCTTCCAACGAGAAAAGTAGAACTATGCAACGTACTTAGCAGCCTAGGTTCCCCCTGTGGGATTTTCCCTGTGTAACCCTGTGGCCTCTGTGGTGAAGGGGTCAAGTTTTACCCACAACAGAGGCGGCTATTATCGCGTCCGCCAAGAGAAAAATCCCTACGAAGAGTGTATCTCTTCTTGCACCATAGCCGTCATCGCCTCGGGTACGCTGCCGTAAACATCGAACACCGAAACCAGGTTGGTAATTTCAAAAAGACTTCGCACAGATTTCTTGGGACTGGCAAACTTCAGCGTGTATCCAGCCGCTTCCGCCCACATGTGGGTGAGCACAAGTTCGCCTAGGCCGCCGCTATCTACAGAATCGACTCCCGCTAAATCCACCACCATCCGGCGTGCAGAGGGCAGCACTTCGGCCACGATAGTTGAGAGCGCTCGAGCCTCGCTCCGAAAAATAATCCGCCCCTGACAGTGCAGTACCACGGCGCCGCCGGAGTGTCCGGCCTCCAGCGTGAGTTTAAGTTTCTTGTCGTTCGTCTGGTCAATTACCGCTGGCATGCGTGCAATCGAAGTACCCGTCAAGGCGATTGGGTTTTCGGGTTTCATGGCTACACGTTAGCCCCTGAAAAAAAATCGTTGGTTGCGCGGAGATGAAAGTTCGGTAAATTCCTCTAAGCCGTTTCACAACAACTGTCATGTGCCATAACAACTGTCATCTTGAGCGCAGAAACATTAGTGGCGAAGCCAATAATGTTGTGGAGTCGAAAGACCCCAGTACCGTTATTTCGGAAGATACCGCATCAGGGAATTCTCCCTGTAATGTTGACGCGTTCCCAGCATCCATCACTACTTAGACGAGTCTTTTCGTTTGGATGTTTCCGAGGGAGGAACCAGGGTTCGCCGTAGCGGCACGATCGCGCCTTTGGACGGATCAGCAGCTGCCGAAGCCCGCGCCAGTACTTCGTGCTGGATATACTGCACGAATTCCTGGATCTGGTGCTGCATTTCTTCCATGCGCTCGCGCATTTGAAGAATGATGGCAATGCCGCTGATGTTGACACCCAGATCGCGGGCGAGCGACAGGATAAACTCGAGCCGCTGCAAATCTTCATCGGTATAAAGCCGGGTGTTGCCCTCAGTGCGGCTAGGCTTGAGCAGCCCTTCGCGTTCATAGAGGCGCAAAGTCTGAGGATGAATCTCATACATCTCAGCGACAGCCGAGATCATGTACGCGCCTTTGGATTTACGTTTGGTCATGCCAGGCTGAGAAATCTCGCTTTCGTACCAATAGTAGCCGTAAAACACGGACCACGCACGTTTCCCCCTCTGATCCTCTGTGCTCCCTGTGGTGAAAGATTATTGCCAGCAGCACCAAACAGCCGCAAAAAAAGAGACGGAGCAATCTCCGTCTCTAAGCAAAAAATTAACGATAGGAAAACTACGCCGCCATCTCCGGTTTAGGTTCCGCAGCAGCCCATCCTGCCGGCTTCAGCGCCCGGTTAATTACATAGGCGACTACGCCAGCGCCGATGACGATAAATCCAAACAACAACGCGCTGATCCCAAGGACAACCTCATGCTCGCTGCTCTTGATCGCCAGCCCCAGCAGCAACATAGGAGCAATGCCGACCGCGATCGCTCCAAACATGCCGCCCGGCACCCGAAACGGACGCTTCAGCTCCGGTTCGCGAATGCGGAGGCAAATCAGCGCGACAAATTCCAGCATCAGGCTCGCGCCGTAAATCATGATGTCGAGCGTCACCAGCCGTTCAAAGCCGAGATTGAGAGCCAGCCCCCAACCCACCGCCAGCGCCAGAATCGCAACCCACGGAGCCCGCGATTTCGGATGCAGCTTGCCAAAAACCTTCGGCAACATGCCGTCCTGCGCCATCGCCAGCGGCAGCCGCGAGTAGCTCATCACCAGTGCGTTGAACATGCCAAAGCCGCTCATCATGCCGCCCGCCACCAGCGCAACGCGAAGCACCGGACCGCCCATTAACTGAGCCGCTTCAGCCCAAGCGCCCGTCTCCCAAGCGCTAGCCGGAAGCCCAGTCAGCCACATCGCAGCAAACGGAAGCACATAACTGACGCAGACAATTGCCACCGCCGCCAACATGGCGCGGGGATAAGTCCGTTGCGGCCGCTCCACCTCAGCCGCGATGGTCGAGGCATTGTCCCATCCCATGTAGTTCCACATGCAGATAAACAACCCACCGAGAATGCCGACGTGCGAGGTGGTAGGCTTAGTCACCGCATTCGCCAGCGCGTGAATCTTAAACGGCGCCAACACAAGAATTGCGACGAAAGGCGATGAAAGAGCAAAGAACAGCCACAGCGAAGTCGTCGAAACGACCTTCACTCCCATGATATTAAGGATGGCGCACACGATCACCACGCCTAGCGCGACCGCCACGCCACGATGGTTCTCCTGAAACCAGGGAAACATAGTAGTAAGGTAGGCGACAAACAGCGTGGGATAAATCGCCATATCGAAAATGGACGCTACCAGCGATAGCCATGCTTCCTGAAATCCCCAGAAATTTCCCATGGCGCGGCGCACCCAGGCGTAGTAGCCGCCTTCAAAGGGCAGAGCGCTGGAGAGTTCGCCAATCATAAAAGCGGTCGGCAGACTCCAGAGAAGCGGGGTCAGCAGCAGGAAAATAATCGCTTTGCCGTAGCCAGCTCCGTGCACGATGTCTTCGGTGCCATAGGTTCCACCCGAGACCATAAAAAAGGTTGCGGCGACCAAAGGCCAAAGCGTGAGCCGGATAGATTTTTTCTTCGTCTTGTCGTTCGTGGGAGCGACATTAGGAGCGACCGGGGGGGCGACGGTAAGCGACGGCTGCGAAAGGTTAGTGGATGCGGTAGCTGTTGCCAATTTCTATGGCTTCCTCCTCAGGCGACTCACTCTCACCACCGCGTCTCCCTTTGTTTCTGTTCGCGGCTCCCAGGGTGGGCAGCGATTCCCGGGCATTTCGGCGAAGTTAGTTCGCATGTGTGAGATTACGGGAAATTTCCACAGATGCAAGAAAATTTTTGAAATTTTTTGTCAGAGACGATAGTACGGAGGTAATGGCGCGAGGTACTCGGAATCTCGACTCTGCGGACGGCAGCTCAGAGCTTCAGTCTCCAAGTTTCAGCCACCAGATTTTTGCGCCCCCAACTGGAATGCGGTTCCTCGGCGACAAGCTCAAACCCTGCCTGTTGATAGATCTTGCGTGCCGCGGTGAGCTCACTCTGCGTCCAGAGCATGATTGTCTTGTAGCTGGCCTTCCGCGCGAAGCGGATGCACTCGGCGACCAGACGTTTGCCAATCCCCATCCCCCGCGCCGAAGGTTCAACCAGCAGCATGCGCAGCTTGGCCACCTTTTTCGATTTCTCTACCAGGAAAACGGAACCCACGATCTCGCCATTACTCTCAGCCATCCAACACCGCTCGCGAGCCGGATTGTAATTCTCTATAAACTCGGCCACGATTCCCGCAACGAGAGCCTCAAAACGTTCGTCATACCGATATTCCTGGGAGTAAAGAATCCCGTGCCGGTAGACAACCCACCCCATATCCCCCGGTTTGTGCGGCCGCAGGATGTAAGTTCGTCCTTCATTCTTTCGTTCCGCGCTCGTCTGTTTCTCGCTATCCAGAGCCAGCATGGACTCGATCGTCTGCATTGCTCGTATCAGATCTTCCTGCTGTGCTGGTTGCAACTTACCCATGATCGCGCTCACCTGTTCGGTCGATCGGGCATTCAGAGGGTTAAACACCGTCCTGCCAGTCGAGGTCAAGCTAAGCAGGCTTTGACGGCTATCCTGAGGCGAAATCTTCTTTTCAATCAAACGTTTCTTCTCAAACTTGCGCAGAATACGGCTCAAATATCCAGCGTCCAAACCCAGCTCTTTGCACAGTTCGACCGCCGTCGATTGCTCGCGATGTGCTAGTTCATAGAGCGTGCGCACTTCAGTCAGCGAGAACGGGCTGTTCAGCAAACCTTCATCCAGAAGCCCGATCTGCCGGGTATAGAAACGATTAAAGCGCCGCACGGACTCGACGCGCTCCTCAGAAACGACGGGGGTAGTTGGATGGCTAACCATGCAAACAGGATTACTCAACTACTTGACTAAGTCAAGTAGTTAATTGACGCAGTCAACATCATCAGGTTGAGTTTCTTTTCCAGGAGGGTAGCGGTGGGGGTAATTCAGCCTTTTCGGAGATTTCTGCGAGCATCAGATCTAGCTGTCCCCATGACTGCTCCAAGGAAAACACCGAGCGCTACTCCAAGGCTGATGCCAAGTCTTAACGTGAGCCCAAGATGATAGAGGTAGAGTCCGCCGAGAATGCCAATCACCAACCCGATCACGAACCATAAAGGATCGGCAGGACGTCGGTTGTTAGTGCGGATGTCCTCGCGGATCAGTCCGAAAGCTCCGCCCAAAACGATTCCGAGCGCCAGCCCCAGACCGATTTGATGAAAGTAGATTCCAGGAATTACGCCAATCGCAAATCCAATCGCCGCCCAGAAAGGGTCGCCTGGTCTTCCTGCGCCTGGCACTAGACTTTACTCCAAAGCTCTTCCCGAGGATCCTCAGGGTTGAGCTTAGCCAACTCGCGCAGTAGTTCTTTAGTCTTTTCGTCGCGAGGCATCGGCACCGTAATCTTCACTTCGACGATCTCGTCCCCACGCACGCCGTCTTTAGTTGCCGAAGGCACACCCTTTTCGCGCAGCCGCAGCTTCTGCCCCGACTGCGTCCCCGGAGGAATCTTCAACATGCTACGCCCGTCAATCGTCGGCACTTCAATCTTCGATCCCAGCGCCGCTTCCACCGCTGTCACTGGCACCGTGATATGGATGTCATCGCCCTCGCGCTGGAATAGAGGATGTCCATCGATGCGAATAATGACGTAGAGATCCCCCACCCCGCCACCACGCAGTCCGGCATTGCCTTTGCCCGCAATCCGAATGCGCTGCCCGTCGCGGGTTCCCGCTTTAATTCGGATCTCCAGCGGATCGGTGCGCTCAATGCTCCCTTCACCATGACACACCGGACAAGTTGAAATATTCTTGCCCGTCCCATGGCATCGCGGACAAGTGACATTGAACTTCATCCGCCCGCCGGTCTGTTCGATCGTTCCCTTGCCATGACACTGCGGGCATTGCCCCGGAGCCTCGATGAATCCATTGCCGTGACAGTTTCCGCAAACATCGCGTCGAGTGATATTGAGCTTCATCACTCCGCCACGGATCGCTGTCCAGAACGGCACATTGACTTGATATTCAAGATCGCTGCCCGGCTCCGGTCCCTCGTCGACCGCCTCACCGCGTCCGCCGCCACTAAAAATATTCGAGAAGATGTCCTTGAACCCGCCACCCGATCCACTCGAAGTCTTGCGCCCACCGCCGCGAGCGCCTTCAAACAAATCGGAAAAATCAAAGCCACCGAAATCAACATTGCTGGGCGCGCCGGGCTGGCGCCCCCCACCAGGAAACCCTCCGCCAAAATCGCCCTGCCCAGGTTGTCCGCCGCCTCGCGCGTAAGCATCAGCCGTAGCCGGATCGATATTGTCGGAATAAAACCCAAGCTGGTCGTAAATCTTCCGCTTCTTGGGATCACTAAGAACATCGTTGGCCTCTGAAAGAGTCTTAAACTTTTCTTCAGCCGATTTGTCGCCAGGATTGACGTCAGGATGATACTTACGCGCAAGTTTGCGAAACGCCTTGCGAATGTCGTCGGTAGAGGCGGACTTCTTTACCCCGAGAACGCCGTAATAATCTTTATCTTTGGTTTGAGTGGCCATGTTCTAGCTGTCAGCTCTCGTCAATCAGCCCTCAATTCTGTCATCTAGAGCGGAACTTTGTCATCGGCGAAGCTGAAGACAAAATGGGAGTCGAAAAGCCTGCCCTGAGCCTGCCGAAGGGACCCATGCCTGTCAACATCATCACCGGCAATGCTAGGCGTTCTCATCGCGCCGCAATCGACTGCCCAGCAAATGCCATCTCCGAGCCGAACTTCTCGCCCAAGTCTTCCCAGCGCGGGTTCTTGGACTCGATCAACACAATCTTCTTAGCCCGTCGCCAACCTTTGAGTTGTTTCTCGCGGTCGATTGCGTTGAGAACGTCGTCGAACGTCTCCCAGTACATCAGACGATTGCAGTGATATTTGCTGGAGAAACCCTCGATCTCGCCGCTCTTGTGTTGCGCAAGGCGAACGTACAAATTGTTAGTCATTCCGATATAAAGAGTGCCGGTGTGACTGGCGACGATGTAGACCCAATACTTCTTGTGGTCCATCACAACTAAAACTCTCCAAATAATCTGTCATCTTGAGCGGAGCGAAATCGCCGGCGAAGCCGGTGGTTTCGTGCAGTCGAAAGACCCCAACTCCGTAATTTCGACCACTGTCATGTCAGGGAGTTCTCCCCGAGACGTCGACGGGTATTCAATGGCGACCACTCAGTTCACCACTTCCTTAGCCTGTTCATCCACGTCGACGGTGTACGCTTCAAACGGCGAAGCATCGATCGACACAGGAATCTTTTGCATTCCCGTCGCGGTAGGAGCATAGCAAAACCAGCGCCCCTCTTCCGGGACGAAGTTCACAAAAAACATTTGTCCATTCACTTCGAATCTCATTTGCCTACCTCTTTCTGGCCCAACCTGCATCCTCAAGTTGGATGCAAATGGGGACGCATCTCGCGCCCCCACTGATGTGCTACTACTCTCCAAACGAGCGTTACTTCTTGTCTTCAACATCCACATACTCAGCGTCAATCACGCCCTCATCCTTCTTCGGACCAGCGCCGTTCGTTCCCGGAGCCGACCCATCAGCCGGTCCAGCGCCCGCCGCTCCACCCGGAGCAGCCTGCGTAGCCTTATACATCTGCTCCGCCAGCTTGTGCGAAGCCGCTGTCAGCTTCTCACGCGTTGAGTCCATCTGTGCCTTGTCGCCGCTCTCGATGGCCTTCTTAGCATCTGCCAGCGCATTCTCCACGTCGCCGCGCTCCGAGCCCGAGATCTTGTCGCCATGTTCCTTCAGCATCTTCTCGATGTTGTAAACCATCGAGTCGAGCTGATTCTTGGCTTCGATCTCTTCACGCCGAGTCTTGTCTTCGGCCGAGTGAGCATCGGCTTCCTTAGCCATCCGCTCCACTTCTTCCTTGGACAAGCCCGAAGACGAAGTAATCGTGATCTTCTGATCCTTGCCCGTGGCGTTATCTTTCGCCGTCACATTGAGGATGCCGTTAGCGTCAATATCAAACGTCACCTCAATCTGCGGCACACCCCGAGGTGCCGGTGGCAATCCCGTCAAATGGAATTTCCCCAAAGTCCGGTTCTGCGCTGCCAGAGGACGTTCCCCCTGTAGCACATGCACCTCAACCGACGTCTGACTATCGGCCGCCGTAGAAAACGTCTCCGTCTTCTTCGTAGGAATCGTGGTATTCCGAGGAATCATCGGAGTAGCCACGCCCCCGAGGGTTTCAATGGATAAAGTCAAAGGAGTCACGTCCAGCAGCAACAGGTCCTTAACCTCGCCGCCCAAAACGCCGCCCTGAATCGCCGCGCCAATCGCCACGACCTCATCAGGATTCACGCCCTTGTGACCTTCGCGTCCAAACAGATCTTTCACAATCGCCTGAATGCGCGGCATGCGCGTCTGTCCGCCAACCAGCACTACTTCGTTGATCTTCGAAGCATCCACGCCCGCGTCCTTCAAGCACTGCTTCGACGGACCAACCGAGCGCTGCAAAATATCCTCGACCATCGATTCCAGCTTGGCGCGAGTCAGCTTAATCACCAGGTGCTTCGGACCCGAAGCATCCGCCGTAATAAACGGCAGATTGATCTCCGTCTCCATGGTCGTCGAGAGCTCAATCTTCGCCCGCTCAGCCGCGTCACGCAGACGCTGCAAAGCCATCTCGTTCCCCTTGCCCCGGAGATCAAGCCCTTCATTCTTCTTGAACTCATCAATCAGCCAATCCACCAGCCTCTGATCGATGTTGTCACCGCCCAGGTGCGTGTCGCCATTCGTGGCCTTCACCTCGATGACGCCCTCGCCCACTTCGAGCACCGAAATATCGAACGTGCCGCCACCAAAGTCGTAAACAGCGATGGTCTCGTCCTTGCCCTTGTCGAGCCCGTAAGCCAAAGCCGCCGCCGTAGGCTCATTAATAATTCGCTTAACGTCGAGCCCGGCAATCTTGCCCGCATCTTTAGTAGCCTGCCGTTGGGCATCATTAAAATAGGCGGGCACAGTGATGACTGCCTCAGTAACTTTCTCGCCCAGGTAGTCTTCCGCCGCCTTCTTCAACTTCTGCAAAATCATCGCAGAGATCTCCGGCGGCGTATATTTCTTCCCCTGCGCCACGATCGCCACATTGTCCCCATCCCGCTCAACCTTATATGGGACCATCTTCAGCTCTTCGCTAACCTCATCAAAGCGCCGTCCCATAAACCGCTTGATCGAGAACACCGTGTTCTCAGGATTGGTAATGGCCTGCCGCTTAGCGACCTGCCCCACCAGCCGTTCGCCGGTCTTAGTGAATCCGACGACCGAAGGCGTAGTCCGCCCACCCTCTTCATTCGGTATAACCTTAGGCTCTCCACCCTCCATAACCGCCACGCAGGAGTTCGTAGTGCCCAAGTCAATTCCAATAATCTTTCCCATAATCCATCCTCCAAGCCTATCCAATTAGCCTATCCAGCTAAGATAAGTGCATTACAATCAATACGATGATGATTACGATCCCGGCCATGCTATAACCTGAGCGAACCACTGTCAAGGTTTAGATGAGCTGCTACCGGTCAAGGATGCAACCATGCGATGTCTTTTAAGTACGATTGGGAACGCCAGAAATGTGGAGAGGCGCTCTGCTAAAATGCCTCAAAGATGAAGAAACATAATATTTTCATAAGCTGGTCTGGGGAGCGCAGCAAGTTGATCGCTGACGCGTTTCGGGAGTGGCTCCCGATGGTTATTCAATCTGCTAAGCCGTGGATGTCTAGCGCCAACATCGACAAAGGCAGTCGCGGATTATCGGAAATGACTAAAGCCCTAGATGGCATAAGAGTCGGGATTAGCTGTCTTACACCGGAGAACCTGAGCGCGCCTTGGATTCTCTATGAGGCGGGCTCTTTGGCAAAAACGGTAGATGACCAGACCCGTCTTTGTACGTATCTTCTCGGTGGCTTGAAAAATCGAGACATTGAGCCACCGCTGGGCCAGTTCCAACACACAGTCCCCGAGAAGGAAGACACACGCCGTCTCATCCACACCATCAATAAGGCTGTAGGGGAAGATGATCCACTCCCAGAAAAAACCCTAGATGCGATCTTTGATCAGTTTTGGCCCCTCCTAGAGAAGCAACTCGAATCATTTCCCGCCGCGCCGGAAGCCGTCGCCAAACGTTCATTGGAGGACATGGTAGGCGAGATTCTGGAGTTCACCCGCTCCGAGACGAGCCGCAGGGTTTTTGATTTCGTCGCAAAAGCACAAGCCAGCCCGATTCTTCTGTCCACTGCGCCCTCTTCTTGGGGGGGAATAGAAGTCCTCGACTCACGTTCGCAGAGCTCAAAAAACGCGTTACGGGATCTCTATTTGCAGGTCTCCGGTACGCCAGCAGAACCAGACGACTCTGAGAAGAAGAAATGAGAAGATTCATCAATTTTCAGGCGTTTGTCTAGCCGGGTGCCCCAGGTCTCGCGCTTTTCGAGACCTGGGTTCCACGGTCGTGTCAATCTTGGGATCGTCCCGCGAGTAACGCCCTAGCCAAACCGTGGTAAAAAACGGCCCAACACGCTACGATAATCGAGGGTAAGAACATGCCAGCTCTCAATTGGTCACAATGTCCCGCCGTGGAGAGCATCCCCGGCAAGCGCAGTGGTGCTTGGGTATTCCGGGACACGCGGACGCCGGTTTCCGTTGTCTTCGACAATCTGGAAGTGGGAGCCTCGATCGACGAGATCATGGAGTGGTTCCACTTGTCGCGCGAACAAGTTGTAGCGGTCATCGAATTTGCTGCGCGGAGCCTTGACGCGCCCCCTGCCCCGCCGCCCACCTCAATGGCCGATGCGAATACTCTTCGATAACGGCACTCCCGCTCCGCTTCGAGATGCCCTCAAAAGCCACACTGTTGTTGAAGCTATAGAACGCGGATGGGATCGCCTCGTTAACGGCGAGCTGATCGCGGCAGCCGAGGCGGAAGGTTTCGAAGTTTTGCTCACGACGGACAAGAACATCCGCTACCAGCAAAACCTGCAAGGCCGGAAAATCGCGTTTGTGATAATCGGCAATCAGCAATGGCCCGTTTTGCGCCGCTACGTTGAAAGGGTCGTGGCTGCGGTGGATGCAGCCACGCCGGGTAGCTATTTCGAAGTGGAAATTCCGTTCCGGTAGTCCGAATGGCGGCGTGGCCCACACAAGCCTGCTTTTAGCTTGAGTGGGGCAGACCTTTTTCATCACATTTTTCCTGTACCGCCCTCACAGACACGCACCACAATCGGTGCGATGATTCCTCCGACAGTGCATCATCGAGAAGTGCGCCGTCTCCAGAGACGAGCGCATCATCCGCCTCAAACTATCGGCTCTTTGACAACTATATGGAAGCAGTGAGCGGTGGCTCACTTGACGATGCTCGCTCGGACACGGGCCATAAACTGCCACATTTTTTCTAGCCATTCCTTCGAATCTGAGTGCCATTCGTGGTGAACATTTTCAGCAAAAATGAGCAGCGGCCCACCCCCCGCAAGTGCACGCCAAACCGAAGAATTCGCAGCTAAGTCCAATCTTTTGAATATTTTGCAAATAACTTCCTTACTATGAGCAACTTAGCTCATTTTGGGGGGAGGGGGGGTACCCCCACGAATTGCCACCGCCACAACCGAGACTGCTCCACACCTTCGCGTTTTTTGCGGCATGTGTGAGTGTGCCGCACTGCCCACTAATCGCGGAAGTCGACGGCCCATCACGCTGTCAATCAACGAATAACCAGAGAGGTACAATCGTATCGAAATGCGAACGGTGTTCGACATCTTCGCGCAAATCTTCCGCAACCTCTGGGCGCACAAGCTGCGCTCGTTCCTCACCATGTTCGGTATTGCCTGGGGCGTTGGATCTTTACTGCTCCTCGTGGGAGTGGGCGAAGGCTTCCGCTCTGGCAACAAGCGCGAGATGGCCGAGTTCGGCAAAGACATCATGTTTATCTTTCCCGGACGCGCGCCCGCGGTCAAAGGCGTTATGAACTCCGCCCGTACCTATTTGCTTACTTACCAGGACTACTCGGAAATTCGCACCCAAGCCCCACACGTCCGCAATGCCTGCCCTGTGCTTTCTCGCACCGATCTGCACGAGGTGAGTGAGTTCGCCAATGCAGGCGTCGAAATCATGGGCGTGGAGCCTCAACTGAACGAGATCAGTTATCTTCCCCTCAAGGAGGGACGCTGGCTCAATGAAATGGACGACGCGCAGAGACGGAATGTCATCGTCCTCGGTAACGAACTGCTGAAAACCCTGTTCCCCGGGCGCCCCGCGGTGGGCGCATTCGTGTTACTCAATGGGATTAGGTTCGAAGTCATTGGCAGCATGCCACACCTCGGCCAGGGCAATAACACCTGGCTGAATATGCGTGGCTACATCCCTTTCCACGTGATGGCTGCCTATTTTCCGCTCAAGGGAGAAAACCACCAGAACTCCATTTCCTTTATTGAGTATCAGCCGCGCGTCACGGCTGAGCACCAACTGGCGGAAGATGACGTCCACAAGATCGTGGCGCGCAATCACGGACTCGATGTCAGCGATGAGAATGCCTTTGACGGCTGGGATACGATCAAGGAATCAAAAATGGTGGGCACCATCTTCGACGTCATGAACATGTTCCTGGGAGCCGTGGGAATGGTCACGCTGGCTTTGGGTGCGATCGGCGTCATCAATATCATGCTGATCGCAGTCAGCGAACGCACCCATGAGATCGGATTGCGGAAGGCGCTGGGCGCCACCAACCGCAACATTCTGTTTCATTTTTTTCTGGAAGGATTACTCCTCACGCTGGGTAGCGGATTGATCGGCATGGTTCTGGCGGGAGCTTTAATGGCGATGTTCGGACACGTGCAGGGACCAGGCGGCTTTGATCCTCCCAAACTGGTGCCGATGTCGGCCCTGCTGGCGATTGGCAGCCTGACCCTGGCCGGAGTGATCGCCGGCCTCTATCCCGCACGCAAAGCGGCCATGTTGCAGCCGGTGGAAGCCCTCCGGCAGGAGTGATGCGCGATGTTCCGTAGTAGGTTCGGTGGGATGTTTCGTGGCCTGTTCCGTGATCTGCTCCGCGAAGCCTACGCCGCCATGCGTCACAACCGCCGTCGCACCGCACTCACTATGCTGGGCATGGCTTGGGGCATCGCCACAGTTGTAATGTTACTCGCTTATGGCGATGGTTTTGGTCGGGCCTGCGCCAACATCTTTGCCAATTTCGGCACCAAGCTCGTCATCGTAGTTCCAGGCCGTACTTCCATGCAGGCCGGTGGTCAGAAAGCTGGAATTCCCATTCGCTTTACTCAGGATGATCTTGACACGCTTACCACCAACCTTCCCCAAATCACTCACATCACGCCCTCGGCTGACAAGCAGGCAAGCGTCCAATACGATACCAGGGCTTTCACCTTTACCGTCACCGGCAACGATCCCGACGTGCTTTCCATTCGCGCCCTCAAGTTATGGCAGGGCCGCTTCTACAACATGGAAGACCAGATCCAACGCGCCCGCGTAGCCGTGATCGGTTCGGAGGCGAAGGAAAAATTATTTTCCGGACGCAATGCGCTGGGCGAGAGCATACGAGTCGACGGCCTCAGCTTCGAGGTCATCGGCGTCCTGACCGCCAAAATGCAAGAGGGAAATGACGATATCAACCGCGTGGTATATATCCCCTTCAGCAGCATGAGCGATCTGAAGGATACACATTACCTGGACTCCATCTGGTTCACTTACCAGACTCCTGAGTACGAGCAGTTGGAACAATCGGTCCGCACCATCATGGCGACGCAGCACAAGTTCAACCAGACCGACCACCAGGCAGTAGAAGTATTCAACCTAATGACCCAGCTCCATCAATTCGAAATCATTACTCTTGGTTTGAAGATCCTGATGGGTTTCATTGGCACGCTTACCCTCGGCATCGGCGGCGTCGGCCTGATGAATATCATGCTGGTTTCCGTGACCCAGCGCACCCGTGAGATTGGCGTGCAAAAAGCGCTCGGCGCACACCGGCGGCACATCCTGCTGCAGTTCCTCGCTGAAGCTCTAACCATTACTTTCATCGGTGGTGTGCTTGGCGTGGCATTGGCCTACGTGGTCGCGCTTTCCGTCGGAAGGCTCACCTTATACAGCGCCTTTGCCAAAAACGGTGAAGCCGGTGACATCCGCCTGATCATCGCGCCCGGAACGCTGATCGCCTCCACGCTCATTCTTGCCGCCGTGGGATTGGTCAGTGGCATGGTACCGGCCTTCCGGGCCTCTCGCTTGGATCCGATCGAAGCCTTGCGACACGAATAACGGATTCCACGGTCCTGGCCCTCCTGGGATTCTGCAAACTCTGCCAGGCCAGGGTACTTTACCCGAGATCATTCGAAGCTGGCCGTAAAGTCAGCGTCCACAAGGCTCGGTCCTTGCTCCTCCGAGGAATTCCGGAACACCAAATAATATTTCTGCGGATTGTCGACATTAGCGTTGAGCTTCCAATCAATCTCGCCGGTGCCGGAACGGCATCGTCTCCACCAGTCCCCTCGTCCGGCTGACCTGACGCCCCATCCATCTTCACGTCGGCCGCGTTCAGAGTCGGATCGTCGCTGCCAGAAGCGGACCTCGCGGATTTCGCAGGATGTCCCACCACGGATGATTCCCGCTGCCACACCCTTTTTCCGTTGTGGGCCAATTCGCGGAAAAAGTAACACGCAACAACCAGCAAAGCAACGCCAGCCAATAAGTGCAACAGGTTTGTAACTCGTTTCACGTTACGTTCTACCGCCTAACTGGTTGATGATCTCTGAGCTTATATTTTGGAGATATTTGTCGGTTGTTGGCAGCTACGGAAGTTAACACTTGAGTGTTGCTCGCAGAAGGTGTCCGCGCCAAGATTACAACCGTAATGAGCACGCGACTGTCGACAGATGACGATGGATGACGGGTGGAGACCACGGTCGTGTGAATCGCAGGATTGCGTTCGACAGTTGGCACGGAGCCTAAGGAAACTCTGATTAAGTACCCTGTGGTCCCTGTGAACCCCTGTGTCCTCTGTGGTTCAAGCTTTCTTCGGATACGTAATCAGAGTTTCCCGAGTGATTTTTTCATCACAATCCTCTGTGACGGCCATCACAGACATTCCGTTCGCCGACTGCAATCATATTCTTTGAATGGGTAGCGCCCGAGGCAGAACCGCCAACCCCAAGACGGTCCTCGGAGTTGCCCCAAAACCATTTCAGGCTTTCTTGAACAGCTAAGTCCTTATGCTGGAATATTTTGCATATAAGTGCTTTAAACTCAAAGATTTGGACGCAAAAAGTATCCTAAAGCTATGATTCCAAAGGACCGGACAAGAGTTTTTTTCGTCACAAGATTTAGTAACCAGAGAGTTAACAAGCTAGGATTCTGGCAAAGCCAAGTCATTCCAAGCGAAGCCGGGCCGAGTCATGAGCGAAGCGAACTGCCGCAAGAATGTCCAGCGGCTCAGGCCGATCGGTATAGTCCTCGTGAGCGGAGGCAAACAGGATCATCCCATCGCGGTCGATGACAAAAGTCGCAGGAATAGGCAGCTCCCAACTGGAGTCGCCATTGGCAAATGGCAAGTTAACGAAGGTCCGACTATAGAGCGCCTGTTGTTCTTCGGGGACGCGGTACACCAGTCCGAATTGGCGGGCAAGCTGGTTGTGAGCATCGACCAGCAACGGAAAAACAAGCTTGTGCTGGTCGTGCATCAAGAAAGCCTGCCTCTCCGTTTGCGGAGAGACAGCAACCAGCGAAGCTCCGGCAGCGACGATCTTAGCGGCGATGGAAGACATGGCCTCCATCTGCCCAACGCAAAACGGACACCAGCGTCCGCGGATGAACAAAACAACAAGGCGTCCTGTCGCCAGAAGATTGGCAGAAGAAATAACCCTGCCATTGTGGTCCGGAAGTTCGAACGAAGGAGCCTGCGCGCCGACCTTTAGAGAATTGGCCGCAAGTCCCTGAGCTTTGAGGCCAGCAACGGTGCGCAAGTGGACAGCCTGCACATCAGCCGGAACGTACTTCGCGATAAGCTCTTTGCGCTCGGCAAAAATTTCGCGCAGCGGTCGAACATCAGCGCCAGGATGGGATTCGGTGAGAGATCGCCACTTCATTTGGATATCTTAACGACAACAAGTCTAAGACACGCAGAGAAAGACACGCCGGGAAACTCTGCGACTGGCAGAGCACGTCGAACATCCATAAGCAATATGGCAACTAACGCAATCGTTCGAAAGCCGCTCTTAAATGTTTCTCTCGGGACAAAGACTGTCACATCGGTAGATGTGCGTGAGATCACGTTCGCTCCTGGTCAGCAAACCGGAAGACACAAACATCCGTGCCCAGTAGTGGGATTCGTTGCGGAAGGAACGGCGATGCTAGAAGTAGAGGGCCAACCGCCACAACAATTGCCGACCGGTTCGAGCTTCTACGAAGCTGCCGAAAAAATCATTTTACGTTTCGACAACGCCTCGTCCAGCGCACCCATGAAGTTCATAGCGCACTACTTGCTGAACGGAAAACAGGAGTTGATCGAGATGCTCCCAGAAAAACAGAGCTAGCTTTTCTGAGAACTGAGAACTGAGAACTGAGAACTGAGAACTGAGAACTGAGAACTGAGAACTGAGAACTGAGAACTGAGAACTGAGAACTGAGAACTGAGAACTGGTCCTACATCCCCGGAAACTTCATGCCCGCCATGCGCCGAGCGAAACTAGGCTTGCCCATCTGTTTGAACATCTTTCGCATCTGCGCATACTGCCGAAGCAGGTTATTAACTTCCTGCACGCTGGTGCCAGAGCCGCGTGCAATGCGCTTGCGCCGGCTGCCATTGATAACTTCGTGATGGTTGCGCTCATGGCTTGTCATAGAATTGATGATGGCCTCGACCCGGTTGATCTGCTTATCGTCAACCTTGTCGGCGGCTTTTTGCAAACCGGCAAATGCGCCAACGCTGGGCAGCATGCCCATTAGGCTTTGCAGCGATCCCATTTTGCGAACCTGCCGCAACTGGTCGCGGAAATCTTCGAGCGAAAAGCCGTCTCCGCTGAGCGCTTTGGAGGCAAGTTCGCTGGCCTTCTTCTTGTCAATCTGTGACTCAGCCTTTTCGATCAGCGAAAGAATGTCGCCCATGCCCAGAATGCGCGAGACGATGCGATCAGGATGGAAAGGTTCAAGCGCATCGTATTTTTCACCCAAGCCAATGAACTTGATCGGCTGTCCCGTAACTTGGCGAATAGAAAGCGCCGCGCCGCCGCGAGCATCGCCATCCATTTTGGTTAGAACAACACCGGTAAGCGTGAGCTTCTTATGGAATTCATCCGCCGAGTTGACCGCATCCTGTCCAGTCATCGAATCGGCGACAAACAAAATTTCCTGCGGATTGAGCAACCGCTTGAGTGACTGCATCTCGTCCATAAGCTGGTCGTCGATATGGAGACGCCCCGCAGTATCGACGATAAGCACGTCGCAGCCAGTGTTAATCGCTTCGCGGCGCGCTTCTTTGGCAAGGCGCTCGACGGTAGCCGTATTCGCCTCGCCAACCGAGCCTTCGTAGATGTTGGCCTTGATCGCCGCCGCAACCACTTTCAGTTGCTCGCGAGCCGCAGGCCGGTAAACGTCGACCGATACAAGCAAAGGCCGATGTCCGCCATTCTTCAGCCAGTTGGCAAGCTTGCCCGAGGTAGTGGTTTTGCCAGAGCCCTGCAAGCCCGCCATGAGCACGACGGTAGGCGGTTGCGAAGCGAACTTCAGCTTAGCCGTATCTTTGCCAAGCGTCTCAACCAGTTCATCGCGGACAATCTTGATGACCTGCTCGCCCGGCGAAAGCGCGGTCAGCACTTCCTGCCCCACAGCCTTGGCCTGGATGCGGTCGATGAGGTCTTTGACAACCTTGAAGTTGACGTCGGCCTCAAGCAGCGCCAGACGAATCTGTTTTAGCGCCTCCGAGATATTCTCTTCCGTGAGTACAGCTTGTCCGCGAAGAGACTTAAAGGCGCGCTGAAGTTTTTCCTGAAGATTCTCGAACATAGCGTAAGCCTTTATTTTAGCAGCCACCACGGAACGGGAGTCGTTGATCGCTAGTCAGTGTTTCGAAAAACCTTCGGTGTCATCTGACCCTGAGCGCAGTCGAAGGGGAAGGGCCTATGCGGTTTGCGTGCGTCACTCCACTTTCGGACGCACCATTTCAAACCGCTCCGTAGTGCGCGTGTACTGCATGCCGCCCAGGCGCCCGATCAGATCGAGCGAGTCCCGGTCCAGGCGCCCTTCTTTGATGTGCCGATCTGAGATATGAACCGAGACGATTTCACCAATTACCAGGCTGCCGCCCTCGGGACCGGGATTGAAATCGAGAATCTGATGCAGCCTGCATTCAAAGCTAACAGGAGACTCCGCCACTCGCCGAGGCCGCACGATTTTCGAAGGCTCGGAGGTAATCTTCGCCAGCTCGAACTCGTTAACGGTAGCGTCATATTCGCCACTGGTTAAATTCATCGCCTCGGCCAGTTCGAAGGTGACCATATTAATCACGAATTCTCCGGTTTCGCGAATATTTCGTAGCGTGTCTTTAATGTGTACTCCAGGATGTCCGGCGGTCTCGTCTGCTAGCGCTTCAGATTTATGGGGCAACCGCATCCCCGGCGCAAACACCAATAGCGGAGGCTTGGCACACACCGCATTAAAGAACGAAAAAGGCGCCAGATTAGGCCGTCCGGAAGCGCTGAGACTAGAGACCCACGCAATCGGACGCGGCACAACGGCGCTGATAAGAATGTTGTAGAGTTCGCGATGCTCAAGTTCCGAAGGAGTGACGTCCATGAAGTCGAGTATATCGAAGGACTTAGTTAGCCTCGGCTCTGTCAGGTCTTCACGGCAAACACTTCTTTCGCGGCAATCACGGTGTTGCAATGAATCGTGACCGTATCCTCGACATTCCGCGCATAACCGCCCGCATAGGTCACCATTACAGGAATGCCTCGGGCGCGAGCCACATGAAAGACCAATTCGTCGCGCTTCTTCAATCCGTCGATGCTGAGCGACAGGCCGCCGAGCTGATCTTCACAATAGGGGTCGGCTCCAGCGATGTAGCAAAGCAACTCCGGATCGAACTGGCGCAGCCCCGAGCTGAGCGCGTTGTCGAGCCACGCGAGATAATCGTCATCGCCAATTCCGTCGGGGAGGTTGACATCGATCGAAGAAGGCGGTTTCCATGATGGATAATTATTTTCCTGATGGAGCGAGATAGTGAAAACGTCTCCTGCGCGAGAGCCTCGTGTCTTCGTTCTGAGCGCGGAGGTGGGCACCGACGGCAGCGGCTCGCTGGCTCCATTCGTGCCTGCAAAAATCGCGGCCGTACCATTACCCTGATGCACGTCGCAATCAACGGTCATCGCGGTGCGAATCTTGCCGTCACGCTGCATACCGCGGATGGCGACGGCCACGTCATGGATCACGCAAAAGCCTTCGCCATGATCGGGGAATGCATGATGGAATCCTCCCCCGATGTTGCAAGCGACGCCGTCGTTCAGGGCATGATCCGCAGCCAGTATGGAGCCGCCAGCGGCGAGCCAGAAGGCTCGCACTAACTCCGGCGAGTACGGAACTTCGAGCTCCAGTTCTTCGCGAGCGCTGAGTGTGCCCGTCTTCAAGTTGTCGACATACTGCGGAGTATGCACAAGCAGCACATCCTGGTCGGTAGCGGGGTGAGGAGTGACAAAATCAGAAAACGCAGCAATTCCGGAAGCGAGCAGCCGGTCATGAATACGCTTGTATTTTTCCGCAGGAAAAAAATGAGCGCCGATAGGCAGGAAGTAGTCGTCGCTGTAGACGAGCTTAAAGGGGAGCATTCAGAACCCAGTATTCAGTACTCAGTATGGTGAGGGCTGAAAACTCCTTATGATACGCTCGCCCAGAATCTTCACCACGGAGGGACACAAGAGGATTCGTTGACAATCGAATATTCAAATTGATTTCGAGTGCGCCTGCCCCTGTGTTTCTCGCTGACCTCTGTGGTGAAGAACTCCCTAACTGCTAAACTTGACTCATTGCCGCCCAAAAAGAAATCGTCGCCGCCAGTGAGTGCCGAGCCCGCGCTTCCGCCTATTTCCGCTGATGGCAAGGACCGAATTTTTCTGATCGATACCATGGCGTTCATTTTTCGGGCCTATCACGCCATGACGCGACAGCGGCCGATGTCCACGAAGACTGGACTTCCCACGGCGGCGACGTATGTTTTCGTCAATATGTTGCGGAAACTGCGGGACGACTTTTCACCCGAGCATCTGGCGGCGGTGTTCGATGTTGGCGCGCCGACGATCCGCAATCAGCAAGCGGAGGCGATCACGACCATCCGCAAGTTCGACATCAAGACGCAGACCTTCAAAGAAGCGCAGTATGGTGGTTACAAGGCGAACCGCGCCGAGATGCCGGGGGATCTGGTGCAACAGATTCCATACATCCGGCGGGCGCTGGAGGGATATCGCATCCCAATTTTGCAGCTCGAAGGTTACGAAGCCGACGATGTCATCGGAACGCTGGCCCGGAAAGCGGCGGCGGAGTCATATTCGGTGTTAGTGGTCTCGAGCGACAAAGACATGCTGCAACTGGTCAACGATAAGGTGTGCGTGCTGAATCCGCCTAAGGACAACCTGATTTGCGATGCGGCGAAGGTTGAGGAAATTCTCGGAGTGCCTCCGTCGAAGGTGGTCGACGTGATGGCGCTGCGCGGCGACTCGGTGGACAACATTCCCGGAGCGCCAGGGATCGGAGACAAAGGCTCGGTGGAGCTTATTCAGCGCTTTGGGAGCGTGGAACAAGCGCTGGACCGGGCGGCGGAAGTGGAGAAGAAAACCTATCGGGAGTCGCTGCAGAACAATCGCGACAACATTCTCTACAGTAAACAGCTGGTGACGATTGACACCGACGTAGCAGTCGACCTCAACGTTGCTGCGATGAAAGTGGGCGAACCGGACGTCGAATCTCTGCGCGCGTTATTTGCGGAGCTCGAATTTACTTCCTTGTTGAAAGAACTGCTTCCCGTGGTTGAAGTGAAAGCCGGCGACTATCGGGAGATCAGATCGAAGGCTGAATTCGAGGAGTATCTGGGTGATTTGGGCGAAGGAGTGCCGCTGGCGCTGGCATTTCCGACCGAGCACACTGCGAATATTAACACCGAGAGCACGCCAGAACCCGAAGAAGATGAGCCTCAACCGGCACAGTCAGGGTTCTTGGCTCTGCAGCCCGCAGATGCGGAGAATCAGAGTACCGTAGATCAAAGCGCCGCAGATCAAAGTACCGCAAGTGTAAAGCGCATTGCAGTTTCGAATTCGCCGGGCACCGGGGCGATGGTCGAGCTCGCAGACAGAGCGCTGGCCGGTCGATTGAAGGGAGTGCTGGAAGATGCCACTGTGCCGAAGACAATTCACGATCTCAAATCGGCACTTCATTATTTCGGCGAGCATTTTTCCGAGCCTGGAATTGCGCTGGCCGGAGTGAAGCATGACCCGATGTTGTATTCCTACCTCCTCGATCCGACCTACTCGTCGCATTCGTTACCGGAAGTTGCGCTGCGCCGATTCAATTTGAAGCTGAGTGGCAACCTGGCCGAGGCAGCGGATGTAATGGGCCGGTTGGCCAGCGCGCTCCGCAAAGAAGTCGACGACCAGGGACTGACCTCGGTATACGAGGAGATCGACGCGCCTCTCGTGCCAGTGTTGTCGCGCATGGAAGACGCGGGAGTGAAGATCGATTCCGCTGTGCTGGGCGCGATGTCGGTGAGGTTGCAGCGTGAGGCCGAGGCCAAGGCGCGCGACATCTATGAGCGGTGCGGAGTGGAGTTCAATATCAGTTCTCCGAAACAACTGGGCGATGTGTTGTTCAACAAGCTGGCTCTTCCAATCCCCGTGAAATACGGAAAAGGGAAAAAGATTTCGACTGCCGTGGATGTATTGGAAGGACTGGCGGTGGATCACGAAGTCCCGCGGCTGGTGCTCGAGTACAGGCAACTTACTAAGTTGAAGTCGACTTATGTAGATGCATTGCCGGCGCTCATCCGCATCCAGAGTGGCCGCGTGCATACGACTTTCGGGCAAACAGGGACGGCGACAGGAAGGCTGTCTTCGACGAATCCCAACCTGCAGAATATTCCGATTCGCACCGAGCTCGGGCGAGAAATTCGCGCGGCCTTCATCGCCGAGCCGGGACACGTACTGCTGGCGGCAGATTATTCGCAGATCGAACTACGGCTGCTGGCACATTATTCAAAAGACAAGCTGCTAGTGGAAGCGTTTCGGCGCGGAGACGACATTCACACGCTAACCGCGTCGCAGGTATTTGGCGTACCGCCGCTAATGGTGACTCCAGAGCACCGGCGCCAGGCGAAGGTGGTGAACTTCGGGATTGTGTACGGTTTGTCGGCGTTTGGGCTCTCGCAAAATTTGGGTATCGAGCCCAGTGAGGCCAGAAAATTCATCGATGCCTATTTCGAAAAATATTCTGGCGTGCGGGCATTCATCGATACCACCCTTGAGCAGACGCGACGTGATCAGAAGGTGAAGACGCTTTTTGGACGCATCCGCCCGATTCCCGATATCAACAGCAAGAACGCCACTCAGCGCGGATTTGCCGAGCGCACGGCGGTGAACACTCCATTGCAGGGAACGGCCGCCGATCTGATCAAGTTGGCGATGATTCGGATTGATGAGGAAATCCGGAAACGCGGGCTGAAGTCGCGGATGACTTTGCAGGTACACGACGAACTTGTGTTCGAAGTGCCGGAGAGTGAAGTGGACACAATGAAGCCGCTGGTGCGCGAGCATATGGAGAACGCGCACGCGCTCGTGGTTCCGCTGGTGGTGGAAATCGGAGTGGGACCAAACTGGCGGGACTTGGAGTAAGAGAAATCGTAAATTATTCCAGAGTTTCGGTTCCAACATTCCGATATACTCAGCGCAACCATTCTCGCAAGTGCCACGTAGTCGTTGATTCCAGCCGCATAACTAGGATTTCTATTCTGCGGAGGCGGTCTGATGAGTGCAGCTCCATCGCCAGTATTCGAAACGCCACAGCGCGAGTTTTCCCGTCATCCCATCAACGTGCCCCTGGACTTGATTGCGTTGCGATCCGGGGTTCCTGAAAATTTGCCTGGGCGCTGCACCGACATCAGCGAGGCCGGTGTGGGCGCGGTGGTCGCTGGAGAACTGGCCACTGGACAACAAGTGGCGATCGAACTGCATCTTCCAAATGTCGGCTTGCCGGTGCGCGCGCGTGCGCTTGTTCGTTATCAGTCGAAGCTTCATTGCGGCCTTGAGTTTGTGGGACTATCGGTGGAGCAGCGGGAGATGATCCGGTATTGGGTTTATCGGTCCGCTTCGGAGCCTGCGGAATTCGGAGATTTCAAATTCGGAGATCTCAGAAAAGAGGAGAAAGACGGACCCGCAACAGCGGAAGCGTCCACGGAAATTGTGCAGCCAGCCGTTAGCCCAAGGCGAAAAATTCGCATCGGACGCCGCGGTATATACGTTCTGATTGCTGGCTTGTTGATCTTGGCTGGTTTGGTATGGTGGCAGTGGCAGAGATCGTGGAGCGAACTGGAAAAACGGGCACCGGAGTCAGGGTTGCGAATCTCCCCCGAAACCATGGACAAGCGAATCGTGACGAAGGTGGATCCGGTTTATCCGGAGGCCGCGCGAATGGCAGGGACCGAAGGACTGGTTGTCCTAGATGCGGTAATTGCGCCGGACGGCAGTGTAAAAAGCTTGCGGCCATTGTCCGGAACCGATCTGCTGGTGCGGTCGGCGACGGAGGCCGTGCAGTCCTGGAAGTTTGAGCCCTACCTTTCCAGCGGCAAAGCGGTCGAGGTTGAAACCACGATCGCCGTCGACTTTCGGCTGAATTGACGCAGCGATCCAGATCAGTCGAACATTTTCCTGAGAGTCAAGGAACAGGGACAGCGATTCGAGCGAGCGACTCAACCGGAACTGCCGAAGTGCGGATGCGCATCTGCTCATCCAGCGCATGTTTGTTGGGACTCCATCCCAGCACTTCGTAATAGGTTTTTTCGATAGAGCGGGCAATTCCAGGCCAGAGATACTGGCCTTGTATCCGTTCGCGTTCCCGGGTTGCGGACTCACGACGAAGTTCGGGGTCGTGGATGAGCATGTCGAGCATGCGCTCAAGATCTCTTTGGTCCCCATGATCGAAGGTGAAACCGGCGCCCTCGACAACTTCACTATTCTCCGGAATATCGCTGGTCAAGACGCAAACCCCAGCGGCCATGGCATCGAGAAGAGCCAGCGAGAGCCCCTCAACATCAGATGGAAGTACGAACAGAGCGGCATTCGATAGAAGCTCTTCGAGATCGCTCCCAGATACCCAGGGAAGAAAACAGATCCGGTCAGATTCGTGCTGGCGCAAGTTCTTCACGTAGGGATCGGAGTGACTCGATCCTCCCGCGAGCACCAGTTTCATGTTGGTGTGAAGAGTTTCGAAGGCATTGATGAGAAGATGGCAGTTTTTTTCCGGCGAAAACCTGCCTAAGAAAAGGATGTAATTGTCCTGGACAAGACCCCACTCGGTCAGTTGCCGCGGGAGTCGCCGGGGCGCCAGCGTGGCTCCGTTCGGGACGTAGATGGTATCGCGATTGTACTGCTGGCGGTAGTGCTGCTGCAGGGTTCGAGAAACTACCATGGTGGCATCTGGAGATGAAACTGCGGCGGCCTCTCCCCAACGCAACACGCGCGACGCAATCCGGCCCCACTTGCCACGCTGCCAGTCGAGACCCTGCACCGTGACCACAGTCTTCTTGCCGGCAAGTCGCGGAAGAAAAGAAAACAACGCCGGCCCCAGGCAGTGGTAATGGACGACATCGCAATCTGACGTCATAGCATGCGCGGTGCTCAACAAAGTGTGGACAACAGTTTCCAGATGCTTGGAGCGGATTGTCGGCAATCGCCGCACGCGCATGCCGTTGTGCGTATTCATTGGTGGAGTGAAATAGCTGCGGCAATAGACCGTGACTTCGTGTCCCAGGCGCGCTAGTTCGTGACCGGCTTGCTCGTAGTAGGATTCGATGCCGCTGTATTTGGAAACCACGCCGCGACCTCCGATGAAGGCGACACGGACACTGCGACGCGGGCGAGGTGACTCCGGTGCTGCGGGGAAAGATAGGAATTTCTTGGAGGATGTAAGCCGGTAGTAGAGTGCGAGAAGTTTCTCGATGTGTTGATCGGGGTCGTGGTTTGCTTTTACGTGGAGGCGCGCTGCGACACCCATCTTCTCGATGAGATCGGGGCGATCAAACAGAAATCTTATGGAATGTGCGAGCTGTTCGCGATCACCATCGGAATAAAGCAGGCCGGTGATGCCATGTTGGACGAGTTCGCGCCGCGAACCCAGATCGGAAGCGATGACAGGTCGTCCCCAGGCATAGGATTCCAGAATGGATTTTCCCAACGTCTCGTAGGCATGGGACGGAAACACCGAGAAGCTGCAGCCGGCGATGAGTTTCTGAAGTTTTTCGCCATGAACCATGCCCGCGAACAATACCTGGCTCAAATTCAATTCTTTCGTGAGCGCCTCAAGTCGGGGACGCTCGGGACCGTCTCCCGCGATGACGAGAGGAGTGTTCGGCAGCCGCACCATGGCGCGCAAGAGCTCGTAGACGCCTTTCTCTGGAGAAAGCCGGCCGAAGTACAGCAGGTATCCTTCATCGGGAGTGAGCCGGTTATCGTCGGGCAAAGTTTGGAAGTGCGGGAGGACTTCGATGCGGTGCTCAGGAAAACCGCTGGCGATCAACTTGTTGCGCACGAATTCGCTCGGAGCCAGAAACATATCCACGCAGCGTTCGTAAGTTCGCAACCACTTATGCAGATAAGCTTCGGCGGCAAGAACTACCGCGCTGGTGCGCGGGCCGCTGTAGCAACCCTTGGATACGGCGTGGTGGAATGCGCCGTGACTGCAGAGTTCGCAGGGGCGAGCTTGAGCAACAAAATTGTAGGTTGGACACAAGATCTTGAAGTCGTTGAGGTGGTAAAGCACCGGTATGCTCTGTTTCTTAAGTTCCCAAAGAATCGAAGGCGACAGGTGATGGTAGATTCCGCGCACATGCGCCACGTCCGGCGAGAAATCAGCCAGACACCTGCGCATCGCGCGCCGGGTTGATGGTGAATAGAGAGCGTGCGCCGCCATCTTAACCTTCTTCACAAAACCAGCCTCTGGGTCCTTGAAGTCAATATGCGGAATGCGATAACTGCGGCCGGTGAATGCGGGAGTATGGCCGTGGTCCATGCTGAATAGAGCGGTTTCTTGGCCGCGCGTATCCATCTGGTGGATGAGGTCGAAAAGGTACGCTTCAGTACCGCTAAACGGATAGTCGTACTTGTTGCAATACAGGATGCGCATGATGAGCCTCCGATTGGGCAATATGGACCAGAAATTGTTCCGCGAAAGCGCGTAGGTTTCGCGGGCGATTATAGGAAGCGGCGATGCTGACCGCGGCCGCCCGTTGGATTCCGGCCAAGGAAGTTTTGTTGGATTGAATCCAACTCACGGCGTTGACGAAATCGGGTAAAGAACCAGGTTGGTAAAGAAATCCTGTCTGCTGATGCTCGACCAGTTCGGGAATCCCGGTGATCGCAGGAGCCAGCACGAGCTTCTCGTGGGCCATGGCCTCCATTAGGACTACGGGGATTCCTTCGCTCTTGCTGGTCATGACCACCAGGTCCGCATATCGGTAATAGCCGGGAAGGTCGGCGTGAGGCACGTGTCCGACCAGGTAAACAAGGCCTTGGAGGCCCATAGCCGTAATCTGATTTTCAAGAGTCAGGCGATCCGGCCCTTCACCGACAATCCAGCAGATAAAGTCGAGACCTTGGTCGCGCAATGCAGCGCAGGCCTGAATGAGGAAGCGATAGTCCTTTACCCGATGTAATCGTCCGACGGAGAGGAGACAAAACCGCCGATGCTCCGCCTCGGCTGCGAATGCGGGTATGGGCCATGACAGCACGCGATCGACGCCAAGACGTTGTACGATTATTTTCTCTGGTGGCGTGGAAGGGTAGTTGCGCAGAATATACCGGCGGTTGAAATCGGAGACCGTTACACAAAATCGACAAGCAAGCAGCTTGGTCGAGAGCAGATCCGCACGCTGCAGCAAATCGGAACCGTGCAGGGTAAAGCTGAAGCCGATTCCAAGCAGACGGGCAGCGGCTAAAGCCATCCATGACGCGAAATAGCCGTGATGAGCATGGATATGCTCAACATTCAGAGGCCCCAGTTGTTCCGCCAATGCGGCGCCCATCACCGTGTGGCCTAGCGTACGCAGGCGGCGAATCGGGGAGGGTCCGCGTTCCCACAGCAAGGGCCGCAACAACTGCCATAGATTGTGACGCTCGGAAGCCAATCGGCGCGACGCCCGAAGAAGCTGATCGTCGGAGAGCGGCTGAAAAAAGCGCGTCTCTTTCCAGAACGCGCGTTCCAGCAAGCTGAGGTCATTCGGCGAGACGCGTTTGCCGCTGCAGCAGATCACTTGCGCTCCGCGGCGGCGCAGTTCCGTGATTTCATCGATCACATAAGGTTCGAGGGGCGAAGGGAACTCGTTGGCGATGTAGGCGATAATGGTCATGCGACGGATTCCTCCGACGCGCACAGTATCCCGGCAACGGTAAACAGCAATCCAATGACGAACTGGTACGCCATGTCTACGAAGAAGGCATTGAAGAGATAAACGCTGAGTATGATGGGCCAAACTTTGCGCAGGGAAGCGATGGAGCCGGGCTCTTCGGACAGGTGTCGCCAAGAGAGGCGGAAGAGGTTAAAGAAAAGTATGGCGTACAAAGCCAACCCCGGCACGCCAAACTCGACCAGCAACGCGAGATAAGTGTTGTGCACGTAAAAAGTGCGAAGATGGTATCCCTCCATGCGACGGGCAAGTTCGACATACATGCCGACTGGAGCCCAGCCGGTGAACGGCCGCTCCCGGAACATCTCCCAGCCGGCGTCATACACTGCCAGGCGTGCTTCCACCGGACCGCGTTCTCCGGTGCGATCCCAAAGAGTAGCTTTCAGCGAATGGTCGCTGAAGCCAATTGCCAAGCCGACCATTAGGCCTGTAACGGCTAACAATGTGCAGACTGCTTGCAGGCGGCGTTCCACAAGACGGAATCCGAGAACGATAGTGGAGACGGCGAACGAGATCCAAACGGCGCGTGTCATGGTGGCAAGCACGGCTAGGGGCAGAGCCAGCCACAGCAGACTGCCAACCACTTTGCGTCGGAGCGGGAGCGCAATGACCAGAATCCCAAGTATGTTCAAAGAAACGCCATTGGCCACCGCCTGGAGAAATGGGCCGCGCGCGCGGTCCACATGAAAGCCGAGGCTCTCGTCAAGAATGAAGCGCGGAAAGATAAGGGACCGGGCGTCGGCGAGGAATGCAATGGCAATGAACACGAGGTACGCGAGAGTAACGATGACGAAGATTTCGAAATGTCTTCGTTGCGATGCCCCTCGGAAAATCAGCACAGCAAGGTGAAACAGCGCAAAGGGGACGATGTACTTGCTGGCGATAATGCTCCACATTTGTGCGTCGAATGGTTCCCGAAGTACGCGGAGGACGGCGAGCGCCATGAGCCCGAGCATAGGCAAACTGAGTCCGACAAAAAAAGGGAGCTTATCGCGGAGGGCCATGGTTCGCAGAGCAACGAAGAAGACCAGGATTCCAAACGCAATCCGGTCGGCGTAAAAAGAAAAAAGATCCGGCGGCCGAAATAAGAAAACGGTCATCGCGGCCACATAAAGCATTGAGGGAAAAGCTAATCCCAGATGAAGCGGACGAAGCAGCAGCCCGGCAACGCGCCAAAGCGGATTGTCGTCACTATCCCGTGTTAAAGCTAGGGTGGCGCTGCTCATGGCGTGGACGGTCATACGAAGCTCAGGCTCCTTCCGGCGCAAACAACACGCGAACTGTGCTGGCCAGAATGCGCAGGTCCAGACGTAGACTCCAGTTCTCGATGTAGGTGAGATCGAGATGCATGTTGAGTTCGAACGACGGACAGCCGCGTGCCGTAATCTGCCAGAGACCCGTGATGCCGGGTTTTACGTCGAGTCGACGGAACTGGTGAAGTTCGTAATGGTTGACTTCGTCGACGGGATGAGGCCGCGGTCCAACCAAACTCATCTCCCCGCGTAGAACGTTCCAGAGCTGAGGCAACTCGTCGAGACTGTAGCGGCGAATGATACGGCCGATCCGGGTGATTCTGGGATCATTGTCGATTTTGAAGATTGGACCCTCTCTCTGGTTACGAGCGCGCAAATCTTCCTTGAGATGTGCCGCATTACTCACCATCGAGCGAAACTTGTAGCAACGGAAGCGGCGCCCTTTGGCACCCGTGCGTTCGGCGGAGTAGACGACGGGGCCGGGCGAGTCCAACCAGATGAGCAGCGCGACCATCGCCATGAGAGGGCTAGCCAATGCCAGACCGAAGGTTGCACCGGCAACATCGAGCAGGCGCTTGAAAAACAAGGCGGAGCTCGGTGAAGGCTCGCGATGAAGGGTGACGACAGGCACTTCTCCGATGCGATCGATGCCTGCACCTGGCCATGGGCCGGGAGGCAGATCGGGTACGGCAAGAATGTCCAGATGGTTGCGAAACGCGGCCTCGGCCGCTTCTCGCACTTTGTCCGGCTGACCAGGAAGGGAGAGGATGACCTCATCGATGAATTCGGCGCGGGCCAGCCAGTCCAGGTCCGGGATTCGTCCCAATACTGCTTGGGAGAGAGGTTGATCGTCATCGATGAAGCCGCAAACAGTTGCGCGGTGAAGCGGGTCGTTGCGCAGTGCTCGGGCGATGGAACGAGCGACAGGACCTCCGCCGATGATGAGAATCTTGCGCAACTCCGTTTCGCGGCGTCGGCGTTTCCATACTATCTGCCTGACCCGGCGCACCAAGACAAGACCAGCCAGGCTGCTGGCAAATATCCTCAACCCGACGAGAGGATGCATTCCGCCCCATGTAGCGATGAAGACCAGCGTGATCGCAAGAAAAGTTGACCTTGCCATGGAGTGGACGATCCCAGCGGGGGATGGATCGCCATCTCGTTTGTAAATCCTCTGACAGAACCCGAAGAGAGCTACCAGGGCCGCAAAAATCGGCAGATAAGAGCGCGGCAAGCCCCAAGCCGGAGAAAACAGAGATAACGCGCCGCACACCACCACAAGAACGATCAAATCGGCTGCCACCAACTGACAAAGCGTGAATGGATCAACGCCGGCTTGCGGCACCGATTGTTGAGTTTGTGTTCGAGGTTGAGGGCGTCTCGAGGCGGCTTCGTCGGTTGCATTGACGGGACCGGACCCGATGACGTCGCGCGTCGACGCAAACCGGGAAGGTGGTATCGCAGAGGTCCCAAGAATCATACGGGCATATTGCGAGCCGGAATCTTTGGGTTCGTTGTCCCATAGTCGATTTGTAGTCAGTTCGCTCATAAGATTCACAGACTCCGATATAGGCCTTCCGGCACAGGGAAACGACGTTCCGCGAGGACGGTCCCAAGCAGTGGAACTTGCGCCTTGCTGAGCTGATCCTTGATTTGAGAGGCGACCAGACGTCTTGTTTTGTTAGCGGTCAACACCAGCACCAGGCCGTCGCAGGCCTGGCCAATGCTCACTGTGAGCCAGGAAACCGGAGCACACCACAGAATTGAAAAGTCGAACTCCGTTGTAAGTTCACGAAGCCTGCATAAAGCCTGGTCGGTGATCCGTTGCCCGCAGGCATCCTTCAGCCAGTTCTGGCGAGGAACCATCCACAGGTGTGGCGCTATCGGCCATGTGGCTTCCGCATTATTGGGTGACAGAATGTGCAGTTTGCTTTGTAGGCGGACCGAATCTGAGTGGGCGTCAATTAGCCCTATGTCGTACCTGCCTTCTTCCGCCAGAGCTCTGGCGATCTCGAGGCATAGTGTTGACGTTTCTGTCGATGCTTCAACCGTGACAAATCCAACGTGCCGCACGGGGCTCGATTCATGTTGAAAGAAAAGTTGTTGAACCAGCGCGTGGACTTGATCATCCTGAACCGAAGCTGTCAAAGACTTTGCGGTGCGCAGGACTTGCTCGCGAATCGGTATGATGCGCGGCTGCTCTGCCGAGCCCGTCGTTTCGTTAGAAAGTCCAAAGAGAGTATTCACTGGAGCACCACCTTAGATCGGTCGATTCGAGACACTAGTTCGGGACACTGGTTCGGGACATAGTTCGAAACAAAGTTCGAGACATTGAGGCATGCAGAAGCGCAGACCCTGGTGCAGGTAGCCAGGCCAGCACAGGGACCTCCAGCAGGCTGTAAGCTTCGTCGGGAGTGCGAATCGTCGAGTCAAAATACTCCGCCGTAAAGGCGATGCCGACGCTGAATACCATGGCCAGAACGAACGCGAGCAGAAAATAAAGGACGACGGAGTGCTCAGGCAAGACCGGGGCCACGGGCGGTTCCACGATCGCCACATTGAGGATGCGACGCTCGTCGAGCGCATCGCCGATGCGTGCTTCCTCGCGTTTGCGCTGGTAGAGCAGGTAGTTATCTTCTTCGGTTTTCGCGGTGCGCATCAGATCCTGTTGATCCACAGAATCGGATTGCATCTGCTCGGCAAAGGTATGCAGGGACGCAACCTGCGTAGAAGCATCCGTTTGCCGAGCTCGCAGGCCATCCCACTGCACCTGGGCCTTTTCCATTTCCATGCGAGCCCACTCGTAGTTGGGATCCTTGTCGGTGGTTTCGTCGCGCACCGGAGTGAGCGCTTCCGCGGCAATCGACGCGTTCGTCTCGGCGATTTCCTGTTCAACTTCCTGCACCAGCCGGTAGGAAGGTTCAAATCGGCTGAGAAGATCGGTATGCTTGAGTTGGAGTTCCAGCAGGTGCGTTTTCATCTTTTCGAGAACCTCTGGATTATCGGCCCAGCGGTTCAACGTGACTGATCGAGAGGGAAACCGCTTGAGCTGTTCGCGCAGCGAAGAAATACGGCGTTCGGTTTCGACCCGATCCTGGTCGATCTGGCGATACGTCGCATCCGCTTCGCCCAATTTCTGCAATGCAATATCGCGTTCCAGTGCTGCCGAAGCCACACCTCGAACCCGAGTAAAATGCACAAGCTCAGCTTCGGACCGATGCAGTCTCTTTTCGTATTCCGTCGTTTGTTGGTCGAAAAATTGGTCTTCTCCCGCAGGCCGCTGAAGATTCGTGTGCTTTTGCACATAGAGGGTAGAGAGCGCCGCGAGAACGCGAGCCGCTCGTTCTGGACTGGTGTCTTTGTAGCTGACTTGGATAAGGTTCGACTTCTTGAGGGCATCGACATCCAAGTGGCGCCCCAGCTTCCGAACAGCGCGTTCGATCGCGGCTGGGCGCTCGCTATTTATGGTATCCGCAGGAATGAGCCCTGCCATTTTTACAACTTGCTTCAGGAGATCTTCGTCACGCAGTAGCTCGACTTCGGAATTCAGCTCTTCTTCAGTAATGTCGGGACGGGTGAAATCCATAGCGCTCGCTGGCTGGGAAGAGACGACTGGATCGAAGCGGCCCCGGCGCAGCAGAACCTTGAAGTGCGATTCATAGCGGGCGGAAAAGAAGACAAACAGCACCGTCGCCACCAATACCAACCCAAAAGAAACAGCTACAAGTCGCGGGCGCCGGAATAGCGTCGCCGCAAGTTCGCGGGGCGTGAGGGAGAGATGGGTGTGTGAGTTTCCGTTCAATTCCGCGGACATGGATCGTACAGCAGGCCGATCACATCCGGCGGGCTTTATGGGAACTCGCCAGATTTTGAAGACGCAATCAGTGAAGCTGTTACTCCTTATCTGCTAGTACTGCAATGGATTCATATACCAGCTCATGGAATTGGTCGGAACATATCTGCGGATCTTTGAAATACGGCTCTGTGGCACATAAATGAAATCGCCAGGCTGAAGGTGGAGATCTTCGTGAAGATCCCGAGAATCCAGCATCTTCTTCAGATCAATCACGTGCGATTCGGCCACGTACGCCGAAATCCGCCGGAACAGAACGACCTGCGAATGACGCGCCTGCTGGGTGAAACCTCCGGCAATCGCCACGCCTTCGTTTACCGTAAGGTCCCCGCGGAGCTCGTACTTTCCTGGCCGCGCCACCTCGCCCGAAGCGAGGAAATAAGGCTTGTCAAAATCTTTCAGGGTCACGGTGACCTCGGGATCGCGGAGAAAGCTACGGTAGGCACTGGCAACCGCCTGCTGCATCTGGGAGACCGTGAGTCCTTCCACGAACAGCGTGCTCGCACCTTTCAGCGCCACGAAGCCATCGGGCTGCACGGTCAAAGTCTGATTGAAGTCGGGAGAAAAAGTGAAATTTATGTCCACGGTGTCCGATTTCGAAAGCCGATAAAGCGGGTGGCGTTCCCCTCCGAATGCAGGATCTCCCTGGCCACCCGCTCTTCCGGGCTGTGTGATCGCTCCATTCGTCGAACCGCCCGTGCCCAACCGTTCCTGGCTCTGCGAGCTCTCCGCCGCCGCGAGTTTGACGGTTGGCGGAGCAGAGGACGCAGGCGCGGATGCTGACGACGGTACCGTCTCCTGAGCGGAGCTGATCACGGCGAGCTGCAGGATGAGCATGCCCGCAGCTCCCAAAACGACATATTTCGTAAAAATATTCATCTCCGGACTTTGACCGTTGCTCCAAACGGCGAACCAAGCAACTCGGACATTTGAGCTGTTCACACGAACGTACTGGCGTGCTCCAAACACAACAAGACTTGGAAAGTACTGTCCACCGCGGTACAGGGCACATTCCAGCTACTAGAAAGGTGATGAAACGTGCGGCAGGGCCGCTAGGGTTAGGTTTGCGGCTTAGTGCACTCACTAGTTGGGGGGATCGCTGCTCCAAAAGTTGTGCACTGGAGTAGTCCTTCGAAAGTAGACATCAGGCCTGGAATACGTCACCAACGAGGTGTGATGAGGCCCACATCCGGTCCGTGCCCTTTAGGGCATGATGGATACGTGAAAACGAGTCGTTCCTCAAAGCCGTCCACAGCAATCAGTCCCGTCACAACCGAAACCGTCCATGTGCTGGTCGCCGATTCAGGTCCTATTCAGTCTCAACTCTTGACGCGCGCCTTAAAAAGCCGCCGGGATTTTCAAGTTTCTGCTGTCGCTTTGGAGATGCCTGCCCTCCACAGCTTCATGCAATCGAGTCCCGCCGACGTGGTCTTGATCTCAGGAAACCACCTCCCGGATTTCAGCCTGCTGCGCTGGTTGCGCGTTTCGTATCCGAAGATTGCTCCCATTCTGCTGGCCGAGAGCGATGACCGCGAACTGGTCGTGAACGCCTTTCGCGCGGGTGCAAAGGGAATTTTTCTTTTTACCCATACTCCTTTTCCGATGCTTTGCAAGTGCATCCACTGCGTTTTCGAAGGTCAGGTGTGGATGAACAGCCAGCACATGAATTACGTGCTAGATGCTTTGTCCGAGGTGCCCACGCTGCGTGTAATCAATTCCAATGGAAGATTTTTGTTGACGCCGCGCGAGGAGCAAGTAGTCGCGCTCGTGGCCGACGGCCTGACCAACCGTGGAGTCGCCGTGGAGTTGGGCCTCAGCGAACACACCATCAAGAAGTATCTGTTGCGCATCTTCGATAAGGTAGGGATTTCGAGCCGGGTAGAACTGGTTCTCTACGCTATGTCGCACGGCGAACATCGTGCTGCGGAATGGATGCCAAGCAACGCCTGAGCGCAGAACAAAGGCCAAGCGGATACAATGACACAATGCGAAAAGCCGGGGAGATCGGTCGGTGACGGGATCGGAGTCCCAATCGCAATCTGAATTCAAAGTGGCGCGCCGTTGGACAGTAATCGCGTCAGGGCTGCTTCTTCTGGCGCTGGCGCTCGTCGTCATCTATACGGGACCGAATGCTTTTTACAGTCCCGTCGCTTTGGTGGTGGTGGCCGCGATTGGACTGGCCGCTCTGCTCCTGCAGGTATGGTTTCGCCGCGATCTTCCGCTTCATTCTCCGCTATGGCTTAACATCCTGGGTATTATCTGTGCCATGGTATCGCTGTTTTCCGATTACTTGCGGATGACTCGCGGAATGTTGTATCTGGTGGCGTTTGCCGCCGTGGTCTGCTTCGGTATCAGCGGATCGCTAATCCTCCACGCACTGCGACGGAAGGTGCGAGCACCACAATCCGCGAACGAGTAGAAGCTGTAGTTATCCCGTGAGTGCTGCAAAATCAGCGCCCTCTTGAAGGGTCTGGCATCAGCGCAGATCGCTCTGCGCCCTCAACAAAAAAAGGACACCGCTTTCGCGATGTCCCTACCTACCAGCAACTTGACTTACTTATTCTCGTTGATATTGAGTGATCCGGCGCCAAACTCCTTGCGCTGTGCTACCGGACGCGCCGCCCTGGCAGCCGCTACTGCCGGCATCGCCGCTGCTGCTCCGTAACGCTCGAGCAGTACGGGCACCATCGCGCCTTCGGCTTCTTTCACAAAGGTGAGCCTGTTCTCGCCTAGTAGATCGACGCGGACGAAATCTCCCAGCTTGACCTGTCCCGTCGCCACCAGGTTCGCCAGCGGAAACACCAAATGCCGTTCAATCGCACGTTTCAGGTGCCGAGCCCCATACTTCGGGTCGGTACCTTCTGCGAGCAGGAAGTTCTTTACCGGCTGCGTGCAGTTGAACACGAACTGGTGCGCGCCCGCGGCCATCAGCACCCGCTGCTGCACCATCCCCAGTTCAATTTCCAGGATCTGTTGCAGATGCTCGGACCGCAGTGTCTTGAAGACGACTACTTTGTCGATGCGGTTCATGAACTCGGGCGCAAACTTTCGCCGCGCCGCATCTACGGCTGAGCGGTTGATCTTTTCGTCGAGCGAATTGTCCACCTGCACCGGTTTCGGTGCAAAACCAAGGCCGCCATCCACCAATCCGTTCATCTCGGAGGCGCCGAGGTTCGAGGTCATGATAATGATGCAGCTGGAAAGATCGACGCGCCGGTTATCTCCCAGCGTTAGCGTCGCCTTGTCCAGGATTCCGAGCAGCAACTGCCAGAGCGAATCGGATGCCTTCTCGATTTCGTCGAATAAGAGGATCGACAGTTTCAGTTTTTCCGTGTGCCACTGGTTGAGCGCTTCCTGCGTCAGCAACGGATGCGTCTCCCGGTGTCCCAGATATCCCGGAGGCGAGCCGATCAACTTGGCAATCTCGTGCGAGTGTTGAAATTCGGCGCAATCGATCTTGATGCAGGCGCGGGCATCGCCGAACAGCGATTCGGCTACCGCTTCCACCACTCGTGTCTTACCGGAACCGGTCGGCCCCAGAAACAACAGATTGCCCACGGGACGCCCCGGCGCATTCAGCCCGGCCAGAAACATCTGATAGATTTCTGCGACCTTTTCGATCGCTTGATCCTGCCCCACAATCTTACGGCGCAGAGCGGTCTCAAAATCGCGGGCGTCGTTGCTGCGGCGGCTAGGATCCAGCACGGTTGCAAGGTTCGTTCTCATCGTTTCGGGCCCTTGTTTCCTTTCCGGGAACTGCTTGTTTTCTGGGAAAAGCTCTTCAGCAAAACTACTCA
>JBATZM010000055.1:0-35045 GCA_049674665.1 Terriglobales bacterium
CCTGTAGAAACGTGCCAAAGAAATAAAAAGTATTCTGTACCCGTCCCATGAAATGCTTCGGCACCTGCTCCATCAAGCTAGTATTCATGGCCACGCCGCTGATGCCGCGCGCTGATCCCATCAATCCATAGAGCAATACAGCCATCGCCAGCCACGGAGAAAACGGAGAAAGCGCCATCGTAAAAGTCAGCAGCAGCATCGAAAACGCAATCGACCAGCGTGCGCCTACGCGCGAAATCAGCATGGGAGCATAAAGTGCGCTTAGGAACGCGCCCACACCCCAGCCTCCATTCAACCATCCATAGCCGGTCGCGCCGGCATGGAAGACGCTATCGCTAAGCGGTGCCGTGACCACCACTCCCGTCATCATTGCGCCCAGAAACAAAGCCCAACTCGTCCCCAGAAAAACCACACTACGATGCTCGCGCAGAAACACCAGCCCTTCGCGCATCTCGCGCAAAAAACGTGCCACTGCGGTTTCTGCCGCTTCCAAATCGTGCTTAAGTTCAACCGCTCGCGGCACCACATGCCGCCCCTGCCGCACCGCAAGGTAGCACGAGAAGGAAATGACGTAAGTGCTTACGTCGATCAGCAGCACACCACCGAGCCCAATGTGTTCATAGACAAATCCAACAATCGCACCCGCAATCAGCCAGCCGCCCTGGATGCCCGCCAGCAGAAAAGTATTCGACTGCACGAACTCGCCCTCGGGAGTCAGTTCCTGAATCAGTGCCGTGATCGTAGGCCAGAACATCCAGAATCCCGCCGCCACCAGCGTGTTCATCAGGTAGAGTTCCCACACCTGCACGCGATGAAGAAATGCCAGCACGGTCACCGCAAGAATGACGATCGCGCGCGAAGCATCCAGCCACATCACCAGCCGCCGACGGTCTTCGCGATCAATAATGACGCCGGTGAAAGGAAGCATAAGCATGGCCGGAATCGTTTGCAGAGCGGCAAACGTCCCCAAAGCCATCTCAGAATGAGTGCGCTGCAAAATCGTCCACGCGACCGCAGCGGAGTTCATCCCGCTGCCCAGCATGGAGATCACATTCGCCGCAAAAACAAATCGCAGCGAGCGTTTTTGCAGAATGGAGCGCATGTTTGAATCTAACATGTGGGGCTGCTGGCTCTAGTTGCTTGCTGCTAGTCTCAGATCTCAGCTTTTGATGTTGACACCAGATTGAAAGAGTCCTCAAAATTCGCCAGACTGAGGCGCAGAAAATATTCTCCCGCAATCCGCCGACGGCAGGCAGGAACAGGGCCGAGAGCCAGACGCTCCGGCCCGATACTTGTCAGGTTTATGGATTCGGGACGCGTGTTTGCTGCAGGGCAACAGAAACCCAGCGACCTGCTTTTTTTACGTAAACCCGCGTGTACATGGCCTGGCCATTTACATCTTTTCCGCCCATCATCCCTTTGACTTCCACTTTGCCGGTGACCACCGCGGTATTGCCATACACGCGCACTTTCATATCGGAAAGCTCGTTAGAGGTAAGTTTGTTTTGGCCGGACTTGAACCCGTCGATCATTTGCGCTTTATTCGACACTTGGCCGTTTATGTTGACCAGGGTGTAGTCGTCGGAAGTTTCTTTTTCGAGGGTGGCCATATCACCTTTGACCACGGCGGCGGCCCGATCGGTCTCAATCTTCTTGATCTCGTCTTCTACACTTTGCGCGGCTGCCGAACCACATAACGTAGCGAGAATAAACAACGAGACAACTGCGAACGCAGCGAATCTTCGATTCATTGATCTCTCTCCTCATATCAGTGGATTGACACAGGACTTGCAATGAATTCTGTGGCGGATCAGCGTAGGTCTCAAGATCGTACCTGTCAAGCGCACTTGATCGGAAATTATCTTAGACGGAACCAATCCGTTTCCATGGCGTCTGCGTACTACCCACAGTGGCTGGGTCCTGATTGCTCCGGAGCATCAATGCGCCGTCGCCGATCCAGTCTCTAAATTCTCTTGTTTCTAAATTCGCTAAGGAGACTCCCATGGAAATCGAAAACGTACTGGAAATCGTCAAAAAGAACTTCGACCGTCGCAAGTTCCTGCAAGCCACTGGTATGGCGGGGCTGGGCGTGGCCGCGACAACCCTGATTGCGGGGAGCGCCACCACCATGCTGGCCCAGGGCTTAGCGCCCAGCGCCAACTCCAGCGGCATTCAAGATCCCATCACCAAAGATACTCCGGCGCAGATATTCACCGCCGCACTGATTGCCGAAGACCTCGCGACCACCTTTTATTACAACGGACTCGTAGGTGCGGTTCTCCAGGATCCCGCCTTAGCCGGCCCCGGCGGAACGGTGACTCATACTCCCCATGGCGACCAGGACGATGTTAACTATTTACGTGCCGCCCTCTATGAAGAAACCACGCACGCCAATCTCTTCCGCGACTTGCTGGGAATTTCCGGATCAGCCAACGACCCGGTTCAGACCTTCTATTTCCCCGCCGGAACGTTCGACACCCTGACTCCATTCATCGGGACTCTGGAAGCACTCGAAAATGCCTTTATCGGCGCGTATCTGGCTGCGATTCGGGAGTTTGCCAGAATGGCGGCGGTGGCGGGAAGCGGGTCGGAATTCACTTCCGGCGAATTGGCCTACTTCTCGCAAGTTTCCGCCGCAATCATGGGGATTGAGTGCGAACACCGTGTTCTCGGACGCGACATCGAGTCGGCAACTCCCGCGAACAACCGCAACTATGAAGCGGTAGATAACATTCAGAGCGTGTACAACGGATCTCATTCCGCAGTTACTGCGCTGACTCCTTTTCTAACAGCTTCGACCGGCCCGGCATACGACCTTGGGGATGCGATCGCGAACTCTTCCTCGGTGTGGCTCCGTGTCGGAGGCGGTTTGCCGCCACGCTAGCCGCAGAGGCTTTTTCACCGAAGAGGCGCAGCGGATTGAGGCCTCTTCGGTGAATTAAATCATGGTGAATTCAATCATTTCGCGAGAGCAGTCGATGAAGTGCGCGATAAATTCGTCCTAAATTTTAGGGTCGTCCAAATCTTAGAATCAATAGATTGGAGCATGGAATGTTCGAAGGATTATTTCAACCGATGCATTTACTGCTGATTGCCGGCTTGGCCTTGCTGATTTTCGGCCCGAAGAAACTGCCTGAATTGGGCAAGGGGCTTGGGGAAGGAATTCGCGGCTTCAAATCGGCCATGAATCCAGACGTAAAAGCGCCAGATCCCACAAAGGAAATCAAACCGGATCCAGCAGCCTGAATCACAAATCGGCAGGAGATAACAAGAGATAAGCGGAGCGCGGTTTCCCTACTTCAGCCCCGTCACCACATACGCTTCTGACAGCACGCGCACGTAGAGATATGCGTACGCAGTTCCGTCAGCGGAAAGTTGAGGCGCAGCGACTGTCGAAACTCCCGCAGATGTTTGTTCTCCGAAGGTTTTCCACGGTTCCATCTTTCCAGTCTGTATATTCACGCGGTAGATTTGTGCAGCTTTTGCGAGCAGCCGTTTGTTGTCCGCTACATATACCGATTCCCCATCCGGCGTCCAGCCAATGATGGTATAGCTCGATTCCAGCCCCGGTATGGGATGAAAGGCGTTCTCCTCGAACGACCAAATTCCCCGCTTCCCCTCGGGTCCACGCACCGCCGCGCTCTTGCCGTCCGGAGAAACTTGCACCCCGGCAATGCCCTCAGGAGTCACCGGCTTGGAATCGCCACTGCTCAGGTCAATCACGTAGTCGCGTCCGCCGTGCCCGACTTCAATCCCATAAGCCAGCAACCGCTTTCCATCCGGAAAAAATCGAGCTAAGTCATAGCTCACGGCGTCGTGCGTAAGTTGCCGTGCTTCGCCCGCTCCGGCTGGCAACAGGTTAAGCGGGCCGCCCTTGGCCGGCTCCGCAACCACCCACTTGCCGTCGGGCGAAATCGCCAGGGCGCGTCCCTCGCCGATTTTTGCCGGAGGCGAGCCATCCGTATCGCGCAGAAACACGGTATAGTTCGCTCCGCCGCCGTCGCCTTCTTCTTCGAACACAATTTTCCGGCCATCGCGGCTCATGTCGCGCAATTCCGACCACCCGAACCACCCCAGCTCACGCTCCTCTTTGCCGCCCGGCTCCATGCCTTTGATCCCCAGCCGGATGTGATTGGCCACGGTCAGCACCGTTCCGTTGCGCATGTCTTCCAGCCACATGCCGCCGGGGACATTGGTCATGTTGCGTGTCTTCCCGGAAAGGGTTACGGCCCGCGGGTTCGCGGCAGCGCCCGTATTGGTGGACGTAAACCAGATCTCATCCCCTGCCGGAGACCAAAGAATCCCTTGCACTGAAGTCCAGCCCGAAGAAAGCAGCTTGTCTTTGTTATTGTCCGATCCATCGGCGTGAATCACCGCCACGGAACCCTCGTCGTCGCCTCCCGAATTTTGATGATCGGCGAACGCGATCCATTTTCCGTCCGGCGAAATCTTCGGATGACTTATCCAGTTGATCGTGTCGAGCAAAACTTTGCCGACCGGATATTCCAGATGCCAATGATTGTTTTCCGGCACGTAACGGACGATGGCCATGGCGTCGCCATTCGCCGACCAGTCGGCGTCCTGCACGTTGTCCAGCACTTCATGCGGCGTTCCGCCACTTAGCGGAACTCGTGCCAGCGTTCCGCTCCGCGCATAGCCACCGTAATATACCGTGTTCAGCCGGATCGCCAGCTCTCCGCCTTTGGAAATCGAAAGCAGCTCGGCATTCTTGATCCCCAGTTCGCGCGACCCCGGATCATCCGTGCGCGACATATAAAACTGGTCCTCGCCCCCATCCCATGAAGCGCTGTAAACAATGCTGCCATCGGGCGTGAATCGCGCATTGCCCACCCGGCCGGTGCGAAACGTAATCTGCTGATACTCGGGTTGAGAGGCGTGCGTGGTAGATTTCCCAGTCCACCAACCGAGAACGTACACCAGACCAGACAGCGCAAGACCCGCCACCAGACCGGTCAGCAGCCGGCGGCGCGACGGCGTGACTCCAGCCTGGGCCACTCTCGCGGCGCTGCCAGAAATCCCAGATAGATGTTCAAGATCGAACGCAATATCGCTGGCCGAGTGAAAACGCGATTCGGGATTCTTCTCCAGGCAATGTTGCACAATGCGTTCCAGCGCCGGAGAAACATTGCGATTGGTTTCGTTCAACTCCGGAGGATCTTCCTTCAGAATCGAGCTCATCGTATCCGCGGGAGTATCTCCATGAAACGCCCGTTTGCCCGAAAGCATCTCGTAGAGAATTGCCCCAAAACTAAAAATGTCAGAGCGCGTATCGAGCGTCATGCCGCGCACCTGCTCCGGCGACATGTATCCCGCCGTCCCCATCACCATGCCCGCCTCTGTGCCGCCGTGCGTCACCGTCGCCATGGATGGGTTGGAGCCGGGATCAATCTGAGTCAGTTTGGCGAGTCCAAAGTCGAGGATCTTGACGCGCCCGTCCTTAGTGAGAAATAAATTCTCCGGCTTAAGGTCGCGATGGATGATTCCTTTTTCGTGAGCCGCAGCCAATCCGTGCGCGACTTGCAGGGCGTAGTCCAAAGCCTTGCGCACAGGAAGCGACCCGCTGCGCAGCCGCTCCCGCAAAGTCTCGCCTTCAAGCAGTTCAGAAACGACATAAGGCGAGCCTTCGCTGGTTCCAATATCAAAAACCGCGAGAATGTTGGGATGATTCAGGGCAGCCGTAGCCAGCGCCTCTTGTTCAAAGCGCCGCATCCGGTCAGCGTCAAGAGAGAGCGCCTGCGGCAGAACTTTGATAGCAACATCCCGTCGAAGACGAGAGTCCCGCGCTCGATAAACTTCACCCATCCCCCCAGCGCCCAAGAGGGAGACGATTTCATAAGGACCAAGCTTGGTGCCAGAGGCCAGATTCATCAGTGGCCGAGATTATAACCTAAAGGTAGTGCAGACCCTGAGCTGCCAGTTCGCATTGCTGTGATCATGCCAGGAACTTTAAGAACTTGTCATCCCTTCCAGCTCTCATAGGCGAAACCGGAATTCCACGGGACGGAAGATTGCTCGTGAGATGGCGATTTTTCGCCAAGTTGTCGGAAGCGAGACTAGCGAAATGGTGTAACGCATGCTGCTCTATCAGCTTGGCCTTTGCTCCGGCCACCCTTCGACCACACTGATACAATCGGGCAACTTACCAAGGATGAAACGCGACCACAGGATGACATGCTCCGGCGATGCGTAACGAAACCAGATGTCATGCTGCCGTGGATAAGGCTCGGTGACGGTCTTGAACTGTTTGAGATATAAGTCAGTGACCTGCTGTGCAACATGCAACACCGGATAGCTCGCCGGAGGAACGTGAAGTTCAGCAATAACTTCATTCTGGATGCAGCGAACCTCCTCTCGCTCCTCTGGCGAAAGGAACGAGCCAAAACGCTGTCTGCGTGTGCTAAAGCCGCCAATCACCGGATCGGGTGAACGTTGAAACTCGACAATGAACCCTGAACCTGCATACCGATCCCAACCGCTCTGAGAAACCTGACACCAAACGACCGTGTGGGCATCACCGTGAAGGCGAGACCAGCCAAGAAAACCCTTGACCCGCTTAAAGCCACCGGACTTGAACCACGGCGCTAGTTCCGACTTGAGCAACGAATATACCTCAGGCGATTTCATAAATGGTCTAACTTAATGATTATCCCACTGCCGGTTCTAGTAGAACCGTCCGCCTTTTGCGAGATCCTAACTGTTGAGAACAGGCGATTGCACGAACAACGTAACCTTCGAAGTAATGACCGACCCGCTGGACCCGCCGTCGATCGCATCTGAAAGCCCCAAACCCCGCTCTTGACAAGCACTTCCGCTCAGACCATTATCGTGGATAGTAGATCAACGTTGCTCATCCCTGTGGAGCAGCCTAGGCCGAAAGAACGGTCAACGTAACTAGCAACGAACTTCCACTCGAACAGGAGAACCCATGAAACGCTCTGCCCAGCTTCTTGCCCAGCGTCTATTCACTCAAGTCCTATTGCTGAGCGCTCTACTCGGAGCCGTAGCCCAAGCCCAGTTCCCCTCACAAATTCAGCACGTCATTATTGTTTTTCAGGAGAACCGCACCCCCGATAACCTTTTTCAGGGACTCTATGGTCTCAAGGGTTCCAACGATGTGAAGTATGACATCGAGAATTATTGGGTGGATTCCGCCGGTGCTCACAAATTGCTGGCGCCGGTCGGGCTGGCGACGGACTTTGATATCAGCCACAGTCACACCGAGTTCCTCGCGGAGTCCACGTCTCCCAGCACCGCCGCTCTTACCGATTGCGATGGTGCCAAGAATGCCGAGATATTCGGCTGCGCAGCCTCCACCTGGAACCAGTTCATGTATGTCGATAACGCGCAACCACTCACTTCAACCAATCTGTACGGTAAGGGTGTGGTCACTCATATTCTCGACCCCTACATCACCATGGCAAAACGATGGGGATGGGCGAATTACATGTACCAGACCAACCAGGGCCCAAGTTATCCCGCCCACCAGTTTATTTTTGGCGGAACCTCAGCCCCCAGCAAAGCCGACGACAAAGCCGGAACCTTCGTCTCGGAAAACTTCACACCGTCGGATGCTTTCGCTGGTTGTCTCGCGGACACAACCGCCATGAATTTTCTGATTGATTCGAGCGGCACGGAAACGCCGTATGGCGGTAAGTTGGGCGATTTCTGCTACAGCCACAAGACCATGGCAACGCTGCTCGACCCTCCAGCCATTTCCTGGAAATACTACGCTCCGGCGCCGGGTTCCATTTGGGATGCTCCCGCTTCGATTACTGCCATCTGCCAGCCGAATTCCGGCTTCACCGCGTGCGAAGGCAACGAATGGGCGGCAAATGTGATTTTCCCATTTACCGGTAACTACGGCGCAGTGCCTTTCCTGAATGATCTTCAGAACTGCCAAATCCCGGCCGTCAGTTGGGTCATCCCCGATGGAAAATGGTCGGATCATGCCAGCTCGAACAAAGGCCTCGGCCCCTCCTACATAGCCGCCATTGTGAATGCCGTAGGAGGATTCAACAATACCTGCGGATATTGGGACAATACCGCGATTGTCCTCGCCTGGGATGATTGGGGAGGCTGGTACGATCACGAAGCTCCCTGGAAGCTCGCCGCGCCTTACAGCAATTACAGCTACGGATTCCGAGTTCCCTTGATCGTGATCTCGCCTTACACCACGCCCGGCCTCGTAAGCAAAGTCCAACCCGAAGATTTCGGCAGCATCCTAAACATGGTGCAGGGAATTTTCTTTGGCCCAACGCACGAACAGCAACTCGGCTTTGCCGACGCTCGTTCGTCGAACGACCTGCGTGAGTTCTTCACCAGCCCAGCGCAACCCTACGGCGCAACGATTCCGGCCGTCGAGGATATCAACTACTTCCTCGATCTGCCTGCGCCACAGGGCGACGCGTTTAAGGCAGTGCCGCCAGACAATGACTAGACGTCGCGAACTAAGGCCTGACGGCTGACAGCTGAAACCTAATTCTCGCTCTCCACCGGCGCCGCCTTCGGCGCAGGGAGTGCTTTTGCTGGTTTGCCTGGCTTCGCGGGCATGGCTGGCGGAGCCGGTGGGGCGAGAGGCGCAACCGTTGCTTTGCGGATTTCTATTGTTCCTTTTTCGCAGTTCACCACCATCGGCGGGCCGTTCGTTCCGATAGATCCGCTGGCGCTCGATTGGTTGTCGTTATTTTCGACTTTGATCTCATCGAAGTCGCTTTCGATTTCTCCTTCATGCGTGCGTGCTTCAATCTTGATCGGCGTATTAGGAGGAATCAAAATCTGCACATCCCCCTTGCGATTATCGATCTGGATGTTCCCCGGCTTGCGCAATCCGACTTCGACCGTCCCGTTTTCATCCTGCAAGCGCAGATCGCCCGACAAACCTTCGAGCGAAATATCCTTCGACCGCGTTGTCAGGCGCATCGGTCCATTCAGCGAATCCGCGCGCAGGTCGCCCGAGTCCAGATCCAGCCTGCCAGCCAGGCTTGAAAATTCCATATCTGTGCGGGAGGAGTGGAAACTTACCGTCTTGCTGACGCGCACCAGCCGCGTGCTCTCCTGAAATTCGCCGTTCAAATGCACCGCACCATCCACATCTTCCAAGTCAACTTCATTCGCCCGACCCTGAATGGTGATGTCTCCCTTCACATGTTCAGCGTGAGCGGAGCTTCCTTCCAGAGTAAGCATGACACTTCCAGTTTGATCGTTGAGATCGACTTCACCGTAATGATTCGTCGCCTCCACCGTCCCCTCCATGCCATTGATGGTGACAGCGCCACGCCGGGAAACGATCACGAGATTGGTATTGCGCGGCACATAGATATCCATGTCGGTGGTCACGCCCTTGTCGCCGGCCGCATGAACGTTGGCCTCCAATGTGACGACCTTGTCGGCCACGGTGATCTGTGGCTTGGTCTTTGCGTTGTAGGTGTCGGCCTCCGACTCCTTCTCCGCGCGTACTTTCTTGCGCACTGAGACCTTTATCGTTTTGCCCTCTGCCACACTGACCGAGATCGCGCCGCGGTCGTCATTCACACGTAGCGTCGCGCCCGCCGGAATTTCCTGGCTCAATTCATCGCTATAGTCGAACGTAGGACCACCAAAGAATTCATCCCACCCCTGGTCATCGCCGAAATGAGTGTGTTCCCTGATATTGGTCCAGTTCAAACGTGCGACTTGAGTTGCAATCAGCCCGGCTCCGATCAGGAACAGCATCAGAAAAACGCCACCCACTCCAATGCCGCGCGAAGGCTGCCCGTAACGCTTGGCCTGTTCGTGCTCAATCAGCTTGATAATGCCCCACAAAATCAGGAGCGCCGGCCAGTAGTGAGCGAACAGCAATCCGAGGCGATGTATGTCCAGCATTCCCATCGTCCCCATCAGGAACAGAATTCCCATCAGGATCAGCACGACAGGCCCCGCAATCGACCGATGCGGAGGACGCGGAGGCGGCATTTGCGGCGGAGTCGGAGGCATGATTGGGCTAGCCACGGTTCACCTCACCAGTGGGCGGAACAGGTGGTACTGGAGGAACTGGTGGCACCGGAGGAATCGTCGGCCCACCCGGAGGACTCGACTCCGAAGGATATGCGCCCCGTCCAAGCGATGGAATATGTCCCTCCGCCGATGCGCTTCCTTGCAGCAACTTGACCGCGCCGACCACCAGCAGAATTACCGGCCACGTACGTCCGAAGCTCATCACGTTCAAGTTCTCCAGCAGGAAGAGAACGCCGATGGTCAAAACCATCGCCGGACCCATGATGCGCCGGGATCGGCAGCGCCGACATTGGCAGCCCGAACAATTCCCCAGCACACCCCAGGTGCGAGCGAACAGCCAGCAGCCGAGTACGATCAAAATCACTGGCCAAAAGCGATCCAGACCGTATTCCGTCAGCCCCAGCGTGTTCAGCAGGAAGAGCAAGCCCACCAGGATAAGCACAATCGCGCCCATTGGAATCTTGCTGGTCTCGATCTTTGCTCCACCGCCAAAAGTTGCCGCCAATCCGAAAGGATCTGGTATCGGCTGCGCCGTTTGGATAGCCCTCGCCGAGCGCACCGAATCAATAATCTGGTAGACGTAGAAAAAGGCAATGCCGAGTCCGCAGATAACCCCGAGCGCCGACGAGTGGTCGTGATCAGAGGCATTGGCCCCGGCGATCAGCAAAACAAAAATAGCCAGATGCGCCAGTCCCTTGGCATATTGGCCGGTGTAGACGGCGCCCACGCCAAAAGGGAAAAATCCAGCAAGAATTCCGGCCACAGTCGGGTTAGGCCCACTCCCGCTACCTGGAGGCGACGGAACTTGCCCCGATGCCGCCGCAGAGGTCGTCCCAGAAACGAACGCGCCGGGGACGAATCCCGCTGCACCAGAAGAAGCTCCCGTTGGAACGCCTTCCATCTTTGCTCCCAGACAATCCTCGCAATAGATCACGCCCCGCACGGGACGTGTACAGTTCGCGCACAGTGCCTTTCCGCAAGTGCGGCAATAGGCCACTGCCGACGCATCAGCATGATTGGCGCAGTTCATACGAACCTCCGATTTGTAGTCGCATTCATCTCCACCTTCATGGCGGGTGAAGCATTCCCCACCCCAGTCCGCAGGGCAGCTAAAACCGGCTGGTTATATTCCCGGGAATAGTTTCGGTCCTGTTTCTGATCTGGCGAACGGTCTGATTGCCCACTAGGGTTGTTCTTACGATTTTGTTTCTGTTCCTCCGGCGCGGGCTGGTCGGGAGTATTAGCCCGCTTCAGCTCGCGCAGCCTCGATTCGATCTCATACACAAACCGAATATTGTCGTAATACTTCACCACTCGGATTTGCGCATCGTTGTAGGCATGTCGCACCGCCGATGGCCGCAGATCAACTTTCGCCACGTCCGCCGGCTTAACGCCCGCTACGCTCAGTCCCAGTGAGAACGAGAAGAAGATCATCCCAAACGACATCACAAACCGTGGCTGCCGCACAAAGGCTGTCACAGGAGTGACGAAGGAATCCCACCACTCCCGCGCCCGCTCTCCCAATGGAGTCGTACGCCCGTCGCGCGTAGCCGCCAGCGCCCGCCTGCTCACCACTCCACTGGTGGCCGTCAGAATATTGTGTACCAAATGCGCCGGAGGCTCGATCTCATCCAGCGACCGGAGCCACTGCTGCCCCGCCTGCACGTCCGCGAACAGCGGCCCGCAAATCGAGCAGACGCGCCGATGAGCCTCGAAGCTCTCTTTCCGAGCCGCCGTCAACAGCCCTTCAAGGGCGTCGCTGACCAGCGCTTCGAACTCGGTGCATTCGATCCCGTGTTTTGTTTCACCTGGCATCAGATCACCTGCCTATATGTACGTTGTAGGAGGCGCGCTAGTTCCGCTCGTCCCCGGTTAATTCTCGACTTGACGGTCCCTTCCGGAACCCTCAGAGCCGTAGCAATTTCACGATAGTCCATATCCTGTAAGTCCCTCAAAATCACCGCCTCCCGCAGCTCCGGAGACAGTTTCTGTAGCGCCAAATGCACCATTTCCCGCGTTTCCCGGCTCTGTACCGCCGCATCCGGAGGCAGCCCCCGGTCCGCAATCTGCTCGCTAAGCGGCTGCGCATCCTCATGCTCGGAAGGCGCGGAATCCAGCGAATCTGTAATTCGATCGCCTTTGCTTTTCCGGAAATGATCCACCAGCAGATTGCGTGTAATGGTGGTTACCCAGGTCATGAACGCGCCCTTACCCGAATCGTAGGTATTCAAAGTCCGGTACATTTTGATAAAGACCTCTTGGGTGAGGTCCTGCGCGTTGTCGGAATCCCCTGCAAACCGGTAGCAGACGTTGTAAATCCGCCGGTGATAGCGCTGTACAATCTCTTCCCAAGCTGCGGCATCGCCTCCAACGCAGCGACGGACCAGCAATCCGACAACCTGGGTTTCATCCAAAACCAGACTCCCGCGAACCACGTTTAATCTACGCTGTCATCCAAAAATCAAAAATAAAGGTTGTCGTCAAATAAAGCTGTCATCAAATCAAGTTGTCATCCTGAGCGAAGCGAAGGACCTCATGCTCCCCAAATCTCGATGCTCCCCAAATCTCGCACGCAAACCAAGCCCCAGCAGCTCCGGAAAAGTAGCCGTCAATTCTCTAACAACACAAGAGAAGTACGTTTCTGTAGGGCAGGAAGTTCCCTTGAATCATGAAGCTAGCGATTGTAGCAGGAGAAATTAACGTCCACATGATTGAGGGTGGCCCGTTCCTTGCGGATTTTCAAGGGGCGGGTGCTGGCAACAACCGGGCCGCAGGCGGTACCGCTGACTCCGTGTTTCGCCATCTCAAATGATTGTCATCCAAACATGATTTGTGATCCAAAAATGAATTGTCATCCTGAGCGAAGCGAAGGACCTCATGCTCACCAAACTCGTAACCCCAAAACAAGGTTGTCATCCTGACCCTGAGCTAGCCGAAGGACGAAGGATCTGCTTTTTGCAGCGCATCGCCCATGCCTCGCTCTGCCATGGGTGAGTCCCGGTGCACATGATTCCAGGTGCACGTCTTCAGAAGGGGTTGTCACTTCTCGGCTCGCCCGCGCGCGTCCGCCAACTGCTCTGGAGTCATCTTCTCCGCCAGTTCTTTCATCTTTTTGTCGCTGTCTTTGTAGCGGTTCTTCTGGGCTGCCGCATACCAAAGATAAGCGCTCACCAAATCATCCCTGTGGGACGACAAATACTCGCCCATCCCAAACTCAGCCTTGGGCAGGCCCTGCTTGGCGGCTTTCTCAAGATAGGCGAATCCTTTGGAGTCGTCCTTAACTAGATCGGGATCAGAAAGCAAAATTTGAGAGATTTCGAATTGCGCCTTGGCATCGCCAGCATCAGCCCTTTCGGCTAACGTTGAGCCCGATTTACCGTCCAGGTGAAAGTTCACTTGGACATTGATTTGGACAGCTACAGGAACGTCACCCTTCATCCCGGGTTTAAACCTCCAGCTATTGACAGTTTCGACTGCCTCCTCATCGAGTCCCATGCCAAGAGCTCGCACCACTCTGATGCGCTGAGGCATGCCTTCAGCGTCTACCACCAGCCATAAGACGCATGTACCCTCATATCCAACTTTGCGAGCCTTTTCCGAGTATTTGGGGTTAGGAGAATAAGTAACCTGTGGAGGACTGACGCCATGGCCCACTAGAAAAGCGCCGTGAGAAGGCCCTCCCTTAGCGGATCCGGTATCTGGCAAGGACTGGGTTTGACCAAACGCCGAAACCCAACCAGAAAATAACAGCAACGCAATCCATCCCACCGAAGCGGCTCTAAAACGCATAATGGAAACGAAGTGTAGCAGACCTTTTCATCACAACCATTAAGACGTAGCTTTGTTGGGAGAGACTAGCCGTCGTAGTCATATCGTGGGTCCGCTATCCCCGGCTCAGGCTTGAGCAGTTCCTCACGGACTGCTTGCAGTTTTTCTTTAGCCGACAGGCAGGCTTCGAGGGCAGTTTCGACATAGCCCTGCTCACTGGCCGCGACAACTACGTGCAGATGGTCGGTGACATCGCGGACCATGCGCTGGATCGGATAGAGAGGAACATGTTTCTCCATTGGTCCTCCGCGTACATCATACGAAACGTTCGGAACCGGAGTCTGTTCACTTTTGCTCGTTGAAGGGACAGCGCTACCCTAGCCCCTCTAGGCACGGGGAAGCAATCGCAGAAATGGGTATATTAGCGCGGTCCCGTGGGTTACGGAGAGGACCCAATGCGACCATCATTTCGTGTCAGTGGGAGTGGACGCACCGGATGCGGGTCCGGCTCACTGTACGATACCGTACACTCAACGGTACGGTGCGTCAAGCGTTATTTGTGGCTAGAAGTCACGTGCTGTCAATGCTCTAATCCTGTACTGTACGCTACCGAACATGAGATTAAGAGCGGGTAACCATGCTCTCACGGGAAGAGGTAGCGAAAATCAGGACTGAGATTGAGAGGCTGGGAAAGGCCCGTGCGGAATGCACTGACGGCGGCATCCAAAAGCTGATCGACGCGTGGATCGAGCAACAGAAAAAGAAGCTGGTAAGTCTGTAGACCTACTAACCAAATACCCGTAGACGCATCCACCTGCTCTGGCCGCACAAGAGCGTGACCACCGACAAAGTCACCTAGAGCTCGCGCTTTTCAAAATGAACCACTGTTCAATACTGCACAGTATTCGGCCTGGCACTTACAGTAGCGTTATAAGGCTGTATAAAATTGTCAAGTAATAAGGAGTCTTGATGCCCACAACAGACGTTGTAGGGGTGTCACTCCCGCCAGTTAAAGGCCACTAAGGCCATCCCGGCCCCCAAGTTCCAACAAAGTTAGATCGCTAGGTGGGCGAAGCCACCGCCAAGTTATCAGGAGATTCGCATGACAACACCCAGAGTCCTAATCGTCGAGGATGACGAGTCCGTTCGCATGATGTTACACGAAGGATTACACCGCGACGGGTTTGAAGCGGTGGTTGCTACCAACGTGCGCGATGCGCTTAGGCTCATCGCTACTGAGACTTTCGATGTCCTTCTCTCCGACCTGCACCTGCCCCTCGCTGGAGACGGCTTCACTCTGGTCAGCGCCATGCGCCATACTCATCCACATGCGTTGACCGTCATTCTCAGCGGGTATCCGGCAGTCGACGAGGCCATGTCTGCAATCCTTGCGCAAGCCGATGAGATTTTTACGAAACCAATTCGAATCGGCGCACTCAAGGAACTCATTCATAAAAGACTAGCCGAGCCTCACACCATCAAACGGGTGAAGCCCGAATCTGTTGCTTCTATATTGGAACGTGAGAGCGAGAAGACTATTCAAAATTGGCTGGACGCTGTGGAACTAGATGCGGAACTGACATGTATTCCGCTGGGACGAAAAGAGCGCACCGGCCACCTTCCTAAACTGCTTCGAGACCTCGTTGTTCGCCTGCGTGTGGACTCGGATTCGCCAGCCCCCGCCTCCCGGGCAGCTCGCGAGCATGGAGAGCTGCGGCGCCAACAAGGTTATACCGCTGCCATGGTGGTGGAAGAATCTCGTATCTTGCAGGTGAGCATCTTCAGTACCTTGCAGAGAAATTTGTGCGGCGTGGACTTCAGCAAACTATTGCTGGACGTTGTGACCATCGCGGATGAAGTAGATTCACAGTTGAAGCAAGCGATGTTCAGCTACGTGCCGATAACTCTGAAACCTCCGGCGCTCGGACTGGCAGGGTAGCAAATTACAGGCATCTCTCTGCTATGAGAAGTCAGGGACGAACGCAGGAGGCGCGGCAAGCATCCCCACTTCTCAACCCCACGCCTGTCCTTTTTCATCACAAACACCTGTGACGAGCATCACAGACCCCCACCCCACAATGCGCGACAATGAGAATCGGATCGCCAAGGCAGTAGTGTGCCCGTCTCTAGAGATGGTCCCTGCCTTCTTCAACGCTCTTTGAAAATCGTTAGTTGAGGCGCTTAGCGGGCGTCAGCCCGCTGCCGAAATCTCTGCATGAAGCAAAACAATCAAGCTAAGTCATTGGTTCTCAAAGACCTTACCTATAACTACTTTAAACCCAAAGATTTAGCGGTAATTTCCTCCTAAATCCATGATTCCAATAGCGAGGGGGGAAGGGGGGTACCCCCTATTAACTAGCTAGTAGTAAGGCGAAGCCAAGTCCCCCGGGTTTTACCGAGAACTGAGAACCGGGAACTGAGAACTGAGAACCTGAAATCCGTCTGCTAACCTTCTTCCATGCCAGAACACAAAACCACCGAACACGCGGCTACGACTAAAGACCGCAAAGAACCCACATACCTCTTCACCGACAAGCAAGTTGCCGAGAAGAGTGAACTCGCCCGGCACTTTCTCGACAACCGTAATCGTCAGAATGAAAACGTCGACCAATCGGACAACCTCCTCGTCAAGCGTCTCTACAATTTGGATCACAATACTTATCTGGAAGGCACTCTGCCCGCGAAATACAAAGAGTTGATGGGATTGGTTGCCTCGGCCTGTTTGCGATGCGATGACTGCGTCAGCTACCACGTGATTCAGTCTTATCGTTTAGGAGTGACTCGATCCGAGCAGGAAGAAGCAATTAACATAGCGCTGGTGATAGGCGGAAGCATAGTGATTCCGCATATGAGGCGAGCGTACGAGTTGCTGACCGAACTCTACAGCTGAGTAGTGATGGTCAATGCATTCGCACAGCGTAGTAGCTTAGAACGCGTCAATCCCCGTTACGCTCGCGCCGATAATCAACGTGTGAATATCATGCGTTCCCTCATAGGTCTTCACGCTTTCGAGATTCATAAGATGCCGCATGATGGGATAATCGTCAGCCACACCATTCGCTCCGAGAATGTCTCGCGACATCCGCGCACATTCGAGCGCCATCCAAACGTTATTTCGCTTCGCCATCGAGATGTGTTGATGCTGCACTTTTCCAGCGTCTTTCAAGCGTCCGACTTGCAGCACCAGTAACTGCGCCTTGGTGATTTCGTTAATCATCCAGGCAAGTTTCTCCTGTACGAGTTGATGCGACGCGATCGGCTGATCGCGGAATTGTTTTCGCAACAACGAATATTGCAACGCGCAGTCGTAGCAAGCCATCGCCGCTCCGATCGCGCCCCACGAGATTCCATAGCGAGCCTGATTCAAGCACATCAGAGGAGACTTCAACCCACCAGATCCCGGCAAAAGATTCGACTCAGGAATCCGCACATCCTGCAGCGACAAGCCCGAAGTCACCGAAGCGCGCAACGACCACTTCCCATGAATATCGTCAGCCTTAAATCCAGGACGATCCGTCTCCACCAGAAATCCACGTACTTTGTCTCCTTCATCTTCAACCTTCGCCCAGATCACTGCCACATCGGCGATTGAACCGGAAGTTATCCACATCTTCTCGCCGTTCAGCACATACTCTTTGCCGACTTTGCGAGCGCGCGTTCTCATGCCTCCCGGGTTCGATCCGAAATCCGGTTCGGTCAATCCGAAGCAGCCAAGCTTTTCGCCCTTCTGCATCGCAGGCAACCAAGTGTTCTTCTGCTCGTCGCTGCCGAACGCATAAATTGGATACATCACCAGCGCCGACTGCACGCTGACGAACGAGCGCACGCCAGAATCCCCGCGTTCGAGTTCCTGCGTCACCAGCCCATATTCGACGTTCGACATGCCAGCGCATCCATATCCGTTCAACGACGCACCGAAGAAGCCAAGGTCTGCCATAGGCTTGACCAGTTCCCGCGGAAAGCGGCCAGCGCGATTGCACTCCTCGATGATCGGCACAAGGTTGTCTTCAATGAACTTGCGCGCCGTATCGCGCACCAGGCGTTCGTCGTCGTTTAGCAATGTATCGAAGTCGATGAAGTCGACACCGCGGAATTTGATGGCTGGCATTACGTATCACTCCAAAGAGTCAGCAGACAGAGTTGGCAGATAAGAAACGGCAAACTAATCAAAGTAGCAGAGCGACAGGGAAGTCAGCAACGCGTGAAAGGTGTTGCTCGTGCTCCTAAAGCCTGAATTTCGGAATCCAGCGAGGCACCGATGCGCGATAGCGATCATATTCCGCTCCGAACTGCTTATGCAGAGTCGGTTCCTCGTACAACAGGACGAACGAATGGGCGATCAATAACATGCAGGCCGCGTAAAGCGCGATATGCGGCGAATGGAACAACCACGCCTGTCCTGCGATGACAAGCGCGACGCCGATGTACATTGGATTGCGCACAAAGCGGTGCAGACCTTTGACGACGAGGATTTTGGTGGGCGCAATCGGTGCCGGTGTTCCACCGCCGATCACGGCGAAGCCCCAGAAAGCGGTGTCGAGGTAGATAGCAATCCCGATAGCGATGACGGCAATCGCCGCCCATGCTTCAGCGCCAGTCGCCATCACAGCTCCTTCCGGTTTCAACCGCCACGGTATATAGCCGGCAACTGTTCCGGGCACGAACACGGTGAAAACCAGCGTTTTGGCAACTGCGGAAATGGCGGTGCGCACGATGACTATATTTGGTCCGAGAATATCTTGGTCCGATGCTGACCCGCCGTCAACCTTATCGTCTAGTATGAGCGCGGAAAGTCATGAATGCGAACAACTATTGGGTCTCCTAATCTGTTTTAATTAGAGACACCGCTTCACGCCAACCGATACTATGTCGCCACCGAATGGATGCGGGTTCTACAGTGAGCCTGCAGGAATCTGCCATGTCGTCTGCCAGACTTTCTATGAATCGAGTGCTGTCGCTGCTGATCGGCTTTCTGGTTGTCTCCGCGATTTACCTCTACACGTTTCCGCAGGCGAATGTGCTTTATGCGGGAATAGTGTTGCTGCATGCAGTTGCCGGCATCGTTGCCTCCATTTTGCTCTTGGTCTGGTTAGTGCGCTCGTGGCGTCAAGGTGAGCCGCTGGTTCGCGCTGGAATCGTATTCCTATTCCTCGGCGCAATCCCAGGATTGGTGCTGATCTACACTGGTGCGCTACGGACAGAATGGAATCTTGTCTACCTCCACATTGCCGTGAGTTTCCTCGGCGCTGGCCTGATCGCCGCGGCCAAATTGGGTTCTAGCGGATGGTTGTCGCGTCATGCAGCCGTGCGCATTGTTGCTGTTCTCGCTGTGCTGGCAGTGCTGGCGCCCGTGGCTCGCTACCTCCGCGAAACTCGATGGAGCCGACATGCGCGCATTGAAAATCCAGCCTTGTCGCCTGCCACCATGAACGGCGAAGGTGACGGCCCGAACGGGCCATTTTTTCCCAGTTCCGCGCAAGTGTATGGCGGAGAAAAGATTCCCAGCCAGTTCTTCATGGAGTCGGATTCCTGCAAGCGCTGCCACGAAGACATCTACAATCAATGGAATAGTTCGGCTCACCATTTTTCTTCGTTTAACAATCAGTGGTATCGCAAATCAATCGAGTACATGCAGGATACGATCGGCACCAAGCCCTCTAAATGGTGTGGCGGGTGTCATGACCCAGCCGTGCTCTACGCCGGCAAAATGGATACGCCCATCAAGCAGATCGTGCATACGCCCGCGGCCCAGGCCGGACTCGGCTGCATGATGTGTCATTCTATCGCCGACGTAAAAAGCACGATGGGCCAGGGCGATTTTTACCTTGAATATCCCAAGCTGCATGAGCTCGCGGCCAGCAAGAATCCAGTAGTTCGCACCCTGCATGATTTTCTGGTCAAGTTGAATCCGGAGCCGCATCGCCGCGTATTCCTCAAGCCGTTCATGAGGCAGCAGACGGCGGAGTTCTGCTCCTCCTGCCACAAGGTTCATCTCGATGTGCCGGTCAATCACTACCGCTGGTTTCGTGGTTTCAACGAGTACGACGCCTGGCAAGCCAGCGGAGTTTCTGGCGAAGGCGCGCGCTCCTTTTACTATCCGGCCAAGCCGCAGCAGTGCGCCGATTGCCACATGCCGCTCGAGCCCTCCAACGACATGGGGAACATTGCCGGTAAAGTGCACTCCCACCGTTTTCCCGCTGCTAATACTGCTCTACCAACGGCCAACGAAGATGCCGCGCAATTGAAGGCGACCGAAGATTTCCTGACTAGCGGAGCTCTCACGGTTGATATTTTCGCGCTCTCACCGGCTAGCGCTCCATTGAAAGCGACGGCTTTGAAAACCGGAGCGACCGGACAACCAGAACTTGCAACCACCTTTGCGGTAGGAGAAGAAGCGGAAACAAAGATCACGCCCAGTTCCAACGAAGAAGCCGCTCCCGTCACAGCGCCTCTCAACCGCGTGCAGCCCACCGTTCGTCGCGGCGACACAGTCCGTGTGGATGTTGTAGTGCGCACCAAGCGCATCGGACATTTCTTCCCAGGCGGTACCGTGGATGCATTCGATGCCTGGCTCGAACTCAAAGCTGTCGACGACAAAGGCCAGACGATTTTCTGGAGCGGCATGGTCGAGGATAACGGCAAGGGCCCGGTGGAAAAGGGCGCACACTTCTATCGCTCGCTGCAGGTGGATGAGCATGGCAACCAGATCAACAAACGCAATGCGTGGTCCACACGATCCGTCGTATACGTGCGGTTGATCCCGCCCGGCGCCGCCGACACAGTGCACTTCCGTATGAAGATTCCTGAGAAAACGGGCAGCAAAATTACGTTGACCGCGCGACTTTGCTATCGCAAGTTCGCGTGGTGGGAGACACAGTTCGCCTTTGCGGGTGAGCCCGCCCACGGACCCGATAATAATCAGCCGAAATCAGGAATCGCGGCTGGCTCCGCTCCGCCTCCGATCGTTACCACCGAATACGACGATACGAAATATGCGTTCACTCACTCGCTCAGTGGGGTTTCCGCGAAAGAAGAGAAAATCCCCGATCTCCCGATCGTGACAGTGGCGTCGAACGAAGTTGCGGTCGATGTTTTGCCGGCGAATGCTCCCGCGCCGCTGCCTAAGATCCAGCTTGCGAAAGAAGATTGGCAACGCTGGAACGATTACGGCATCGGATTATTGCTGCAAGGCGATCTGAAAGCGGCGCAAGTCGCATTCGTAAAAGTTACCGAGGCCGATCCGCAGAATCCCGATGGCTGGGTCAACATTGGACGCGCCGCGCTGCAGGAAGGCGATATCGCCGGTGCTCGCACCGTCCTTGAGAAAGCATTGGCGCTCAGTCCCAATCTAGCACGCGCGCATTTTTTCTATGCTGGAGTTCTGCGACAGGAAGGGAACTACGACGGCGCCATACAACATTTAACGACAGTCCTAGCTCAATATCCGCGCGACCGCGTGGCACTTAACAATCTTGGCCGCATTCTTTTTCTTGAACGCAAGTATTCCGACGCCGTGAAAACGTTGCAGCAGGTGCTAGCCATCGATCCCGAAGATTTGCAGGCGCACTACAACCTCATGCTCTGCTACAACGGTCTGGGGGACGAAAAGATGTCCAAGGAACATCAGGAGCGCTACTTGCGTTTCAAGGCCAACGAAGCGGCACAGGCGATTACCGGTCCCTACCGCCAACTAAATCCTGAAGACAACAATGAACGACAGAGCATCCACGAGCACGTATCTGTTCCGCTGTCGATTCTGAACGACGCTCCCGCCAAGCGACTAGTAGCCCGCGCCACCACGAACCGTGTGGGAACGGGTGTTCCGCTGGTCCAAGCCGGGCATGGTTCGGAAGCGGCCCGTGTCACCGCGACTTCCGGGGTCCAAAGATGATGTGCGCTGCCAAAAGAAAGTCCACCACGGAGTCACAGAGTCATGGAGAAAAGCTCGATTTTTCTCTGAACGCATTTCTCTGTGTGTCTCTGTGGTTGGTGTTGCCTCTGCTGCTGGTTGCAGCAGCGCCGTTTGCACAAGCACAAACGGTCACCTTCCGAGACATCACCGCGCAAGCTGGCATCCACTTCACGCACAACAATGGAGCTTTCGGGAAAAAATGGCTGCCGGAAACCATGGGCCCTGGCTGCGCCTTCATCGATTACGACAATGATGGATTTCCCGACATCCTGCTGATCAACGGTCAGGACTTCCCGGGCCATGCGTCTGTCCATGCGATGAGCGGCGCGACCACGTTGAAGCTCTACCACAACAACGGCAACGGCACCTTCACCGATGTGACTAACAAGTCTGGTCTCGGCATTTCGATCTTAGGGCTTGGCGTCACCGTCGGAGACTATGACAACGACGGCTTCGACGATATTTTTGTTACCGCCGTCGGCCAGAGCCATCTCTTCCACAACAATGGCAATGGCACTTTCACCGACGTCACCAAGTCTGCCGGCCTCTGGGGACCGAACGAGTTCTCCACCAGCGCGGCGTGGGTCGACTACGATCGCGACGGAAAACTTGATCTCGTCGTCGCCAACTATGTGCAATGGTCCGAGCAAACCGACCTCTACTGCACCCTCGATGGCTCGCACAAGTCCTACTGCACGCCCGAATCGTATAAAGGAACATCGGCTCGCCTCTGGCATAACCTCGGCAACGGAAAGTTTGAAGACGCCACGCAAAAAGCGGGCCTCTACGATCCGACGTCGAAAGGTCTCGGTGTTGCCATTCTCGACTACAACAACGACGGATGGCCCGACATTCTGATCGCCAACGACACGCAACCCAACAAGCTCTATCTGAATAAAAAGAATGGCACCTTCGAGGAGCGCGCTGTTTCTGCCGGCATAGCGTTCAGCGAAGATGGAGTTGCTCGCGCCGGTATGGGCGTTGACTCCGCAGATTATGACCGCTCCGGCAGTGCCAGCCTGATCATTACAAATTTTTCCAATCAAATGCTCTCTCTCTACCACAACGAAGGCAACGGCTTGTTCGTGGATGAAGCTGCGCGCTCGGAGGTCGGTCGCGCGACGTTGGTTACGCTCGGTTTCGGCTGCTTTTTTTTGGACTATGACAACGACGGCTGGCAAGACATCTTCGTCGCCGACGGCCATATAGAGGACCAGATTGAGAGCGTACAAAAACGTGTCAGCTATGCCGAACCTCCGCACCTGTTTCGCAATCTCGCGAACGGCAAGTTTGAGGAAGTCACCAATAAAGTCGGAGCCGCGTTCGCCGCTCCGAAAGTCGCGCGCGGCGCGGCCTACGCCGACATTAATAACGACGGATTTCTCGATATCCTGCTCATGACCAATGGCGGTCCGGCGCATCTCTACCTCAATCAGGGCGGCACCAATCAGAGCCTGCGCATAAAACTTGTCGGCACAAAATCCGACCGCGACGGCATCGGCGCCGTCGTCCGCGTGACTGCCGGAGCGGACAAGCAGTGGCTCACCATGAAGACTGGCTCCAGTTATCTTTCACAGAGCGAACTGGTGCTGACCTTCGGTATGGGATCAAAAGCAAAAGCCGATACAGTCGAAATCGACTGGCCCAGCGGGCAGATCGACAAGCTCTCCAACTTGGCGACTGGGCAGACCGTCACCATTGAAGAAGCCAAAGGCCAGATCACCGCGCGACCGTACGGGAAGAAGTAGACTCACGAGCCGCTCTGTGATTGGTAAGGGTCTGCGAGTTTGACAGTTGGGGGTGCTCAACCTATGCTCGTGAATTGATTTGCGCTACAAATCCTGACTGCACGAGTTATTGCGATGTCTGAGATCCAGGACGCGCCACCGCAAGTTCTTTCGGAAAGTCCAGATCCAGTTCCCACAATCCCTGCGGTAGACCGACGAGTTCGGTGGGCTGGACTCTTGATCGTTCTGGCTGTCGCCATACTTCCTTTCCTGATTTCTTCCACCATGCACGTTGTCGGGACTACTCCATTGGGTTTGGGGTCGTACTCACTTTACCGCTTACTTAACGCATCGCTAATGGAAATCACATCGTTGGCACTGCTCCTCTACGTGCTCCATCAGAACGGACAGTCGCTGGGTGACATCGGATTCAGATTCCGGGTTGCAGATATTGGCCATGGAATTCTTCTCATTATGGGTTCCCGATTGGTCTTTCGAATCGCGTATTGGAGCACGGTGCGGCTTTACGGGGAAATCGGGCATACACCGCCACGATACATGTCGCCTCTTGTCGGAGCGGGAATGGTGGCGTCACTTTTGTTTGCTGCAATAAACCCGTTTTTTGAAGAATTGATAGTGCGCGCATTTCTGATCTCCGAGGCCACTCTTCTAACCGGCAGCGCTGGACTCGCGGTTATTCTCAGTGTCCTGCTACAGACGTCATATCACATGTACCAGGGGATCCCGAATGCAATCGGGGACGGACTTGTGTTCCTTGTGTTGTCCGTGTATTACGTCAAAACTCGCAGGCTCTGGCCAGCCATCCTTGCCCACCTTTGGTCCGATCTCTTTGCCGTGATTTTCTATCAACTTCACGCGCGACCGCATTGACAATGAAGCTTCGGTTCGCCGTTATAATTCGATCGGACTCCAAATAAAACATGAAACTGCGCCTTCTGTTGTCGGCTCTCATCGTCCTCTTGCTTGCCGTTTTCTTTCTCGCTTCGACCCCCGCTCCGAATCCTCAGGAAGCTGCCCGTCTCAACAACATTGGTGTTGCGTACATGAACCAGCAACTCTTCGAAAAAGCTTTGAAGGCGTTCGAAGCAGCGGCTGCCGATGATCCGGTGTTAGAAGTAACTGCGGTCAATCGCGGTGTGGCGCTGCTCAACCTGCAGCATGTTGATGAAGCGAAGGCGCTGCTGGAGAAGGCCACCAAGGACAATCCAAAAGATGCGCACGCCTGGTACAACATCGGCCTCTATTACAAGAATTCAGCGGATGCAGGTGCTGCTATCGATGCGTTCCGTCGCGTTACCGAAATTGACCCGAACGACGCCGACACCTGGTACTTCCTCGGATCGACCTATGCGCAACTCAAGCAATATCCAGAAGCGATCGATGCCTTTGAGCACGCGTTAAAGCTCGACCCGCACCATGCCTCCGCCCAATTCGGACTGGCCCGTGCCTACCAGCAATCCGGACAAGCTGACCCCGCCCACGAGGCGATGAAGAAGTTCCAATACATCACGCAGAACAAGTTAGGCGCACCCATCAGCCTGACTTATGGTGAGCAGGGAAAGTATTCGCGTGCGGAAGAATCGCCGATGGCGCTGGAGAAGGTGCCGGCGGCGATTCCGGTGAGGTTTGTGGATGTAACGAGGGACGCGGGGCTGGGCTCGACAGAAGCTTCGAGCCAGGAGACAACCAAAAGCTTTGGACCTAGTGCTTGTTTTCTCGACTATGACAATGATGGCCTCATAGACCTATTTGTCAGTGGTAGCCCATCAGTCGAGGGAATGTCGCTATTCCATAATATCGGGAATGGCAAGTTCGAGGATGTCACGAGAGCTTCCGGTCTTGGCCCGAGCCTTAGAGGGGCAACCGGTTGTACGGCTGGCGACTACGACAACGACGGCGCAACGGACTTGGTTCTCAGCTTTATCGGTCGCGTCGTACTCCTACACAACGAGAAAAACGGAACCTTCAAAGACGTCACCCAATCGGCGAAGATTGAAAGCAATGGACCTAATGCCGGCCTCACCTTCATTGACTATGACCATGACGGCGACTTGGACTTATATGTCGGGCGTACTCCTATTCCGTCCAATCGTCAGACTAAGATGCATGGCGGCGCCGTTATAGAGGTCAGGGCCCCCGAGCCAGTACCCGCCTCGAATTCAGTTTGGCGCAACAACGGAAATGGCACCTTTACAGAGGTGACACGCACATTAGGTTTATTTGGTCTTAACCCAGCATTAGGATCGATCGGGAGCGATTACAACAATGATCGTGCTGTCGACATAGTTTTGTCGGGCACGCCTCCCATCATTTTCGAAAATCCGCGTGAAGGTGTATTTCGTAGCGTTCCGTGGGTTAACGGGATTCCCAAACCTGCGACCGCCATAGCCGTACTTGATTTCAATCACGATGACTGGATGGACCTCGCCTTCACCCATGATGAGCCTCCTGGCATTACTCTCTGGCGCAACGATCACGGAAAGGGTTTCGAACAAGTTTCGCTCCCAGAGACTGATTTCGCCCGCGCCTACGGCGTCGCTGCCGTCGATTACGACAACGACGGCTGGGTCGATCTAGTCGCCGTCGGCGAAACCAAAGAAGGCAAGGGTGAAGTCCGCCTCTTCCGCAATCTTGGGCCCGACGGATGGAAGGATGTCACCGTCGAAACTGGACTCGACAAAATTCAACTCAAAGAGCCGCGAGCCATTATCACCGGCGACTACGACAACGACGGCGCCACCGATCTCGTGATCACGCAAAATCACGGCCCTGCCGTGCTGCTCCACAACGAAGGTGGTAACAAGAACAACTCACTGCGTCTCGCACTCAAGGGCCTCAACGATAACAAGAGCGCCATCGGTACGAAAGTTGAAGTCTTCTCCGATGGCATTCGTCAGAAATTTGAAGTCTACGGCTCTTCTGGATACCTCGGCCAAAACTCGCCCTACCTGACCATCGGCCTCGGACAAGCCAAGGAAGCCGACGTCGTCCGCATGCTGTGGCCGACCGGCGTTCTGCAGGATGAAATCGAAGTCCCTGCGAACAAGCAGCAGAATATTACTGAACTCGACCGCCGCGGCAGTTCTTGTCCGACGCTTTTCGCCTGGGATGGTCACGAATACCAGCTAGTCGGCGACATGCTCGGCGCAGGAGTAATTGGACACTGGATCGCGGCCAGCGGAAATAAAATCGACCGCGACATTGCGCGTCCCACCGAATCCATCAAGCTCGACCGTGCTTCGTTACGCGAAAAAGATGGCAAGCTGAGCTTCCGCTTCATGGAGCCGCTCGAAGAATCTGTTTATCTCGATCAGGTGAAATTGCTCGCGGTCGATCATCCCGCCGAGGTCGAGGTCTATCCAAACGAATATTTTGCCAGCAATCCGCCCTACCCGCCGTTCAAGGTTGTGTTCAGCAACAAGAATGATGCGCGCCCGCCCGCCGGTGCCTGGGACGAGCATGGGCACAATGTGCTTTCCGACTTGCTCGCGCATCGATATTTCGGCGACTTCAAAGTGCTCTCGTTTATGGGATTCACCGAGCCCCACAGTCTGGAACTTGATCTCGGCGAGCCATACCGCGGCGGTCCGTTGTGGCTGTTGATGCACGGCGAGATCGAATACTATTCGGCGACTAGCATGTACGCCGCCGATCAAGCGCACCTGCGTCCGTTTGCGCCATATGTCGAAGCTCTAGTCTCGACCGGCAGTTCGACTGGAAACGGTACAAAAACAAAATGGGTCCGCGTCGTCGATGACATGGGGTTTCCCGCCGGCGGTGCACGCACCATGACCGCCGATCTTACTGGTAAACTTCCGCTGGGTACGCAACGCATTCGCATCACCACGAATCTCCAGATCTACTGGGACAACATCCTCATTAGCCGCACCAATCAAAATCAGAGTGCCCGCCTGACACCGGTGACGCTTGCGCGCGCCGAATTGAATTTCCATGGATTCCCACTGAAGATCGAAGACCAGCCGCCGGGGAACGTGAAATACATTTACGAAAAAGTCAGTGCTACCGGCCCCTACACGCGTCCCGCAGGCGCTTACACGCGCTATGGCGACGTGCGGCCGCTGCTTGACTCGGTCGATGATAAGTTTGCCGTCTTTGGATCGGGCGATGAGGTTGCGCTTGATTTCGATCCGGCGAAACTGCCCGCTTTGCCGCATGGCTGGGTGCGCGACTATTTCTTTGTCGCCAACGGATACGAAAAAGATATGGACTTCTATGCTTATCGTGGCGATACGGTTGATCCGCTGCCGTTCCGCGATATGCGCGCTTATCCGTATCCCGGCCAATCTTTTCCGGCCGATGCCGAACACATAAACTACTTGCTGGAATACAACACAAGGTTCATGTCAGGGAATGAGGCGAGTGGGTATTCGTTCCAGTATCCTAAGTGACAACATCGCTTACAATCACACTGCATGCGGCGCGGTCGTACTCCCATTTTGTTTCTGCTCTTGACTGGCTTCATTTCGGCTCAGAGCGCGCCGAACACCGCGAAAATTCCCCCCGCACGTATTGAAAAAAAGTCGTCGGAGCCCAAGCTCACTGCTCCCGTCCCCATCTTTCGCGACATCGCCGTCCAATCTGGTCTAACTGCCTCCCACATTTCATCTGCCGAAAAACACTACGTCATCGAATCCATGAGCGGAGGCGTGGGCCTGTTCGACTGCGACAATGACGGCAAACTCGATATCGTGATGGTGAACGGCTCGACTGTGGATCGCTACAAGCAGGGTGGAGATCTTCTGGTCACGCTCTGGCATCAGGATGCCGACCTCAAGTTCACCGACATCACCGAGAAGTCCGGACTCACGCGCAAAGGTTGGGGCATGGGTGTCGCCGTGGCCGACTTTGACAACGATGGCAACCTCGATCTCTTCGTCACTGGATACGGGGGCAATGCACTTTATCGCAACAAAGGCAATTGCACTTTCGAGGACGTGACCGATAAGGCTGGAGTGCGCGGCGGCGGCTTCTCTACGGGCGCGGCGTGGGCAGATTACGATCGTGACGGCAACGTCGATTTGTTCGTCTCACGATATGTGCACGTGGACATGAACAACCTGCCAGCCTTCGGCTCGACCAAGTTCTGCCAGTTCAAAGGCGCTCCGGTGCAGTGCGGGCCGTGGGGTATGGAAGGTGAGACCGATCTGCTCTACCATAACCGCGGTGACGGCACGTTTGAAGAGGTTTCGAAAAAAGCCGGGGTTGACGATCCCGATAAATATTATGGACTGGGCGCGACTTGGGGCGACTACGACAATGACGGCTGGCCCGATTTGTTTGTCGCCGATGACGCCACTCCCAATCATCTCTATCACAACAATCACAATGGTACGTTCACTGACGAAGCCATGGTCGGCGGCATCGCGATGAACAGCGAAGGGCAGGCGCTCGGCTCTATGGGCGTGACGTGGGGTGATTACGATCACAGCGGACGCCTCTCGATGTTCATCACCGAATTTGCCGACCAGCCCAATACGCTTTATCGCAACCAGGGGCCGCACGGATTCGAAGATGTTGCCATGCAGTCGCATCTCGGCCAGCCGAGCTTGCCACTGGTTGGCTGGGGTACGACATTTTTCGATATGGACAATGACGGCTGGCTCGATTTGTTCGTGGCCAACGGACACGTCTATCCGCAAATGGATACGGTGAAGGGAAGCGCGCCCTACGCCGAGCCGATGCTGTTGCATCGCAACTTGCGCAACGGAACGTTTGAAGAAGTATCGAAGGCCGCTGGGCTGGCCGACATGCCGCTAAAATCTCGGCGGGGCGCGGCTTTTGGCGACATCGCCAACAACGGCAATATCGATATCGTGGTGCTCAACGTCGGTGAGCCTCCGTCACTGCTACTCAATACAAATAAAAGCCCGAACCATCGTGTGATCTTCCGTTTGGTTGGAACAAAGAGCAATCGCGCTGCGATCGGCGCGCGTGTCACCATTCATGCTGGAGAAATGACGCAATTCGACGAGGTGCGAGGTGGTGGCAGTTATCTTTCGCAGAACGATCTGCGGCTTCATTTCGGTCTGGGTTCGGCGATGACAATTGATTCGCTTGAAGTGCGCTGGCCAACCGGCAAGACGGAAAGCTTCAAAGGCGTGGCCGCGGACAAGATTTATACGATTGTGGAAGAACACGGAATCCAGGACTCCGTGCCCTTCAGCGATCTCCCCGCTCATCTGCCCTAGTTCAGACTCTAGTTCGAACCATAATTCTTCGGCAATGCCTTGGCTAACTCTCTCCAACCCACCAGCACGAATGCCTGTTCTTTCAGAAATTGGCGGAACTCCGCGCTCTTGACCATATCCAGATCGTGTTGTCGCCATGCCGCGCCCCAATCGGGATGATCGTAGGTCGCGCCGCGCATCTCTTCGTCGTCGTATGCCAGATGCACAATGACCTGGTAAACGCCCGGACCAAGAGGTTCGAGTTGCTTTCGGTACCACGAGGCCCAGTCCTGAGCGTCGATTCCGGGATCGATTTCGATTACCTTCTCAACGAGAACTTCTTCCGCGGGCGGGGACACTCCTTCAGGCGCGTGAGTTCCTGTGCGCGCCTCTAAAATGGGCAGATTATAAGCGTGGCCCATTTTCTGATAGAGCTTATACAGATCAGTCGACCCGAACAGTGCACCCATGTGAGTGTCAAGGTGTGTCAGGTGAATGCCCGCAGATTGGGCACGATCGATTTGCGCGCGCAGTTCGGTTTCAACCTCGGACAGTTTGGCGTTTTGAGTAACGGCAGGTGTATCGAGTGGAAGGTAGCCGTCCGAGTCGAGGAGCGTGGGTACTTTGTCTTTTGAACTCACAGGTCCCCAGCGAAAACTTGTCCATTCACTGTTGAGGGCCTGGTGAATACCAACATCGGCGTTGGGGTGCTCCTTTGCCCACTTCACCACCTCTGGGAACCACGGGCAAGGGACAAGGATACTGGCCGAGGTAACCCATCCATTTTCGAGAGCTTCAAATATGGCCCGATTGACGGAATGGTTCATCCCGAGGTCGTCGGCGTGAATCACCAGCAGACGCGCAGAGGTGGGATAGCCTAACCGTTCCTGGACGGTCTTTTCTATTGGGAGCTTTTCTTGTCCGGTCGTTTTCTGGACATCTTGCGCGATGCTCGGAAGCAAACTGACTAGAAGGAACAAAATAAACAAGAGTAGAAAACGTATTTTGCGGTTCATGACGTGGATTCGCGCTCCATAAATTTGTTTGTCAAATTTCGCCGAATTTCGTGGTTTCGCCAAAACTCGGCAAGAATCGTTTTAATACAGATCTTTTTTCATTGACAGAATATCTCTTCCGTATAGAATTCGAGAGGAATTTTGTGGAACTGCGGCAGGGGCGCTCAATGTGCGACCTGCGAGTCACGAGTGACCCTTCCCCGAACCCGTTATCTCCGCAGGATAATGGGGTTTTGTTTTTGAGGATGTGAATGAGCTCTACTGCCAATCCGACAGCTAACGCCCCTCGCCTGAGGCGCTCGCTCACGCTTGGGGATCTGATTCTGTACGGCGTGATCGTGATTCAGCCGGTCGCACCCATGTCAGTCTTTGGTGTGCTCAGCGACCGCGGGCATGGGCACGTGGTCACAACCATCCTGATTGCCATGGTGGCGATGCTATTCACCGCGATTAGCTATGGTCGTATGGCGCGCGCCTATCCTAGCGCCGGCTCGGCGTTTACTTACGTTGGCCAGGAAATTAATCCCGCTCTCGGTTATGTCACTGGTTGGAGCATGGTAATGGATTACATGCTCAATCCAATTATTTGCACGATCTGGTGCAGTCAGCAGGCGCACGTATTTGCTCCCGGCGTGCCTTATTGGGCGTGGGCCGTCTTCTTCGCGCTGGTGTTCACTCTTCTGAATGTACAAGGAGTCAAAACTTCGGCTCACGTAAACTCGGCACTGGCGGCGGGGATGGGCGTGGTGATCGCAATTTTCTTTGTGGTCGCGGCGCGCTACATCTTCGGGCATCCGCACGACAGCGCAGGCTTCTATACGCAGCCCTTTTACGACCCGAGCATGTGGAACACCAAAGCAGTGCTCGGCGGAACATCGATTGCGGTGCTCACCTACATTGGATTCGACGGCATCTCCACGCTCTCGGAAGAAGCGGAAAATCCCCGCCGCAATATACTGTTGGCAACGGTGCTGACCTGCCTTGTGATCGGTATTCTGTCGGCCTTCGAGGTCTATGCCGCGCAGTTGATATGGCCGGCATCGCAGCCTTTTCCGGATGTCGATACGGCATTTGTTCACGTCGCCGCCCGCGCCTGGAAGCCGATGTTTGGCATTATCGGATTCACCTTGTTGGTTGCCAATTTTGGATCAGGCATGGGCGCACAGATCGGCGCGGCGCGTCTTCTCTACGGTATGGGGCGAAGTAACGCACTCCCCAAATCCTTCTTCGGAGTTGTTGACGCGAAGCATCGAGTGCCGCGGAACAATGTGCTATTTGTCGGCGCCATCGCGCTGATTGGTGCATTCGTGATGAGTTACGGCCTCGGCGCTGAGATGCTCAATTTCGGCGCACTCATCGCCTTTATGGGCGTGAACGCAGCCGCTTTTATGCGCTATGTTGTGCGCGACAAAAAATGGACGCCATCGTTCGTCCTGCCGCCCGTCCTTGGCTTTTTGATTTGCTTCTTACTCTGGTTGAGTCTCAGTCGCAAGGCGGTTGTCGCAGGCGCCGTCTGGATGGCCGTTGGAATCGCCTTCGGTGCCTGGAAGACGCGAGGCTTCCGTGGAGATTTGGTGAACTTCGACTTACCCGCGGAAGAGTGAAACCGGTCAGACTACTCAACGTTCCAACCGCTGACTTCGACATCGGGTTTTGCCGTGCCTAGGCTACTCGCTCGGTACGTAGCCGTGATCTCCCGTTTTTCACCGGGCAGGAGCGAAATGTAATTGTCCTGCCACAGCACTGGGAGAATCTCTTGACTGCCTTTACCCTTGTTGAGCTTTAAACGCACGAAGAACGCTACTGTCTTGCTAGGATTTTCGACGGTCACGAGCGTTACCTCATCTTCGCCCTTACGCTCATTGCTACTCGATACATTCAGCTTTACCTTAGGCAACTGAGCGAGTGATGAGTAGTCCGCGTAAGACGCGGTCGGAGTCGTGTACCAGTTCGATTTTGCCCAGTCGAGCGTCTCCGGTTTCGTCGAAAGCCAATAGAAGTTCGATCCGACCAGCTTGCCGCTGCCATCGGTAACGCGAAGATCAAGGAAGTATGCGGGCGACAGTCCCTCGATTTGCTGGAGCTCAAACACTTTTGCAGTGCTGTCGGCAAGTGCATCGAGAGACGTATCTTTCGAAAATTTCTGCGTTCCATCTAGATTGAATACGCGTGCTGCCAGCTTTAGTCCTTTGGCATCCACATATTGGCTGCTCACCAGCCACACGGAATGATCGTCATATCCATAGATGGGGTCGAACGACTGCAGCGCTTTCTTCGCGCCGAAATATCCGCCGCCTGGCCGCAAATAATAATCGTATAGATGCCAGATCATCGACGGCCACGCATTGTTCAGCATCCACTGGATGACGCCGGTCGAAGCGTATTTGTTGCGACTGTAGGCTTCATACATAGCGCGCACGCCTTCGTAAGTCATGAGCTGTGACTTGTAGGTGAAGTCTTCCGCACTGTTCGCTTTGCCATAACGCGCGTTCAGCGCATCGGCAAATACGTGTATGTTCTTAAAGGCTCCGCCGCCCGCGTGAAAATTCCAATACTCATCCATCGGTCCATTCGATGTCCAGAGATGGTCCTTGGGAACCATCCGCTCGACGCTCTCGATTGGTGGAACGGCCGGTCCCATGCTGGTTTCAGAGTTGAAGCCATAAGCGCCGCCACAACCACCGGCGTTGCAATGTTGCTCATCCGCCGGGCGATGCGGGTCTGTTTCCCAATATGAAGGCGCTACGTATTCATAAGGACCACTCATTTTCACGCCGCTGCCGTCCGTTATCGTGGTCCGCTTCGCGGTGGCTGAAGACACGATTGGATTCGGCCACAGCAGGTCGGATTCAATCTTCAGATACATCTCTTCGACGTCTGGCGGAGGAGGATTGTCGCTGCCATTCAGCCACATCACCATGCTCGGATGGCTTCTCAGGCGATACATCTGGTCGCGCAAAGAGGCCTTTGCAATCTCGAAGTCCTCGTCTTTCCAGCTTCCCCAGTGCTCCCAGAAATCGCAACAGCACCACCCGGCCATCACTAGGATGCCCTCACGGTCAGCCGTCTCAAAAAATTCCTCGGTCTCGAGTTTGCCCTCCAAGCGAACCGTGTTAAGCCCCATATCGCGGACGTAACGAAACTCATCGGCCAGCCGCTCCGAAGTCTGGCGCATCATCATGTCGGGCGTCCAACCGCCACCGCGAATGAGGATGCTCTTGCCATTGATCTTGAATAGGCGTTTCAAACGATCTGTCGCCTGTTCGGTGACTTCGGAGGTTATCTCGCGAATGCCGAACTTTATATGGGACGAATCGGAAAGCGTTCCATCGATATCGAACGAAAGGTTCAGATCGTACAAGTTCGGCGTACCCATCTGCGCCGGCCACCACAGCCTCGGATTGCTCAGGTTGAGTTGCGGATACTGAGCCGGCGAGAAGACCACGTCTTTCGACTCTCCGGCGGCTAATTCCACGGGTTGCGCAAACTCGATGTTTTCGATTTTGCCTTTCAGCGTTCCTTTTACCGGTTGATCGCTAGCATTTTTCAACTGCGCGGTTACCGTCAAGTGAGCAGGGTCATTCGCGGACGAATCTACTTTCGAGAGCACCGCAGGATGCCGAAGTGCGACCGGTCCACTAGTTGTTAAATACACTTCCCTCCATAGCCCCATGTTCTTGTCTGGCGGCGCGGGATTCCAGTCCACAAAAGTGATCGCCAGGCTGTTCTCGGTCGGCGCCCAAACCTGTACGGCGAGCACGTTCTCCCCAGACTTGACGGCCGAAGTAACGTTGAACTCGTAAGTTCGCCATGCGCCCGCGACATCGTTCGAATTGGCGATCTGTTTTCCGTTGAGAAAAATGTTGGCGCGGTAATTGATGCCGCGAAAATTCAGCCACGTTGTCTTTCCGGCAAACGCATTTGGGAGCGTGAATTCCTTGCGATACCACCACGAAACCGCGTACGGGCTATCCGGCGGCATCGGAATGTTCGAAAAATTGAAGCCGATAGGATAGCTGACTCCCGGGTACTGCCGTAGATTCATGGCATAAAAAGGATCTGGCAGGATTCCGCTCTTTACTTGCGCGGCCACGACTGTCGTTGGGACGGTGGTCTCGATCCAGTCACTGGCCTTAAATGACTCGCCGGAAATAGCCTCGCCCGTGCCCGTTACTTTCACCGAAGATTGCAGCGTCCATCCATCGCGCAAAGGTAGCGTGAGAACAGGCGTTGGCTGCACGCTAGGCTGAGCGGCCGCGATAGCAAACGAAAAGAATGGAAGCAGAAAGCGAAATATCTTCATGAAAGTGTCCTTGCTGCCGACCAGGATTGAAAATGAAAAAACCAAAGACTCATTCTGCCGGAGCTGCCCATACACAGCCCTATGTTCATAGCACTT
>JBATZM010000056.1:0-111784 GCA_049674665.1 Terriglobales bacterium
AACTGAGAACTGAGAACTGAGAACTGAGAACTGAGAACTGAGAACTGAGAACTGAGAACTGAGAACTGAGAACTGAGAACTGAGAACTGAGAACTGAGAACTGAGAACTGAGAACTGAGAACTGCTCCCTACTCGCTTGTGAAGTAATCCACGGTCACGGGGTTCTCAAAAAGAGAGTAGTCGCGCGTCACGACGGTGATGCCGCTGTCGGTGACAAAGTAGCGCTCGCGGTCGGCTTCGGCATCGTAGCCAATCGTGGTGCCTTCAGGAATGTGTACGTCGCGGTCGATGATGGCTTTGCGGATGCGGCAACTGCGTCCCACGTTCACGTGCGAAAACAGAATGCTGCTCTCGATTTCGGTATAAGAGTTGACCCGCACATCCGGAGACAGCACACAATTCTGGACAGAGCCTCCGGAGATGATACAACCGGAAGAAACCAGAGAATCCAGGGCGCGGCCGGTGCGTCCACTTTCAGCGAACACAAATTTTGCCGGTGGATATTGCCGCTGGTGCGTGCGGATGGGCCATTGATCATCATAAAGATTAAAGACAGGGGAGACCGAAACCAGGTCCATGTTGGCTTCGTAATAGGCTTCGAGCGTTCCCACATCGCGCCAGTAGAGAGCTTCTTTTTTATTCTCATCGACAAAATTGAAAGCGAAGACGCGATAGTCGCCCAGCATTTTTGGCAGAATATTCTTGCCGAAATCGTGGCTGGAGTCGGGATCCTCGGCATCCTTAAGTAGGACAGGAATGAGCACGTCGGTGTTGAAGATATAGATGCCCATCGATGCTGAAATTTTCGTGGGATCGTAGGGCGATCGCAAATCGGTGTGATGCGGTTTTTCCAGGAAGCCTGTAATGCGATGTTCGTGGTCAATATCGACGACGCCGAAATGCCGGCATTCGGCCGGATCGGTGGTCAGGGTTGCGACCGTGACATCGGCGCCAGCCTCCTGGTGCTGCTTGAGCATACGCCCGTAATTCATTTTGTAGATGTGATCGCCCGAGAGGATGAGCACGTACTTAGGCTGCTCGGAGCCGATGGAATAGATGTTCTGATAAACCGCGTCGGCCGTCCCCATGTACCAGTTTTCGCTGACCCGCTTCATGGGTGGAAGGATCTCGATGAACTCGCCGATCTCATGGCCGAAAATATTCCAGCCTTCGCGGATCTGACGGTTGAGCGATAGCGCCTTGTATTGCGTAAGTATAAAAACCCGGCGTAGGCCGGAGTTGACGCAGTTGGAAAGGGTGATGTCGATGATGCGGTAGATGCCGCCGAAGGTCACAGCCGGTTTGGCGCGATCGCGGGTGAGCGGATAGAGACGCTCGCCAGCGCCTCCGGCGAGCAGGATTCCGAGCGTGTCTTTCATGCGTACACCGTCATCGGCACACCGTTTTGATGCAGCGTGCAACGCGAATGCTGCCCCCGGTGCAACGCGACATACTAGCACAAGGCTGCGAGTTCTAGGATGATTGGAAACGGAAGTGAGGTGACCCGGGAAGGCTGAGTCCGCGGAACTAAACGCGGCTTGGACAACCGGAGAGGCTGCCTCTACTCATGAAGTCCAACGCATTAGCAACGAGACCTAGGGTTGATGTAAAACTAGATCAAATTAATGTGAGAAAGCTCGATGATAACTAGGCAAGAGAAAATTCGTTTGCTCACGCGAGCGAATCGCGGAAGAGCCGCAATTCCGTCCTTCATAACGGCTTTATCCGATGCGCTCGGTGAACGTATTGAAGCGCAATCACTCATTCCTCTGCGCGATACGGATGTCCTTTTGGCGACCTTTCAAAATGGGTATCGGGCCGCGATGGCTCCCGGTGCGATCAGCTATAGGAAGTTTTTTCTTCTGAAGGAAGAAGGTTTCGTATTCCTGCTGGCGTCCTGCTTGGCGGAAAAGCTGTTCAACGAAAACGGCTTCTTGCTGACAAAGCTCAGTGAGTATTGTGGCGCTGTTGACGTGAACGTCTCAACGTTGTTGAAGCACGCCGAGTCAGTCATCCGATTCGACGGCGATTCCGTCTGCGTGCTATCGAAACATTGTCATGAGGGGCTCATGATCGATCACAATCTGGATGATCATGAGCAAGCTTACGAGGTCGCAATCTGGGGTAAACGGTGGCCTCTGAAAGCCCTTGCCTGCGTATAAATCATTGATTCTGCCCCGTATCCGGATGGGGCAGAACCCGTTACCACGCAAGCAGTCTAGCAGTGCACAACCTTGTCGCTCTTAATCCCACGCGTAGCGTTACGAGAATCGACCACCAATTTGGCTTCACTAACGATTTTCTTGTAGTCGTAGTCAGTGTGATCGGTGACGATAAGCACGCAATCATATTGGCCAAGATTGTCGAGCGGAGTGTTCTTCATTTGCAGATCGTACTTGCGGCCACGTCCTACAAAAGGGAAGTACGGATCGTTGTAGCTGACCACGGCTCCCTCTTTTTGCAGCAGTTCGATGATGGTGAGAGCCGGCGACTCGCGCAAGTCGTCGATATCCTTCTTGTAAGCAACGCCGAGGATCAGAATCTTCGATCCATTGATGGCCTTTTTTTGCTGGTTGAGTGCGGAGATCGTGGAGGCGATCACGTTGTAGGGCATGGCCACGTTGATTTCGCCGGCCAGTTCGATAAACCGTGTGCGGAAGTCAAACTCCTTAGCCTTCCAGGAAAGATAAAACGGATCGACCGGAATGCAGTGCCCGCCGAGACCCGGCCCAGGATAAAACGGATGGAAGCCGAAAGGCTTGGTGGCGGCCGCGTCGATGATCTCCCAGATATTGAGATTCATACGCAGGCAGAGCATTTTGAGTTCATTAACCAGAGCGATATTGACGCAGCGGTAGATATTCTCCAGCAACTTGGTCATCTCCGCCGCGGCAGGTGAAGAAACGGGAACGGTGCGGCGGAAGATAGCACCATAAAGCGCGGCGGCGATTTCGCTGGCTTGAGGATCGAGTCCACCAATCACTTTCGGTATGTCATGACGAGCAACCTGAGTATTGCCGGGATCCTCGCGCTCGGGTGAAAACGCTACCCAAATATCGTTGTCGCCGGCCGCGCCCTGGCGCGAAGCTTTCAATCCAGCTTTATTTTCCTTTTCGAGAATGGGGATCAGAATTTCTTCGGTGGTGCCAGGGTAAGTTGTGCTCTCGAGGATGACGATCTGACCGGCGCGCAGATAGGGTGCTACCGAGCGGGCCGTGTCGGTGATGTAGCTGAGATCGGGCTCATGATATTCATTAAGCGGTGTGGGGACGCAGATGATGATCGCATCCATGGCGGTGATCTGCGAATAGTCGGCCGTGGCTTTGAAGCCGTTAGACTTGGCCGCGCCGATTTCCTCCGGCGTGATGCGGAAAATGTAGGTGCCGCCGTTGGCTAGTGTGTCGATTTTTCTTTGATCGATATCGAAACCGGTGACGGGAAACTTCTGCTCGCTGTAGAGCAGGGCCAGCGGCAATCCAACGTAGCCAAGGCCGATGATTCCAACCTTGGCTGTGCGCGCATCGATGCGGTTTTTTAAGTCAGTGAAGAGCGATGAAGCGAGTTGAGTAGTCATAGGCAAGCAATAATTTTAACATCGTAGATCACGCTTGAGCCGCGGAAACTGCGGTGATCGTCCGATTTTTGCGCGATTTTCAGGCGATTGTTACAGAGCCGTTGCAATCTTGATTACTGGAGTAATCGAATTGTCCTGCGCAATGGTTTCGTTAGTAACATGCGGAGTGCGATAACATGCGATTCTGATGCGATTCTTCCGACTGCTCATAGGGTTGTTCCTGATAGGTATCCTGGCCGCGAGTCAAGCGGGACGCTTTCTGGTGGTAGACAAACCAGAAAAGTCAGATGCGATTGTGGTACTGGCTGGAGAGACTAACTTCCGCCCGGCGCGCGCACTGGAGTTGCTGCGCCAGGGGTGGGCGCCGCGCGTGTTCATGAACGCCGAGACCCGAAATCTTATCTACGATCAGCAGTTGATCGATATTGCGCGGAAATATGCGAGCAGCCTGCCTGAGGCAAATCGCGTTTCGGTATGCCCGATCGTTAGTTTTTCCACCAATGCCGAGGTCGACGATGTAAGGCGATGCCTGACGCCGCTCGATGCGCATCGGGTGCTGATTGTGACTTCGGAATTCCACACTCGCCGCAGCTTGATGATCTTCCGCCATCGCCTGCCGCAATACCAATTCAGCATAGCGGCAGCCCGCAATCCAGCGCAATTCGGCGAAGCCTGGTGGACGAACCGTGAATGGGCAAAAACTACTCTTGATGAGTGGATGAAAATGTTCTGGTGGCAGGCCGTCGACCGGTGGCGAAATTAAACGCAGCCGCCGGCTCCACTGGCAACTTCTGCAGTTGTGCGATAGTTTGAAAAGTTGCTTATTTTCTTTGGAGGTTTCATGGCACAAGTCACGATTACGGTGCGCAAGAACGGTCCTTTGCGCGTAGAGGATCCCAATGGCGTGGTCGAAATGGTCGATGCCGACGGCAACAAGTATGACCTGACGGGGAAGGCAGTGTTTTCGCTGTGCCGCTGCGGCGCTTCCGCCACCCGGCCTTTTTGCGATGGTAGTCACAAAGTCGCCTTTCAGGCCCCCGATACGGCGGTTAAGATCGAGTAGCATCGGATGTTAGTCCTAATGTTCCTAGTGTCTAACTGGAAACCGGGGCGGCGAAATTCCGTGCCCGGAGCTTTCTTGTGATCTAGCATGGTTCGTGGACAATTGTTGCCGGCATCGCCGGTGCTGGTTCTCAAACCGTCTCTGGTTTTCAAATCGAGGTCCTCAGGCCGAAGAATTTCTTGCCTGCTAACTCTATGGGCGCTTCGGACAAAACTCAGCATGCCATCCGGCGCAGCACTCGATTGCCGCTGGAAGTTCCGGTGCTGGTGACCAGCCTCGATGCCGCGTCGCCGTTCTCCCTGCAGTGCAATACCACGTTGGTGAACGCGCATGGATGTGGGCTGATCGTTCCTCGCGCGCTGACGCAGGGTATTCAGGTGCGCCTGGAGATTGTTTCCGCCAAAAGGCACACTACGGCGCGGGTGGCGGAGGTGGTCCCACTCGGCGGCGATCCCGAAACTTGGCTGGTTGGTCTCGAACTCGATGCTCCCGGCAACTTCTGGGGCATCGAGTACGCACCTGCGGATTGGAAGATTGAGGAGAGCCCGGCGCCTGTTGCAGTGCAGCCGCGGGCCGAGCCGGAATCAAGCGCCGCGTCGAAGCCGGTTCCTGCTCGGCGCTGGGGTCTTACCGACATCAGCGCGGGCGCGTGCTACCTGGAGACCGCTGTGCCGTTTCCCACTGATACTCCGGTGCTGCTGAGTATCAGGGCATTGGATACCGAGTGTTTGCTCGACGGCGTTGTGCGTGTGTCGCATGCGCAAACAGGAATGGGCGTCGAGTTCACGGGAGCGCAAGCGCACGAGCGGCGAGCCAAGGTAGAGGAATTGATTGGACGCCTGACGAGCCAGCGCGAGGTTCCAAAGATTTTTGTAGGCAGAAAAGAAGATCGAAAAGAAGGTAAAAAAGAAGTCCAGCCCGCGTCGAATCCAGCTCCGGGCACGGTATCTGACGCCGATGCGCCCGACCCGCTCCTGCATCTGATCCGCGCTGGCGCGTCGTTAGGCGTAGAACAGTTTCTGAATGATCTGCGAGCGCAGCGGTTGGGCAATCGCCGCGATCCGCGGATCGAATTGGCGTTGCCAGTGCTTCTCACAGGGACCGACGTCACCGGGCGCCCTCTGGATCAAAGAGTGATGACCGTCAATATAAGTCGGCGCGGAGCGTTGCTCGATGGCGTCCACGGAATGCTTGGACAGGGCGACATAGTTGCTCTCACCCGCTTGCACAAGAAGGAACAATTTCGAGTCGCGTGGGTAGGGGCAGAAGCCACTTCAGCAGCGGGACAGATAGGTGTGGCTGCTGTCGATCCGAATAGTTCATTTTGGGCCGAGGTGCTCGATGCGACCGCTCAGTCGGGACTCGAGACAGCTAGCTTACGCGGAGATGGCGGGACGAGCCCTTAGCTGGAGTGATACACTGCCTCGCCAGAGGGCATTGTGGCAGACGAATTGTTGTCATCGGAAGCAAGAAAGAAACGGGATCAAGAACTGGGAATGGGCGCGAAGATTACGCGCCGCGATTTTCTAAATGGAGTTGCACTCACGGCGGGAGCCGCTGTCATTCCAGCTGAAATGTGGGCTGCGGCAGCCGCCGATCTGCAAACCGAAGCTCAGGACACGCCCGGATATTATCCTCCCGCCAAAACCGGGTTGCGCGGTAGCCATGTCGGCTCCTTCGAAGCCATGCACAAAGTCCGCGACGGCGCTTTCTGGGACGACGCTCCTAAGCCCGTGGATACTGGCGAATCCTACGATCTGGTGATTGTTGGCGGAGGCATCAGTGGACTCGCCGCGGCACACTTTTTCCGCAAAACTGCCGGCGACAAAGCCCGCATCCTGATTCTTGAGAACCACGACGATTTTGGCGGACACGCCAAGCGCAATGAATTCCGCGCCGGCAACCGCATGCTCCTCGGATTTGGTGGCACCTATTCCATTGAAAGCCCGTCTCCTTATAGCGCAGTGGCGAAGGGTGTGATCGAAGAGCTGGGGATCGATGTACCTTCGTATCCGAAATATGTCAGCAAAGATCTCTACCGGTCTTTGGGTCTAAAGCCGCGCATTTTCTTCGACAAGGAAACATTCGGGGCCGACGCGCTGGTCGCGAACGCTGTGCACACCGGCGGAGACGAGAGCGGTCTCAGCGATGATGCTGGCGCAGCCGATCTGCGCGACTTTCTGAAAGATGCTCCGCTCTCTGCGAAGGCTAAAGAAGATTTTCAGCGTCTACTGACCGAGCAAAAAGATTATTTTCCCGGCCTCAGCTCCGATGAAAAGAAAGCGCGGCTGGCTCGCGTGAGTTATGCGAAATATCTCACCGACACGCTCGGGATGAGCGACGAAATCGTGAAATTGTTTCAGGCCTTCCCGCACCCGTTGTTCGGTGTTGGGATTGACGCCGTCGCCGCACAAGATGCCTGGGGATTGGAAATGCCGGGATTCAAGGGTCTCAAACTCGACCCCACGCCGGGGAAGGGAATGAACCGCGATTGTATTCGCAATGACGAAGCGGAAAAATACTTCTTCCACTTTCCCGACGGCAACGCTTCGATCGCGCGATTGCTGGTGCGCAAGCTAATTCCGACAGCGATTCCCGGAAACTCAGCCGCCGACGTGGTGCTGGCCAAGGCTGACTACTCGAAGCTCGATGAGCCTGCATCCGGTGTGCGCATCCGTGTGAACAGCACGGTCGTCAAGGTGAATCATCTGGGCGATCCGGCCTCGGCGAAAGAAGTTGAAGTCAGCTACTTTACCGAGGGCAAGCTGAAGACGGTGCGTGCCACCAATTGCATTCTGGCGTGCTGGCATGTGGTGATTCCGTACATCGCACAGGAATTACCGGACGCGCAGAAAGAAGCGCTCGCTTCCGCGCAGAAAGTTCCGCTCCTCTACACCAATGTTCTGATCCGCAACTGGAGCGTCTTCCAGAAGCTGGGCACAAGCGGAGTTTACTGTCCTGGCATGTACCACACCGGGGTCAACCTCGATCTTCCGGTCAGCATCGGCGGTTATGAATGCACGAAAAAGCCGGACGAGCCCATCGTGGTGCACATGATGAAGGCGGCCTGCAAGCCGGGACATCCGGCCCGCGATCAGCATAGGTTGGGACGAATCCAGCTCTATAGCACGACGTTTGAAACTTACGAACGCAACATTCGCGAGCAACTGCTGCGGATATTTGGCCCTGGCGGATTCGACCCAGCTCGCGATATTTTGGAAATCACAGTCAACCGCTGGCCGCACGGCTACGCCTATGAATACAATTCGCTGTTCGACCAGTTCTGGCTTGAGGGCACGGAGACTCCTTGCCAAGTGGCGCGCAAGCCATTTGGGCGGCTGGCAATCGCGAACGCGGACGCGGGCGCATACGCTTATACAGACTGCGCCATTGATCAGGCTTACCGAGCAGTGCAGGAGTTGAAGAAATAGTTCGGAGGCTCGAAATTTATGGCGAAGCATCCTTCGAAGCGATCGTCGAGCCGATCGCCAAAGCCATCATCCACACGATCGTTGACGCGGGGATTGTCGCCTCGGACAATGTCAGCAAAGTTACAGCCTAAGGCGGATCGTCCGTTTGCCCCCGGCTATGGCATTGTCGGGCCGGAAGACGGTAAGGGCCTGCTTCCGTGGGTGTGGGTTGCCCGGAAGATGAATCACTGCCGGACATTCTGGCTGACCACGATTCACGCGGGCAGCGGACACCCGCATGTGATGCCGGTGTGGGGAGTGTGGGTAGACGACGCTTTCTTCTTCTCCACCGGACGCAAATCCCGCAAGGGGCAAAACCTTTCCGCGAATCCAGCATGCACTATTACGAATGACAACGGAGAACAAGCGGTGATCGTCGATGGAGTGGCGACTCCAGTCGGGGATGCGACGACGCTTGAGCGGGTTGCGACTGCTTACAAGAAGAAATATAAGATGGACCCGCGCAGCATGGGAGAGCCGATCTTCATTGTTACGCCACGGCGGGTCTTCGGATTCGTGGAGAAGACGTTTCCGCAAAGCGCAACGCGATGGAAATTATGATGGGTATCAGACGGACCCCACGTTAGTAACGATTTCAGTGGTTACCGCGCAGGCCTATAAAAAGCACGATTTGGCAATTGCCCTTCGTTTGCCGATATGAAAAAATGCTCGGAGTTCGCAGGCTCGAGTTCGCAGAAAAGTCCTTCCCCCTCGAAACCGCTTTGTAGCTGAGGAGTCTCCCAAGAGACGATTCTTTCCCGAAGACGATCTCCGTGTTACTCAGCGATCGCGTAGCGAGGAATACCGCGTAGTGAGGATTTACAATGACTGACCGAGTTGTCTCTGCCGAGCTAAACCAGAATCCAGAAACTACAAGTCACCGTCGAGGAGCAAGCCGAATGCCCCGCCCACAGCCGGTTACAAGGTTAGCCGTTGTTCTCACCATTCTTTGCCTGGGACTTTCTCTCGCCTGGGGACAGAACAATGTCTTAACTCAGCATAACGACAACACGCGTTCGGGATTGAATCCAAATGAGACTCTTCTGACACCGTCGAACGTCAACGTAAATAGTTTCGGGAAGCTCTTCACGCAAACCGTCGACGGCATCATCGTCGGGCAACCTCTCTACGCCAGTAGTGTTTTGATGAACGATGGCCTGATCCACAATGTGGTTTACGTTGCGACACAGAACAACACCGTATACGCCTTTGATGCCGACAGCACTCAGGGCAACAACGCCTCTCCGCTGTGGTCGGTGAGCCTGGACGATGGCGGGACTCCCGATCCCATCGCAGACTATGGTTGTACCGGTACGCATTACACCGAAATTGGAGTCATGGGTACGCCAGTGATCGATCCGGGCGTCACCACGATTTACGTCGTGGCTAAGACGGTAACCGGCACCGGAGTCAACGCCGTGCGCAACTTCAGTCTCCATGCTCTGAGTGTCTCTACCGGCAGTGAACTCGATGGCGGTCCCATGATCATTACCGGCACAGCGCAGTCCGGCAACGGATCGGGAACTTTCAATCCTATTCTCCAAATGCAGCGTCCGGCGCTGCTCTTTCAGAACGGCGTGGTCTACATCGGGTTTGGTGGCAACGGTTGTGACGAATACGCCTACAACGGCTGGCTCTTCGCCTACAATTCTCAGAACCTCCAGCAGGAAGCCGCTTTTCTAGATACTCCCGGTGGAACGCGCGGCTCCTTCTGGCAGGGCGGAAGCGGTCCCGCCGTCGACGAATCTGGCTTCATCTACGCGGCCACCGCAAACGGCACATATGACGGGCCTTCGGGCAGCAACGACTATGGCGACACTGTGTTGAAGATGGCATGGAACGGGAACGTCTTTGGCATGGAGGACTACTTCACGCCTTACAACCAACTGCAACTCGCCCAGGCCGATTTGGATCTCGGTTCGACCGGGCCGCTGGTTCTCCCGGACCAACCCGGTCTCTACCCGCACGAACTTGTCGCGGGCGGGAAGCAGGGCACGCTGTATCTGGTCAATCGCGATAACTTGGGACAGTTCAACCCGACAGCCGACAACGTCATCCAAGAGATTCCTAAGGCCGTGGTCGGTGAGATGGTTGGAGTGCCAACGTACTGGAACAACAGTGTCTACGTGGCCGGAGACGATGACTATATCAAGCAGTTCGCGTTGGTCAACGGACAGCTCACGCAACAGCCGGTTTCCGAAACCCCTATGACTTTTGGCGGCGCTGGCCCATCTTCCACATCGCTCACCGCGAACGGAACCACCAACGGAATCCTTTGGGTCATTCGGCACACCAACCAGGCGCTCTTCGCCTTCGATCCCACCAACCTTGCCAATGAGTTCTACGACAGCACGCAAGCACTCAAAGCGCGAGACAAATTAGTTCCGGTCGTACGCTTTGTAACTCCAACCATCTCGAACGGCAAGGTGTATGTCGGTGGCACCACTGCTCTGGAAGTCTATGGATTGTTGCCCGCGCTCTCGGTGGTGACGGGAAATAACCAGACCGGCACGGAAAAATCCATTCTACCAATACCATTGACCGTTGCGGCCACGGATGCGTACGCTTCGAATCCGATAGCTGGCGTATCCGTGACCTGCAAAGACGGTGGAGTGGGAGGAGTGTTCACCCCTGGCACGACGCAGACAACGAATTCAGCCGGAACAGTAACCTACAGTTATCAGCTTCCCGTTAAGCCGCTCGCCGTGACCATTACCTGCACCAGCGCGGGATATACCAGCGCCTTGTTCAGCGAAACGGGTACGACGGGACCACCGGCAGTGATGAGCATTACTTCCGGGAATAACCAAACGGCTCTCCCGAATACTCCTCTGCCAGAGCCTTTGATCGTGAAGGTGGCGGATGCTCACGGTTTTGGTGTGGCGGGAGTAACTGTGAACTTCACAGATAACGGTGCAGGTGGGACTTTCGTTGCCACATCGGTTGTCACCGGTTCGACTGGGACTGCTCCAGCGCAATACACAACCGGCCCGAACGCCGGAAAAGTCACCATCACCGCTTCGACAGCAGGAGTCAAATCGTTGAACCTCAAAGTGACGGTGCAATAGGGAGATTTGCGCGGCGGAGAAAGCAATGGCAAGTAACAGTATGACAACTTAGTCCAGCGATATTTTTCGCGCCGAGAGATGCGCTCCTGTCAGCAGGAGCATGCCCGACAGAAACGCCCAGAACATCAGGCTGACTGAGATCGCGAACGGCCCATACACTTCCGCAAAGTTCAGTCGAGGCAGAGCGAAGATATAAGCGTATTTCAGCGCCTCGGAGAGCAATCCCATAAGCACAGCTGCGGGCAGGACAGCACGAACCGGAACTTTGCCATTCGGCAACAACCAGTAGACCAGGAAGAAGATGGCAATGCTGGCCAGGATCGAAAAGACCTTCATGGTTACAAAGTCCACCAAGGTCACATACCACGCGCCGTAGCCGTGCAGCAGATTTTTCAAGAGCGCGACGTTTCCGGCGGTCAGCCATACCGAGAGCAGAGCGAGCGATCCGCAGGCAAACACGAGCCCGAGCGACACCAACTGATTCGCCAGGTACGAGCGGTTGTTGCGAAATCCCCAGACGCGGTTGAGCGCAACTTCGAGGGGCACAAAAATTCCCGTGGAAGTAATCAGCAGCATCACCAGCGAGAATACTTTCGCCTGATGGTGCGCGCTCACCAGCACGTTCAGGTTTCGGATCACAAAATCTTGGCCGGTTGGAATATAGTCACGCAACAAACTCTCGACGATGTGATACATCACCTGCGAATGAAAGACGTAACGGATCAGCGTCATCAGCAACAGCAGGAACGGGAAGAACGAAAGAATGGCGTTGGCGGCGACGGAGAACGCAAAAGTGTGCACCTCGGTTCGGAGCAGATAGCGCGCCGTGGAGCGCACCAGTCCGTCTAAGGGTGCCCCGTCCAAGCTCTGCTTGGGCGGGCCCTCTTGATCGAGAAGCTTGATGGGAGTGAGTGAAGACACTGTTTCTCAAATATTATCAAATACTTACAGCCTTCCGTCGAGGCACGCTGGTACCCGGTCCGGCGCCCGGTATAAGAGGCATGATTTCTTGAACTTGTGCCGGAGTCACATTCATTTTTGACGTTTACCAGCAATTTCGCTCTTGCCAACTGAAATCTTCCTGCTATTATCTGTTGCTCGTCAGCCAGACCCGGTTGGCGAGCAATCAGGATTGACGTTTCTGTGCCGGCAGTGCGACATTGCGCCTTCGTCTTTTGCGGCTCCACGGTATTTCGTCGCGGGCAACCGTCCGACGGAATACAGGGGAGCCGTTTCTGTTGGAGCGCTATTGTCTGCGCGCAGAGGTGTTGACCAAAGAAGACCAAAATTCTCACCGTCCCTTTGAGGGGGTGTCCTGTAACCGTGTCTCGTCTCCCAGGACGAAGCGACCAGGGCAAACAGACAAGAAGACGGAAGAATAATTCTTAGCAATGAGGCGAAAGGAGTTTCTTTGTGAGAGAGAAGGGTACTGTGAAGTGGTTCAACGGGGCGAAGGGATACGGATTCATCCAGCGCTCCACCGGCGAGGATGTGTTCGTGCATTTCTCGGCCATCCAGGAGAACGGCTACCGCTCGCTGAACGAAGGCGAGACCGTCGAGTTCGATCTGCTCAAAGGCCCCAAAGGCTTCCAGGCGGGCAACGTGGTACGCGCAGCATAGAATTTCTCCAACCAGTTCGCAAACCCTCTCAGATGTGTGGAGAGGGTTTTTTATTTTTGCTGAATGTCAGATGTATCAGATCCCCTTTGCACTACCACGACGAAGGGTGAAGAAAGCCGGAGTCGTGGTGTTGCAAAGGTGGGCCAGCCCCCGGGGTTCGGCATAGGTGCGAAAATGGAAGGCTGGCAGGCACTCGGCGACGCTCTTTCCAACATAAAAGACGAGATATTGCCACCATCTCCTCCCCCGCCGCCGTCACCGTCAGTCCCATCCGTTACAGAGCCGATGTGCGACAATACTCAGGCTTGCCATTGGTTGGGCGGGGGCTCGCCGCTGATCGCTTCGAGCGCAAATTGATGTAGTTGGATGATGCCATCAGTTCGTCCTAGTCTTCATGGTGTTGCTCAGCTATTCACTTTTGGGGTGAGTAATGTTCAAGCGCATTCTGGTCATCGGATGGGTGCTGCTGTTCCTCGGTGCGTCCCTGGTGCTTTTATTTCCAAATGCCTCCTGGGGCCGCGCCGCATCTTGGCTGCTGTGGATCATTAGCATAGCTTTGGCTCTGTCCACGCTAGGATTCTTTATCCTCCTCGCAATTCGTTTTGGTTTTAGACTATTGAAACGTCCCGTGCGTCTAACTGTGAACGAGGCACAGCTGCTAAAGACAAACTCTGGAAGCAGTTGGCCTCGCACGCTGAGGCTCTCTCTGCTAGTCCTTTTCGGTATGGCAGCGTTCGTCACCTCACTCTTGGCATTCATCGAATGGAGAGTCAAATCCTCGCCCGTGTATCAAACGTCCGTCGCGGATGCTCATGTATCACCGGCAGTTCTCAAGATCCTCGGGCAGCCGATTGATGAGGGGTGGTTCGTCTCCGGACAAGTCACAGAGTTTAGCGATGGCGGCGGACGTGCGACATTGGCGATTCCACTTAACGGGCCGAAGGGGAACGGGACCCTTCGTGTCGAGGCCACGCGTCAGGCGGGTAATTGGCGATTCTCAATCTTACAGTTTGCGTCTCCACGCAGTTCGACAGTTGACATACTCCATGAACAACCAAGTGAACCATGACGCTCTGGGCCGAGGGTGGTTTGTTCGCCAAGGGAGGGGGGTCACTGAGTCGTATGACGTTCGAGAATATTGGACCTTCACGGCTATGGAACAGGTTTAAAGACGACTGGCTTGCCACTCGCCAGGCAGCTCGCCTCTTCTTTGCTTCGACGATCTTGGTGCTTGCTATGACGCCGGTATTTCTAGGTCGGGTGGTCACCACAAACATGCCGCTTTGGATGAGAATCCCGTGGGGCATTTTTGGCATGGTCGGGCCGATTGCACTATTTTTTCTCTGGATTGGCATGTGGAGGTACTGGGTGCGAGTCGATGATTCCAAGGCCTACGCAAAACGATTGTGGTTTTTGATTCTTTTGCTCGGCTTTTGGTATGGAAGCTGTCTTTATTGCTATTTCGTATACCTACCTCAAGTGATCAGATCAAACAGGAGTCGGACGTGAAAAATGCAGTCAAGTGGATCCTTGTGCTTGGATGGGCCTTGCTCGCCGGTTTTGTGGTATTCCTGCTCGCCATACCCAAACCCTCAAGACTGCCCCCGTGGTTTCCCGATCCTCGTAGCATTCGTGTTTTCATAATTCTGCTCATACTCATATCAGTCATTTGTGGACTTAGTCAGCTATACCACGCGGGGTTAAGACGCGCGGGGAAGAAATAATCGGAAGGCGAAGCTCAAAGAGAACAGGAACTATGACAGGTTAGGTTAGTGATTGGGGGTTTCGCTTCAGGGCCAACGCGGAGATCAGAGTGATGACGAGCCCAATCGGGAAGGGATCAATGAACGTCAGCACTGCGTTAAAAAACGGGTTTTTGTACAACTCCTTGTACTTTGCCACTTGCTGAAGCTTGGCCTGGACCGCTGCAGGACTCGCGCCCGAGGCCCTGAGCTTCTCTACCAAATGAGCGCCGTATTTGTCCCAGAAATCAGGCAGGAAGTTGTAGTAGACAACTTCCCAGGTCACGACATAGCAGACGCACGAAATCAGAGTAATGGAGATCCCGACGGCAAACGCTTTCAAGAACGTAATCTGGCCGTTGCCGATGTCGTCGCGGTATGACCGGATGCCGAAGAATACCAGCAAAAACGAGAGCACAATGCTCGTGTACCCAATGACTGGGCCCCGGTCAAAGCCTATCCTGTCCGCGAACGGCACAATGGCCACCATCACCAGCGAGGAGATAGCGCCAGAAATCAGTCCGAAGGTCAGTATGGTCTTTTTCATGTGCCTCTCCCGCTACGGTCTCAGTGATCAGCATGGCTAGCCGGCGGCGCTGGTGCCTTGGGGAGTACGATGATTAGATTATCCCCCGCTCCGGGGTTCGTCATCCCCAGATAATTCAACTTCGGTTGGGAGTCGAATCCTATGTCTTTCGTTGTCATATACGGGGCATAAAACATCAGGTGCGGGGGGAAACTGGCAGTACCGTTGTCAGAAGTGGGTCCCAAACGGTTCTCGCTCGACATCATGTAGAGGAATCCCGGCTTGCTGGGATACTTGAAGCGGCCTTCCTTATATCCGTTGGCGGCATCTGCCTTGATGTCTGCCTCTGACTTGCCGCTGCTGCGCAGTTCTTCGCTGTGCAAGTAAGCCAGCAAAATAGTGCCGCTGCCTTCGGCGTCGAAGCACTCTGGCTCAACCGTCGTTTCTGTTGGCTTTACGAAATGCCGGCCAACATAACAGCTAAAGCCGTTGGTGCCTTCGCGAATTTTCTCATCGCCTTTGGGGCCAAGAATATAAACTGTGGCCTTGCTCGATACCTCGGCCGGCGCGGCGCTCTCGGCCAGTGCGATCTGACGCTCGCGGGGGACGGAGGCGTCGTAGACCTTGGGAAGCTCCTGTGCAATTCCTTGGATTGCTGCACCGCTCAACAGGACACCGATCGACAGCACTCCACGAAAACTTTTATTCCAATTCATAGGCTTCATGTTTGTTCCTTTCAGAAAATAGATTTCGACTTAGCGAATATTTCCACTCAGATTCAGACGTGCTGGTCGATTAAAATTGGACTCCCGTCGGAACAATCGTGGTAAAACTCGCAACGCGGACGAAACATACCGCATCAGGCAGGGTCTCTGTCGTCATCCTTTCAGGTGATTTTGGCTGCAGAGAGAAAAATCATTCGTATGAGTGAGTAGTTTTTGGCGTGCTAGCCGTGCTTGTTGCGAGTAGATCAGGGGAGGAGGCCGAATTCCTTGCCAAGCTGCACCGCTTGCGTCCTTCGTCTAGCCCCTAGTTTGTCGAAAACACGGCTGGAATGGGTCTTAACCGTGTTCTCGCTCACAAAAAGCTTCTCGGCGATCTCGCGGTTGCTCAGGCCTTGGGCTATCAGTTCGAGGATCTCAAGCTCACGGCGGGTAATATGGAGATCCTCTCGTTTTCTCTCGTCCAGGACGAACGGTCCATCGGCAGGGACAGGGATTTCCTTCACAACAATCGTCTGCCGCCTTCCTGTTAGCTTGAGGCCAAGCCAGATGCCAAGAGCGGCAAAGGTCGCCGCGATCAGTGCACCGTAGATTTCGACCGAATGTTCGATTACCAGGAATCGATACTCTGTCCACTTGAGCGCGGCAATCAGGATGCCACCGATCAACCCGTAAACCAGCACGTGGCGCTTCATAAGTTCCTGGAGAATTCGTTACCGAAATTATCGCACTCACTGTGGTTTAGACCCTACTGCTTGCAGGGCAAGATCAACGCTTGACCGGCTCTGCCCGATCGCCCGAAAAAGACGAAATAAGACGACTCGCCGGTGCAGGGTGCAGGTGCCCTAGGTTCGCGTCCGTTTTTTGGGCGCTAACCTGGGCCCACTGTACTCAGCAGGGCATGCCAGGAGCGCCACATCTCGCGCACTTTGCGAAGAGCCTGCCCTGAGCGAAGCCGAAGGGCTGGAATTCCACACTGCCAAAAACCACCTGCGTTCCTCCCAACTTTTTTCGTCACATTTTTCTCGTACGCTTATCACAGACTCGCACCCCAATCGGTGGGAAGATATCTCGACAATGCACCATTGAGAACTGCGTCAGTCTCCAGAGACGAGCGCGTTTCCGGCGGCAAACTTTTCACCGCTATTTGACAACATATGGCCCCAATCAGCACCCCCGCAAGTGCACGCCAAACAGAAAGATTCAAAGCTAAGTCCAATGTTTTGAATATTTTGCCTCTAACTGTTTTACTATCAATAACTTAACTGATTTTTGGGGGAGGGGGGGCACCCCCATGAATTTCTGAATTCATACCTGCCGGGCGTACGCTACCTACCGGGAACTCTGCCGTATAATCCTGGTCTTTATGCACACCGTCACTAAGGTTGTGTTGCTTGGGCTCGAATGTTTCGTCGTGCTGTTTGTATACCTGCACAACTGGATTCCTCTTGGAAAACTCAATGACGTGAGCGGCGTTCGCAAGGAGTTTCCGGGCAGTAAGCTTGTGATTACCACGCTCATCAACTTCACTCCTTTCGCTTTCGGATTGGCCGCCAGCGCTTTCTACTTTGAGCGGACCTTTCCAGGCTGGCTGCTGTGGTGGCTTTGGATCAGCTACGGACTGGCGGTTTACGGTTCGCTGAAGGCGTGGTGGATTCCGTATCTCTTTCGCCCAGATCCAGTTCTCGCCGCGCGTTATCAGGTGATGCATGGAACGACGCATACATTCCTGCCGGAGCGCAATGGCATCAGTCCGAATACGCTGCATGTCATGTTTGACGTTTTGACGCTGGCGATCCTGATTGTTCTAGGCGCGCTGACGACACAGCAGGGTTGGCCATAACGCCTGGCAACGAGGCTACTTCTCAACAGTGTTGTTTGATTGACTCTGTGGGGCTTGCAACCTAAGATGTGCGGAGCCTGGTGGAAAGCCCAACTCTGATCGGACAAACCGTCTCGCACTATCGCATCGTCGAGAAACTCGGTGGTGGCGGGATGGGCGTAGTGTACAAAGCGCAAGATACCCGCCTCGATCGCTTCGTCGCCCTCAAGTTTCTGCCGGAAGAGGTTGCCCGTGACCCGCAGGCGCTGGAACGTTTTCGCCGAGAGGCCAAGGCCGCTTCCGCTTTGAATCATCCGAATATTTGCACCATCCACGACATTGGCGAGGAGCAAGGCCGTGCCTTCATGGTGATGGAGTGTCTCGACGGACTGACCCTGAAGCACCGGATTGCCGGACGGCCGCTGGACCTGGATGTGTTCCTCGCCCTTGCCATCGAGATCGCCGATGCTCTCGATGCCGCGCACTCGAAAGGCATCATTCATCGCGACATCAAACCGGCCAACATCTTCGTTACCGAGCGCGGACACGCCAAGGTTCTCGATTTCGGTTTAGCGAAGGTCACCACGCGATCCGGAGCGAGCGGCAATGACGTCGAAACTCTCGTCGAATCGGATGCGCAATACCTCACGAGTGCGGGCGCCATGCTCGGCACAGTGGTCTATATGTCGCCTGAGCAGGTCAGGGCCCAGGAACTGGATGCACGCACCGACCTTTTCTCGTTCGGTGCGGTGCTGTACGAGATGGCGACCGGCAGGATTCCTTTTGAGGGATCGACTTCGGGCGAGATAGGCGGCGCGATCCTGTATCAGGAGCCTGTGTCATCAGCGCAGGTAAACCCACAGATTTCTCCCGCTCTGGATTCGGTGATCCGCAAAGCGTTGGAGAAAGATCGCAACCTGCGCTATCAAAGCGCCGCTGACATGCGAACCGACTTGCAGCGGCTGAAACGCGATACGGAGACGGGACGGGTTGTAGCAAGTTCGGATCGTATAACGACGGGTGCCTCTTCGGTAAGTTCAGGGCAGGCCTTCGCCCGTCAAGGCGGAATAAAGCTCGCTATGATTCTGCTTCCGATCCTGCTGGTTTGCGCAGTGATTGCCGGAGGGCTCTACTATTATCGTCCGCATCAACCCAAGTCGCTCACCGAAAAAGACACCGTAGTGCTGGCTGATTTCACGAACAAAACCGGCGATCCTGTATTCGACGGCACGTTGCGCCAGGGACTTTCTGCACAACTGGAGCAGTCTCCGTTCTTGAGCCTGATTTCCGACGAGCGCATCGCCCAGACTCTGACGCTGATGAGCCAGCCGAAAGACGCGCGGCTCACGCAAGAATTGGCGCAGGAGATTTGCCAGCGCACGGCAAGCGCAGCCACGATTGAAGGTTCCATCGCGACTCTGGGCAGTCAGTATGTAATCGGATTGAAGGCAATGAACTGCCATACCGGCGAACTGCTGGCACAAGAGCAGGTCACAGCCAACGGAAAGGAGCAGGTGCTCAACGCCCTCGGTGATGCCGCGGCCAAGCTGCGCCAGAAGCTGGGCGAGTCGCTGGCATCGGTGCAGAAGTATGAGGCGCCGCCGGAGGATGTGACCACAACATCGCTGGAAGCCCTGCAGGCCTATACTCTCGGTAGTCAAGCAATCAACGTCACGAATGATTACATCGCCGCAATCCCCTTCTTTGAGAAAGCCACCACGCTGGATCCGAACTTCGCCATGGCCTATCTGCGGTTAGGTCAATCGTACCAACCGCAAGGGGAACTCGGCCGGGCCGCCGAGAGCACGCGCAAGGCTTACCAACTGCGAGAGCGGACGAGCGAGAAGGAGAAGCTTACTATTTCCTCATTCTATGAAGTCATTGTCACCGGAAATCTGGAGGCAGCCCGCAGTTCCTATGAGCTGTGGGCGAGCACTTTCCCCCGGGATGACGAGCCACAAACTTCGTTTTGGTTTATTGACGCCGCTTTCGGCGAATACGAGAAATCTCATGCGGCGGCGCTCGAGTCCGCTAAACTCAATCCCGGAAGCGCGAATAACATCGTGAGCGTGGTGTACTCAGACCAGTGGCTTAACCAATTGGATGACGCGAAAGCGGTGGCGCACGATGCCCGTGCCCGCAATCTTGAGTCGCCCTGGATCCCTTTAGGTCTTTACAACATAGATTTCCTGGCGCACGACGCCGCCGGGATGGAGCGGGAGGCCGCTGCGGCGATGGGCAAACCAGGGATCGAGGATCAGATTCTCTTCCTCGAATCCGAAACTGCAGCCTACGGCGGAGCTTTTGCTAAATCTCAGGAACTAACGAGCCGAGCCGCCGATTCTGCGCTAAGAGCCAAAGAGAAAGAAACGGCGGCGGAATATCTGGCGCACAGCTCACTACGCGAAGCGTTGGTGGGTGATACGGCTCTGGCAAAGCAACACGCGCAAGCTGCACTGGCCCAGGCAAATGGCAAACACGTCGAGGCATTCTCAGCGATTGCGCTGGCATTGAGTGGCGATTCCGCGTCAGCTGAACGCATCGCAGGCGATCTCGGCAAACGCTTCGCCGAAGATACGATTGTGCGGTTCGATTATTTGCCCATGATTCATGCCGCCATATCCCTTCCAAACGGCAATGCTGCGGAAGCTATCCAGGTGCTCGCGACCACGGCCCCGTACGAATTGGGACACACGAACAGTGCTTTCACTTTTGCTCTGTATCCCGTTTACTTACGCGGCGAAGCGTATCTGGCCGCGAAGCAAGGCGCTGCCGCGCAGGTCGAGTTTCAGAAGATTCTTGATCATTCCGGCGTAGTCGGCAACGAGCCTATCGGCGCGCTCGCCCATCTTGGCCTCGCTCGCTCTTACGCTCTGGAAGGTGACATTCCGAAAGCCCGCGCTGCTTATCTCCATTTCTTAACCTTGTGGAAAGATGGCGATGCTGATGTCCCCATCCTGAAAGAAGCCAAGGCGGAATACTCGAAGATGCAGTAGTCGCGAGCTCGCGCTGTCGAAAGTCGATTGATGTTTGCCGCTGTGTGCCATCGCTCTTATCGAGGGGCACCCTCGGCTCGGTTTGCTTTATAGGATCTAGGACAGAAAACGTGAAAACTTTTCGTTTACTTTTTGTTTTGAACGCTCTGATCGTAGCCGGCTTTCGCGATGCGGGCAATGACCGCGTCGCGAGTAGTCTCGTTGGCGGTGGAATCGGTGATGAAGACAGCGATTGCCAACCGGCGCCCATCGGGCAGGGTGATCAGTCCGATATCGTTCGTCGCGTACGTTACACCCTTTTCGGTATCGGAGGTGCCGGATTTATGCATCACGACTGTCCCAGAGGGTAGGTCGCCCTTGATGCGGCTTGTTGTTTTTGGAGAATCTTTCATCCATTCGAGGATGAACTCGGTATGCTCCGCCGTAAGAGGAGAGTTGTCACTGATACGCCGAAGCAATTGAACAGCGCCCGCAGGTTCGAACCAGTTGCGATATTGGACGGCAACGTCTCGATGGAGGCTTTGTTCGTTATCCTCGATATGAAAACCGGCCACTCCGATTGACTTGATGTATGCGTCCACGACGGCAGGCCCACCGATTATGCGCAAAACGACATCTGCGGCGGCATTGTCGCTGAGAGAGACGGCAAGGCGTAGGAGTTCGCGCAGGGGAACGTCGACCTCCGCCGCAGGATATTTGTCTTGCAGCGGACTATAAGCGTGGAGAATGCGGTCGCTGGCCAGGAATCGAATGGGCTGGTCCAGCGAAAATTTACCCTGTTCGACGAGATGAAGAGCAGAGAGTGCGAGCGGGAATTTGAACACGGATTGCATGGGCGGATGCGCATGCGGATCGAGATCGCAGTTTAGCGTGGAGCCTGGCAGCGCGCATGCGACCGAAACCTTGCCATGGGCCTCGGCGGCAATCCCGCGAATCTGACGCTGGAGAACAGTTTGGGCAAAGGCTGAAACAGTGAAGAGAAGAACGGTTGCCGCCAAGCGCATGATCGCAGTATAGCAACCGCCCCAAAGTTGAATCAAAAACGAAATTGAACCTCAATCCATGTGTTGTGTTATCATGGAGAACGCATTGGTTTAGAAGTAGCGCAGGAGGGACAGTGACCAAAAGAAATGTATTGCTGTTCTTTGTTGTGGTCTTGGCCTCAGTTGCGACAGCAGCAGCACAGGGAGGCTGTGCAAGATGCCAGCGAGCGCAAGGAGGCTTTGCATGCGTCCCCGCTCATGGTGGAGGGTGTATTTGCGAGGGCCTGACCGATACTAGTTGTTCGGAATGTGGTGTGTGTGCCGCAGACGATTGCGTGAGTCAATGTCGAAGTTCGGACGTAGTCAACAAGAAACAGCAACTGCACGCTTCATTTACGAATCCCTCCTTGCAGATACAAATACGCCCCTATTCGGATGTAATGGCGCAGATTGTGAAATCTGGCGTTTTGGCTCTACACCGTTTCGGCCCCAACGCAGACTTTATAACGGGTCATGTTGTTTTGAAAAACTTAGACTCGCCCATGGTGGTCTCATGGAGGATGATTGCCAGTTCCAATCAAGTCTTTCTGGAGACCATTGCGAATCCGTCTGACTGGACCGATGAGCCTTACCTCCACACTGAGACCCTAACGGTTACCGATAAGAAATGGTCTCTGACACGCGATGGAGTTGATTTGGCTTCCGGAGCCGCCGCTAATTAGATGATGTCCTAAGGCTGGACAAAAGCGCGAGAAGTTCGCGGCCCGACTAAGAGTCGTGCCTTCCCGTTGGTGCCTGGCCGCAATTGATCACAGCGACGAACCGCTGCGCCACCCAAAATCGCAGTCAAAAGACACCGGAGATTATTTTTCGACCGTCTTTATGTCCAGACTTCTCCACAGATACCAGCAGGCGATCGAGCGATAGGGAGCCCACGGCTTTGCGATCTTCACCATCACGGCAGGCTTCGGCCATTTGCGTTTCTTATAGTGCTTCTTGATGGCTGCCTGCACGCCGTAATCGCCGATGGGCAGAATATCCGGATGACGTAACGTGAACATCAGGAACATGTGTGCGGTCCAAACGCCGACGCCTTTGACTTGGGTGAGATGAGAGATGACTTCTTCTTCAGACATTTTCGACATGCATTCGAATTCGAGCAGGCCGGCTGCGGTCTTTTCGGAAAGATCGCGCAGGTACGAGGTCTTCTGTCGCGACAGGCCGACGCCGCGCATTTCGGCATCGGTTAGCTTGAGAATGCCTTCCGGGGTCAGCGGATCTCCAGCCAGAGCGGTGAAACGATCGAAGATGGTCGCGGCGGCTTTGCCATTCAACTGCTGATAGAGGATCGATTCCGCCAAGGTGTGAAATGTGGGCTCGCCAAACTGCATTCGGCATGGCCCAATGTGCTCGATGATCGCGGCCAGAACGGGGTCAGATTTCTTCAGGTGCCTGGTCGCTAATCCGTGGTTCGCCTTGTGTATCCTCGTCTTGTGCATTCGTTACTAACTCCTGACGGAGAGAAAGTTTAGCACACAGGCGAACAGATGGCGAATTTTCGCCGGTGTGAGGCTGGGAGCTTCGAGCGGGGACTCAGGACGGGAAATGGAAGTGTACGTCGTGACGCGAGGCTACGGGCGTGCCGTCTAGCGTAGCCGGCTGATAGTGCCATCGGCGCAGTGTAGCCTCGATCTTTTCGTCGATTCCGTGGCCGATCGCCTGCACAATTTTGGTTTCGACGACGTTCCCTGCGGAGTCGATGGTCACCTCGATGACCACATCGCCCACCAGGTCGCGGGGAAGCTCGGCACGGTCCACGGGTGGATCGGGATACACGGTCGGATAAGCGACGTGGACTTCATGGCCGGTGATTGGCCCATCAATCATGGTGCCGAGCGGAGACCCGGCGTGGGAGTTGTGGTCTCCAGCCTCTGCGTCGGCAACGACAGCGGGTGGCTGAGGCTCTGGCACAGCCTTGGGCGGCTTTGGAAGCGGACGCTGCTTGTTTGCATGCGGCGGGAACAGCAGTTTGGCCGCGTCTGGCGGCGTGTCATTGTTCGCGTCCGGCGGAAAATAAATAAGTTGGTAGGTGTGGGCACCGTCGCCATAGGCGAGCCAGGCGGGGCTAGTGTCGATTGCCCTGGGATTATGGAATATGATCGCGGCCAATAGCGCCAGATGCGCCGCCACCGACACTCCTACTGCTCGATGGCGTCGGAATCCCGAAGTCACGGACTCAGGGGTTGCGGGCTGCAGACCAGTAAACAAGACAATACCTAGCTTACTGGATTGACGGGCGAAGAGAGAAAAGGTTTTTGGCTAATAACGGATCTGCCGTAGAGCTGCGGCTCTAGCACCGGGAGTATTATTTGTATCCCAGTTTACGAGCCAGCCTGTTGTTCGGCCATATCGCCGATGACAGGCAGCTTAAACATCTGTCCCTGATAGGCCTTGAGCAGCAGAATCAGCCAGATCACGAACCCGATCAGACTGACGAGTGGCCACAACAGGACCGTTGCCCATCCGAGGAATGGGATGTGACCGATGAATGCCAGGCCGATCCAGAGCACGGTCCAGGCGATCGCAAAGAAGATGCATTGAAAGGAGTGGAAGCGGACGAAGCGCTTCTTATTGAACGGTTCCAGCACTAAGAACACAATCGCCGGAATGATGGTTACATAGGCCAGCGCGCCGGCCACGTTGTCGGCAAGACCAGGGGCTGCGGTTGTTGCTGCGCTCACAGTTTGCCCGGCAGCGCATTTCGGGCAGCTCGCTCCATCCGCGATCTGGGTTCCACAGGTTGGACAAAAAGCCACAGAGGCCTCCTCGGAGAGACGATCTAAGACGACAGGCAAGGTATCAGAATGCTTGCCGGGGCGCAATGGGCAACAGGTGGGTAGTTTGAGCGTTCACATTTTCCGTCTTTTTCGTCTTGGGGCGGGCAACAGGAACAACATGTTTCAGGAATAACGGTAACGGCAGGTGTGTCCGACCACCTTTGGGTGTCGTCCCCCTCAAACTGCAGCGTCCACTCAAAAGCAATCGGACACCTCGCCGCGCTCGTCGCCACTAGCGGAGATCAAAAAATGTGGCGCCGGGCAAACCTTTTGGAACATCTTGCAATGCTAGATCAGGAGTATTCCGGCGCTGAATCGTGCCTTTCGATCGCCTCCAAAACGGCGGCGACCGCATAGCATGCCTCGACCGGATCGATGAAACCGCACCCTCGAATCGCGACGGATACGAGTTCACTAAGTTCAGACTCTTGCAGGTCTTCCAATCCCGCCATAGATTCATCGAGCTGTTGCAGGACGAGCAGTAAACGGGATACTCGTTTGTCTGCGATGCGAATTGTCAAATGCGAACCAGAGTTGTTGTAATCGGGGGCTGGCTGCATGTTTCCGACGTGCGGATCTGAAAACAGCTTAGTTATTTTGTCCATCGTTGCCTCTTTAAGTTCTCCGCTCGCGTGAATGCGGCGACGATCGTGAAAATCCATAGTGGGGTAGCCGACTCTGATCGGGGATAAGTTGTCGTTTTTTCGCTCACTGCGCATACGGCGCAAGAAAGAAAAGCAATAGACGAAATGCCCCTGAATCAAGGTGATGTTTTCAGGCTGGAATGGAATTCAGATCAGCAACGTGCAGAGGAGATCCTGAAGAGAATGCGGACTATGCCGAATAGGCGTGTCGGCTGACTTTCGCTCGTGCGCTTGAGCGCTGACGCCACGCCTTGCTTCACAAACTTGCCTCGGGAGAATGACCTGGGCGACGGCGGGGCGGACGAACTTGATGCCATGGACTACAGGCGGCGCTTGATTTATGGGAGTGTCAACTTCGTTATAAGAAGTTTCAGGGAGGTCGGTTTGCGGGATCGCGGAGACACATATTACCGCGCCGAGCAGAAATAGAACCAACACCCAAACGCTTCGTCTCAACCCGGCACCTCCCCGGATGCTAAAGATAGCTGCCTAACCAACAGGTTGTCAAAGCACTAACGAGCCATATTACTAGCATTGGTAGTAATACGAAGCCGCTGCGCGCGTCATTGAAAAAGAGTGGGAAAGACATGTCGCAACTGATTCTACCGTCGGATCGCGAGTACCGTATTGTCATCAATGGGACCGATTAAAATTTCTAATCGATCCTTTGGTCGTTGTCGTCTCTCGATATCCCGTCTCTCTGGTATATTTCCCGGACTCCCCGAACTGGCTTTGGGAGAGCTTACCAGTTTGTACTCGGCGGGTAAAACGGGGCGTCAACTTATGGGCCGCATCACAGTTCTTTTTCTTCGACGGTTGTGGCTGCCCACGCTGGTGTTTGGCGCCTTCTGCCTGATATGTGTTGCGGTATACATGAAATTAGAAGGATTGCGCGCCATCGACGCATTCTTCTGGATCTTTCATCCGCACGCGATCGATTACCGTTCTGCTCGTACTGCTACCAAGCTGTTTTCGATTTTCGTGTATGTGGGAGTGTTCGCCTTACAGGTATGGATCGCGGAGAGGGTACTGGTAACGATTTTCAACCGGCAAGGTCTGGAGGCCTGGAAATCTATGGTCAACGACGCCAACATTGCGAAGCTCAAAGATCATTTCATTATCTGCGGATACGGCCAGGTGGGCCGGACGGTGGTCGACCAACTCACTCGGCTGGAGATTCCGTTTGTATTGATAGAGACGAACGAGGGACTCTGCCGCGAGTTGCTGAATGATGGCTTGCTGGTGATCCAGGGCGATGCCAAGCGGCACGACGTGCTGCTGCAAGCGGGTATCCAGCGGGCCCGCGGCATTTGCATCGTAATCGACAGCGACGCCGACAATCTCTACATCACGGTCACGGCCCGATCGCTGAATCCTAACGCGAAGATCATCACGCGCGCCGGGCAGCAGCGATACGCAAATGCAATTCGAAACTCGGGCGCCGACGAAGTCATCATCCCGGAGTACGAAGGTGGTTTGATGACTGGACGGATGATTCAGAAATACTATCCGGTGCAGGGGAGTCTGGAGTAAAGGCGTGCGACCGTTTTTGCGCAACGTTTTCGCCCAACGATCTTTGTCCAACAATCTTTGCCCAATGGCCAAGTTCCCACTATTATTTTAAGTTCTCGATCTTATATCGATGGAGTAGTGAACTAACCTCCGCGATTTTCATCTTTTGAAAGGTACCGATGATCACTATTGTTTCAGGATTACCGCGTTCCGGCACATCGCTGATGATGCAAATGCTGGGTGCGGGCGGGTTACCGGTTCTCTCCGACGGGGAGCGCGAACCAAATGAGGACAATCCTAAGGGCTATCTGGAGTGGGAGCGCATCAAGCAACTCAAGAAGGATCCAAACCTGATTGCCGAAGCCGAGGGTAAGGTGGTGAAGGTCGTCTCGGAGTTCATTATGTCGCTATCCCCGAGCCACGACTACCGGATCTTCTTCATGCAGCGTCCATTGCCCGAGGTGCTGAAGTCGCAGGACGAGATGCTGCGCCGTCGCGGTCACGCGGACTCGATTGGCGACAACTCTGCGATTGAGGAGTTCTTTCAGCGCCACCTGATTGAGGTCAACCAGTGGCTTGCGCGCCAGAGAAACGTGCAGGTTTCTCGCGTGCATTATCATCGCGTGCTCCGCGAGCCGAAGGTAATCGCCGAAGAGATAGCTGCGTTCTTACAAGTGCCGCTCAATATCGAGGCTATGGTTCAGCAAGTGGATGGCAGCTTGTATCGGAATCGGATGAAGAAGTAGAGTCGCAAGGCGCTACAAATATGCCTATACGGAATGATCGCGCGGCGGCATCCAGCGCGCGATTGCGACCAGCAGAAGACTAGTTCCGAGGAACGCACAGAGGAGAACAAAAGCATTAAGAGCTACGTGCGCGTAGCCGAGTTTGCCGACATCAATAAAGGGATAGAGGTAGATCCCCGTGATCGCGCCGCGGACTAGGGAATAAACGAGATACAGGGCGGGGTACGCGAGCCAGGTTGGAACGTCGCGAAAGCGGAGACTGTTCTTACTCTTGTCATTGCCTGTGCGCACGAACATCAGCCAATACAACAGGTACAAGAGCGGGATGGCGTCATGGAGAATCACGTCGGCGATTTTCTGCAAGCCCTCCGGTGCCCACAGACTACGTAGTGCCAGCGAGTAGACGATCCCGACAATGACGATGTAGACAGCGATCGCCGACTGCACCGTGGGGCGGAGGGCGAAGGTGCTTGCGTTCGAGGGCGTTGTCTTCAGCGAAAGAGTCAACACCAGTGCAATGAGCAGATTCGTCGAAATGGTGAAGAAGCTGAAGTAGTTGGTAACGGCAGTTCCGACGGGCACTCCAGTGGCTCGTGCAGTGACGATGACGAGATACAACTGGAGCGCGAGGGCATACCACGCGAGTAGCACAATTATTGCCGCTGAGAATCGCGCGATCTTGGCTCGTGCAGGACGCGGCGGCAAGCCAGAGGTTAGCTCGTATCCGGACACGCGATGAAGTTTACTCGATGTTCCGGATTTTAGGTTGCCACAAATTGTTTTCACGGGGACATGAGGAACATTCAGGCATCAACTAGCCCGTCCGTGCCGGCGGTAGCGCGAATCCAATCTTGCTTCGCCGACTCGTGGGCCGGTTCATCAGCTTATTGATGGCGGCGAAGATTTCCCGGATTGCGCCGTCATACATCTCCATGTGTTCTCTTCAAGCTCGCCGGTCCTATTGGCGAGTTCTTTATTCGCAGCCAGCGACTCGCGCAAACGGACGAAAGCGCACCACGAAAAGGCTCATTTCTACCGCTTGTTCAGAGTTGAGCACCGCCGCCATGATTGCGCCATGTTCGGTGAAGGCATATGGTAAGGAACGCCGGCCGCCGCGGCCAATCTTTGAGGTCGCAAATTGCAACCTCAAAGATTTGTTTTCTCGGGCAGTAAGCTGAAACATGAAATCTGCGGGAAATTTCTTGTGATTGCGTTTCGTTTGCTCGTTCAATCGCTTTATAGACACATTGTAGAGTTCGGCAAGAGCCGTGTCGAGTATGACTTTCTGGCGCCGCAGAATCAGTATCCGAAGGTCGATCGAGACTGCGGCAGCCTTTTTTCGGATGGCAATAATGTGGCGTGGTCGTTTGGGTTTCGGCGAACGGGTTTGTATCCTGCCATCGTAGCGGTTGCAGCCAGTCAACGCTGTGACGAACGGACGCCTCGAATGTGATGAACAAAACCCAGTCGCGCGGAGCTCTGGCCGAGGAATACTCCAAACTTCAGAGAAAATCTTTGCGGTCGCAATTTGCGACCACAAACCGAAATTACGTAATGCTCACTTCCGTATAAGTTCCATAAACCTGCCGCAGAGCTTCGCAAATTTCGCCTACAGTGGCGTAGGCGCGGACTGCATTGACGATGTAGGGCATGGTGTTAACGTTGGAAATATTGCCATTGGTGCCCGCGGTGGGAGTCTTAGCCGCAGCTTGCTTCAAGGCATCGAGACGGCGCTGAACTTCTTCATTCGAGCGGCGAGCGCGCAGGGCTTTGAGTTTTTTCTCCTGAGCGCGCGCCACCGATTCGTCGATGTAGAGGATGTGCGGCGACTCCTCTTCGATAACGAAATCATTCACGCCGACGGTGATCTTTTCATTCGCTTCCGCCGCGCGCTGGTACTGGTAACTGGCCTCGGCAATTTCCTTCTGCGGATATCCGCGCTCGATGGCGTTGACCATGCCTCCCATTTGATCGAGCTTCCCGAAGTAATCGAAGGCGCCATTTTCCATGTCAAGGGTTTGTTTCTCTACGAAGTAGCTGCCGCCAAGCGGATCGACAGTCTGGGCCACGCCCGACTCGAAGGCAATGATCTGCTGTGTGCGTAGCGCAATGCGGGCGGCTTCCGCGGTGGGCAAGGCGAGCGCTTCATCGTAGGCATCGGTGTGCAAGGACTGTGTGCCGCCGAGAACCGCCGCCAGCGCCTGCAGGGCTACGCGAGCAATGTTATTCATCGGTTGCTGCGCGGGTAGCGAAACCCCTGCGGTTTGGGTGTGGAAGCGCATAAGGCGGGTGCGTTCGTTCTTGGCACCGAAACGGTCCTTCATCAGGCGATACCAGATCTTGCGCGCGGCGCGGTATTTGGCGATCTCTTCGAAGAAGTCATTGTGCGCGTTGAAGAAAAAGCTGAGGCGCGGTCCGAAGTCGTCGACGTCGAGGCCACGACGGCGTGCCCACTCGACGTATTCGACACCGTCGTAGATGGTGAACGCGAGTTCCTGCAGAGCGGTCGATCCAGCCTCGCGAATGTGATAGCCGCTGACGGAGATAGTGTTGAAGCGCGGGGTAAATTTCGATCCGAATTCGAAGGTGTCAATCACGAGGCGCATCGAGGGCGCGGGCGGATAGATGTATTCCTTTTGTGCGATGTATTCCTTGAGGATGTCATTCTGCAGCGTGCCGGAAATCTTCTTCCAGTCGACGCCTTGCTTCTCTGCGACCACGAGGTACATGGCCCAGAGCACGCTCGCCGGTGAATTGATGGTCATCGATGTGGTGATTTTGTCGAGAGGGATGCCATCGAAAAGGATCTCCATATCTTCAAGCGAATCGATGGCGACACCGCACTTGCCGACTTCGCCTTCGCTGGCGAGGTGATCGGAGTCGTAGCCCATCAGAGTAGGTAGATCGAAGGCAACGGAGAGTCCGCCGCCGCCGTGTTCGAGGAGATATTTGTAGCGCTGGTTGGTTTCTTCGGGCGAGGCAAAGCCAGAGAACATGCGCATCGTCCAAAGCTTGCCGCGATAGCCAGTGGCGTGAATGCCTCGCGTGTAGGGCGGTTGGCCGGGGTAACCGAGGTACTGATCGTAATTCCAATCAGCGGGAAGATCAGCCTGAGTGTAGAGGCGGCGGATCGGAGTGTTCGAGATGGTGCTGAAACGGGCATGGCCGTGATCGTCGAGGTTGGTGCCGGTGGGAGCGCCGATCGGTTTTTCGGGAGCCTTGTCGAGGGTGGGTTCCAGAGTTTTCTCGGCCCAGTCTTTTTCTGACGCCTCGGGATGTCGACCTTCAAAAATGTCAGAAAACGGGTTTTCGGTGATTGTCTTGCGCACATCGGCTTTCGTTTTCTCGGGCATTCAGTTCACCGCGTTAGTTACCACTCTGAGGTTGATGATAGAGGAGTGCTTGCCATGCTGCAAAACGGCGCGACCGACCGAGTGGTTGGTTGAAAGTCAAAATCAAAGGCATAACCGCAGGGAACAGAGAAGACATAGAGAAAACTGCTGGGTGCTTGACGTCCCTTTTCGTTCGCACCTATGCTTGGCTTTCATTCGGCGGAGGGAATCTGAAAGCTTTTCGGCGACTGCTCCAGCGTACTCCGTTCTACGGCGCGTACAAGGCACTGGGCCACTATCCCGACTACTGGTATTGGATATTGCGCGGGCGACCGTCCCGGTCTCCTCATCTGTTGAAACAGAAAGTCGTGCGTGAATACGGAGAGAATTTTAGACTGCGGACTTTGGTCGAAACTGGAACTTACTACGGCGAGATGGTTGCCGCCATGAAGAATCGTTTCGGCTGCATCTATTCCATCGAATACGTTCCGGCGTTAGCGGAACGGGCGACGCGCAAATTCGCGCGCGACGAACATGTGCGCATTTTCTGCGGAGATAGCCGCGTGGTTATGCCAGAGGTACTCACGTTATTGAAAGGCCCGACGCTGTTCTGGCTCGACGCCGGTTACTACGGCTGGGTCGGAATTCGTACTAATGAGCAACGTCTGTCAGCGGAACTGGAGATGATTCTGAGCCATCCGTACCCGCACATGATCCTGCTCGATGACGCGCGCGGATTGACAGGTCGGGACGGGATTCCTTCGGTTGACGATGTGAAGGCTTATGTAGAGTCGAAGTTTCCGCAGCGTTCGGTGGAAGTGAAGTACGACATCATGCGTATCACGTTGCGGGAATAGTGGACGCGTCTTTGATATTCTCGCTCACACAACAAAAACGGGCCGCCCGAAGACGGCCCGGTTGAAAAGTTGCTCGGGTTAGAACACGTCGCGGATTGCCCGGTTGACCAGTCCCACAGTGTTGTTGAGGGCCTCCCCGCACGCATAGGAGTAGGTTACAGACTGGTCGGCCAAGCTGATCTGTTGCGACGTCAGCACGGTCGTGCTGCCGACGGCTGTGATCTGCACCAGATAAGTGCCGGCCTGTACGGGGATCGCCGTTTGCGTGTCTGGATCTGCCGACCCGGTGAACGTTTGCGGAGCCTTGACACCTACCTGTGTCAGTGTAGCCTGCAATGCGGGAGCATCGGCGGAATTAGCCAGGACAAACCGCGCGTTTCCGGGTACTACCGGCGACAGGGCGTCGATGAATTGCAGTAGCGCAGGTTGGGTGGCATTGATCGCGGCTACGGCAGATAGATTTTCTCCGGGCGTCAGAGTTACCTGGGAATCGATCACCACCGCATTCGTGCAGGGCGCCAGCGTGTTGGACATACTGATTTGTACGTCGTAAGTCCCGGCGGCTAGAGTGAACGGTCCGCTGGTGTTGCCAAACGTCAGCCCCCGTACTAGGCAAGACTTGCCGTTAATCAGAATGTCGATCGGCAGACCGGGGTTGAGGTTATCGGCAATGTCACGGCCTGGAATGCCGTGTACAACGTAGAGGTAAGCGTTACTTTCGGCGAGGGAAGAGGCGCCCAGCGCAAGACACAGAGTTGCGAGCTGCAGAAAGACACGTGTGCGAAGTTTCATAAGTCTCCTTAAGGTTGTTTGAAGTGTTGAAAAGGTTCGGCGCTAATTTGGCAGATGAAACCCCTCAACGCAGAAGAACTACGTTAGGGCGGCTCACCAATTCACTCCTGCGACCCCAACCCGGAAGCGCTCTAGCTTCGTTTGAATGAACCCGCTTCGCAAATGGAAGTTGCCCCAAACTAGAAAAAGACTTGGGAAAAATTTTGGGGCAAGGATTATATGGATGGATTCAACCAGGAGCGCAAGCCTGCGATGCTATCTTGATTCTTTCTTGCGCGCGAGGTCCCATGCCTTCGCATATTTCCACGAGACGTAAACAGCATGGTAGATGTGCAGGAGCAAGCCTTCGCGGCCATCCAGAAATCCGAGGCGAAAAAAATAGTTGTAAATGAATGTTGTGAAGGGACGCAGGACGATGTTGAATAGGCTGAAACCGCGTCGACCTTTGGCGACTGCCATCTCCGCGCCTAGGGAAGAGTAGCGGTTCATGTGATCGATGTAGTCGGAGAGGGTGGGGTAGGAGTGGTGGATGATCTCGATGGGGCTGCCCATTTCGTAATACAGAGAAGGCTTATATTCGACGCCGTGGTTGAGGCGGAAATCCTCGTGAACCAGACGATCTTCGAAGATCGCGCATCCGCGCCGGACCAAGCGCAACTTCGGGTCCGGATAAAAGCCGCCATGCCGGATTGGACGCCCTAGAAAACAATTGCGGCGAGCAAAGATCATCCCACCTTGAAAATCCGTGAATTCCTCCTGATGCCTTCCGAAGAGTGCAAGGTGAAGGAATTCTCGCATGCCCGCGCCGACTTCCTCATCCGCATCCAAACTTAAAATCCAATCCCCGGTTGCCTTGTCGATGACTGAATTCTTTTGCGCGGCGTAGCCTTTCCATTCTTCGAGGAAGACTTTCGCGCCACACGATTTTGCTATTTCGACAGTGCGATCGGTCGAACCGGAGTCCGCGATGATGACCTCGCCTTTGCCGTCGGCGACGAGTGGCTGCACGCTGGCCAGAGTGCGTCCAATGTTGGCCTCCTCGTTGTGGGTGATGATGACTACGGAGAGGATCACTCGGGACTCCTACTGGTGTCGGCCAATTGCCTGCCGAACTGTGCCTGGCTTGGACGGGCGGGAGCGCCCGTTCCCACACTAGCTTCGTCTATGTCTGAGAGCGTCACGAAGTGAGGATACGCGAGAGGCGTCAGGCGGCAAAAGAAAAACGCGCAAAAGGGAAACGCCCCTTCGACTTTGCTCAGGGCAGGCTCGCGAGGACGCCCGGCGCTCCATTGATACTGTTCTGCGGCGCTACTGTTGCGGTTGGGGCGGAGCGCTAGCCGGCACTTGCTGCTCCGTTGGCCGTGCCGCCACGTGCGGAATATTTGGCATGTGCGTGACCTGGCCCCGTTCGGCGTCAGAGATCAGGATACCAGCGTGATCGAGCAGGAAACCGATCGATCGATCCAGTTCGACTTCTGCTTTCTCGTAGAGAGCCTTGGCGGAGACGAGCGTGACTTCGGCTTGGGTCATGGCAGCCTGGTTTTGCAGCACCAGTGTCGAAGTGGATGCACCGAGCGCGTACTTCTTTTGTTCCGCGTCGAGAGACTGACGCGCCAAATCCACAGCGGCCTGGGCAGAAGCGACGCTGGCGCGATTCTGCTGCACGCCAAACTGCGCGTTGCGCACCTCGATACGCACCTGGTTCTCGATCTGCTGGATGCGCAACTGGGCCTGCCGATATTCGAATTCCGAGCGCACCTGCGTAGCCTGCGCCGCACGGTTGCGAATCGGAATGGTGAGGTTCATGCCGATGCCTTTATCGGGAGCAGTAGAGTTGACCAGTTGGTTTAGCGTCGCACCGTAAGAGATAGGAGATATGACGGGAGGGGGGCTGGTGAGGCCGCAGAAACTCGGATCAGTAGTGCATATGTAGTTTGGATTCTGATTGCCACCCTGACCTGATCCGCCGTAGTACGCAAACAGGTCTAAGGAGGGCAACAGGGCATTGCGGATCGCCTTATTGCTGATTTCGGTATTAGAAAGGTTGATGCGCTGTTCCGCGAGTTCTGGGCGATGACTGAGCGCATCGTTCACCAGATCCTGTGTAGGGACAACCGGTTCCTGCGCGGGCAATTCCATGGTTGAAGTTGGAATCACTTCAGCATCGGCCAATGACGGGTCGACCAGCGTGCGGCTAAGCGCATTCTTCATCAGGAGTTGCTGCAGCTGAAGATTAGTCTGGGCTACGGTCAGGGTTTGCTGATTACTGGCGACTGTACTCTGTGCCCGAACCACTTCGATTGGCGCAAGAGTCCCGATTTCCACCTGCTTCTTATTATCAGAAAGGGTCTTTTGAGCGAAAGCTAACTGCTCCTGCTGAACCCTAACGTTCTCATAGGCATATACCAGATCCCAATACATGTTTTCGATTTGGTCGACCGTGGTGGTGATTTGCAGGCGGAAAGCGACATCTGAAATCTCACGATTGTTCTTCGCAATCTGAATGAAGCGAGTATTTGCGCCGAATCCAAAGCCCTGCAATAGGTGCTGCGTTAACTTAAACTGGAAACCAGAACTCAGGACTGGAGTAAATTCATTGAACGGATTATCGGAAGTTACCCTGCTGTTGTTGAAACCGACTGACATATTCGTGCCCCACTGGAATCCCTGGGTGTAGGCGAAATTGGCGGTTGTTGTGTTCTGATGGGGGCCGCAAAAGAGGGAGGTGCAATCGATCCCGAGGTGATCGACTTGCAACGTGCCGGTGAGGATGGGGTCAAAACTGGTGATGAGCGGGCCGCTGCCGAAGGTTGATACGACTAAACCGCCCGAGCCGGCACCGGCGCCACCTGAGGCGACCGAGGTTCCGCCTTGGCCCGAACCAACTTGTGTGCCGAGTCCGCCAACGCCGCCACCGGGTGTGTTCTGCACGACACCGTTGTTAACACCGAGAGTGCTGGCTCCGGATTTGGCGCGCCAGACGTCGGTATCGGCGATGTTCAGGTTATAGCGGGCAATTGCGATATCGAGGTTATTTTCGAGCGCCAGTGCGACCGCGTCATTCATCGAGATATAAAGTTTGCCATCCTGCATGAGTTGATCGATGCGCGGCGTATTGGCCAGGTTCGGCTGCTCTATGTGGCGCGGAGTGTAAGGGCCGACCGGGTTGGGGAAGTGCGACTGTGGTTTCGAATATTCCTGCACGTCAAACGGCTGTGACGATGACGGCACGGCCTTTTGCGCCGGCATCTGCGCCGATGGGGCACTGGGCACGGACGGGGCATCCTGCGCCCATACGGCAGGTACCATGATGGCGGCGAGGGAAAGGGCAGCGGCCCATTGAAACGCAGTCAACAGTGTAAAACGTTGCATTCGCATCATCTCCAATAGTTCAAACTCAAGATCGATCAAACTCAAGATCAATCGGGCTCAAGATCGCCCGAACTCAAGCGATCAGGCTCGAGAGGAACGGACATAGTTGTCCGTAGTTTTCTTCCTAACCCTTTTCTTCCTAACCCTTTTCCTAACTCTGGTTAATACGCAGAACGACAGGCGAGAGTTCCTTGCAATTTTTTCCCTGCAGTCCTCTCCTTGCAATGCTGGGCAAAGGCAATCTTTTCCAATTCCATTGATCGTTAGTGAAATAGTATAGCTGACGCGCCATCGCACTCTCCAATGACAACCGATTAACGACGGCGCTAAAGCTTTGTAAATAAATACGATGATTCTCCGACAGATTAGGACTCGAAAAAGAACGTGCGAAATCTCAGATTGATCCTTTCTTATGACGGCACCGAGTTCGCCGGCTGGCAAGTGCAGCCTGGACGGTTGACCGTGCAAGGCACTCTGGCCTCAGCCATTGGACGGCTGAGCGGCGAAAATGTACTACCCCAGGGTTCCGGTCGCACCGATGCGGGCGTGCATGCGTTGGCTCAGGTGGCGAGCTTTGCGACTGCGTCGACAATCCCGGCAGAAAACTGGCTGCGGGCGCTGAATGACATTCTGCCGGTTTCAATCCGAGTGCTGGAGGTGACCGAGGCTACGCCGGAATTCCACGCACGTAAGTCGGCGCGCGCCAAGACCTATCGCTACCGCATTCTCCGCACTGCGATCTGTCCGCCGTTCCTGACGAGGTATGTGTGGCATTATCCGTATCCGCTGGAGGAACCGGCGATGGTTGCCGCCGCGAGCATGGTTGTGGGGGAGCACGATTTCACGTCGTTCGCTGCGGTCGATCCGGAGCGGGTAGAACGTATGGCTGCCGAGGAAAATATTCCCGCGACCGGTATTCCGTCAACCGAGGTGGGGACGACTAATGCCCGCACGACTAACATTCGGACGATCTTCTCGTCGAGTTGGACGCGCGAAAGTGAAGAGCTGATTTATACAGTTCACGGCAGCGGATTTCTTCATCACATGGTACGGAACCTGGTCGGTACATTTCTGCTCGTCGGGAAGGGAACCGTCAGCGTGGAAGATTTGCGTCGCATTCTTGGTGCGCGGGAGCGCACTGCGGCTGGGCCGACCGCGCCTGCCACCGGACTCTATCTGGTCGAAGTGGAATACTGACGCAAAGACTGACACAAGTAATCCACGTATTCAGAAGCTGGAAACTCTGGTGCGCGCCTTGCGTCCCGCGTACACTTCTTCGCAGATGCCCACCAACGTCGAACTTGCTGTCTCTCGCATCGCCTCCGTGAACCCGGCAACGGGTGAGGTTCTTGGCGAACTGGATAGCGCCGGTCCCACCGAAGTGCGTGCTGCAGTGGTTCGCGCGCATGCCGCGCAGCCGGATTGGAACGCCTGGGGCATCAGTAATCGCGTCAAAGTATTGCGCCGTTTCCAGCAGATTCTTCTCGCGCATAAGACCGATATCGCGAGACGCATCACGCAGGAAGCCGGTAAGCCCTTGGTTGAAGCAATGCTCACCGAAGTTCTGGTGGTCCTCGACGCGGCGCGATTCCTGATTGACAACGCATTCGCGATCCTGCGCGAGGAAAAATTACCGCACGGGAACTTCGCGATGAAGACCAAGTCAGGGTGCATTCTGCATGAGCCGTATGGCGTGGTCGGAATCATCTCGCCGTGGAATTATCCTTTCTCGATCCCGGCGACTGAAGCCATGGCTGCTTTAGTTGCAGGAAATGCTGTCGTGCTCAAGCCCTCGGAATTAACCCCTCTGATCGCGCTCGAACTACAGGCGCTGCTGCGCGAGGCTGGAGTTCCCAACGATGTTTTTCAGGTTCTCCCAGGCGAAGGCGAGACTGGCGCAGCGCTGGTGAAAAGTGAAATCGGCAAACTGATTTTTACGGGAAGCGTCGGAACGGGCCAGCGAATCGCTCAGATCGCCGCCGAGCGCCTGCTTCCTGTGGTGCTGGAACTCGGCGGCAAGGATCCCATGATTGTGCTCGAAGACGCCGACATCGATGTCGCGTCGAGCGGCGCGGTCTGGGGAGCGTTCATGAACGCCGGACAGACCTGTTTATCGGTCGAACGCTGCTATGTACATCAGAATTTGTATCCAGCTTTTTTAGACGCGTGCAGCGAGAAGGCGCGCAAGCTGCGCGTCGGCAATGGCATGGATCCGGCCACTGAAATCGGCCCCATGATCCACGAGCGGCAAGTGCGTGTGGTGGAATCACAGATCGAAGATGCGAGGCAGCGTGGTGCCCGAATATTGACCGGAGGCACGCGGCTGCGCGAACTCGGCCCAACGTTTTTTGCGCCCACAGTTTTGGCCGATGTCGATCACAGCACGCGCGTGATGCGGGAAGAGACTTTCGGCCCGGTTCTGCCGATTGCGCCTTTCGCCGACGATGTCGAGGCCGCGCGCCTGGCCAATGATTCCGATTTCGGATTATCCGCCAGCGTTTGGACGCGCGATCGCGCCCGCGGCGAGCGACTGGCTCGGCAGATCAATGCAGGTACGGTCATGGTGAACGATGCCGTGTCGTGTTTCAGCATCAGCGAAGCTCCACACGGCGGCGTGAAAGTGAGTGGCTTGGGGCGCACGCATGGACGTTGGGGACTGGAAGAAATGGTGCGCGTGAAGTATGTCGACAGCGACCTGCTTCCGCGGATGAAAAAAATATGGTGGTTTGGTTATGGTGGCGGATTCGCGGGCGAGATGGAAGGCTTTCTCGATCTGCTGTACGCGCGACCGCTGCGAGAGAAATTAAAAGCTGGAGCGCGCGCGGCTGGAGCCCTGTGGCGGAAGAAACTGTAGATGTTGAAAAGAGCGCAAAAAGATTTTCATATTGAGCAAAGCGAAAGCCTATCCAATTTAGCGCTGGCGAATAGAGGTCCTTCGCTTCGCTCAGGATCACAAGCAGGTATAGATCATCGAAGGCAGAATTAAGTCATGACTGAATCCCGCACATTCCTCCGCCACACCCTCGCAACCCTCGCCTATCGGGGAGCGAAAGCGATCCGCAATGCTGGGCCTAGCTTTGCCGACTACGGCTCGCTTGAAACTTCGCGGACGCCGGCAAAGATTCTCGCGCACATTGGAGATCTGATGGAATGGGCCCTCGCCATGTCAGAAGGTCGACACGAATGGTACGACTCGCTTCCGCTGACATGGGAAAAAGAATGTGAGCGATTCTTCGCCGCCTTGAAAAAGTTCGATGACTATCTGGCGTCGGACAAGCCGCTGCAAGTCTCCGCCGAAAAGTTATTTCAGGGTCCGATCGCCGACGCGCTTACACACGTCGGCCAAATCGCAATGCTGCGGCGGATGGCCAGTGTCCCGATGAAGGGCGAAAACTATTTCGCAGCCGAAATTACTGTTGGCCACGTCGGTTCAGATCAGGCGCCTCCGCGCAAGGAATTTTGACCGATGGCCATCCGATAGCCCTAGAATCCAGACACTAGTTTGACGCCTGCCCCAACTTTGCGCTCGACGTGTACCGCCTGAACGTTGTTGTTGCTCGACAACAAGTCGAGGCCTTTGCCGCCGTTAAGTTCGTAAGAAAGTCCGATGTCGGCGCTCGTTCCGGCACCTCGGATCGTGTTGTCGACGACGTTAATCTGTCCGGTGTCATAGTTCACTTGTGGCACTGCGATGTAGATATATTTTGCAGCCGCTGCCTCAGTCGCAAACATGAAAACTTTATTACCGGTGATCACCGAAGCTGCACCACCCTGCACGGTGCATGCAATGCCGTACCAGGTGTTGCTGCCTCCCGAGTCGCCGAAATCTTCGATGTAATTTCCGTCGATCGCAGTTGCGTAGCAGGCGTTGGCAAAAAGCGCGTGCTGCTGGACACCCCAGAGATGGTTTCCCCGGACCTTCCAGCCTGCCGCATTATCCATATAGATTGCCGATTGTCCGGAACTAGCTACCCATGAATCGAGAAGGTCCCAGTCGGTCACGCTGTTGCCGGTGTCGACGATGTGAATTCCGTCACCTCCGGAATTGGTTACGAAGCAGTTGCTAATCCGTCCGTTGACCTGCGAGGTTTGCAGCGCGACACCATTCTTGCTGAGATTCGTGATTTGGATCCCATCGGCTGGTGCGTTCTCTACCAGCAGGTCTTCAATCACAGTGAGCCATGATCGGATGACCAGCACACTGGTGTTCGAATTCGCAGTGCTGTTGCCATTAAGGGTCAAGTGGGCGATGCGGATCGGGTTGCCCGTGTACGCGCTGTCTGTGTTCCAGCTATCGGAAGCTAACATGGCGACCAGATTCGTTCCACTCGCCTGCGTGATAGTTGTGCCCGTGCGCGAGTCGCCCTCATAGGTTCGGTCGCCGAGCAAGACGATCGTGCCGTTGATCAAACAATTTCCGTGGATTCTAATCTCGTCCCCGACATGGCTGCTGCCAATGCGATTATTAAGAGCGGCGGTGTCGGCGGTGGTGCCGCTACAGGTTATGTCGACTAAAGCGCCGAATGCGCTGGTGGCGGAAAAGAGAAACAGCGCTGCCAGTATTGTCCGCCTCAGACAGATGGTCATGAAGAGCGCTCCTTAATTTTCGATCTTTGGGTTTTGAGCTTTGCTTTGACGGTATAACAAGCAAATAGAACACTATTTTGGAGTAGAAGTTGTTTTTCGTCGAAAAAAGTCAGCCCCTCTAATACTGCCTTGAACGAAGGCTACGGCTCCTGCCGGTTGGCAGTGATTCCGAGCCGATGCGCGAATTTACTTCGTGGTTGGGCTCCATCGGGAAGGACGAATAACAAGCTCGGCGCTTAGTCGTCCTTGGTTTGAAGATTGAGGCTGGGTAGAATAACGGGGAGTCTGCCGTGAACACTTCTGAACTCATCTACGACTGGAATCGCGAGAACCCTGCATCGCTGCATCCGCCAGGACCGGTGCGCCTAACCGATGAAACGTTGCGCGATGGCTTGCAATCGCCTTCCGTTCGCGATCCTTCCATTGAACAGAAGATCGAAATTCTCCATCTGATGGAAGCGCTGGGCATTAACACGCTCGATCTTGGCCTTCCTGGAGCGGGCTCGCGCGCGGTTGAACATGTGACAGCGCTGGCGCGCGAAATCGTCGCTCATAAAATGAAGATCACGGCGTACTGCGCCGCGCGCACGGTCGAGAACGACATTCGTCCCATCGCTGAGATCGTCCAGAAGACGGGACTGCCCATTGAGGTCGCTGCATTCATTGGATCAAGTCCGATTCGCCGATACGCCGAAGGTTGGGACGGCGATTTCCTGCTTCAAACCACCGAAAAGGCCGTCAAATATGCGGTCTCACTTGGTCTCGAAGTCATGTACGTCACCGAAGATACGACTCGCTGCGACCCCGAAACGGTGAAGCAACTCAACTCGGCGGCTATCGACTGTGGCGCGCACACGCTCGTGCTTTGCGACACGACTGGGCACGCTACGCCTGTGGGCGCGGCGGCGCTGGTCAAGTTTGTCCTTGAAGAAGTGGTTAAGCCATCCGGTGAAAAAATTCGCGTCGACTGGCACGGGCATTGCGACCGCGGATTGGCGATCGCCAACTCCATGGCGGCTTTGGTGGCGGGCGCGGATTGCGTGCATGCGACGGCGCTCGGCATCGGCGAGCGCGTTGGTAATACACAAATGGATCAGATGCTGGTCAACCTTAAACTCATGGGCGTTGCGCCGTGGGATCGGCAGGATCTGACCAAACTCAAGCAATATTGTGAGGCTGTCTCCGTCGCCACCGGCGTTCCGATTCCGGCGAACTATCCTGTGGTTGGGGAGGATGCGTTTCGCACCGCGACCGGCGTTCACGCCGCAGCCGTGATCAAAGCGTATAAGAAAAAAGATATTGAGCTCGCGAATGCCGTCTATTCCGCAGTGCCCTCGCACTACTTTGGGCTCGAACAGATTATCGACATTGGCCCGATGAGCGGGAAATCAAATGTTCTTTTCTGGCTCGAGCACCGCGGACTTCCGGTGAATGAAGAGGTAGTCGAACGCATTTTCAAATGCGCCAAGTCGAGCGACCACACGCTTAGCGAGGCTGAAATTCTGGAGTGTGTGCAAGCGCACTGAGCTATTGCTTTCTACTCCGGCTCCCGTGCCAGTTCTGGACTCGGTACTGTCTCTCCTTCCAGTTCCTTGTGTCGCGCCTCCCGCTGTTGATTCAGCATCTTAGTCGCCGATGCCAATTCCTCGCGACCCTCTTTTTCGCGGCCCATCCGCACCAACACCTGACCTCGCAGATAGCGCGCGCCCGCATTTCCGCTGTCGAGCCGGATGATCTGATCCAGTTCGGCCAGCGCCGCTGCGTAATGGCGCTGACGCTCTTCAATCTTCGCGAGGCCCATGTGCGAGGCGATCATTTGCGGATCGAGCTTCAGCGCGCTGCGATAATTTTTTGCGGCCTCGTCATCGTTTCCGACCGTCGATTCCAACCCTCCCAACTGTTCATAGTTGAATTGCACGTCCGGCTCAATCGCGATGTCCTTGAGAAACTCGGTGCGCGCGCGGTCATAGTCCTGCTTATGCAAATAGGCCAGACCAAGATTGAAGTGAACGAAGGGCAACTTCGCATCGGCCAATGCTGCTGCATCCAGATCCTTCACGGCGTCGTCATACTCCCCCCGATTCAGATGCGCCTTGCCCATCAACAAATGAAATTCGGGAGAACCTTCTCCGACCTCCGCTAGTCGCGCACCCGCTTTTTCTTCCAGCGCTGTGTTCTTAGCCTTATACGCCGCAATATCGAGCACATAGAGATAATTGAGTTGATCTGATGCCTGCGCCCACAACGGTTCCAGTGTGCCGATCGCGTCCGTCCAGCGCTCGTTGAAGAAGTAGCAAAGACCCAGCAGGTAACGAGCTTGAAAAGAATCCGGCGACTGCCGCACAACCGATTCAAATGGCTTGATCGCGTGCGCGAAATCATTCTGGCGGAAATATACAAGACCGATGTTCAGGCGAATTCCTGCAATGTCAGGCGCAAGCTTTTCGGCTTTGTGCAGCATTTCTAGAGCCTGCAGCCACTGTTTGCGACGCATGTGGATCACCCCGAGATTCGCGTAAACTCCGGCGAGGCCAGGGTTGATCGCCATTACCTGCCGAAAATCGTGCTCGGCTTCATCTAACTTGCCCGCGTGCAGTGCGGATTCTCCAGCTTCAAACAGTTTCTGCGGATCGTGCGCCGCAGCATTTTGCGCGCTCGAACCACCTGTAAGAACAAGCATCAAGACAAAAACGATGGGCGCGTGGATGCTTGACACTCGATTCATCGTCCTGTAGTGTCCGCCAGCAAGAGGCTGAAATTCAAGGAGTCCATGGAATCTTCCGATTCGAAGCCTACGCGAAATACCTCGTCGGCGAAATCCCGGCGCGCCGCCGAACCCGCAAGTAAACGGTCGCGCTCATCAGCGGTTACCATCCGCGATGTCGCCGAGCGCAGCGGATTTTCGTCGGCCACTGTTTCCATCGTACTGAACAACGCGCCGCTGGCGCGCTACATTCCCGATACCACTAAGGGACGCATTCAAAAAGCCGCTCAGCATCTCGGCTACCGTCCCAACCCGTTTGCACGCTCGTTGCGCGGCCGGCGCAGCCACACCGTCGGCGTCATGGTTTTCGACATGACCGATCCTTACTGCACGCTGGTGCTCCGCGGGATCGAGAACACTCTCTACCAGTCGTCTTTCCTTCCCATTCTCACCGATGTCCACAACGAGCGCAGTCGCTTCGAGCGCTATCTTGAAATGTTACTCGACCGCCGCATCGAAGGCCTGGTTGTGCTCGCGAACTGGCTATTTGTCGACATCAATGTCCTCGCCGATCTGGAGAAGAACAACATTCCGACTGCGACTGTGGGTCGCGAACTCAAGAACGACAAAATCAGTTCGGTCATCGTGGACAATACTGCGGGCGCACGTGCCGCTCTCGAACATCTCCATTCGCTCGGCCATCGCAAGATTGCGTTCATACGCGGACCGCACCAGTTGTCCGACACCGAACCGCGGTGGCGTGGGGTACGGGCACTTGCCCGCGAACGTGACCTGGAACTTGATTCGCGGCTGATCGTCGATCTACCAGAATCTGGAGATCCGTTTTCAAGTTTTGAACAAGGATACAAATTAACGGAGGAATTACTGCACCGGCGCCGTCCCTTCACCGCGTTAATGGCTTTTGACGACATGACTGCCTTTGGCGCTATTCGTGCACTTGGCAAAGCCGGTATTCGCGTCCCTGAACAGTGCTCGGTGATCGGCTTTGACGACGTTTCTCCGTCGGCTATCTATTCTCCTGCGCTGACTACGGTGCGCCAGCCCATGGAAGTCATGGGCACGGCTGCGGCTACTATCGTGCTCGAAGCCATCAATGCCGGTCTAGAAAAAAAACCGATTCGTACCATTCACCGTAGAATCGTCCCCGAGCTGATCGTGCGCGAGTCGACGCGCAGCGTAAAGTAGCTGAAAAAGAGTATTTTCTCTTGACACAGAGAAACTCCTCAAGCAGTATTGATACGTTTTAATAAAGGCATTTGGCTGTTTTTGAAAATCTTGAACGCTGGCGTTGCCGACAAGGCAAGCGAAATAGGACCCGGCACAATACCAGATTCTGGATGCAAGTTCAGAAGAAGACTTTTTTAGTCAGAGCGTGCAAGCAAGAACCTTTGGACAATCTGTTCTGCGTTCGAATCGGCGCAGGGAGCTATCGATGAGAATCCGTCTATTTTGTGGAATCGTGGTGCTGTTGGGAATGTTCTCCGCAGCGAGCCTTCACGCCCAAGACACCGGAACGATCACCGGCACAGTCCGTGACAATAGCGGTGCAGTGATCCAGGGAGCTGATGTCAAGATCAACGGTGCTGCAGGTGGCATTGAGCGAGACACCACCACCAACGTCGATGGTGATTATTCGGAGGCCGGTTTGCCGGGCGGCACTTACAATTTGACGATTACTGCGAAGGGATTCAAGACCTTCTTAGGCAAAGGTGTAGTGTTGCGAGTTGGCCAAAAGGCCCGTGTGGACGCAGCCCTCGCCGTGGGAGACGTTGCCACCGAGGTTGTCGTGCAGGGCGAAGACTTGAACCAGGTCGAAACCCAATCTTCCGATCTCACCGGAACTGTGACAGGAAGGCAGATCAGTGAGCTCCAGCTCAACGGACGCAACTTCACGCAGCTCCTCGCGCTGAGTCCCGGTGCGACCAACCAGTCGGGAGAGGACGAACCGGGTCAGGGCTTATCTACCGTCGCCTACAGCGTCAATGGCGGCCGCACGGAATACAACAATTGGGAGATTGATGGCGGCAACAACATGGACGATGGCAGCAACACGACCTTGTTGTCTTATCCCAGCCTCGACTCCATTGCCGAAGTCCGCATCATGAGTTCCAACTATGGCGCGCAATATGGCAGAAACAGTTCCGGTACCGTCGAAGTTGAGACCAAGTCCGGGACCAACAAGTTCCATGGCGATGTGTTCGAGTACGTTCGCAACGACCTTTTCAACGCCAACAATTACTTCACGGGTTTTTCACCATACAAGAAGAACGATTTCGGTTTTACCGTCGGTGGCCCGGTGACCATCCCGCGACTGTATAACAAAGGCAGAGACAAGACTTTCTTCTTCTTCTCGCAGGAATGGCGACGTGATCGTGTGCCGGGCCAGAACTTCAACGTTGCTGTGCCCACGTGCGAAGAGCGTGGCTTGACAGCTGGTACTGGCGGCGTCGGTTGTACTGGGACGCAGGCAGCCGTTGGCGATTTCAGCGCGCTCTGTACAGGGGTTCCTGGCGGCGGACCGGGATCTGGGGCCGGGGTGGACTGTCCGCTCAATCCAACAAACGCAAATACACAAAATCCAGCCGGAACCCCATTTGGAAACCCACTCTACTCGGGAGCGGGGCCAGTGGCCAATCCCGTTCTTGTTCCTATCGATCCGCTTACAGTACCTCTGCTGGCGTTCTTCCCATATCCAACCTCAGTACCTGCCACTGGGTACGGGAATTACACCGCAGGTTTTCCGAGCCCGACGAATTTCAGGGAAGAACTGTTTAAAATCGACCATAACATCAATTCAAAGCTGCACGCCAATGTCCGCTACATTCACGACTCCTGGAACTCGGTGAGCCCCGTTCCGTTGTGGACCGATGCCACCAGTTATCCGACGATTCAGGACGCCTACTCATCACCTACAACCAGCCTGGTGATACACCTGACTGCGACGATTACCCCAACCGTTCTGAACGAGTTTGTTGCCGGTTACTCCGCGAATCACATCGTGATGCAGAATGTGGGACCATCGCAGCGGCCCGCGGGATACGACCTGGGTCTCTTTCAGAATGGTTTTGGTGGGAATAGGTTGCCGGGGTTCATAATGAATGGAGGCAATCAATTTGCGGGCGGCGGAATCGGCCTGGACACCGGTTATGTCCCAAATGGGCCGGTGAATTCGAACCCGAGTTACACCTACCGCGACAACGTCTCCAAGATTGTTGGGAAGCATAACCTGACGATGGGCGGATATTTCGTGGCCTCCCAAAAGAATGAAATCCCGCAAGTCAACCCGTCGGTAAACGGGCTTATCACGCTAGATACCAGCTTTAGCACCGCCACAACCAGTTCAACCGGGAACCCCTTCGCGGATCTTCTGGCGGGTAACCTTGACACTTTTCAACAGGCAAGCGGCCAGGGCAAATATTATCTGCGATACAAAATCTTTGAGCCGTACTTCCAGGATGATTGGCGCGTCACTCCGCGGCTGACACTGAACCTCGGCCTGCGGATCAGTTTGTTTGGCACTATCTACGGTAGGTTGGATGTGCCGGGCGCAGGGATTCCATATAACTTCGATCCGGCAAAGTATGATTTCACGACTGGCGCGACCGTAATCAATCCCGATGGCACCGTTGGTGGAACCTATGTCAATCCCTACAACACTTTGCCCGGACTGAACGGCTCATTCAACGGAATAGTGAAGTGCGGGGCAGCCGGAATTCCAACCGGCTGTGCAGCGGGGCACTTGTTCAATCCCGCTCCGCGTCTTGGTTTCGCCTACGATCCATTTGGCGACGGGAAGTGGGCAATTCGCGGCGGCTACGGCATCTTCTTCGAGCACACGAATGGAAATGAGGCGGTAGCTACCCAGTTGGAAGGCTCGCCGCCAGGCGTGCAAAGCCCCGTACAAGGGCCAATTGGGACGGTTTTCAACAGCAGCGACCAGGTCGTAACCTCTGGCTATTCCCAAGTGGGATCGAGTCTCAACGCAGCATTCCCAGAGAGTGGAATCATATCCCTTCCGAATAAACAGATTTGGCCATACGTGCAACAATTCCACTTCGATATCGAGCACCAATTGCCATCGCATATCGTTGGCATCGTCTCTTATGTCGGCAGCAAGGGCACCCATTTGGGAACGCAATCCGATATCAACCAGCTCAAATCGGTGGCCGAGCAGGGACTTGCAAATCCGTACCAGCCTGGTGAAGCCATGGGCGTCAACGATTGCACTACTGGTCAGACACCGAGCGGAGTCACCATCCCGGGTTACACGATTCCCGCTATCTTCAACCCCAACGTATCGCCCGCCGCTCAATATACTGGGGTGGGTGTGAACATGTATGTTGCCTGCGGCGGAAATGCGAATTTCTTCCGCCCATATCCCGGATACGGCACCATCCATGCCCGTTTCAATGCCGCTTCATCGATCTATCACGGGCTCGAGATGTCGGCACGGAAAACAGTGGGAGCGCTGCAGATGAGCCTTTCCTACACCTACAGTCACTCCATCGATAGCGCTTCGTCCGCCTCGGACAGCAGCTTCGACGATTCTTACAACCTGGGCGCGAATCGGGCCAGTTCCAATTTCGACCAGCGGCATGTTTTCACTGCAAGTTACATTTATGACCTACCGTTCTTTAAGGGCGCTGGATTGACCCATTCTCTCCTGGGAGGCTGGCAATACTCCGGTATTACTGAGTTTTCGACCGGAGCGCCTTTTACCATTACCAATGGGGGTGCGAGCACCCCTACACTGGCTATTCCCGCTGACAACGCAGGTGTCGCCAATGGCGTCGCCACCGCAGGGTCGCGTCCGGACCTCGTTGGTAATCCAAGTGGCGCAATCCCTGCGGGGTACGGTTCGAACATCTTTGGCCCGCTGCTCGTGAATCCGGCGGCCTTTGTTGCGCCGCAAGGACTGACCTTCGGCGATACGCCGCGGAATGATGCGCGGAACCCGCATCAAATCAACTTCGATATGGCGGTGTACAAGCATTTCGCCATCAAGGAGAGTGCGGCCTTCGAATTCCGCGCGGAAGCGTTCAACGTCTTCAACCATACCGAGTGGGGCTACATTGGCGGTGGTGCAGGTTCGGCTGCTGGAAACGGTTCGTTTACTGGCGGGAGCAGTTCGGTGGGTTGCTATGGGCCCACCAATGGGAACGCCGGGGACCCAAGTTGTGTCAACGACCCCAACAACCCTAACAATTTCTTACGCCCGGGTGCGGCCCACAACGCACGCATTATGCAGCTAGCTCTGAAATTCATCTTTTAGGACGACGCTTCGTACAAATAAAATCCTGGCTCGTAAGAGCCAGGATTTGTCACGTTCATCTGTGATGCACGTCACAGACGGGACTTCTATCCTGTGCCACACTGTTTTGTTGAGGCAGAGGCTGGTGTGTCTCTCTGAAAGTCGAAGATACTAGTCATTGCCTTGACCACGTTTCGCAGGCTCTTTGACAACCATAAGTCCTTATTCCAGAATATTTTACGTATAAGTCTTCTAGAATCAATATTTTGGAGTCTGGATGGCAGGTAACTTGATGATTCCATTAGGCAGGGGGGAGGGGGGTACCCCATTACCAAATAGTAAATATGGTTGGAAGGCGGAGAAAATGAGGCAAGCGGGAACTTGGTCAGTCCGCGACGCCCACGCGCACGCGTTCCCGGCTGAGCACAGTCAGACTTTTCTCCAGGTCGGCGATCAGATCGTCGACATGCTCGATGCCCACGGATAGGCGGATCATTTGTTCAGTCACGCCCATCTTTTTCAGCAGCTCCGGATCGACCAAGTAGTGTGAAGTCAGCACCGGGATGGTGACCAGCGAATCCACCCCGCCGAGGCTTGGCGCCAGGGTAAACAGATTCAGTGCTTCGGCCACGCGGCATGCGTCGGCACCGCTGCCTTTCACCTCGATGCTCAGAACGCCGCCTGCGCCGGTCATTTGCTTCTTTGCGATCGCGTAGTCCGGATGATTCTTGAGCAGTGGATAGTGTACCCGCGCCACGTTCGGATGCTGGCTCAGAAACTCCGCGATCCGCAACGCGCTTGCGTTCTGACGTTCGACCCGGACGGCGAGTGTCTTGATCCCACGCAGCAGCAGAAAAGCGGCATGTGGATCCATGCAGCCACCGAGGGTGGTGCGCGCTTGATGTATCTGCTCGATCAAATCGCGGCGTCCGGCAGCCACGCCACAGATTAAGTCAGAATGTCCGCCAAAAAATTTCGTTCCCGAATGCAGCACCAGATCGATGCCCCATTCCGCTGGACGGCAGTTAATCGGCGTAGCAAAGGTCGAGTCAATAATCGTAATGAGTCCGTGCTTGCGCGCTAGTGCGGCAATCTTCTCCAGATCGACGACGCGCACTGTCGGATTCGTCGGCGACTCGATGTACAGAATCTTTGTGTTGGGCCGGATCGCGCTCTCGTGTTGCTCGATGTTGTTGGTATCGACAAACGTTATTTCGATTCCCAGCTTTGGAAGCCACTTCGAAAGGAACTTAATCGCGCCACCATAAATGTCGCGTTGCGCCACGATATGGTCGCCCGCCTTCACCATCGAAAGAATAGAAGTCGTGATCGCGGCCATGCCCGAAGAGAACAGCAGCGCCGCATCCGCGCCTTCCAGTTCAGCGATGGCATTCTCGGCGACCGTATGCGTAGGATTGCCGTAGCGCGTGTAGAAACTGTCGGTGGGAGTGGCGCGCACCTGCTCCTGCATATCGGTAACTTCGAAAGTCGAAGTTTGATAGATCGGGGTGGAGAGCGGCCCGTTCTTCTTGTGAAGGCTGGTGCCACCGCGCACAGCCTCGGTTTCCTGATGGAACTCGTGCTTCTTCATGTCCATTCTCCCTGGCGGTAGATGTTCAGTTCTCAGTTCTCGGTCAAAACCACTCGGATACCGCCGCCGCATTCAGCGCGGGAACCGGCGCCAGCCATTGCGCTGACCTCGCGTGCCGGCCACTCACCACTTTGTCGAACTCCTGTTGCAAGGCGCGCGTTACAGGGCCAGCCTTGCTATCGCCGATGACGCGGAAATCAATCTCGCGCAGGGCTACGACTTCCGCCGCCGTCCCACACACAAACACTTCGTCGGCAATATAAAGCTGATCGCGCGAGATAGGCTCCTCGATCACGGAGTAGCCCAAATCCCGAGCCAGCGTGATCAAGCTATCGCGAGTGATGCCTTCCAGAATGCCCGCCCGCGGCGTGGTGTAAATGATGTTGTTTCCGTCGTTGTTACGAACTAGGAAAAGATTTTCGCCGGTGCACTCGGCCACGCATCCATCGGGACCCAGCATGATTGCCTCATCGAATCCGGCTCGTTGCGACTCGGTCTTGGCCAGGATCGAGCTTACGTAATTTCCTGAAACCTTGGCCTTGGTCATCATGATATTCGGATGTAACCGCGTGAAGGACGCGATATTGGCGCGGATGCCGCGTTCTTTTGCTTCCGCTCCCAGAAACGCCTTCCACTCCCACACAGCGACCACAAAGCGCGGTTCTCCGGCCTCAACGGTCAGACTCATCGCGCCGTCAAGGTAGATCATCGGGCGGATGTAGCATGAGGAGAATTCGTTCGCTGCAATCGTCTGGTTGATGGCCGTCTTCACCTGCTCGGCCGTAACCGGCAGTTCGCGAAAGCCTACGATGTGAGCGGAATCGAGCAGGCGTTCCACGTGTTCGTCTATGCGGAAAACAGCCGGTCCTTTATCGGTCGAGTAGCAACGGATGCCCTCAAACACAGCGAATCCGTATTGCACAGCGGCACTTACAAATGGAACCACGCCCTCACTGGCGGGCCTTAGAGAATCGTGCATCCAGATGTAACGAGCGCCCATGTTTTCCTTATCAAAGACGAAAGTCGTTAAAAGGCTTTCCTTAGCAAAATCTTGAAGTCTTAGATTACCTGCGCCGCCCAACTGCGGCAAGGCACCACCTGCGAGGCGCAGGCGTACCGTATCATGTCAATGAGCGAGCGTTTTAGTCGCCGCTTTCTACTGGATCATAGCCCTTGTCGATTATTCAAACGGCCGAAACCGTCTCCCGCCTGCGCTGCATCGCGTGCGGCGCCACCCCTAATTCCGCCGGCCAGGATTTTCGTTGCACCACCTGCGGCGATTTGCTGGAATTCTTTTTTCCCGGATGGACCTCTGAATCGCTTGAGCCGGCGGCGCTGAAGTCTCTTTGGCTTAACCGCCGTACCTCACCCGATACTCTCGACCAGAGCGGAGTCTGGCGCTTTCGCGAATTGCTTCCATACATTCCCAAAGAACACGCCATCACGCTGCGTGAAGGCAACACGCCGCTGTATCACTTGCCACGGTGTGCGCGCACGGTCGGAGTCGAGAATCTCCGCGCCAAACATCAGGGCATGAACCCGACCGCATCGTTCAAAGACACAGGCATGACGTTCGCGGCATCGTCGGCGCACCAGGAGAAATTCCGATGGGTTGCTTGCGCCTCCACCGGTAATACTTCAGCCTCCATGGCCGCCTACGCAGCGCGTGGCGATATGCACAGCCTGGTGCTGATTCCAGATGGAAAAATTTCCTGGGGCAAGCTGTCGCAGTCGCTCGACTACGGAGCTCTCACCTGCCAACTCCGCACCGATTTCGATGGATGCGTTCGCATCCTCAACGATCTTGTTCGCCAGAAGCCGGTCTATCTGCTGAATTCGGTGAATCCTTATCGCATCGAAGGCCAGAAAACGGCGGCTATCGAACTGATGGAGCAACTCGCGTGGGAACCGCCGGACCACATCATTGTGCCTGGAGGTAATCTCGGAAACAGTTCCGCGATCGGCAAAGCACTGCTAGAGATGCATGAGCTCAAATTGATCTCGCGTCTGCCAAAGGTTTCCATTATTCAGGCGCAGGGCGCGAATCCGTTCTACCGCAGTGTGCACGAGTTTGGAGGGAAGAAGCTCGAACCCATGACTGCCGACACGCTCGCTACCGCTGTACGCATTGGAAATCCGGCGTCGTGGAAGAAGGCGCTGCGAGTGCTGCGGGCGACCGGCGGTGAAGTCGAAGAGGTTTCGGAGATCGAAATTGCCATTGCCAAAGCCGAAATCGGCGCCGATGGCATCGGTTGCGAACCTGCCTCGGCTGTCACGCTGGCTGGACTTAAGAAACTGCGCGGCTGCGGATTCGTCAAGCCCGGCGAGTCCGTCATCCTGATCCTGACCGGCCACATTCTCAAAGATCCCGATTTCACGATCAAGTTCCATCGCGGCGATTTGTTTGATGGTACGCCTGACGAGACCGCGGCTGCGCGGGCAAAATATTTGCAACGTGCCCCGGTCGTGCTTGATGCCAATCTAGGGGCCGTCATTGCGGCTCTCGATGCGGCCGAGAAAAAGGCACTATGAAATGGCGGGGTTTGTTCAGATTTCGCCCACAAAGACTCCCTGTATGGGCAGCCTTATGTACTGGATGCGCTGACGGATCAAATCCAATATATCCGGCCCAAGAAAAACACGCGCTCCTCGCTATGGTGCGTGTACCCGAGACGGAAGCAGAGAACGCAATCTATTCTCTTCTGCAATCGAAAGGCTGGCGCGACCCAGCGATTCAGAACTTGAAACTCCTAAAGGAGCCGTTCCAGAGCGATGATCCGATCATGCGTGCCTGTTACGAAGGCGCGATCAAAAGAGAGGGTGAAATCGTAATCTATTCCCAACCGATGGATGGTGCGTAATCGCATCGCTCAGCCTTGTTCGGGTTTGTCAAAGGCACAATTCCGCAGAAATCCATAGCAGTTCGCCGCAAATTCGTGTATAAAACACAGTTCAATCGTTGTTGCCGATCGCTAGTGATTCTACGTAGACCGGATCGGGCTAAAGCCTTCCATTTCTATTGTTTCGGTCATATTTTGGCTGCCGAGGAGTTTGCTTTTTAAGCTATGCCTTCACGTCCCACATCTTTAAATCGCTCGCTGCGTCTGGCGCTTCCAGCGACCTCCGCCAATCTGGGCCCGGCGTTTGACGCCGCCGCCCTTGCTCTTGATTTCCATCTTCGTCTGCGTGCCGAGCGCGCCCCCGATTTCTTTGTGACCGCCGAAGGCCGCGATGCGCAGATCTGCGGCCGGATGGAGAACCATCTTATCGTCACTACCTATTGCGAGGTGCTCGAATCGGAGAATCGCAAAATTGCGCCTTTGCGAATTCACATCGAGAACGAGATCCCCATTGGCCGAGGTTGCGGATCGTCCGCCGCGGCGCGCCTAGCCGGCATTGCGTTGGCAGTTCATTTCGGACATTTGCGCTGGAAAAATGACCGCATCGTGGGCGAGGCTTCCATGCGCGAGCACCATCCTGACAACGCCTCCGCTTGCTGGATGGGCGCGCTCACGGTGGCCCGCATGGCGAATCAGGTGCAGGCGCAGGTAGTCGAAGTGAAGCCGAAAGGGAAGTGGCCGCTGCTGCTCGTTGTCCCTGATGCCCCACTCTCGACCGAGCAAGCCCGACGCGTGCTGCCTTTCCAGTACTCACGCGCTGACGCCGTCACCAACATTCAGAACTCGATGCTGCTGCTGGCGGCTTTCACGCAAGACCGTCCTGACCTGTTGCCCTCAGCTCTCGAAGATCGAATCCATCAGCCTTATCGTGCACCGCTGTCGCCACTACTTCCCGCCGTTAAGGAACTCACGGGAGATTCCGGCATCCTCGGCGCGGCACTTAGCGGAGCTGGCCCGTCGGTACTGGTATTTCTCGACCCGAAAGTTCCAGCGAAACGGGCGAAGCAGAGAATTGCTGCGCATCTCACCAAGCGGCGGCTTACCGCCGAACTCATCCTCACCCGGATCGCCCAACACGGTGGACGCGATGGAGCTGACTGGCGCAAGCATCATCCCGGCACCAAAAAATAGGGCGCCAGACCGCCAATCTCAGTTTGCTCACCTGTGTCGATCCGATCATAGACTTGGTAGTGATGCATTTTGATGCATCACTACCATAGACTTTGCTTTCGGGTTTCGGCGGGTCTAAGATGCTAAAATGGTTGACGGGAGCATTTCGGCGAGTATTGCCAATCGCAAGACTCATGGAATGTCACTATTGGCTGGCTTCTTGATTGCCGGCTCGTGTTTCATTCTTCTGTTTGCAGGCTTGGCTCATCTAATCCCCATGTTCGACCGCTTCGCCGCCTCTGCGCAGTTTAGATTGTTTCCGGCTTTCTCAATCGTCCTCATTTCGGTCAGCGGATTGATACGTTACCTTCGGCAACGCGCTAAGCGGGCGCAGGTGCGCGATCGGTCCTAATCTCGAATCACCATCGGAGCCAACTCCAGTTCGCTCGCCGTGATGCGATGGCCGCGAAGCGCGAATACTCCCAGTGCCAGCACTACAGCTGCCACGCCAAGGGCGTCCGGAACCCCAATCCTCTGAGCCACTGCACCCCAGAGCGTGGCTCCCAGCGCCATGCCTCCCTGCAATACCAGCAGGTAAAACGATAGCGCCCTAGCCCGCACGTATGCCGGACACATCGTCTGCGCCACCACATTCAAACACGCCAGAATTCCAATCCAAGCTGCACCTGCCACCAGCATTACCGCACAGAGCAGTACAAAAGTTTCCGCCCGTCCAGCGGCAAACGTCATCGCCGCAAAAATCAGGATGGCTGCCCCCACCACACCGTCCATGGACAATTTTTCGCGCACACGCGGCAACGCCACTGCTCCCAACAGCGCGCCCAGCCCGAAGCAGCCCAGGAGAACGCCATATCCTCTCGCTCCATAGGGACGCGCAATGATTGGCAACAGAGCCAACATGGCAACGGCCGCTATGCTGAACGTTCCAGTCCGCAGCAGGACAGATTTCGCCAATCCACTCTTTCGCACGTATTGGAATCCATCGCCAATTGCGGACCACACGCGCTGGGTCTTGGGCTGAGCTTCAATCGGCCGCTGCCAGCGATAGAGAAATACGATCACGCCAAGGAACGAAAATGCATTTAGCAAGAATGTTGTGCCGCATCCGACGGCCGCCACAATTACGCCGCCCATGGCCGGCCCCACGGCTCGCGCCACGTTGTATCCTGCGGAATTCAGAGCCACTGCCGAAGCGTGCTGTTTTGCAGGAACTAGCTCCGGCGTAATCGCCTGCCACGCCGGATCGTTCATCACCGCACCAAGGCCCAGCAAAAACGTAAACAGGAGCAATACCCAAGGTCCTACGCAACTGGTCAGCGTCATGATGCCGAGGGTCCCTGAAGCCAGCACCATCCATCCCTGAGTAAGCAAAAGAAAACGCCGCCGATCCACCATATCCGCCAGCGCGCCCGCCGGCAAAATCACCAGGAACACCGGCAGTGCCGCAGCCGCTTGCACCAGACCAATCATCAACGGATTCATGGTCATCTGCGTCATTAGCCAAGCTGCGCCTACGTTCTGCATCCACGTGCCGGTATAAGAAATGACCGATGCAATCCAAAGCGAGCGAAACAGCGGCTCACCCAATGGGGCCCATGGAGAAACCGAATGCTTAGTCGCGATCGGCTCCATCACCGGCATTTTGAACATTTCCGCCATAAGCACTTGCTGGTCGAGCGTTGGGCGTTCCCCCCGGGGCCGCGAATGGACCCTTCGACTTCGCTCAGGGCAGGTTCACGAGATACCCGTCGCTCCGTTAACTAATTGCGGGCTCAACAAATGGCCACTCTTGTCGCCGCCAAGCCCGCACGCAATAAACAATAATCCCCACCACGAGAATCAGGCCTGCGTACCCAAGAAAATCCCTGCGCGAGTCCAAAATAAAAACATAGCTGACTCCAGCCACCAGCGCGGGTACTGGATAAAACCACATCCGAAACGGTCGCGGCATATTCGGTTGCCGCACCCGGAGCACAATGACTCCGATGATCTGCATAAGAAATTGCAGCACGATACGGATAACGATCAGCGCGGCTATCAAATCGGCCAGCCTCAGGAAGCAAAACAACCCCGCAACCCCAGTCAGCGCCAGCACCGAAACATAGGGAAACTTGTGAATTGGGTGCACCTTCGCAAAAGCCCGAAAGTAGTTCCCGTCAAGCGCCGCCGCGTAAGGTACTCGCGAATACCCCAAAGTCAGCGAAAAGACCGATGCGAATGCCGTCCACATCACCAGCACTGAAATAATCGAAGCCGCCCAGTTCCCATACACCCGTTGCATCAAGGTTGAAACGACATACAACTTGCTGTTCGAGGCCCCCGCCTGTGCCAGTTCTCGCCACGGAATGACGCCGAGAATGCTGACATTCATTACTACATATAGACACGCCACGGCCAGAATGGATAGCAACAGTGCCCGCGGAATATTTTTCGCCGGCTCCTTGACTTCGTCCCCGAGGAAACAGACGTTGTAGTACCCTCCGATGTCATATGCGGCGATCAGCATGGCCCCACCCAGTCCGTGAAAGAAGCTTCGCGAAAATGTAAAAGCCCCCGGAGGCAAGTCGAACGCCCGATGCGCATTGAAATGGGTCAGCCCCGCGAAGATGATCCACCCGATGGTTGCCATCACCCCCGTCCACAGCACCTTGGTAAGCCGTGCAATCGCGGTGATGCGCCGGTACAAGAGAAACGCCGTCAACGCGCAGACGCCGATCCCGAGAAATGTAGCCGGCATCGCTACCCAGGTCAGTTGCAGAGTTCCAAGAAAAGGAAGATGGAGGGCCCAGGTGTGAGTCGACCACACCATTTCCAGGCGTGGCCAAAAGAAGGCCGCGTACTGCGAAAGCCCCACCGCGCCCGACGCAATCGAGAGCGGAGCGCTGAACGAGAGCTGCCAGATAAAGAGGAACGCGATCAGCCGTCCCAGTTTCTGCGGCCCATAGATCTGCAGCAGGTAGCGATACGACCCGCCTGATCCCGGCATGGCCGCGCCCAGTTCCGCCCACACCAGCCCGTCGCAGATGGCGAGAACCGCGCCCAACACCCAGCCCAGCATCGCCTGCGGACCGCCCATCGCGGTCACGATCAACGGAATCGTAATAAACGGTCCGACGCCGATCATGTCAATCATGTTCAGCGCCGTAGCGGAGCCGAGGCCGATGCCGCGGACGAGCTGTGGCTTGGTATCGGATTCGCCTTCGGGTGGAATCGTCATGAAATAAATCGTTGGTTGATAGTCGTTAGTCGCTGGCGAACGGATCTCGGCCTAAATTCGTCATTCGTAAATCGCAAATTGTTCTCCGAACGGCTAATGCCTGACGACTAACGACTGGCTATCAAATTCACAAACAACCTCACTGCCCCAGGCACACACGCCGGCAGTTGCCGAAAGAACGCATATCCCGTGTAGATGTAGGTTCCCTTGCCATAGTGCGCTACGAGCAAGCCGCCCTTCTGCTCGCCCTCGCCCGGATCATGCGATTCGAGCAGTGGAGTGAAGTTTGAATCCCACTGCGACATGAAGTACAGGCCACGCTCCTGCACCCAACCGTCAAAATCCTTCTGAGTAATTTCGTTCGGAGAATGGAAGATCGGGTTCGCTGGATCGAGAATCTTCACTGGCGCTTCTTCGACCGAAACGCGGGCCCGGCTAAGTGTTGTCGGATAGGGCGTGTATTTACCCGAATTAAAATCGATCGGCACCCCAAAGGATCCCATCGTGTTATATTGCACGACCAAGCGCCCACCATTCTTGACGAAATCGAGTAGCCGCTTGTTGTTCGCGATCACGTCTTTCTGCGTATCGTATGCACGAATTCCCAGCACGATCGTTTGGTACTTGCTGAGGTCCTCGCTGGCCAACTTGTCAGCCGGAATCATCGCGACATCCATCCCGATCTGTTCGAGTACGACAGGAATGTCGTCACCCGCGCCCATGATATATCCAATTTTGAGGTCTCTGGGGAACTTCACATCCACGATTGATACGCGCTGCACGGCAGGCTGGTAATAATAAAAGGCGCCTAGATCTTCGCGCGTGACCACCGTATATTCCTCGCCGTAGGCCTTTTCCCCGCTCGTGAGTTCCGCCCGAATATGAGTTTGGCCCTCCTCTAACTTGGCAGGGAAGACCTGGAATGAGGCGTCCTTCGACTCATCTTTGGGAATCTCAATGGATTCATGCGCCGGCTCCGCGCGCCAACCGTTCGGCACATTCAAAGCAATCTGCGCCTGGGAGCCGCTACTCTGATCGCGGGCCGTTGTCTTCACGCGCGTGCTGCCAATTTTGTCTGAAGGGATGACTGAGCTCGATGGTGACAACGCAATTGAAAATTTCGGGCCAATCGCCAGTGGATGCTCGCCCTCGCTCCCGTCAGACTGTTTGAACCGCACCATGACGGGAACTTCGATTGATCCAGCAAGCCCTTCATATTGATATTCCATGCGCACATGAAATGGCGGTGGCGGGAAGGGGAGCGTTTGATACGCTGGCTCATCAATCGTATTCAGCGCGTCGCGCTCTGGATCGTGTCGATGCCAATACGGCCGTGTGTAGCCGGCCTTCGCGCACGGTGTCATGCGGAAATCGAACTGGGCTACTGAAGGTTTGTCCGCCGACTTTGCTCCTAGCGTGTTTTGTTGGCAATTCTGAGCGTCCAAGATCAACTTTGCCGAGACCACTGTTCCTCCAGTGGCATTGCCCAGCGACTTCACGGCAACACTTTCCCCCGGAACGGCCATCGCGGCCGATTCGGGAGAAGGCGCGGGTGCTGCGTCGAAAGTCGCTGTCAACTTAACTCCCAACGCGACGTTTGCTGCCTGTTGGAATTGATTGCGCTTCGTCTCAAGTTCACTTGTAAGCAACTTTTTCGCGTCATCCGATAGCGATGATTGTCGAACGCGTTGCAGCAGATCCTCAGCTCTCTTTAGTCCACTCAGGAGAGCCATCGCGCTCTTTCCCGAGTCCCTACCAGCATTTTGCTCTGCCTCGGTAACTCGCTGTTGCATCTCAGTGAGCTGCTGTGGCAGCCACGGCACCTTTTTCTCTTCGTTCCCCAGCCTCGACGCCAGCCCCAACAACGTCGTGTCGATTCCGTCGAAGAAATCTTGCTCGTGACCGTCGCTGTTCTTTGGAGATTCAACGACCGAATCGACCAGCTTGTAATGGGCAAATCGATCGCCCTTGGGAATCGAGACGCCACCCAGCGCTTGCGATCGCTGATGCCGCAATCCCTCGATTGCAAACTGCACGTACGATTCGCCAAGCAGCGGATCTTCTTTTCCAGTGTTCAGCTTTACCGTGTAATTGGCAGCATCACAGGTCGAAGCTCCGAAGCCGCACACATTCCCGATGTACAACTTCTTCGGCTGCCAGGGCTGGAGGCCCTCCGCGATTTGCTCCGGAAAACGCTTCGGATCGGCCGCCGCGCGGAACGCCTCTTTCGTCAAAATCGCCGATGCCTGATGATGTCCGTGCCCGTCGCGTTCCGTGCCCGAAAATCGCGCGATCAGCACGTCGGGCCGAAACGTCCGGATCACTCGCACGATATCGCCCAGCGGAATGTCGTGTCCCTGCCACTTCTGAAAAGTCTCCTCGGGCGTTTTCGAATATCCGAAATCTGCCACCCGCGAGAATCGCTGCTCCACCCCATAGTAGCGGTCCGCTGCCAGCACCTCGAGCGTCCGCACCACGCCCAACACGTCGAACAGGTTGCTGCCTAGTTCGTTCTGCCCACCTTCGCCCCGGTTCAACGTCATCAGCAACGTCGAAACGCCTTTCCCGCGTGCCTCCAGCGTCAGCATCCCCCCGTCTTCATCATCTGGGTGCGCGTCCACCTGCATCAGCCGCGCGGTCGTCTGCAACCGCCGCAGCATCAGCTCCAGCCCAGTTGTACCCGTCTCCTGCGGGAGAGGTTCATAATAATGGTCGGCTGCTGAATGATCGGCCGCAGTCTTTTCGGGCGTCTGTCCATTTGCGAATGACGCCGCCGAAACCATTAGCGACATTACCGTGACTGCTGTTGCGAGCCTGCTGTACACCAATCCAACCCCAAACTTCTTCATCGCAAACATGTCCATCTGATAGATTTTCCTCAAGAGAAGAAACAAATATATTCTGCTTTGACGGCTCTCTACTTGCCCATTTCTTGCGCCGCCTCGAATTTCTGCTGACATTCTGCCGCCGCCTGCACGATCTGCCGGAACTCCGCATCTTCGCGCACACCCGCCAGCAGCGGATCCGATTGCAATGCCTGATGCGCGCAGTAATTCTCAGACACCGCTTTGCGCAAGAAATCGAATGCAATCTGCTTTTCTCCGCAAGCCGCTAGCAGCGCTCCCTGGTAATACTTCAATTCCGAATCCTGCTCCGGCAATAATTCATTCTCTGCCAATCCCGCCAGTCGGTGCACTTCCGTTGCCGGGGCCTTGTTCAGACAAGCCTGCAACAGTCCCCGCATCCACATCGAATTGTCCGTCATCTTTTGCGTTGCTTGCTGAGCTTCTGTCATCTTCCCCTGGCGCATGAGCACCGAAACTCGCACCGCATTCGACCATTCCGAGCCTGCATCCCGGTTCAGATACTCCATTGCCCGCCCCGGCTTACCCGCCTCAAAAAAAGCAAACGAGCACGAACGCCAGTTATAGTTTCCCGCGTCGATCGCCAGCGCCCTGTCGCACTCACTTTGCGCTTCATCCAGCAGTCCGGCATAGCGGAGCACATAAGCAAGCGAATAATGCGCAATCGCATTGTCAGGACGCTTTTGCACCAATGCCCGCGCATCCTGATAAGCCTTGTCCAGGTCGCCGGCCTCGACTTCATTCGCTGCCAGAAACCCAGCCGCGCTGACCCGTCCAGGTTCGAGCGAAATGGCCCGCTTGTAGGCCGCATTCGAACGTTGATATCCTGCCGCTCCTCCGCCAGAATAAATCGCGTCGAAGTAATATCGCCGTCCCAGCGCCTCCCACGACGGCGCGTAATTTGGATCAAGCGCCACAGCGTGTTCGAGCATGGTGATTGCATCCTTGTTCGCCGCTCCATCGTGCGACATAGCCAGACTTCGCAAATAGACGTCATACCCTTCGCGATTCGCCGGAGCGCTGCCGGTTTCCATCGCTTCTCGCGAAGCGCCCAAGGCGGGCACCAGTTCCTGCCTCACCTTCCTTGCCATCTGGTTCTGCAACGCGATCAGGTTGTCTGCCGGAGACGTGAGCGTGCCCGTCCAGATCAACTTGTCGTCTTTCACTTCGATTGCTTCCAGTGTCACTCTGACCATGTTGTTCTGGCGCAGAAAGTGTCCTGTCACCACCGTGCCCACGCCCAGCTCGCGCCCGGCTTTTGCCGGATCCGCTTCGCCGTTGCCGTATTTTTGGGTGGATGCCGATGGCCGGATCTCCAGCGAGTGCGCATGGGTTAGCGCGTTCGCAATCTCGTCCGCCAGCGCAAACCGCAGGTACTCGCTCGCCGCATCATCATTATTAATATTCTGCAGCGGCAACACCGCAATCGTCCGATTATTCGCCGCCGCCTTCGGAATCCTATGTTTAAAGAACCACGCTCCCATCGCTATCACAACCATCAGCAGCACTGCGGCCAATCCAACTAAAATCCAATTTAGCTTCGAATTTGGCTTCTGGAACGTATTCGTCACCACGTGCAGTCCACTCATGTGCCGGAACCCGCTACGCAGTGTCGGTTCCGTTCCTTTTTTCAGCCGTACGAGGTCGGCCTTCATTTCCGTCGCGTTTTTATAGCGCCGGTCCCGATCCTTCTCCATTGCTTTCCCGATGACTGCTTCGAGTTCCGGAGGGACGGAAGGATTAATCGACCGAGGGGAGGCCGGTTTTGAATTGATTACCGCGTGCAGCGTCATAACCACGTTCGTGCCGGTGAACGGTTTCTTCCCGGTTGCCATCTCGAACAGCATCACGCCGAAAGAAAATATGTCACTGCGTACATCAAGATCTTCCGATCGCGCCTGCTCCGGCGACATATACACGGCTGTCCCCGGAATTACTCCCACTTGCGTCAGCGATTCTTCCAGCGAAGAATCCGTGGTTGTGCCCACGCTTCCGTCCTTGGCCAGTTTCGCCAAGCCAAAATCCAGAATCTTCACCTGCCCATTCGGAGTCAGGAAAATATTTGCCGGCTTGATGTCGCGATGCACGATCCCTTTGGCATGCGACGCCGCCAATGCGTCCGCCACCTGTACCGCAATGTCGAGCAGGTCTTCAAGATCCATTGGCAGGCCGTGGATTCGCTGCTTCAGGCTCTCGCCCTCCAGTTTTTCCATGACGATAAACGGCTGCCCGTTGTTGTCTTCAATGTCATGGATAGTGCAGATGTTTGGATGATTGAGTTGCGACGCCGCTCGCGCTTCCCGCATAAACCGGTCGAGCGAGCGTTGATCTTTAGTCAGATGATCGGGGATAAACTTCAGCGCAACATGCCGGCCCAGGCGGAGATCCTCCGCCTCGTAAACAACTCCCATTCCGCCACCGCCCAGTTTTGACAGGATGCGATAGTGGGAGACAGTCTGGCCGAGCATGTCCATAGGTCGTGTGGGGTGACGCTCTTGTCCGCCACCCTTGCTTTTGATTCTACGTGCAGGGCTGAAGCTGCCTCTGTCCGCGAAGGCGTAATGGTAGGCTGTCGGCGCGGTCGGGTCAACCGAGATGGGGAAACTTGAGGTACAAGGAAAGTTCTGTTACGGCATCATCACCTTCGGTAGATTCCAATGCCGCCAAACACTGACCATGCGCAGCGCAAAACAGAACACACCGCCCAATACAGCCGCCCAAGTGTGAGAAATCTTCAGTTTGCGGGCCGCAATCATTACCGCCGCACCGGCCATGGCCGCGGTAGCATAAATATCTGAGCGAAGCACGTTAGGAACACGCGCCAGAAAAATGTCGCGCACCGTACCTCCGCCGACCCCGGTGATGGTGCCCATCAAAATGGCGATGAAAGGGTGCATTTCGTAGAGGAGCGCTTTTTCCGTTCCTGCCACGGCAAACAATGCCAGGCCGGCGGCATCCAGAACCAGGATCACTTCACTCGGAATTCCCTGCAAGAAGCGATAGGAGAAGAAAACAATTGCAGCGCCAGTGAATGCCATAGCCGAGTAACGCCAGTCGCGCAATGAACTAGGAGGGATAGCGCCAATGAGAATGTCGCGAAAGATTCCACCCGCCAGTGCGGTGGAAAAGGCCAGCACCATGAGCCCCAGCAAGTCGAGATTGCCGGTGATTGCGGCCTCGGCGCCCTCAATGCCGAATATAAGAGTGCCGGCCATGTCGGCCGCAAACAACAACGTATTCGATGGACGCTTAGCGATCTCCGTCATCACTAGTGGCTGATCAGAGCCGCTGACGATCCTACCCAAGCCATATTCTTGTTGTGATCCACGCCCATCATCAAGCCTCGTCCCATGCGTACGATCGTTAGTACCGGTAACAACTGATCGATCCACACATACATGACACGCAATTCGACTTTTGTGAGGCCGTTAGGAGTTTCTACCACGGGCGTAAAGTTCAGACGCTCCTGCAAAATATATTCGCTGCGTTTCGCCGCAGGAATCGCGTCAATGTCGGCGCGTGAAGGCGCAATGACCACGCCCAATCCGGCGAATGAATAAAGCGGCTTGAGCACAAAATTCTCAAGATCTGCAGGTACCTCTTTGAGTTGATCCAGAAACCAGGTCCTCGGCACCGACGGATGCTTCAAATAAGGGATCGAATACTTACTGATCCGAAAATACCAGTTCGGATGCCCAGCCCACTCCACATCGAGTTCGTCGCGAAAATCAAACGGTAATTTAACGCCTTTACGTTCCAATTCATCCACGATGGTGCGGTTATAAATCCGCTCAATCGGGATCCTCTTCCCTCCATCCTCATAAAAAAGCCGCCGCCCGTCTTTCTGAATCTTGGTGATGCACACGGTGCGAATCCCCAGCAGCTTCTCAGTCAGCAAAAAATCCGGACGCGTCTTCTGCTCCTCGGGATGCACTTCCATTAACACCACATTCGCCGGATCATGCCCCGCAACAATTGCATCCCGCAGAAGCCGCTTGTAAGAAGCTGAGTCCAGTCCACTCAGGAAATAGCGGAGTGCAGGGTCAAGTCCAAATACATCGATATAAGCCTGTGCCAAAACTGGCTGATAAGCGTAAAGGGAGGGGAAGGCCTGCAATTCAACCAGTTTCGGCCGTAACTCACCCGCCGAATCTTGCACCAACCCAAAGTCGACCTGGATAAACATCGGATGCGATGATTCATTCGGCACGCGGAACTTCGGGGGAATGGAAGCCTCGGAACGTGCGCGATATTCGGGACTGTCCACAAGTTGCCGGATCAGGGTCTTGCCATCCTCGCCCATGCGCTCAACCAGCGCATGAGGAAAAAAACAAGGAGTCTCGCAAAGTGCGAATGGAACTTCCATGCCGCACCGCGAAGTCATCTCGCGTCGAAACTGTTCGTATTTTTCAGGAGTAAATCGCGAGTTGAAATCGTGGCGGTAGGCGGGAATCATGCGAGGTTGATGGCAATCCTTGAAAACAACTGCTGGCTTTTCTCGGCAGACTTGGGGCCTTGGTGTTGAAACGCTCTACGCTTCAATCAAAAACTGCCCGCCACGCATAATCTGCTGACCATCGACCCAGATATCAAACTTCCGTCCCACGACATCAATATGAGTCGACGAAAACCATTCCGCCCCCGTGTGCGCCCCATACGGATTCCCAAACGCAATATGTACGCCAGGATATTTCTCATCCTGCAATATCTCCCCAATCACATCCTTGAGTTCGATATTTGTGCCAATCGCAAACTCGCCCACCCGATTGCTGTTCTCATCCGTATGTGTGTAGGCCCAGAAGTCATCTTTCAATTCCTTGTTTGCCGAATGCGCCTCGATCAAACGATTCGCCTTCACTTGAATGGTCAGCGGATTCGCCTTCAAATCGCCAAACTTCGCACACAAATAATCGCCTACCACTCCATCAATGACAAACGTCCCATTCACCTCGCCCGGCGTCGTGAACACTTCGCCACCTGGCAGGTTTCCCCACTTTTCCGTGCTGATAAGGCCGCTCGTCTTCACCCAGCGATAATTCGGATTCAAATCCGCCACAAGATCAGTCCCAGCGGGCGTCTTGGCCCGAACCTGTTTGGCCTTGCGCACAGTTTCCAGAACCTTCAGGCTCAGCCGGTCTACTTTCAAGAAGTCCGCACGCATGCCTTCCATCATGATCCGTTTATTGATGTTGACCATGTGGGCGTGCCGAATCTTTCTCCGATTCACCACATCCGTCATCTGCATGCGCGACTTCAGTTCGTTGGTCTGCGCCTGCACCGCAAAAATACTGACCTGACTCGTCTCCAAATCCTCCGCAATCGCGAGCGGCAAATCTGTCAAGGGACGCGTCGCCACGTCCTCCAGGACCCAAATCTGGTTGTGACAGCCCACTTCTTCCAGTTCGTGTACGATTGCGGCGGCAATCTCCAGGCTCACTTCGTCGGTGATGACAGTGACTTTTTCAGAAGGCAGCACACGCAAGCACACGCACACCGCGTTCCGTGCACCCGGCGTCAGCTCGGGATCAAAAGCCACCTTGTTAAGTTTTCGATTGGATTGTTCCGTAGTATTCGTAGAAGTCTCCATCAAGCTCATCAGACGGCGCGTGCGGTGGGCAAACTCTCCACCTTGTCCACGCCCACCTCGGTCTCCTTAATGATGTAGTCCATCACGGCCTTCATGTCGCCGGTTTCCTGATACACACGCAACTGCCGATCCGCGCCCGTGCCCATCTTCATAATCTCGCGTATGTACTCCACCTCTTCGCGGCAATCCAGTTCGTCCAGCACGTCATCCACGAACACCAGATACTCTTCAATCAGATCGCGCTCCGGAACTTCCATCTGCTTGCCGAAGTCGATCAGTTTTCCGTTGATCCCATAGCGCGCCGCGCGCCATTTGTTCTCCATCAGCAATGACTTCCGATACAACCGGAACCCCTGATTCTGCGAGTGCAGCTTATACAGTTTCGCTACCGTAGCCTGAATCAGAGCCGCCAAAGCAATCGTCTCGTCCACTCGCATCGGCAGATCGCATACCCGGAATTCCAGGGTGTTAAAGAATGGATGTGGACGCATGTCCCACCAGATTTTCTTCGCGTTATCGATCGAGTTCGTCTTCACCAGCAGCTTGACATAATTCTCATACTCGCCCCAGCTCGGAAAATAATCCGGAAGATTCGTCCGCGGGAACTTATCGAACACCTTGCAGCGGTAGGAGTGCAGGCCGGTGTCCATCCCCAGCCAGAAAGGCGAATTCGACGACAGTGCCAGCAGGTGCGGAATAAAATATCGCGCATGATTCATCATCTGAATCAGAATCTCGCGATCTTCGATGCCGACATGCACATGAAGCCCGAAAATCAGATTGGCTCGGGCCACCAGTTGCATGTCTTCCACAATGTTCTTGTAGCGCTCGCCCGGCGTAAGTGCCTGCACGCGCCAATCGGCAAACGGATGCGTCGCCGCTGAAGCCAGCCGCAGCCCATTCTCCCGCGCCAACCTGATCATGTGCCGCCGCAGACCCTTCAACTCTTCTCGCGCTTCCTTTATATTGTGGCAAACCGAAGTTCCTACCTCCACCACTGATTGGTGCATCTCCGTCTTGACCCGTTCCTGGAGAATCAATCTGCCCTTCTCGATGATTTCGGCGTGAATGTGCGACCGAAGATCCCGAGTTTCAGGATCGACTGTCTGATACTCCTCTTCGATTCCAAGCGTGAATGTAGGCTTCATTGCGGCACATCCAAGGCTGCAAGGCAGGAAGAAAGCCATGCAGTAAGTCCAACTAGTATACCAATGAGACGCTTGTGTGGGGACGGCGTCCTCGCCCGTCCAGCGCTAATTCTCACTTCGCCCCATTCAAAAACGCCGCCCAACGCAACTCCTCCACCTGATTCTTGCCACCCAGTGCCTTCTTCACCGCCATCTCAGCGACTGCGTCGACTACCCAATCAAAATTATCCCGGCCGACCGATGTAACTTCCGCATCCGGAGCTGGATTCATAAAGTCAATCGCATAAGGCACACCATCTTCCACCGCAAACTCCACCGTATTCAAGTCGTAGCCGAGCGCGCGGCACAATGCCAAAGCATCTTTCTCGATACGTTGCTTCAACTTGGTTCCCGGTTGGGGATTCCCCTTCACATAGCGCTCATGATGCGGAGCCCGAGGATCGTACTTCATGATGTGTACCTTCTCTTGTCCCACCACGTAACACCGGTAATAATCCTCAAACTCCACGCCATGTTGCAGCGTCATGCACAGGTCACCAGTCTGGTTGTAGTTATGAAAGAACTCCTCCGGAGAATGCACCTTATACACATGCTTCCAGCCGCCGCCCGCATAAGGTTTGAGAAATGCTGGAAAGCCGACATAGGCAAACACATCTTCCCAATTCAGCGGATAGATCAAATTCCGCATCGACTTATCGGTAGTATCCGGAGGATGCGTATGATGCGGCAAAATCACCGTAGGCGGAATCGCCACCCCCATCTTGTGCGCCAGCGCGTAATTGAAAAATTTATCGTCCGCCGTCCACCAGAACGGATTGTTAATCACAATCGTCCCCTGCAGCATCGCGTTTTTCAAATAAGCACGGTAGAAAGGAATGTCTTGCGAGATCCGGTCAATGATCACGTCGTATTTTTTAGGCTCATCCATCCGGATGCCGCCAATCTTCACAAACTCGCCCGTAACACCGGTGGTTTTCATCGAACCGATCTTTTCCACCAAAGCCGGCGGAAAAGTGTTCTCCATCCCAAAAAGAATTCCAATCTTCTTGTTAGCCATAATTCAGATCCTCTATTCAACGAACCACTCTGCCAGTGGAGAGCCGAGCGTCCCCGACCGGCCGCTACACACGCTGGACGGGCGAGACGCCCGTCCCTCCACTAAAAATACTTGCCCGCCATCCGCTGCCAAAGCGGCCAATCATGTTTGCTGTTATCCCCGTAAATATCCAGCCAATGTGGTATTCCCTTGTTACTCAAAATCGCCGCCATCTTCACGTTCGCGTCCAGGCACATATCCCAATCCGACGATCCCAATACAATCTTCATCTGCCGGTACCGGCTCAGAAACCATTCATCGCTGGTGCGCGGCAAGTAGTCCGGCGGATTATTGAAGTAAACATTGTCATTGTAATAGCCGTCGAGAAAGCTTTTGATGTCGAAAGATCCGCTCATGGTGACACAAGCCGAGACTAGATCCGGATGCCGCATGGAAAAATTCAGCGCATGATAACCGCCAAAACTGCAGCCCGTCACCGCGATCTGCGGAGCCCAGTTCTTCCACTTCAAATACGGTAGAAACTCGTTGATCACATAGCGCTCGTACTGCACATGCCGCCAGATTCGCGCTCCCGGATGCACGCTCTTGTTGTACCAGCTCTCACCGTCCACGGCATCGACGCAAAATATTTGGATTGAACCCCCGTCCAGTTTCCCGCTTAGCGCGCGAATCATCCCCGCATCCTCATACTCAAAAAAGCGTCCCCTGGATGTCGGAAAAACAATGATCGGCTGGCCGGCATGGCCATAGACCAGCGACTCCATGTCGCGTCCTAACTCATGGCTATATTGTTTGTTATATTCGCGGTTCATATGCGCGAGGATTGTAACCGATTGCCCTGCCGTCGGCATCTTCCCATCCTCGCCGTAGAGGGGCGGCTTGCCGAGTCTGGGCAGAGCGGCGAGCGGAGGTCCGAAAACCGAAAAGAAGACAGTCGCGCCGCCCGTATTTTCCCCGATTCCCACTCACCCGATCTTCTGCTATAGTCAGCGCGCGCTTTTCCCACAATGTTTTCAAATCCGTATCGAAGGAGAAAAATCTATGTCAATTCTGGCGTGGATCGTGCTGGGTCTGGTTGCGGGCTTCATCGGAAGCAAAATCGTCAACAAGTCGGGCGAAGGTCTTATCCTCGACATTGTCCTCGGAGTCGTGGGTGCCATTGTTGGCGGGTGGCTGTTTAGTTTCTTCGGGGCTCACGGCGTGACCGGCGTCAACATCTACAGCCTCGTCGTCGCCGTCATCGGCGCGATCGTGGTCCTCTTTGTCTATCACGCCATCAAGAAAGCTTGACAGTGGAGTGTGGACGGGCTCCAAGCCCGTCCACATGGTCCCCAGTGATTAATGGATCAGTCGCCCCGATCGTGGATCGATTCCCAAATGCTTCAGTTTCGATTGCAGCGTTGTCCGCTTCAATCCCAATCGCATGGCCGCTCCTCGGAGCCCGCCAATCTGTCCGTGGCTCTCCCGCAAAGCGCGCAGAATATGGTCGCGTTCGGTTGCCTCCAGAGTCTCATCCATGCTTTCCTCCTCCGTGGAGATCGACTCCATTTCGCCTAATGGCGCCACCAACACCGAACCTTGCGTCAGAATCACCGACCGCTCGATAAAATTCTCCAGCTCCCGAACATTCCCCGGCCATTCCCACCCCATCAATGCATCCATGGTCTTTTTTGGAATGCTCGTGATCGACTTATTCATCCTCCACGTGAATTTCTGCACAAAATGTTCCACTAGCAATGGGATGTCTTCCCGCCGTTGTCGCAACGGTGGCACGCGGATCGGAAACACGTTCAGCCGGTAATACAAATCGCTGCGGAACTCACTCTCCCGCACACTATCCGCCAAATCACGGTTCGTCGCTGCAATCAAACGAAAATCCACCTTCAAGGTGTGCGTTCCACCCAGCCGTTCGAACTCCTGATCCTGCAAAACCCGCAGCAGCTTCGGTTGCAGTGCGAGCGAAATCTCTCCAATCTCGTCGAGAAAAAGCGTCCCTTTGTCGGCCAGTTCGAGTCGTCCAAGCTTTTTGCTCACCGCTCCAGTAAACGCGCCCTTCTCATTGCCGAATAATTCGCTCTCCAGCAGGCCCGACGGAATCGCAGCGCAATTCAATTTGATGAAGCTACTGTCGGCACGCTGACTCAAGCGGTGGATCGCCCGCGCCACCAGTTCCTTCCCGGTTCCCGTTTCGCCGAGCAGCAGCACCGTGGCATCGCTGGCTGCGACCTTTCCCACATTCTCCATGACGGCTTGCAGGGCCTTGCTCTGCCCGATGATTTCCCCAAAGCCCAATTCCATGTCGATTTCCTGCTCCAGATAAAGCTTTTCTTCGGTCAGTTTTTTCTTGGCTTCGCGTAAAGCTTCGCTTGCCTCCCGAAGCTCGGTCACGTCCATACTGGCGCCAGTAATTCCAATCACCCCGCCAGTCGAGTCCAAGAGCGGTTCGATCGTAGTATTGAGGTAGTGCCTCTTGCTTCCAAGAGTGACCTGCATTTCATAGCGTGTTCCTACCCCGGTTTCCAGCACCCGTTGCCGGATTTCCGTAATTTGCGCAGCCTCATCCGGCGCGAAGATGTCGCTCGGCGTCTTTCCCAACTTTTCGCTTCCCAACAACGGCAGTTGCGAGTTGTACATCCACGTGTAACGCAGATCCAGATCTTGGTTGAACACCGCGATGGGGGAATTCTTCAGTGCTACGCGGAACCGTTCCTCGCTTTCCCGCAAGGCCTCCTGAGTGCGCTTACTTTCGGTGATATCCTCTACCAGCCCCATCTGCCATCGTTGCGTTTCGCCTTTTCTCCACATTGGTACTACCAGAATCCGCACCCGGCGCACCGATCCATCCGGGCGAACATACCTTTTGTCGATCTCGTAACTGCTCAGCTTTTCCTCGGCTAACTGGCGTAGATATTCACCCCCTCGTGCAACATCGTCGCGGTGAGTAATGCTGGCCACGTCGACCCGCAACAGTTCTTCTTCGCCGCGGCCGACGATTTCACAGAACTTCGGATTGACTTGCAGGAACCGCCCGTTGTTCGAGTCCACCAGAGCTATGCCCACAGGAGACCGCTCGTACACGGTCCGGAATCTCAGTTCGCTTTCCCGCAGCGCCTTTTCTACCTGCTTGAGTTCTGTCAGGTCGATTGAGGCCGCCACCACTCCCCGAGGCTTGCTTTCATCATCCAGCAGCGGTACGACATATGCCACCGTTTCCCGCTCGGTGCCATCCTCAAATACCATCGTCAGCGCGCGTCCGTACACAGGTTTTCCCGTAGCCGCCACTTGCTGTATCGGCAGCGAATCCGTTGGAATCTCCACCCCGTCTTGCATCAGGCGGAACGGAGGAGGAGTCTCGGGTGGTACGCTCTTCGAAAAGTTCTCGCCCGCCGGCACGTGGAATTGTTCGTAGGCGGCCCGGTTGCCTGTAATCCGCCGGCACTCGGCGTCATGCGCGATCAAGACCGGCACCGGCACTGCCTCCAGCACCGTCTCCAGTTCCTTCGCTCTTGCCCGCTCTTGTGCTTCACTCTCCTGTAACGCTTCCTCTGCCTGTTTCCGCTCTGTGATATCGCGCATGACGCACGCGACGCGATCGATTCCCGCCGGACCCTCTACCGGCAAATAAGTGATTGTGAGGTCCCTTTCTCCTATTCCGGGATACTCATACTTAAGTTCGTAATTAACGATCTTTCCCCGAAAACACTCATCCAATTTTTCTTTGATCGTTGACTCAAACTTCTCTGGATTTATTATCTGCGATATAAAAGTTCCAACAACCTGTTCTTTCGTCATCCGCCGATAGTTCAGAAATGCCCGGTTCACAAGCACGTACCGGTACTCCCGATTCACCACCACAATCATCTCTTCCAGATTTTCCACTACTCTTTCGAACTCTCGCAGTCGCTCTTCCACTCGCTCTCGTTCCCGCGCCGTCTTCACCAGTTCTTCGTTAGTCGCGCGCAACGCTCTCTCCGCCCGCACCCGTTCTGTGACATCATGGGCGATCCCCCGCACAATCGGCGTTACCAATCCTTCGCGTCGCAGCGTGTTGTGATACTCCCAGACTCGCTGCTCACCGGAGCGCGTCACCACCATCAGTAACCCGTGCGACTCTCCCGTACGCTCAATCTCGCGTAGATAGGCATCGAAGTCGCTGCGAAATTTCGGATCGATAAAATCCCGCATCGGCTTTTGCAGCATTTCATCTACGGTGTAACCCAGCAGACGCGCTGGAACGGGATTGACCGACAGGAATCGGCCTTCGAGGTCGTGGACACACAGCAGGTCTTGGCTGTGTTCAACCAGATCGCGATACCAGTCTTCGTTTTCTTCCAGGTCCCGCCGGATCGGATCCCATGCGACTGGCGCTTCCGCCGGAAAATGGCGCTTCAGTTCCCCAGAGTGCAATGCCATAGCTCACCCGCAGCAAGCCGCTGGGAATCGTATACTTTTATAACCGCATACTCTTTAAATCGTATACTTTTACAATCGCATACTAATAGTTGGCCAGTTTAATTCCAGCGGCGCCCCTAAAATTTTTGTTCCTAACTTTGTTCCTAGCTTCTTGTTCCTGGAGGTCGTCCGAGTTCCAAGGTTTACTCTTACGTAAGAATGCTTCTTTTAACCCGAGTCTAAAAATGCTCTCGATCTTTGCGGGCAGTCTAGCAGAATATCGCTTCAGTCATACGGCCCATTAGTGGTATAGAGTGGATTTAATCGCAAGGTATACGCCGTAGCCCGGCTCGACATCGGCCAGTTCGCACAGAACTCGGTACCGAACTCCGCATGGAAGGCTGCCGCCCAGCAATTCAAGTCAGGCAGCAAGCAGCCCTCCGGCTTAATAGCAGGCGCCCAATTCTGCCCCATCCGGCCCTGATCTTCCGTGACCTCGGAAGCATCCCCGCCAATTGCTAAGCTCCAAGTGAGTTCCAGGAGGCCACGTGCCCGCAGCCGCGCAGAAATCCGCCCATCAGTCCGCTACTCAATCCACCATAAAGATTCTCTACGGCGAGTCGGACGAAAACACACTCTCCGCCCAATCCGCTGAGATGACCAAAGCCGGGCATCACGTAACCACCGCTCTGAACCGTCAAGGTGTTCAGGAAGCCCTGCGCCGCGATGCCTTCGACCTCGTAATTCTCGGCGCCACTCTATCAAAAGACGATCGCCATCACCTGCCCTACATGGTGAAAAAATCCCATGAAGGAACCAAAGTTCTGGTAATGCACGCCGGAACGCACCATCACGAAGTCGATGCGGCCATTGATCCCAGCCTAAGCATGCATCGCATCCTGGAAAAAATCGCCGCGCTCATCATAGCTACAAAGTAGTCACAAAATAAAAATCACAAATAAAAAGGTCCGGCCGATGGAGAGAGTTGCTACGGCCAGACCTGCTAGATCATTTCCAGGAGATCCAAAGTTTCCGGGTTGTGCCGTTTTGGATAGCGCCCGGAACAGTCATCATTCTCCCCAACCCACGCGTACCAGTTGTCACACGACGGTCAACAAGTCGTCACATAACGAGTCGCCATATTTGGGCGCGGCAGAAAAGCAGGAACGGAAATTTCAAAAAAAATAAAATGGGCCGCCAGCCAAGAAGCGGTGACACTTCCTTGGCTATCGGCCCATTCGATCCGGACTGGGATCGGAGGTGATACTTCCATCGTAGACCCTCCGCCTCGATTGTCAAGGATCATCTTCCACCTCCAGAGATTGGTTTCAATTCAGGGAATTTCTCCGCCATCCCGCACAAATCATTGACACTATCCGCCCCACAATGTTACCTTTATGAGTTTTAGAAGTGGCTATTCTTCCAGCAGATTAAGCCAGCAAGATCGGCAAGAATTCAATCGCCCAAGGATTCGTTCAGCAACGATTCGATCGTCAGTTCGATCATCAGACAAATGGAACAGACACTCCGACAACTAGGCGAATTACTGCTCGGAAGCGTGCCCACCATCCTCCTTCTGATCCTGCTCTACACTCTCTATACATTCCTGGTCCATCGCCCGCTCACCGCCGTCTTAGCCGAACGCCGCAGTCGCACTCGGGGAGCCATGGAGAAAGCGAGCGCCGATATAGCCGCCGCCGAAGCCCGCACTGCCGAATATGAGCAGCGCCTCCGCGAAGCCCGCCAGAAAGTTTTCAAAAGTCAGGAAGTCCGCCGCCAGCAAGCGACGCAAACTCGCAATCAGCTCGTGAATCAAGCCCGAGCCCGCTCCCAGGAGCAAGTCAAGCAAGCCCGAGCCGCCCTGGAGGAAGATAAGCAGCAGGCGATGTCTAAGTTGCAGTTGGACGCCACCCGGCTAGCCAGCGATATAGCGCGCGCTGTGCTGCGCCCTATGGCATCACCCAGTCAGGCCGGTGGCCAATGAAATACAAGTTTGAGACAGTGGAGCGACGGGACGTCAAAGCCGAGTGGAATTCGGCAGCGACCTGCAGACGTCCCGACTCTAGATCCATGGCGAAGCTGAAAGCGATGCCGAGATCCCCGTTGCTCGCCCTTGCATTACTGGCACTACTCTTTCTCTTTGTGCTCCCCTCTGCACTCCCCGTTCTGACCTTCGCGCAGGAACCTGCGTCGCAGTCGACAAAAGAAACCAGCCAGTCCGCCCCCAACCACCAAACTGCCACTGGAGAGCTAGTCCAGGAAACTCGCGAAGCCTCTGGGGAAGACCAGGAAGAGAATGCCGCTCTCAAGCATTCCTCACCCGTTCGTTGGCTGGCGCGCAAAACCAATCTAACTGTCCATGGCGCGCATCTGCTGGCAAGCGGCCTTAATTTCACCATCATTGTCGCCATCTTCGTCTGGACGGTGCGCAAGTACCTTCCCGGAGTGTTCCGCAGTCGAACCGCGTCCATCCAGCAAGCGTTAGAAGAGGCGCGCACCGCCAGTCAGGATGCGAATCGCCGGCTCTCCGACATCGAAAATCGTCTCCGCGAGTTAGACGTAGAAATAGGACGCATGCAGGCCACTGCCGAAAGCGAAGCCGCCGCCGAGGAAATCCGCATTCAGAAAGCCGCCGAAGAAGAAATTCGCAAGGTGGTGCAGGCCGCCGAGCAGGAAATCGCCACCGCCGCTAAGCAAGCGCGCCGAGAATTGGCCGCCCACACCGCCGGTCTAGCCATAGCCTTGGCGCGCAAGCAAATTAACGTGGATTCCAACACCGACCAGGTACTGATTCGCACTTTCGCCTCCAAGCTGACCTCCCAAAACGACGGCGGAAAGGATGGTCGCTAACCATGGCCTCCGTGGTGGGAACCTATGCTCGAGCCTTCGCCGACGTAGTAATGAAGCCCAGTAATCATCTGGATCCAGAGCGCGCTCAGCAGGAGTTACATGGCATTGAGGCTTTGCTGAAGGAAAGCGATCAGCTGCGACGAGTCTTGGAAAACCCATCCATCGCTGGAGATCAGAAACGCCGAGTGCTCGATGCCATAACCACCCGGCTAGGCACGATCAGGCAAGTAAGGAATTTCGTAGCCGTGGTAACCGATCACAGAAGGCTTCCGCTATTCAGTGAAATCCTGAAACAACTGGAACAGGAATTGAACGACCGGCAAGGCTTTGCCGAAGCCCAAATAAGTAGTGCCCGCCAGTTGAGCGATGCAGAGAGACGCTTGCTGGAAGCCGAGATAATAAAGTTGACCGGCAAGAAAATCCGAGCGAGGTACGAACAAGATGCCACTCTATTAGGCGGGGCAGTAGTGCAAGTGGGCAGCACCATCTACGACGGTTCAGTAAAAGGCCAGTTGGAAAAGATCCAAGAGCAGTTGGTGGAAAACTGGCCTGTAGAGACTGGGTTTGCACCACGTCAAGAGCGCGCAAGAGCTGAATAGCGAAAGAGCTGATAGCCGAAAACTGAGAGCTGATAGCTGACTTTATGGCACAAATCAAAGCAGACGAAATCACGCAACTAATCCGCGAACAAATCGAGAACTACGAATCCAAGATCGCGGTCGACGAAGTCGGCACCATCATCACCCTCGGCGACGGCATAGCCCGTGTCTACGGCCTCGACAAAGTCATGGCGGGAGAGCTACTAAGCTTCTCGCACAACGTAGCCGGCATCGCCATGAATCTCGAGGAAGATCAGGTAGGCGTGGTCATTCTTGGCGAATACACAGAGCTCAAGGAAGGCGACGAAGTCAAGCGCACAGGTCGCATCATGAGCGTCCCCGTCGGCGACGCCCTGATTGGCAGAGTGGTCAACTCGCTTGGCGTTCCCATCGACGACAAAGGCCCCATCGCCAGCGATAAATTCATTGCCCTCGAGCGCATAGCCCCCGGAGTAATCGACCGTCAACCCGTGCGCGAGCCCATGGCGACGGGACTAAAAGCCATCGATTCAATGATCCCCATCGGCCGAGGCCAGCGTGAATTAATCATCGGAGATCGCCAAACCGGCAAGACCGCTGTTGCCCTGGATACCATCATCAACAGCAAGGGCAACAACCTGATCTGCATCTATAACGCCATAGGTCAGAAGCGCAGCTCTATAGCGCAGGTAGTAAAGATTCTGGAAGATGCTGGCGCCATGGAATATACGATCGTGGTGGCCGCATCCGCATCTGAACCCGCACCCATGCAGTACATCTCTCCCTACGCAGCCTGCGCCATGGGCGAGTTCTTTCGCGACTCCGGACGACATGCTCTCTGCATCTATGACGATCTTTCCAAGCACGCCGCTTCGTATCGAGAAATTTCGCTCTTGCTACGCCGTCCTCCCGGCCGCGAAGCTTATCCTGGAGACGTTTTCTATCTCCACTCGCGTCTGTTAGAGCGAGCCGCTAAAGTAAGTGATAAATTAGGCGGGGGATCGCTAACTGCATTGCCCGTAATCGAAACCCAGGCCGGAGACGTCTCCGCTTACATTCCCACCAACGTGATTTCAATCACCGACGGGCAGATCTATCTGGAAACTGATTTATTCAACCAGGGAGTCCGCCCCGCAGTGAACGTAGGACTCTCTGTAAGTCGAGTAGGAGGCAGCGCCCAAATCAAAGCCATGCGTCAGGTAGCAGGAACCCTAAAACTGGAACTAGCCCAGTACCGGGAACTAGCGGCCTTCGCCCAGTTCGGCAGCGATCTCGACAAAGCCACGCAAGCGCAGCTGAATCGAGGACAAAGGCTGGTGGAACTCTTGAAGCAAGACCAGTTCAGCCCGTTACCATTCTCAAAACAAATTTTGATCATCTTCGCCGGTACCAGCGGAGTGCTTGACGACATGCCAGTAAACCAGGTGCGAGACTTCGAAAAAGATTTGTACAAGTATGTGGACACCACAAATCCAGGGCTGCTCAATACGATCATGGAAAAGAAAGTCCTGGACGACAATCTGAAAGCAGAAATGACAAGAGTAATCAAAGAAGCAAAGCAGCAATTCGTAGATTCCAGAGAAGCAGTGGCGAAGTAAAGTTCCCGGCTCCTAGTTATCAGTTAATCCTGAATTCCAGGAGAATTTGACTGAGAACCGGGAACTGGGAGCTGAGAGCTCGTAAATGGCAAACATTCTCGACATCCGGCGGCGTATTCGCAGCGTGGTCAACACGCGCCAGATCACCAAGGCGATGAAGACCGTCTCCGCCGCCAAGTTGCGGCGCGCTCAGGAGAGCGCTCTGGCCGCGCGCCCCTATTCGCAGATGCTGACTAACGTTCTTAAGTCGCTGATATCACGAGCCGACATCTACGACCCGGTAACGGGACAGGCGATCCATCCTCTGCTTGCCAATCGCGAGGAAAAGACGATCCTCCTGATTGTGGTTACTGGAGATAAAGGGCTGGCTGGTGCGTTCAACACCAATATCCTGAAGATGGCGTCAAAATTCATCCAGTCAAAACCAGATCAGAACATCGACATAGAATGTATAGGCCGCAAAGGCCGCGATTTCATGCGGAGACGCTATCCGATTGCTTCGCAGCGCCTCGAAGCCAGTGGAGAGATGGGCATCGCGCCCATCCAGGCGAATACTGAAGTTGCCCCGCCGCGTGCCGGAAGAGTGCAAATCGTAGGCGAACATGTAGGAGTGCTAGGCAAAGTCGAATACAGCTTCGCGTCCACTCTCAGCGAAAGCGTGATCGCTCGCTACACTCGACGCGAGATCGACAGCGTCTACATTCTCTTCAACGAATTCAAATCCGTGATAGCACAACGACTCGTCGCAGAGCGTGTGCTCCCCATCAAAGAGATCGGCGAAGTTGACGTTCAGATGGCGGAAGAGCCGTCGCTAGAAGAACGCAAGGAGCGGCTCGAAGCGGCCAAGACGGCAGGTGTAGGCGTACGGCCGGCCGACACCCACGTGGTCGATGAAGCCGCTGCTACTTTCGGAACTTCGTCGGTGGACTACATTTACGAGCAGCCGCCCCAGCAGCTATTTCAGGGGATTCTTCCTAAATACTTAGGCATTCAGATTTTTCATGCCCTGCTGGAATCGGTAGCTGCCGAGCACGCCGCTCGCATGACCGCAATGGATGCAGCTACCAGCAATGCCAGCGACATGATTGAATCGCTGACCCTGATCATGAACCGAGCGCGCCAAGCCAAGATAACAAAGGAAATTATCGAAATCGTAAGCGGAGCAGCTGCAGCGCAGTAAGTCGCAACGAGCGGCTCTTTGAAACAAATTTAGAGTTGAGGCCTCATCTATGTCAGGAAATATGTCAGAAAATATCGGAAACGTAATCCAAATCGCTGGTCCGGCCGTCGACGTCCAATTCACCGAAGCGGCTATGCCCCCGATCTATCAAGCCCTCCGCGTGGTAAGCGATGGCTTCACCGTGCCGTCTCCCATCAACGTTATCCTCGAAGTGCAGCAGCATCTGGGCGAAGGACGAGTGCGCTGCGTAGCCATGGAAGCAACTGATGGCATGGTGCGAGGCATGAAGGCGATCGACCAAGGTGGACCTATCTCCGCTCCCGTAGGCCGAGGCACTTTAGGTCGAGTAATGAATGTAATCGGCGAGCCTGTGGACAATCTAGGTCCAATAGCTTGCGACAAAAGAATGCCCATTCATCGCTTGGCGCCGGCGTTCGACGAACAATCCACGACCGCGGAAATGTTCGAGACGGGAGTAAAAGTAGTCGATCTAATCCAGCCATTCTTAAAGGGCGGAAAGATCGGTCTATTCGGAGGCGCAGGAGTAGGCAAGACCGTAGTAATCATGGAATTGATTAACAACGTAGCGAAACAGCACGGAGGCTTTTCCGTATTTGCGGGAGTAGGTGAGCGCACCAGAGAAGGCAACGATCTCTGGCTGGAAATGAGCGAGTCGGGAGTAATCAAACCCGGCAAGCCAGCCGAATCAAAAGCCGCATTAATCTACGGACAAATGACGGAGCCTCCAGGCGCCCGTCTAAGAGTGGCCCTAACCGCGCTAACCGTGGCCGAATTCTTCCGCGACGAAGAAGGCAGCGACACGCTGCTATTCATAGACAATATCTTTCGCTTCACACAAGCTGGCAGCGAAGTGTCGGCTCTATTAGGAAGAATGCCCTCAGCCGTAGGTTATCAACCTAACTTAGCTACTGAAATGGGAGAATTACAGGAGCGGATTACTTCCACTAAGAAGGGGTCGGTCACTTCTGTGCAGGCTATTTATGTTCCAGCGGATGATTTGACTGATCCGGCTCCTGCGACTACTTTTGCTCACCTGGATGCTACTACGGTGCTTTCGCGAGCGCTTACTGAGATTGGAATTTATCCGGCAGTGGATCCTTTGGCTTCTACTTCGCGGATTCTCGATCCTCGCATTGTAGGGCAGGATCATTACGATGTGGCACAGATGGTGAAGAAAACTTTGCAGACTTATAAAGACCTTCAGGACATCATTGCCATCTTGGGTATTGACGAGCTTAGCGAAGACCAGAAGATTACTGTGGCTCGTGCGCGCAAGATTCAGCGTTTCCTTTCGCAGCCGTTTTTTGTGGCTGAGCAATTTACGGGCACTCCCGGCCGCTATGTGAAGATTGCCGACACGGTGAAAGGGTTCCGCGGGATTGTGGAAGGGAAGTATGACGATATTCCGGAGCAGGCTTTCTACATGAAGGGAACTATCGACGAAGTGCTGGAGACGGCGGAGAAGATGAAGACTGCAGCTTAACGATGGCATTTGGCAATTAGCCGGTACTTGATGCTGGCTGCTTGAGATTGAGGACTGTGACTAATACTTTCCAACTCGAAATTGTTACTCCCGCGAAGCTGCTGGTTAAAGACGTGGCCGAGGAAGCGCAGATTCCTGGATTGAGCGGTTATCTTGGAATTCTCTCTGGACACGCTCCTTTGCTCACCGAGCTGGCGGTGGGCGTAATTACTTACAAGGCGAGTGGGGCTACGCATACACTTTCTGTGGCTTGGGGATTTGCGGAAGTGTTGCCGGACAAGGTGACGATTTTGGCGGAGGCAGCGGAGCGTTCGCAGGACATTGATGTCGAGCGAGCTCAAAAAGCCAAAGAGCGGGCCGAACAGTTGCTGAAGAGCAATAACCCCGAGGTTGACCACGCGCGGGCGGAAGATGCTTTGCACCGCGCGGAAACGCGGCTGAATGTAGCAAAAGAGAAGTAGCGTCTCTCGGCTCCGCTGGGGAATGATTCGATCCGGAGAATTCCTAGGGATATGCGACCGCGGAATCCCACCCTGGCGCGAGAGCCTCCGAGGTGCCAATGACCGATTCAATCACTGGTGCGAGCTTCGATTCAATCGTGGATTTGCTCGATAACCCCTTCTGGAATGCCCTCGGCAGCGAGCATACGAAGTTCGCGATTTCTGCTCCTCTGGCTCGCAGATATCCTGCAGATGTCGTTCCATTTGCTGGTTTGCAGGATGGTCGAACGGAGGCACTGGCCGAACTTCGCGAACTGCTTGAGCCAGAGGAGTCGATTTATGTTACTGGCGACGAACTCTCGGAGTGTTTGGGGATTGAGTTATTGGGGCAACTGAATACCTGGCAGATGGTTTATTTGGACTCGGGTGCGGTGCAGTCTTCGTCTCATCTCGATGATCGCCTTCGCGATGATCGTCCCGGCCATGGCGACCAACCGACCATTGAACCACCAACCATTGAGCGGATGACTGACGCCGACGCTCCTGCGATGGTTGCGCTTACGGACGTTGTGTTTCCAGGATACTTCCGGGCGCGAACTTATATTATGGGCTCGTACTATGGAATTCGGGTCGGGGGAGAGCTTGTCGCCATGGCGGGCGAACGGGTGTCATTGCCGGGAATTCGCGAGATCAGTGGAATTTGCACTCATCCCGCGCATACGGGTCGCGGTTATGCAGGCCATTTAATCGGGCGTATTCTGGGTGAGCATGCGGATGCTGGGCTTAGGACTTTTCTGCATGTAGGAACTTCCAATGAACGGGCGATTGCCCTGTATGAACGATTCGGTTTTGTGAAAAGAAAGAAAATACTCTTTCATCGCCTGCGCCGAGTTTCTTTCTGAGTTGGCTGGTGAGTCGTGGCTCCCGACTGCTGGGAGATGTCCGAAGAAGTAATGAGAGTTAGTGATTGTGACGGTTCAAAGCTGGACGAACTCTCAGGAAAATCTGAAAAGAGACCGGGTTCCTACCATAGACGGAATCCAAGGTTGAGGGCTTCGAGTAGAAAGTAAGGTCGGCACCCAAAGCCAGTTGCCAGAGCGGGCTTTGGATGAGATCGTGCGCGCCGCCGAAGGTGTAGGCTCCGATGCGATAGCTTGGAAGCAAGGGATTGTTGGGAAATAATTCATCTTTGTCGACCAGTTCCACTCGCGAGAAAGCATAATTCCGCAATTTGAAGTTGGCTGTTGTCTCCAGCAAATAACCGTTCAAATTGTGGTTATCGAATACTTGGTGTACTCGTCCCCAGATCACCGAAGTTGCCCACGATCCGCGCGCGAAGGGCCGAACATATTCCACCGCAGACGTCTGTCGGCGCTGGCTGCCCGGTTCTAACGCCTCGGGATGTTCGAGTCGCCCGTAACTATATTCCGCCGTCCAGTTCTTCGACGCGGCAACACTTAAACGCGCTGACCAGGAATCGAGCGGCGCAAACTGAATCGTGTAACGTTTCTCATCGGGCTCCCGGCCATTGAACACCGAGCCCTCAATCTTGAACCTGTCGATGATGAGTCCCGTTGTAATTACCCCGAAGCTGGTATGCGTGGAATCCTGCAAATGATGCGAGAGCGGAGCCACAGGTAGCTCGGCTGCCGACGCGCGGTGCATGAAAGCGACGGGGCCGAGCGCGGGTTCGCCAGCAGGCGCGCCGTAAAATTCCCACAAGATTTTCTCTTTGAGGGGAAGAGCGATTGAGTGCGTGTAATCGAAAGAGAGTTCAGCAAATACATTATGCGGATGCTGGTGATCGACCAGCGACTGACCATGATAGGTTTCGCCGGTTTGAAAAAGTTCAGGAAATCCTGGATGCGGCGAGGTTAGCGACTCGGCAGAAAACATTTCGCGAAAGAGGATGCTTCCGCTTCCCACTGTGTGCTGCTGCATCAGCATGAGCCAGTTCACCGATTCAGCCTTGCCCTCACCGCGTGGGCCGCCTTGCTGGTTGTAATCAACAAAGACTACGCCGTGCGCCATCAACTCCCACGCCCCAACGGACTTCATCCACATATGGTCTGGAGTTGCGGCAGGCTGCCATTCTGTACCCGAGCTATTCTCAGGTGACGGCATCCATGCGGGTCCGGGCTGCGACATGTCCATACCGGGCATATCCGTATTTTGTTGTTCGACCCGGTCCCGATTCTGCTGCGTTTGCGAATAATTTTCACTAACTCCTTGAACGATGTCCTGTGCTATAGCTGAAACTATCCACAAGTTAATTACGAAGACACTAAAGATTAACGTCCGCACGGTACACTCCCCATGCGCAAGAATCGCGCGTGAAAAATAAGAACTTAATGACTGCCTTGATTTTAAAATCACTCCAGCATTGAGGAGGGAAGACTAGATCCGCAACGGTGTCGTACCTGATGGGTCGCCGGAGAGAACGGTTGAAACTTCGAGTAGGGGCAAGATGGATATGGTTCGCGCCGGTTCGATTTGCAAAGTGACACGCGTGTACTGAACAGAAAGTTGCGAAGAATCGGAAGCTTGCACCAGCGCCGCGACATGACCAGTGAGGCAGCACTGGTAGCTAACCGGCGCCGGAAGCGGGGAATGTGAAGGAAGGGAGCCATGACGGCTCTCGCTTCCGTGCGCATGGCACCCTGCCGGGTGCTGATCAGGCGTTGACAGGGGTCCATCCGTACGATCGACCGCGGTCCAAGCACCCGTCGCCAGCACTAGCGCCGCGATCAACAGAAGAGCCGCAATTTTTGCCGCGACTTTCATTACTAAATACTTAATCCGAAATTCCAAAACCGAACTTCTTACTTCGAACTTCATCGCTACGATCCCGTAAGCTTCACTCGTATTTCTTCCGGCAGGCGCTCGCGGATCTCCGCTGGTAACCGATCATGCACGTGCCGCGCTCCGAGTTTGGCCGCATCCGCCATTACAGTAGGCGCTGGAGTTGCTACGGCCACAACCAGCCAAATCAGCGCCGATAACGCAAAGCCCGCCAGCGCTCCTACCTCCAGCCAGAAGGCGTGACGTGGTTCAAAATACCGGACTGCCGCGAAGGCGAGCAGAAACACCGCAGCCGATGCCGATGCCAGCACAATCAGCGAAATATCGATGACGCGGTGTATTTTCTGACGGCTGCGACAGTGTTCGCAACCGGCAAAATGTAATTCGTAATCCCCGCGCATCTCAGGAGCCAAGCCTGAAATATCGTAGCGCCATCCGGCAAGGATTTTCCCTACAATCGGGTCCACGCACTCACTCATAAGAGGCTATAACCGGATGGATTCGAGAACCTGCGTTTGGGTTGCCAGCAGCACGCGATTGTGCCAGAGCCCCTGACGACCGCCGAGCGCCTGTTCTGCCGCGGCCCGCGCGATTTCGGGATGGTTATTTTGCTCAGACAGATGTGCCAAGACTAAGTACTCGGCCCCTCCATCATAATCGCTGGAGAAGAATTCTGCGAGCGCGTCATTCGATAAATGCCCCACCCGGCTCATCACCCGCTGCTTCACCGACCACGGATACGGCCCCGCACGCAGCATCTCGACATCGTGATTCGACTCCATTACTAATACGGTGCAGCCACGCAAATGGTTCCGTACGTTAGTCGGCATATAACCCAGGTCTGTGGCGAAGCCAATCTTTACACCTTCGGCGCGAAAGGTGAAACCCACCGGATCGGCTGCGTCATGAGGAATGGTGAATGGCATGACCTCAATATCGCCTACCCGAAAGCCGCGACCGGCAGCGAAATGTTCCGACTTTGGCAATTCTGGATTCGCACCATCGGCGTCGCGCACCGCACGATTCCAGGCATGATGCGTCGGCGCGGTCAGATAGACTGGGACATTCAGCTTGGTCGCCAGACGTTGCAGACCGGCGACATGATCGGAGTGCTCATGCGTTATCAGGATGGCGGAGATTTCCTCGGTGCGTTCGCCAGTACGATCAGCGAGCGAGCGCAGCCGCTTGAACGTTTCTCTGCCAGACACACCAGCATCCACCAGGAGGCGCGTTGAACTGGTCGCCACGAGCGCGCAATTCCCACGACTGCCACTGGCGAGCACCGACACCGACACTCCCATATAGCGGTAGCTTACCCCCAGCGGCTGTGGAAACGTGAAGAGATTTTCAGTGCCGGTACCTTTGGGGGGACTGTCCCCATGGGCGCTTTGATAGACCGATGACGACCTTGCGCCCAGCGCCTAAGCCAGGAGTTTATCGAGCGGCTCCCAATAGTGCGCTTTCCATCCAGAAGCCAGGGATTCCGCTTCGCCTTTAGGAAAGCCCGTATGGTCAAATACGATCTTGGTCCCGGAGCCATGCTCCACGAGCTCGAACCTCGCAATCGAATAGATGCCAGGAGCCCAGCCGCCCGTTCGCCAAGCTTGCACGATTCGCTCGTTCAGTACAAGTTCGACTTGTCGTCCCGTGATGTACCCGCCGAAGAGGGAAAACACGCCTCCCACTTCACGACTGATCTCCGTAGCCTTGTCTGGCAGGTGCATGGCCTGCATGACTCCACTGAGCTGTATGACCTTGTCGAACTGTTTGGCGTCGATGAGCGCTTCGTAAACGCGCTTCGGGCTCGTTTTTATAACAGGCTCTTGGTGAATGGATTCCGCCGTACGAGAAATCTCCTCCTCGGCTGCCGCCCAAGCCTCAGTTGGGCCCAGAGCTAGACCACAGAATGTGACTGCAACCCCAGCAATCAATTGCCGCCGCGTGGGCCCATGGGCCAGCGCTTCCAGATTTTTTCCATCGCTCGTCTTCGTTCTATCGCTCATCATCTTCCTCCCGACTTGCTTGCCTCAACCGTCCCCCGCATAACAGCACCGCGCGAAAATATATTCAAGATAATATTTCCTCTGGGCTGGCGAATCCCCCTTCGAGCATACTTAAGCGCCCAGCAGACTGCGGAAAAAGCGGCAAAGGACGAATCCGAGCACCATGCAGGAAACCTCTAGCGGCTTCATTCGGCACCTCCAGGGCGAAACTGCTTAAGCGGCGGTTATTAGTGGTCAATTCTTGGATGAACACCACGGGGAACGCGCGGTCGTTCTATGACGGTCACTTCTTCGCGAACAAATTTTCTACCACGTTGCGTCCTGCCGCTCCGCCGAACGCACCGGCAATGCCCGGGACGAAGGCGAGGAACGATTCATAGATCTGCGCCCGCTCTGGTTTCTGCGAGAAGAAGTAATAAGCCATCCATTCAATGATTGGCACAAACACTCCGATCAAAACAACCCAGCGCCAGGTCTTTCTCGGGCGCAGGATTCCAAGCAGCATGTTCGCCATCAGAACCACTATCGCCGTCAATAGCAAGTCGCCGACTTTGATGTCCAACCAACCCGCCAGCGCCCCGAACATTACCGCCAATAGATAGTAAAAACCGTCGCCTCCCGATTCTTTTTCCGGAAGAATTTGGCCCCAGGCTGTCGTCATATCTCCTGTCTCACGAGTTCAAGCTCACGAATAATTGTAGAAGCCGCGTCCGCTCTTACGTCCGAGCCATCCTGCATCGACCATCTTGATCAGCAGCGGACATGGCCGATACTTCGGATCTCCAAGGCCATCCTGCAGCACCCGCATAATGTCGAGACACACGTCGAGGCCGATAAAGTCAGCTAACGTCAGCGGGCCCATTGGATGTGCCATGCCCAATTTGAACACTTCATCTACTGCGGTTGCTGTGGCTACGCCTTCCATCACCGCATACATAGCCTCATTCAGGAGCGGCATCAGCACACGGTTCGACACAAATCCTGGAGCGTCGTTCACATCGACTGGCGTTTTCTCCAGTTTCACTGCCAGGTCACGCACTGTCTCAAACGTAGCTTGCGAAGTGGCTAGGCCGCGAATCACTTCTACCAGTTTCATCACCGGCACAGGATTAAAGAAGTGCATGCCGATCACTTTGTCGGCACGTCCGGTCAGCGCGGCAATCTTCGTGATCGAAATCGACGACGTATTGGATGCGAGAATTACCTCTGATGCCATCGCGCGATCCAGTTCGCGGAAGATCTCCGCCTTGATCTCAAACTTTTCCGTTGCCGCCTCGATCACAAGATCGCAATCCGCGAGCTTTGCGCGACCGATCACCGCTGTAATTCGGTCCAGCGTGGAGGCCTTGTCAGCGGCTGTAATCTTGCTCTTGGCCACTTCACGATCGAGGTTCTTGACTATCGTGGCGAGGCCGCGATCCAGAAATCGCTGCTCTACATCCGACAGCACGACGTCGAATCCACTGCGTGCAAACACGTGGGCTATGCCGTTGCCCATCGTTCCGGCTCCAATTATGCCCACTCGTTGAATCGTCATGATTGCCTCGCTCGCTTAATCTCAATCTCAAGAAGGAAACTGGAAAGTTTAGCAGAGCTTCCTTCGGGCATTGGTCATATTTCCTGATCAGAGCAACTTCTACAAACAACATTTAAATCCAACTGAGTGATAAAAGAGAAGCATGAGGGTTCTTGGGATGAGATCTCTGAAAATTGGAGTATCGGCGATCCTCGTTATATTTTTGTTTCTCGCGGTTGCTCCGACTCCGGCGCAGCCGCAAGCTGCTTCAGCGGCCGTTTCCGAAATTGTCCTCACGCTTGATCCCGCACAATCAAAAGTCCATTGGACAGTTGACAGTTCGTTGCACACCGTTCACGGCACGTTCGCGCTGAAGAGCGGTAGCGTACATTTCGATCCAGAAACGGGGAAGGCTGGTGGAGAGATTGTCGTCTACGCGCCGAGCGGCGAAAGCGGAAACGGTTCCCGCGACGCGCGCATGCACAAAGAAATTTTGGAGTCGGCAAAATATCCCGACGTGGTCTTTCGCCCCACACAAGTGGAAGGAGAAGTTGGTCAGTCCGGTGCATCGGACGTTAAGCTAACCGGCGTTTTTTCCATTCACGGCGCTGATCATGATCTCACAGCGCAGGTTCACGCCGAGTTGACCGGAGATCGCTGGCACGGCGACGCCAAGTTCGAAGTGCCATACGTGCGGTGGGGCATCAAGGATCCTAGCAATTTCTTATTGAAGGTGAAGCCGGTGGTCGATGTGGAAGTCGAGATGTCCGGCCAAGTCACTACTGGGAAATAATCGGTTACTTCCGGATTTCCGATTTTTTTATTTTTCTCAATGTTTGAATCAATAGTTTACGGAGAAAATCCCGCTAAATCTTTGAATTTAAAGGAATGATTTGTAAAATATTCTGGAATAAGGAGTTAGGTGCTGTGTTTCCCGGTTTCGCGGTTCAAAAAAGGCTTGCCTTGCCGAATCGAAAAAGAGGAACTGTCTCCGGAGTTTTGGCCCTGATTTTTTTTGATCTACTTCTATTCTATCAATTTCAGCTGGCTCAACTGGACAAAGTTTTGAACTTTATTTTCCCAACGTATTCATTGGGTTGCGGGGGAAATCGTCGAATTGGGGGCTTGACAAGATTTCGGACTCGGCCAGTTTTGGCTGGGGCTGATCGGGGTGGGCAATACAATCACAGGAACATCCTCCACCGCTCCGATCGAACGGATCAGGCCGCAACGGCGGAATAACCATGCGGGCTTATGTACCGGAACCACTATGTGCCCACGACGATCACCTTACCTCCGCCTTTGCCTCCACCGCCCTCGATCGTCACTCTAGTGACCGTGTAAGGGTATTCCCCAGTGCCATTCCCTGAGTTGTCGGTGTGCGATGTACTGTCGGCTGTGGTTATCGGTACCGTAAACGGATCGCCATCGGTCCAAGCGACATCGTAGACGTGAGAACTGACGGCGGGTTGCATCTCCAGATTGCCGCCAAGAGGAATCGCCACCGGGTCAGGACTGACTGTTTCGGTGCCAATGCCACCGCTGACCGTAACAACCATAAATCCGTCCCCCGACTGGATAGCATAGGGACCGTTTGGGGTTACGACAGATCCCACCGTTACGGAATAGTTGATGCTTGCGGACGCGGGCATTGTCTGCGCCGCACTGGTGCTGCCAGCCACGAGATTGCTGATGTTGGTGAGAATGCCCGTGGGATTAAACGCGATGCTGACCGACGAGGTAGCATTATTGGTGAAGGTCACGCTGTTCTGCAACGCCGTGAGGATGCAACCCTCCGGAATGGCGTCGGTAGCGGTGATGCTGATGTTCTGTACGGTGTCACTATCTTCAAACGGAATGACGCGTGCCGCCATGGTTGGCTCCTTTTCGAATTGAATTTACTTACTTTGCGCTCGGTCGAAAATTAGGATCTGACAACAAGCCCTGCAGGTCCTGAATACTCTTCAAATCCCCGAGGGAATATCCTTTTTGCAAGCTCTTCCCGATGTACTGCAACGCCTGGGCACGATCGCCTAGGTCTTCGTATGCTTGGCCGACGTTTTCCAGGACGTTCAGATCGTCGGGCGCAAGCGCGAGTGCCGATTGTATGCGGGGAATGGCCTTTTCGTGAAGCTTTTTCTTGGCATAAAGCAGCCCCAGATTGGACTGCGCGAGAGCGTCGTGCGGGGTGTCCCTGACCACCTGTTCGAGCAAGACAATTTCGCGGTCCTGCGCTTTGCCGGCTTTCTCTTCGTCCTTGAGGCCTTCGTAAGCAAACTCCAGAACGCCCCACACAATGTAGTCCTTGTCGTTCAGTCGCAGAGCCTTTTCCATCGCGTCCGCAGCTTCGGCATACTTCTGCTGCTGGTTATAGAGAGATCCAAGATTGGTGTAGGCGGCATAGCTGGGCTCAATGGCAATGGATTTCAGAAGCATCTGCTCGGCTTCGGGATAGTGCTTCTCACCCATGTCGCTATAGACCGCGCCTAAATTGAGGTAGACCGAAGCATTGTCCGGAGTGAGCTCGATGGCATGGCGAAACTGCACAACCGCTTCGTCGTAGCGCTGGTGCGCATATAAGAAGGCCCCGAACGAATTGTAACCGTCCCAGGAATCGGGGCGAAGCGCGATGGCCTTCCGGTAGGCAGCCTCGGCGTCGGCCGTGCGTCCTGCACTATCGTAGGACTTTGCCAATCCAATGATCGCATCTGCGTTACGCGGGTCGAGTTGCAGCGCACGCTGGTACTCTTGCAAGGCGAGATCGTATTTTCCCGTGTTGCCGTGGATTTTCCCCAGTGTCACATAGACCATAGGCAAGCGGTCATTCAATTGTTGCGCCTTCTGACAATTTTCCAGAGCTTCATCGATCCACTTCTTGTCTTTATCCAACTGATATTTCAAGCGGTAGGCTTCACCGAGTTGGGCGAATCCCAGTGCAAATCTTGGATCGGCTTTCACTGCGTCATCGAGCGCGGAAATGGCCTGATCGAGGTTACCGGGCTTGTCGTAGCGCTGGGTGTAGCCTAGCGCCTTCAGATATAACTCGTAGGCTCCGGCATTGACGCCGCCGGTTGCTCGCAGCATCTCGGGAGTAACTTCGATGTGCATCATCTTGGCGAGGTGCGCTACGGCTTCGTCTTCCAGCGAGGAGAAGTCTCCGGCTTGATCTTCGAGGGTTACGGAGCCGATCTGGCGGAGGTTTTTCGTGTTCACCAGATTCACGGTCAAGTGAATCATCTGGCCCTCGCGGCGGAGGGTTCCTTCTACCGCGATGGTTGCTCCCAGTTCGCGGAGGGCGGAGGAGGGATCGGTAATCTTGCGGCGGCGCACCTCGCTGGCTGGCACGACCCATAGCGACTGCTTACCCGCCTCGAGATTCGTCAGACGGCTGGACAGGCTCTCCATTAGTCCGGCGGAAACCTCTTCGTTTGCAGCGTCATTACCCACATTTTCAAAGGGTAAGACGGCTATGTGCTCTTCGGAGCGACCGAACCATCCGGTGACGCGATCGCGCACGGGAGGAAGAAACGACAATATGGCCAGCGTCACAGCGACCAGGCCCGCGCCTGCCAGCCACCAGTTCCATTTGTGGGCTGGAGCAACGCTCGAGTTTGTCCCCCACATGGGACGCGAGGCTTGTTCGATTTGCTTTCTGAGTTCCGAAGCGGTCGATGTTGATCTGGTTGATGTTGATTTCGAAGATAATTGCGCGCCCGTCGTCGACGAAACTCCGCCGACAATTTGCGCGGCTGTGGCTGGATCCAATTGACTGCGAACTTCCTTGAGGTCAGCCACTACCTCCCGGCAATTCTGATAGCGGGTAGCAGGTTCTTTTGAGAGCGCCCGATAGATCACGCGCAACAGATCAATTGGGACCTCATCCATCGGCCGGGGTGGTTCATTGATGATCGCGAAAATTGTTGCCGCTGGTGTCTCCCGCAAAAAGGGATTTTTGCCGGTCACCATCTCGGCCAGGACAATTCCGAGCGACCAGATATCGGCTCGCTGGTCGACCAACTTGCCCATGGTTTGTTCGGGAGACATGTAGCCGACAGTGCCCACGGTGCTGAGGCTTTGCGTGCTGCCGGAAGAAGACGCGAGCCGCGCCAGACCGAAGTCCACAATTTTTGCAACTCCGTTCTGGGTCAGCATCACATTCGAAGGCTTGAGGTCGCGATGGACGACCGTGCCGGCATGAGCCGCGCTTAAACCTTCTCCGATCTGGATGGCGATATCGACGGCTTCCGCGATGGCCAGCGGGCCGCGATAGATTTTACGCGCCAGCGTTTCCCCAGCGTAATAGGCCATGACGATGAAGGAATGGCCGTCAGGCGTTTCCTCGAGGCCGTGAATTACTCCTATGTTGGGATGGTCGAGCGAACAGGCGGTGCGCGCCTCGCGCAGAAAACGCTCGCGGTCGTCGCTGCTCGAAGTGACATGCTCGGGAAGAAACTTGAGCGCGACGGTCCGCTCAAGTTTGACATCGAGCGCGCGATAGACGACGCCCATCCCACCGGCCCCGGCTTTGCCGAGGATTCTGTAATTGCCGACGAGATCTCCCACGGACAGCGTGGCGTTTGGATTAGACACCAAGCTTCTCCCAAAGGGGTTCAACCCCGTGAGGGTTAGCCCCAAGGTGCGTAACAATGATCAGTTCGAGGGGGAGGAGACGAATCTGGTTACACGACACGATGATACGCTACCGCATTTCTCGCCGCCAAGAAAGTATTCAGACGGGTCGGGGATCAATCGTATAAGTAACTTGAAGCTTCGGGAGGTAAACTTATACAATCGTAATCTTTACACAACCGTAATCAGTGTGAGGAAGGGAGTTGCGAGTTGAGTATTCAGGATGAGCAGGAACTCATTTTTCTAAAAGCGGCTGGCCGCGTCGTTCGACTAGTGCTTGATGCGATGAAGGCCGAAGTGCGGCCGGGCGTCACAACGCGATATCTGGATGACGTCGGTGCGCGTGTGATGGAGGAGAATGGAGCGCGTTCCGCTCCGTCGATGGTCTATCAGTTTCCGGGCGCCAGTTGCATCAGCTTGAACGATGAGGCGGTGCATGGGATTCCGGGCGAGCGCAAGCTTGCAGAAGGCGACTTGGTGAAGCTCGACGTGACCGTGGAAAAAGACGGCTACATGGCCGATGCCGCCATCACAGTGCCGGTGGGCCGCGCGAGTTCGCAGGCGGAGCAGTTGATGGCTTGCGCGGAACGCGCTTTTCACAAGGCGATGCTGGTTGCCCGGGCGGGATTCCGCGTGTTTGAAATTGGCAAGATTGTGGAACGCGAGGTGCGCAAGTCTGGATTTGCGGTAATCCGCGAATTGGGAGGACATGGGATTGGGCGGACTATCCACGAATTGCCGCACGTTCCAAACTATGCCGACCCCCACGCTCGTCAAATCATGAACGAGGGCCTCGTCATTACGGTGGAACCGATTATTTCCAGTGGCTCTGGGCAGGTGTTTACGGACGAAGATGGCTGGACGGTGCGGACTGACGATCACGCACTTTCGGCGCATTTTGAGCATACTTTGGTAGTTACTTCTGGCGTGCCTATACTACTGACCGCTGGTTAGTGCAGGCGATGTATGGCGATATATTGACCGGCGGACGGCTTCGGGATAAAGTCTAGGATCAAGGGATCAAGTTTCTTCCCTCCGCCCCCCGTTTTTACTTGCGACGTTTTGCATGCGCTCCGCTTCTTCCAAACTCGTGGTGTTGTTCTTTGCTCTGGCCACCGTGGCTTGGGCAGCGTCGCCACAATTTTCCGCGCAGCAGCGGGTGGGTGAGAACAAAGGCGACCAGTGGGAACCATCCGTGGCGGCCGACGGTTCGGGCCGGGTCTACGTTCTTTATCCAAATTATGGTCATGTAGCGGATTGCCCCGGCTGCCATGTTCCCACGATGTTGCTGCTCACCAGCAACGATAACGGCAGGACCTGGCAGCCTAGCCACGTAATGCTCGAATCCGCTTCGGGTCAGTTTGATCCTCAGATTGCAGTGGATCCAGCGGATCGGCACACCTTGTATGCGGCGTGGCTGCAGGACAAGAAACGTACAGTGATGCTGGGCAAGTCAGTGGACTCCGGCATCACGTGGGCTTTTACGATGGCGGTTCGCAGTGACGAAGAACTCGATAAACCTGCGCTGACGGTGCGCGGCCAAAATGTTTATGTGGCATTCAATCATGAGGAAGAGGTATGGGTCGCTTCCTCACAAGATGGAGGCCGCAGCTTTATCCCTGCGCGTGTAAATGCTGAAAGCCGACCGGGATGGTCTTTGCTGGGTGGGGCCACAGTCGATCCTGCAGGCAATGCATATCTCGGTTGGGCTTCCTATTCCAAGGCAGGAGGCGCACGGGGTGCGGTGAACTTGTATGTCGCGAAGTCGGTGGATGCGGGCAAGACTTGGAGCCCGATTCAGCTCGACGTTTCCGCGGCAGCGCCGGGCTGCAAGGGCGAGGAGTGTGCCGAAGGATTTCTGGGAGCACAAGTCGCACTGACTTCCGATGCCGACGGTACTCTTTATGCGCTCTGGAGTGCGGGCAGTAAAGCAATGGGCGCGCAGCAGATTTATTTTTCATCGTCGACCGATGGCGGAGAAAATTGGCTGCCGCGGGTCAGCGTTTCTACCGCCGAGCCGGGCGTGGAACACGCATTTCCGGCGATGGTGGGCGGGAACACTGGTGATGTCCGCATTGCATGGATGGATAAGCGCAATTCTCCGTATTGGAATACTTACTATCGGAGTTCGAGCAATGGCGGCGCGACCTGGAGTGAGGAGATTCAGATTTCGGGTTACTTGCCGGGCTATCGTTATATCGGCAAAGACGGTTTCCGGTTTCCGTTCGGCGATTATTTTGGACTGGCGATCGACAACCGCGGAGATACGCACGTAGTGTGGGGCGAAGGGCTGAACTATCAGTCGCCGGGATCGATTTGGCATTCGAGCGGAAGATAATGCGTCTCGCCCGTCCAATTTTGTCGTGGCCGGGCGAGGACGCCCGGCTCTCCACCAGCTAAACCTAGAGCGGTGCTAGTCCGTCAGCAGTCCACCTATGAGATCGCTGAGGCGCTCGATGCGATGTTCGCGGCAGTAAGTAGTTAGTTCCTCTACCAGAGTTTCAGTCGCCACCGGATCGAAGTAACTTGCGGTTCCCACCTGCACTGAGCTCGCTCCTGCAAGCATAAATTCCACTACATCTGCTGGAGTGCTGATTCCGCCCATGCCGATCACCGGAATTTTCACGGCGTGAGCTGCGTCATAGACCATACGCAGAGCAATCGGCTTTATGGCTGGTCCCGAGAGGCCGGCGATCACGTTCGCAATTCTTGGGCGGCGTGTTTCCGCGTCGATTGCCATCGCTACAAATGTATTCACCAGCGAGATGGCATCAGCTCCGGCCTCTTGGGCAACATACGCCATCTGCGCGATCGAGGTGACGTTGGGCGAGAGTTTGACGATGATTGGCCGCGTGGCCGTACGCTTCGCGGTTCGTACCACTTCGTCGAGCAGGTGCGGGTCACTGCCGAACTGCATGCCACCATGCGCTGTGTTCGGGCATGACACGTTGATTTCGTATGCGGCAATGCCTTCGCCCTGATTGAGGATCTCGATCGTATGTTCATAATCGGCGCGGGTGTAGCCGAAGACGTTGGCGAAGACGACCACATTTTTCTTCTCCCGCAACGCCGGAAGTTTTTCTGCGAGGAACGCAGGCGCGCCAATATTCTGCAGTCCAATGGCATTCAGCATTCCGGCAGCGGTTTCAAACAGGCGCGGCGGCGGATTTCCCGTCATCGGTTCTTTGGAGAGACCTTTGACCACGAATCCGCCGAGCCGGTCGAGATGCACTATATCTTCGAACTCGATGCCATAGGCGAATGTTCCGGAAGCGGCGATGATCGGATTTTTCAGATCGATGCCGGCGAAGCTGACGCTCAAGTCGGGATTGGCGATCGGCGTCATTGTGGTCCTCCGGTAGGCTGGGTGGCTGGTTGCGCCGCAGGCGGTGCCACCGAATGATGCGGCGGCTGCAATGCTTCGGTTAGCACTCTTCCCGTGGCTTTTGCGGGCGCGTTGATTCCTAACAATGAGGCGAGCGTTGATGCGAGATCGACAGGTTCGGCGTGTGTCCGGTAAGTTCCGGGCTGAAAGGCTAAACCATAAAAGGCGAGCGGCACATGAGTATCGTACGAGAAAGGCGTGGCGTGATCGGTACCCTTTGTGATTCCGACTTGAAATGGAGCGGGGATTCCGATTACGTACCATCCGCCATCGGGCGAGTAGCTGTGGGCGTAGCGGCGTCCGAGTTCCGTAGCGGGAGTTTCTCCGTGCGCCAGTTGCGACTTCGTAAGATAGCCAGTCAATCCCGATTGCTTCATGACTTCGCCAATGTCGGTTTCAGCTTCGGACTCCTTTTGTTCGGCAGTGTGTCCGGTAAGAACTCCACCGAACGCGCCTTCATTTAGCCACACCAGCGGATAATCGAGATCGATCACGTAATCGCCACTCTGCCGGTATTTTTTCGAGAGCTGGGAATTAATCTGTTGGTGCAACGCCTTTGTGTCGAGATTGGCGGCCGGCAGACGGAGAGTTTTTGCGACATCTGGCAGAGGCGCAACGCCATGGTCCGCGGAAAGCGCCATCCATATATTGGCCATTCCGATCTGATGACCAAGGAAGGTAAAGAACTCCGCCAAACTGCTGTCGAGTTCAAGCGCCATGCTGTGCATTTGTGGCGAGTCGGGGCCAACCTTGTGGCCGAGGATATCGTTGGCTGAGAGGCTGACGATGAGCAAATCGGTCGCCGCGCCCGCGCCCAGTTTTTCATATAAGACGAGTTCCTTGGCAAACTCCAACTCGTAATCATTGGCGAATGGAGTAGAGCCGACGACTTCGTAGAAACCTGCAGGCGAGCCGTCTTTAGTGTTTCGCGGGGCGGTTGAGCCGAGGACGGTTCCGTCGCTGTCTTTCCACTCACGATTCCAGAATTTTTGTGCACGATGGCTGCCGTTGAAATTGCGCACCCAGTCGGGGAGATCGGGGCGATAGTAAGTAGATGTAATCCAGTCGCCACTTTTCGGGTCGATCCAGTAGGCACCGTCTCCAGAAAACCCGGCGGGCAACACGGCTGCGCGATCTTTCAGCGAGACGGCGAATACTCGCGCTTTGCCGCCGGTGGCTAGTTTTAATTCATCTCCGAGTGTGTCGGTCATGAGATTGTGCGGCGATGCGCCCGGTCCGGTGCGATCAATGCTGGTGCCGACAAGTTTTGTGGAGTCGTCTTCCACCGACGTGACCATCTTTTTTTTCTGCGGATCCCACCATTCGTTGGCCATGATGCCATGCCCGCTGGTGTAGCTGCCGGTGAAGAGCGTGGCATGTCCGGGAGCGGTGCGGGTATTGGCGTAGTCGTAATTGCAGTCAGCGAAATATGCGCCGCGATCGAGAAATACGCGGAACCCTCCGTCGCCAAACTGGTCGCGATAGCGTTCGAGGTAGTCGCCGCGGAATTGGTCAATCACAATGACGACAACGAGCTTGGGATGGGCATTGTAAGCAGACGCGAATGCGGCGGGAATCACGTTCAGTAGCAATAGCGCAATGCACAAGGGACGGGGGAGTCTCATCGCGAGTTAGTTTACAGGAGAAAAGATGTTAACCGCAGAGAACGCTGACGGCGCAGAGGTTTTTTTGGTGTCTTCTTTCTTGGGGCTCTATGCTGTTCGTTCTTTGGGGTTCAAGACTTTGAACGCCCTCATGCACGGAATCGTATTTTTCAGCTAAAGTTAAAGAAGAATGCTCGATCTGAATTTTGTTCGCGACAACCTGGCGTTGGTGGAAGAAAAACTGCGCCAGCGTGGGATGAATCCGGCGGAAGTATTGAAAGACTTCGTCGCCATTGATGCCGAGCGCCGGCAGGCGATTACGGCGGCGGAAAGTCTGCAAGCGCGCCGCAACCGGGCTTCGGAGGAAATTGCCAAGCTTAAAAAGAGTGGGCAGGACGCTACGGCGCAGATCAACGAGACCAAAGAACTGCGCGAACAGATTACGGAGTCAGAAAAGAAAGCGGCTGAACAGGAAGCACGCCTGCGCGAACTTTTGGCTGCCATTCCGAATCTTCCAAGTGACACCGTGCCTGTAGGAAAGAGCGCTGAAGATAATGTGGAAGCTCGCCGCTGGGGCTCGCCGCCTAAGTTTGATTTCAAACCCAAAGCACACTGGGAGCTTGGCGAAGAACTCGGAGTGCTAGACCTGGAGCGCGCCGCCAAGTTGTCTGGCGCTCGCTTTGCCGTGTATTGGGCGTTGGGTGCACGATTGGAGCGGGCGCTCGCCAACTTCATGCTCGATCTGCATACGCGTGAGCATGGGTACACAGAAGTACTTCCACCGTATCTGGTGAATTCCGAGTCGATGTATGGGACGGGCCAGCTTCCGAAGTTCGCGCAAGATTTGTTTCGAGTGCCGCACGGAGAGAAAGATCTCTGGCTGATTCCAACGGCCGAGGTGCCGGTCACGAATCTTTATCGCGACGAAGTGCTGGACGCGGCCCGCTTGCCGATCTCGCTTGCTGCATACACCCCTTGTTTTCGCAGCGAAGCTGGATCGTATGGGAAGGATGTTCGCGGAATTATCCGGCAGCATCAGTTTCAAAAAGTGGAGCTGGTGAAGTTCGCGCGCCCGGAGAATTCTTACGACGAGTTAGAGAAGCTGACTCATCACGCGGAGACTGTATTGCAGAAACTCGGTCTGCACTATCGTGTCGTCGCCTTATCTACAGGCGATATGGGATTCTCTTCCGCCAAGACTTATGACATCGAAGTCTGGCTGCCCGGACAGAATTTATTTCGCGAGATTTCTTCGTGCTCGAATTTCGAGAGTTTTCAGGCGCGGCGGGCGAATATACGCTACCGTCCCGAGGGCAAGAGCAAGACTGAATTTCTGCACACATTGAATGGCAGCGCCTTAGCGGTCGGACGTACCTGGGTTGCCATTCTGGAAAACTATCAGCAGGCAGACGGCAGCGTGCGCATTCCGGAGGTGTTGCAGCCTTATATGGGCACCGACTGCATCCCGGCTCGCATCTCAGCTAAGTAATGTTTAAGTAAGAAGCGCCTGAATAAGAGCATGTAAATTTGCGGCGATTGCGATATGATCGGCGCGGTTGGCTTGATTTGCCACCTTATGAATTCCCAAATACACTGGCAACGACCTGAAACAGCCTCGACGGCGCTTGAAAGTCCCGTCTCTCCAATGGGCGCGATCTGGCGCACAATCCGTGGATACATTCTCTGGTCGTACGAGCGGGGCAGCCTGCATTACGACATTATGGTCACGCTGATTCTTCTCTTTGTTTTTGTTTCTCCGCACCTCATCAACTACAAAGACAAACCAGTGGAACGCAATCCGCATCTTACGGGCGTGATTGTGATTCCCGCCGAGAAGGGTGGGTTCATCTATCAGATCCAGGCCTCGGCCGTGAATGGGGCTGAGGGCAAAGACGTTCGCCGGCAACTGGAGCAGATCATCGAACCGATTTCCGGAGCGGTCAGCATTACAAAGTACGAGACGGTTGACGATGCCTTCGGACACCCGCAGAGTTACAAGGTGTGGGTTGAAAAGGAATAGAGCGGCTTCACAATTGGCGGTCTAAAACCGGGTCCCAAACGGGGTTCATAAAATGAGAGCTGTGCTCGAGAGTTTTACGCTCAAACGTTTTGTGCTCACGACCCTGGCGCTCGGTTGGCTATCAACAGCGGCGTGGGCGCAAGGTGACTCCGCCACGCTGGAACACGTCCTTTCCCAGATGGATACGGCCGCCCGAAACTTCAAAAGCGCTGAGGCGAACGTCGTTCAAGACCAATATGACCGGGTGATCAACGAAACCGACACGGAGAAGGGCAAGATTTATTTTCGACGGGAAGGCGGCGAAGTACAGATGGCTGCGGATTTCGTTGAACCTGATAAAAAATACGTCATCTACTCCGGCGGCAAATTTGAGGTTTACCAGCCCAAAATTGATCAAGTGAACGAATACGACGCTGGGAAGAATCGCAGCGAGGTCGAGAGTTTTGTGGTACTCGGTTTTGGGGGCAGCGGGCACGATTTGCAAAAGTCTTACGACGTGAAGTTTTTGGGATCAGAGACTGTTAGTGGCGTCGCAGCTGAGAAACTGGAATTGACTCCGAAGTCGGCACGCTTGCGCAATAACATTGCGCGTATCTTGCTCTGGATCGATCCAGTCCGGGGTGTTTCGGTGCAGCAACAGTTCTTTGAGCCTGCTCCAAACAGTGACTACAGCCGGGCGAATTACCGTCTGGTGAAATATTCCGATATACAGACGGATCAAAAAATTCCCGACGGCGTTTTTAAGCTGAAGACAACCGGGAAAACCAAGTTCCTCTCGCCGCAAGGGTAGGTTTTTGCGCGCCAGCTCTAGCAAAGTCGGGAAGGTCGCGTCATAGCGTGCGCCTCAAGTGCTTTCGTAAGCGCTGGCCCCACGGAAAGCACTCAGCGCGGCAGGTTCCCGAGAAACTACGAGTTTGGGAAATCTGCTGCTTCTGCCTGTCAAAACACAAAGATGGGATTCACCGGAAGAAAGACCCCAGAAGCCAAGAACTCAAGTGCGGACTTCACGCTTGAGTGTGTGGAAATCAGACTGACCCACTACCCAAAATCGGAACCAAGAGAAACAAGCTGAAAAAGACCGGCTCGGGCTATATACTGCAAAAGAACCCCGAAAGATGAGTTTGCATGGCTAAAGTTTTTACTATTACTGTTCCTCCAGATTTGTCTCGCAGAAAGCGTGAACGCACCACCGACCCCCGCTATGTCGACGGCCAGAAGATGCTGGTTGAAGCGATTAGTTATTTGGCGAAGGCCGATCGCGTGGCCAATCGCGAAGCCATCGAATTATTGTCTGAACACGTCCGCACTCGTTTCCGCATGACTGACTCGCCGCTGAGTTAAGCTTGCGTGAGTTAAACCCATACTTTAACTTGTTTTGCTATTCAGGTAGTTTCTCCGTGCCAACAACGAAGACGCGAGCACGATGATGGCGGGATAGCATTCCAATGTGTATCGCGGTTCTGGGCTCTCCACCGTTCCAAGAAATGCAGAGCGCAGCAGTACAAAACTAACCAGCAATCCTGCCCAGCGAATTCCTGACGGCCTGCGAATAAACATAAAGATCGCTGCTGCCACGTAAGCCAGATTTAGCAACCCGAATCCTACCGCCGTCACCGAGTGCTTCACGTCATCATTGAATTCCCACCAGCGCGGGTCGGGAGGAAGGAGCTCAGTTCTCGGACGCAGCCACATATCAGCGATGCGAAATACCGGCAGCACAAGATAGTAGCGGATGGGATGCGCACGAATGCGATCCGCAGCGAGATTGCCGAATCGGGCATCGATTTCTGGTGTCATATCCTGAGAATCGTTGTAGTCCGTAATGGCGGCCAGAGTTGCATCTTGTTCGGACTGGTTCTCGATGGCGCGCGATGGCAGTTTCGCGGGGTCAATCTTGTCGCCAGGAACATTCCAGTAGATTTCTTCTACTGACACGTAATCGACGATCCAAGTCTTGATCCAGCGGTTGAAACCTCGGGGGACGAGTTCGTCCGCGTCATTGGCGTAACGCGGAGCCAGTGGCTGAAAATGGTGCATGGAACGAAAATTACGAATGGTCCAGGGAATGAGCGGTGCCAGCGCAAATATCGCTACGATAATTCCAGCGGCTAGAAAGGCAGCTATTGTTTTCGGGCCGCGTTTCTTGTCTGCGCAATTCTTCACCGCCAAAAGCACCAGATAAGTGGCGACCGCTGCCAGCAGAATGCCACCATCCGGACGTAGCAAGATGCAACCCGCAATCGCCGCGCCGGTCGCGGCCCATAGTTTCGACGATACCTTAAGCGCACTGTTCCCTCCGCCACCGTCCCGCATACGATTGAGTGCGGCGGCAGCGCAATCGAGCGCGAGCGCGGTAAAGAAAATTTCCAAAGTTTCAGTGAGCGCCGCGGAGGCGTAGTTCGCTAGGAATGGACACAGCGCAGTCAGGACAAAAGCGATTCGCGCTGCGCGATTGGAAACCATTCTTCGGGCGAGGTCGGCAACGATGAAACAGGTCACCAGATCTACCAGGATTTGTGCGAGCATGACTGCTTTAAAGTAGCCGGCCCCGAAGAGCCAGAAGATTGCAGCCAGAAACGCTGGATATCCCGGCAAGCGCGTGTCGGTCGGCAAGATCGGTTTCTCTGGATGTCCGCTCTGTGTCTGGCCGTAGGTGCTATGCTGCAACCAGTTGGCGGCGAGGTCGGCGTAAACACGCGAGTCATCCGTGATCGCCGGAAAATAGATCAAGAAAAACAGTCGCAATGCCAATGCGGCGAGGATAGTTATCAGAAAGAAGCTGCGATGTTCGCGGATCAGACTAAGCACGTTGGGAATATATCCTGAATCGCGCGATTTTCATCAGCGGTAGTGTCCTAATGTAGCAGTGGAGGCGTGATGGCCCTTGAGACGCGAAAAGGAATTACGGGGAAAGTCTGCTCTTCCTGTAGGCAATGGAAACCTTTAGAAGGTTTTTATAGAGACTCGTCGCATGGCTCTATGCAGGGAGGGAGACATTGTCGATGCAAAGAGTGTTACAAAAAAGGCCGTAAGGCTCAGGAAACAAATTAGGACACACTACCTACGCGCCGCGCGTTTGACCCCCTGCTGCTCTCACCTTAGGATGAAGGAACCACAACGAGATGGCGAAACAGGTTTTCTACGATCCTTTGCAAGCGCGCTGGCGGCGGATTCGCCGCTTTGTCGACGCGCTCGCCGTCGCTTTTTCTTTGCTGGTAATCTTTTTTATCTACAGCGCCCTGCGCAGCGAGCCTCTGCCCGACCTATCATGGCTTACACAAAAGAAGCCTTACCACGCTCTGAAAGAAAATGAAAAAGACAAAGCGCGCGAGAAACGCCGTCTTGCCACTCTCGCACGCGCCGGGCACCGCCGCCAACCTCGCAAACATCCTTCTCAACTCACGCTGAACTCCGAGCAGGGAGTTCGAGCCGCGTACTACGTTCCCTGGGATACGGCCAGCTTCTCTTCGTTGCGTGAGTATGCCCGCCAGATCGATTTGCTCTTCCCAACATGGCTGCAGGTTCTCAGTCCGGATGGCCATCTGCAAGCCGTAGATGAGGAAACGAACACACTGTTCGACGTGATTCAGGGACAAAAAGATCAGGGACAAAGAGTCCGTACCGTGGATGCCAAGGTTATGCCGTTTCTGAAGGCAGAAGACACTGACATGGAAGTGTTTCCAGTGGTGCAGAATTTTGACGGCACAGACTTTGTTCCAGGCATAGCCGATTTTCTGAACAATCAGGAAGCGCGTGCCAAATTTCGCCACGAGATCGCACTTTTTCTTGCCTCCGATCATTATCGCGGTTTGATGGTCGATTTCGAATCCTTTCCGAAAAGAGGGCAGGTCGGATACGTTGCCCTGCTGAACGAACTCGCATCTGACCTGCACGCCAAGGGCATGAAGCTCTATGTAAGCGTGCAGGTGCGCAACGAGGATTTCGATTACAAGGCCATTGCAGCCGCTGTGGATGGCGTCGTCATCATGAACTACGATGAACATTTTCCCGGCGGAACTCCTGGCCCGGTCGCTTCACAGGAATGGTTCACGGCGAACCTGGAATCCGCCGTGAAGGAGATTCCGAAAAACAAGCTCATCTGCGCCATCGGCAACTACGGATACGACTGGCCCGAGAAACCGAAAAAAGGAAAGTTGCCGTCGAGTGAGGCCGACAAGAGCGTCTCCGTGCAGGAGGCCTGGATCGGGGCGCGCGATTCCGAAGAAGATGTCGATTTTGACGGTGACGCGCTTAACCCTCACTTCAGCTATGAGGACGACGATCACTTCCGCCACGATGTCTGGTTTCTCGATGGCGTGACCGCGTTGAACGAAATGCGCGCCGCCCAGACGCTCGGCATCCAGACCTTCGCCTTGTGGAGACTAGGCTCCGAAGATCGCTCCCTGTGGCGCGTATGGGATATGCCGGGAGAAGCGAATGCCTCGGACCGGTTGAAAGATGTGCCTCCCGGCCAGGACGTCGACATGGAAGGCGAGGGAGAGATTCTGCACATCGAGGCGCGACCGACCGACGGTGAGCGCGATCTGACGATAGATGAGCCCTCTGGGCTCATCGACGGGGAAAGCTTCAAAAGTCTGCCTCAGCCCTATCGTGTGGCGCGCTATGGCGCCAGCAAGAATGAGCTCTCGATAACTTTTGACGACGGTCCCGATCCTGAGTGGACTCCGAAAATTCTCGATGTGCTCAAACGCGAGCACGTGCCTGGAACATTTTTTCTCATCGGAATCCAGGTTGAGAAGTTCAGCGGTTTGGCGCAACGCATTTATCGGGAAGGTCACGAAATCGGGAACCATACCTTTACGCATCCCGATATCAGCTCGATCGGCTCCGGCTACATGCGGGTGGAGATGAATCTAACTGAGCGCTTGTTTGCCAGTCGCCTGGGCATTCGCGCGATGTTGTTTCGTCCGCCGTACTCCGTCGATGCCGAGCCAGATACCGAAGACGAGGTGAGGCCGCTCGAACTCACGCAAAGTATGGGCTACATCACGGTCGGCAACAAACTCGATACTAAAGACTGGAACGACGATCCGCCTCTCACGCCTGAACAGATCGCCGCTTCTGTGCTGAACCATCTGCCTCCATGCCAGCCGACCGATCAAGCGTGCGGCAACATCATTCTTATGCACGATGGCGGTGGTAATCGTGAGAGAACGGTGCTGGCACTCCCGCTGATTATTGACGGTGCTCGCGCCCGCGGATTTACATTCGTTCCCGTGTATCAATTAATCGGCAAAACGAAAGCGGATGTTATGCCTCCGCTCCCGAGGAATGAATTTTGGTCAGCTCGTCTGAATTGGATCGGCTTTTGGCTGTTCAGTGCGACTATGACGGCCATCACGATCATTTTTTTTCTCGGCGACATCCTGATGACTGGACGCCTGATTTCAGTCGGCGTTCTCGCTATCTATGACCGTCTCCGCTCTCATGTCTATGGAACACCCGAGCAGATTGCCGTCTACCGGCCACGCGTTGCGGTGCTCATTCCGGCGTATAACGAGGAGAAAGTTATTGAGCGCACGGTTCAGGGCGCGCTCGACTCCGACTATCCCAATCTGCGCGTGGTAGTCATTGACGACGGTTCTAAAGATCGTACTTTGGAAATCATCCGCCGCGCTTTTGCAGCCGAAGAAACTGCCGGCAAAGTGGTGATTCTTACCAAGCCCAACGGCGGCAAAGCCGAAGCGCTTAACTTTGGACTCGAGCACATCGGCGATGCCGAAATTTTCGTCGGCATTGACGCCGATACCATCATTGCTCCCGATGCGATCGTCCGCATGGTGCCGCACTTCTTGAATCCGAAAGTTGCAGCTGTAGCGGGCAACGCCAAAGTTGGTAACCGCGTCAACCTCTGGACGCGCTGGCAAGCCCTCGAATACATCACCAGCCAAAACTTCGAGCGGCGCGCGCTCAATACCATGGGCGCGGTGAGCGTGGTGCCGGGTGCAATTGGAGCGTGGCGCACCGCCGCGGTTCGCGAAGCGGGAGGCTACCATGTTGACACTGTCGCCGAGGATGCTGATCTAACCATGGCGCTTCTGCGCAACGGCGATCGCGTGGAATATGAAGACCTGGCGCTCGCTTTCACCGAAGCTCCGACCAGTGCCAACGCGCTCATGCGTCAGCGCTTCCGCTGGTCGTTCGGAATTCTGCAGGCTGTCTTCAAGCATAAGGGTGTTTTTGCGCGAAAAGGCGTTTTGGGATTAGTCGCTCTCCCCAACATCCTCATATTCCAAATTTTGCTTCCCTTGGTCTCACCCTTTATTGACGTGATGTTCGTGGTCGGCGTGGCTTGGTATTTCATACAGAATTACTTTCACCCCGAGTCCAACGATCCGACCAGCTTCCATCGCCTGTTGATTTTCTTCGGAGCGTTCTTGGTGATTGATTTTCTGGCATCGACGCTCGCCTTCATCCTGGAGCGACGCCAGCCCGAAGCGCGCGAAGATGCCTGGCTGCTCAGCCAGGTTTGGCTGCAGCGCTTCGCCTACCGCCAAGTCTTTTCGCTCGTTCTCTTCCGAACTCTAAAGCGTGCCGTCCAAGGTCTTCCCTTCACATGGGACAAACTGGATCGTACCGCCGCGGTCAAATACGTTTCCGCCGAGCGCAGGGACTCGGTGAAAGTTTAAGGATGATTTTCCGGTCATTAATCCTTACGGCCATCGAGCCGTGCGTCATAGTGACGGACATAATCCGGAAGTGTGACACCCTCGACTAATTTGTCATCTGGTATGGCCGGTCGAGATCTAATCTCAAGCGGTAATACCCCAGCCCATACCGGCAACGCATAGTCGCTCTCGTCGTCAAGCGGCGGTCCAGTTCGCACCTTTGATGAAGCTTCTTCTATCGAGAATTCAAGCACGGCTGTCGCTTTTAATTCTTTGTCGCTTGGCCCCCGGACTTCGGCCCATCGGCCGGCGATGAGATGTTCGGAGACGACGCGCAGGGATTTGATTTTTTGCTCTAGGTCCGTGATTTTCCGCGCAGTTCCAAATGCAACAACGGAACGGTAGTTCATGGAATGATCAAAGGCAGACCGCGCCAAAACCAATCCATCTACGAGCGTCGCAGTCACGCAGGCGGGGACGCCGGTTTCAAGTTCTCGTAACATGCGGCTGGCGGCTGAACCGTGCAAATAGAGTCTGTCCCCGTCCCGGCCATACAACGTCGGAATCACGAATGGCTGGCCATCGACACAAAATCCGACATGAGCGAGAAAGCCGGCATCCAAAATCGGGTTAATCGTGTCCCAGTCGCACGATCCTCTATCGGGGATGCGGCGCAGTTCAGTGCGCTTGGTGAGATTCATCTTCATTTCGCACCCGTGTCTGATCCGTAATCCAGTTCACTTCCCAGGTTTTGCCCCCATCATCCGAGAATGACTGTTCAAAGTGGGGCGAATTCGAGGTGGTGTTCGACCAAATAAATCGAACCAGGACGGCTCTGCCATTCGGGCCAGATGGTTCGGAGTCGAAAAACTCGCCGCGTCCGTTCTTGAATTCGCCGATCATGGGCGGGCCCATGGCACCACTCTTACTGGTTGCCCAATAGATACTCCATTGGTGGGTTTGGGGATCGTATAAGCGCAAGGTCAGACCTTCGATGTGACCGCCGACCGGGCTATCGGTTTCGAACTCCTCCAGATCGGTGCGGCCACCCCAAACTTTGCGGGTAACAGAGGTACCGTCAAATTCGACCCAGTTCTTCGAGCCGACTAAACGATGATCGAGGCGCTTCAGATGAATGTTCCAGGTTCCCACCTCGAAATCAAAATCGTGTTGGCCATCCCGGACAGTTTGTTGCGATCCTGCCTTCGCTGCGTCTGAATTTTGCTGTGCGAGTCCCTGAAGGGGCTGTAAGATGACGACCAAGCCGCACAGCATGAGATAAGACTGAATGTGTTTGATATTCATCACTGTCTCCTTATAATTTCTTTAATGCCTCTGTCTATTTCTGCTTCCGCGCGAAATCAATCACCCAATGTTTGGTCCAGGTTCTGCCGCCATCCGTAGAGCGATGACTCTCCCAGTGCGCAGACTGCTTTGTGATCCGAGACCAAGTGAGCCGCGAGAGAATCTTGCGCCCGGTCTTATCCTCCCACTGGCCGTGAAGATCGATGACGTCGCCTTCAAATCGTCCGCGCCAGACTAAGAAGCCACCCGGCGCAGAAGTGTCGGTCCACGTATGTTCCCATCGAGAGGTTTGCGGATTGAAGGCGCGAAGGCTAAGGCCCCTGATGATCGTTCCTTGATAGGGTCCCTCGAAGAATTCCAAGAAAACGCAGCCATCCAAGACCTTGATTGCCTTCAGTGAGCCGGGACCCTCGGCCCATGATCCATCGGGCAGGGAAAAGTGGCAGACGGCGTTCCACTCGCCTTCAAGAAAATCAAACTGTGTTGCATCCGTGTTCGTTGTTGCGGAATTCACATGGCTCATACCGACCTCACAGGTTTCTGCCGCAGCGGAGTTTAGGTGTGCTTTGCCCGATTCATGCTTTGTCCATTCAATCGTTCACACGTGTTTGTGTCGAGATCCAATTTACTTCCCAAGTCTTTCCTCCATCGTCAGAGAATGACTGTTCAAAGTGAGCCGAATTCGGGGTGATGTCCGACCAAACATATCGAATGAGGATCATTCTGCCATTGAATGTGTCCTGGCAAAGAAACTCGCCGCGTCCGTTCTTGAATTCGCCGACGTTGGGTGGGCCGCCCAGGGTGCCGGCCTTGCTGTTGGCCCAATAAAGACTCCACTGGTGGGATTGGGGATCGTAGAGACGCAGGGTCAGACCCTCGAGGGGACCGGTTGGACCATTGGCCTCGAACTCATCCAGGTTAGCGCGTCCATCCCAAATCTTTCGGGCGACGGAAGTGCCGTCAAACTCGACCCAGGTCGTGGAGCCGGTTAACGGATGCAGGAGGCGCGATAGGTGAAGTTTCCAAGTACCAATTTCGAAGTCGAAATCGTATTGGCCATCCCGCTCCGTGACAGGTGGTTGAGATCCCGCTTTCGCGTCTGAATTCTGTTGTGCGAATGCCTGAAAGGGTTGCAGCATGACAATCAGGCCGCACAATAGGAAATAGATGCGAACAGGTTTGAGCGTGCTCATTACTGCATCCTCCAAATTAATAATTTCGTCTGTCTGGTCCGCCTAGGTGGCTACCCACCGCTGCGACTCCAGTGGACAAATTCTGAACCTTGCCACTACCTTCGGCAGAACACTTTTCAAGAGTGCCTTAGGTTGTGGTATTTTTGAAGCTCCACTTTACGTGCAATTCGTAATACCACTTTCGAGAGATGCCGAACCGCTTTCGCGGCAGATCTACCTCTGGTTCCGCCAAGCGATCTTGCAAGGTTCTGTGAACAGTCGTGAGCGACTTCCTTCGACGAGAGATATGGCTGAACAGCTACGCGTTTCCAGAACTGTTGTACTGCTGGCATATGAGCAACTGCTGGCGGAAGGTTTCATAAGGGCTCGCGGCGGCTCGGGAACCTATGTGTCTGAAGGCTTGGGACGGAATCAGCCACGCACTGGCAAAACACAGGCCCGGGTGCGGCTATCACGCTTCGGATCCTCGGCGGAGGCGGTATCGACGAAAGTGAGTTTTCCGGGCCCGCGATCGGCCCCTCTACGCTACGATTTCGCCTACGGACGCAGTGACATCGAAATTTTTCCATTCGAGATGTGGCGCCGCATTTTGCTGCGGCATGCAAGGAAAGCGCCGGTTCGTGAGCTTGACTACGGGCCTGCGGCGGGAAGCATTGCCCTGCGCGACGCCATTTCTGTCCATCTGCGACGGTCTCGGGCTGTGGTCTGCGATTCGTCGCAAGTGATTGTCGTGAACGGCTCGCAGCAAGCGTTGGATCTGATTGCGCGGGTGTTGATAGAACGCGGTGATCGCGTCGCCATCGAGAATCCCGCCTATCAGGGCACAGGGCAAGTTCTTCGCACGGCGGGGGCCCATTTACTGCCAGTGTCGGTTGATCGCCAGGGCTTGAATCCCGCCAAACTGCCGGAGGATGCTCGCTTGGCCTTTGTAACACCGTCACACCAGTTTCCAACTGGTGTGATCCTTCCGCTCGATCGCCGCCTGACGCTCCTCGATTGGGCCAGGCGTAAAGACGCAGTGGTAGTTGAGGACGACTACGATGGTGAATTTCGTTATGGTGACCAGCTGTTGGAATCTCTGCAAGGCCTGGATACCGAAGGGCGCGTCATCTACGTCGGAACGTTTTCGCGAACGGTCTTTTCGGCGCTTCGCATCGGTTACCTGATCGTACCCAAAGCACTGGTTCCCGCGTTCACATCGGCCAAATGGCTCTGCGATCGACATACAGCCACGCTGGAGCAACAAACGCTTGCCGAGTTCATCGCCAGCGGAATGTACGAGCGTCATTTGCGCCGGGTTCGCCGCAAAAACGCGGCACGCCGCGACACGCTACTTGATGCCATTCACAAATATTTGGGCGACCGCGTTGAGGTGACCGGTGACGGAGCCGGTGCTCATGTCGTACTCTGGCCCAGCAAGCGCATCTCGGAAGACGCCGTCATCGAACGAGCGGCATCGCGAGGGGTTGGCATTTACGGAATATCCCGATACTTCTTAACCCGACCTTCAAGGAGCGGGCTCATGCTCGGCTATTCGCGCATGAAGGAGGAGGAAATTCGAGAAGGCATCCGGCGATTAGGCGAAATACTCTGAGCGTCCATAGACGTTCGCGGATTCATTAATAACGGTGAATCGAGTGTGGGGCGGCGCCCTCAACTGGCAAATACCTGTGCCACAGTCCACCCTTGGAGTAGGGCAATCTCTAAAGTCGACTCCCAGTATTCGCTGAGCTACTTTGTTTCCCTGGCACTCGAATTGTGATAAGTTTCGCCCAGTTATCTTGCACCAGCCATGAATTGCGGTGAGGGATGAATCGACGAACTTTCGCTCAAACGCTTGCGGGAACTGTGGTGGCGGGGTACGGACTCAGTCACACGTCCGATTTGTTCGGTGCGGAGTCAACATCCGTCGCAAACATGGGTGCGGTCTCAGGAGTGCCGTTCGAATTGTCCGTCATGCTTTGGACAGTTTTCACCAATCTGCCTTTTGAACAGCGTTTGGAAAGAGTCGCGGAGGCCGGATATCGCAATGTGGAATTGGTAGGTGAATATGACACGTGGACACAAGAGGATTTCAATCGCGCCAATGCCAAACGCAAAGAGCTCGGCATCAGCTTCGACTGCACGGCCGGATTGAAGCACGGCGTAAGCGCTCCAGAACATCGGCAGTTGCTGCTCGACGAACTGCGGCACGCTCTGCCGGTTATGGAGCAAATTGATTGCCCGGCCATGATCCTTCTATCTGGTAACCGGGTTTCGGGAATGCCTCGCGACGTCCAGCATCAGTGTTGTATCGACACGCTGAAATGGGCCGCTGAAATCGTACATGGCAAGTCGATCAATGGTGAGCCAGTCCGGCTACTGCTCGAAACCATCGATCCAGAGGAAAACCCGCAATATTTTTTGACCGAAATCGCCGAAGCACTGGAGATTGTTCAAGCCGTCGGTCATCCGCAGGTGCAGTTGCTCTATGACTTCTACCATGAGCAGATTGCCGCCGGTAATCTCATCGCAAAGCTTGAGAAAAGCATCCCGCATCTGGGACTCGTACACATCGCGGATGTTCCAGGCCGTCATGAACCGGGGACGGGCGAGATCAACTACGAAAATATCTTTGCGAAATTGGCCGAACTGAACTACACGGGCGTGGCTGCTATGGAATTTCACCCCACCGGTGATCCCGTCTTACAGCTGCGCGCCGCCCGCGAGATGGCCCTGCGAGTCGGCCGTCAGGCGCTGGGCAAGAAAGCGATGGATGCCTGAGTTGACTCAAACTTGCGGGAGAATGTAAGACGCTCAAGTGTTGAGCTGAAGTCAGACTGCGGCGCGGATTGGTTTGCTGCATCCATCTCCCCAACCCGGTATAAAATAAAGGTTGCACAATTCCGCGTCGCGACGTTCAGTTTGGAAAGGAATTTATATGGCAACCATGGAAGCCACCTCCCGTTTGCAAGTCCGCCTACACGAAGGTGCATTCAAGAATGAGGCGTTTGTCGATTTCGGCAAAGAAGACAACGTCCGCAAGATGCGCTCCGCCATTGAAAAAGTGCGCGGACAACTGGGCCGTGAATATGATCTGATCATCGGCGGCAAACGCGTCAAGACTTCCGGCAAGATCCGTTCCATCAATCCCGCCAAGCCTTCGGAAGTGGTCGGTGTTCACCAGAAAGCTGGCAAGGAGCATGTTGAGCCAGCTGTGCAAGCCGCTCTGAGCGCGTTCACTCATTGGAGCCGCACCTCCATCGAAGAGCGTGCGTCGCTATTGTTCCGAGTGGCTGATGTGATGCGCCAGCGCAAGCTCGAATACATGGCATGGCTGGTATTCGAAGTTTCGAAGAACTGGCCCGAGGCCGATGCGGATATCTCCGAGACCATCGACTTCTGCGAGTTCTACGCGCGCGAGGGACTGCGCTTCTCAAAGGCCGAACCGCCTGTGCAACTTCCCGGCGAGCGCGACACGCTCACCTACATTCCGCTCGGAGTTGGCGCCGTTATTCCGCCGTGGAATTTCGCCTGCGCCATCATGGCCGGAATGACGCTCGCTTCGATCGTCAGTGGAAACACCGTCGTCCTGAAACCGTCCAGCGATTCACCAACAATTGCAGCAAAATTTGTCGAGCTGCTCGAAGAGTGCGGAATGCCGGAAGGCGTCGTCAACTTCTGTCCCGGAGGCGGCGCGAGCTTTGGCGACGCGCTGGTCGCTCATGGGAAAATTCGCTACATCGCGTTCACCGGCTCGCGCGAGGTTGGATTGCACATCAACCATACAGCCGCAACTCAGCAGCCGGGTCAGCTCTGGATCAAGCGCACCGTGCTCGAAATGGGCGGCAAAGATGCGATCATCGTTGATGCGGATGCTGATATCGACTCCGCTGTTGAAGGGGTGGCTCAGGCTGCTTTCGGCTTCCAGGGCCAGAAGTGCTCAGCCTGTTCGCGTGCCATTGTTGACGAGCGCATCTACGACAAATTTCTGGAGAAGCTGAAGTCCCGCGTCGAGCGCATTTCCATCGGCGATCCCACGATCAACCCAAACATGGCTGCCGTCATCAACGAAGGTTCGATGAACGACATTCTTCGCTATATCGAAATCGGCAAAAAAGACGGACGCCTGATCACCGGCGGCTTGCGCGACACCAAAGCTGGAGATGGCTACTTCATTCAGCCGACCGTGATTGCCGACATTCCAGCGAAGTCGACGCTCGAACAGGAAGAGATATTTGGACCGGTGCTGGCCGTGATCAAGTCGCGCAACTTCGATCACGCCCTTGAAATCGCCAACGACACCGAGTTCGGCCTAACCGGCGCTGTCTATTCCAGTTCGCGCGACAAACTTGATCGGGCCGTGCGCGAGTTCCACGTGGGCAACCTTTACCTGAACCGCAAGTGTACGGGAGCAATGGTAGGCGCTCATCCTTTCGGT
>JBATZM010000057.1:0-55849 GCA_049674665.1 Terriglobales bacterium
TGGCAAATGTCGTCAAGTTGCAAGGTGACTATGCCCGTGCGCGCTCCTTGTACGCGGAGTGTCTCTCCATCTTCCAAGAACTGGAAGATAGGACAGGTGTCGCCTGGTCGATGAACTATCAGGGTGATGTCGCTCGCGATCAGGGTGACTCCGCGGCCGCGCGAAAATTGTACGAACATGGCCTGGCAATTTTTCGGGAACTCGATGACCGCTGGGGCATTGCTGGCACGCTCGCCGATTTGGGGAGCCTAGCCAGGGAACAGGGGAATTATTCGACAGCGCACTCTCTCTACCGGGAAAGCATAAAGATTTTCCAGGAACTGGATCACAAACGTGGAATTGCGCGCCTGCTGGAGTGTTTCGCATGCTCCGCCGCAGCTCAGCTCGAAGCGGAGCGTTCGCTGCGGCTGGCGGGCGCTGCGGCTGCGCTGCGCCAAAATATTGGCGCTCCACTCACGCCTGCGGAACAGGCCAAGATGGAAGCCACCCTGGAGCCGCCACGGCAGGCATTGACCAACACGGTCGGCGTGACCGCATGGTTAGAAGGTTGGGCTTTACCGGTCGAGAAAGCTATTGAAGAGGTGCTGATGCTCGAGGCTGCAACTCCCTCGTGTTAGCGCGCGGGGAGCTGGACTGACTGACGCTGGTGACGAAGGAAATCCGGACGCCCGGAAGATTCAGCCAGTGATTACTCTGCTGTTGAGGGGTCGATGAGCCGGCGCACCGCGGAAATACGATTGGCAGGAAGGCCCGTGCGCTTAGCATGTTCCCGGACGGTTGCTTCGTCGGGAGCGAGGTAGACGCAGTACACCTTATCACCGGTTATGTAGCTATGGAGCCATTGGATCTCCGGACCCATTTCCTTCAGAACATTAAGCGATTTTTGGGAGACTTCCCGCAACTGGGCATCGGATAGATTTCCGACTCCCGGGATTTCGCGTTCGATGACGAATTTTGGCATGAGCATCCCTCGATGTGCATATATCCTAGCAATCAGATAGAGCGTCTTCAAGACGGCTTGGCGAAGCTGTCCAGTTTTCGCCAATAAATGACCGAGAAATATAATATAGAGAACGAGGTGCCATGGATATTCGATCGCTACAGAAACCGCTGAAAGACCAATACCGCAATGACCCGGATGCCTCGCGAATCACAATCCGAGTGAAAGGCGGACAGACGGATGTTCCAGTGGCATGCTCAGTCGATATAGGACGTGCTATCTATCAAGCTGAGGCCCACAAGGGAGTCGGAGGCGCGGGCGCGGGCGCCTGTTCCGGCGACCTTTTACTTGGGGCTCTGGCTGCTTGCGCGCAGATCACCTGTCAGATGGTGGCTGCGGCTATGGGCATACCGGCCGAACGCATTGAGGTCACGGTGGAGGGAGACTTGGATCTCCGCGGTACCCTTGGCATCTCAAAAGACGTGCCCGTCGGCTTTGAGAGCATTCACCTTCATTTTGATGTGGTTGCTCCCACGGCAACCCCCGAACAATTGAAAAACTTGCGAGAGAAAACAGAGCAGTATTGCGTAGTGATGCAGACCTTAATGCGGCCGCCGAGTCTGCAGACCGAATGGGCCGGTCGGGATTGAACACCCAGCCGCGACAAGGCCTTCACGCGTTTCTACGAACAATATGCGCCACCGCTCATGCCCAGAACGTCCGGTCCAGCGTCCGATACTGAATCGCTTCGGCGATGTGTTTCGGTTCAAGCTGTGGAATGCCATCCAAATCGGCAATCGTGCGTGCCACTTTCAGGATACGGTCATGGGCACGCGCGCTGAGTCCTTGCTGGGCCATGGCGCGTTCCAGCAGTCGTTCGCAATCGGCAGAGAGCTCGCAGAACTTGCGAATCGACTGCGGCGGCATTTGGGCGTTACAGTAGAGTTTTTCTCGTCCAGAAGAAAAACGCGTCAACTGGATCTCACGTGCCCGAATTACGCGTTCGAGAATTTTCGCTGAGCTCTCCGGCTCCGAGGTGCTGCGCATTTCTTTATAGTTCACCGCTGGAACGTCAATGTGGATGTCGATGCGATCAAGCAGCGGCCCCGAAATTTTAGAAATATAGCGTTGGATCATTGGTGGAGTGCAGTGGCATTCACGACTGCGATCATTGTGAAATCCGCACGGACAAGGATTCATGGCTGCGGCCAGCATGAAGCGTGCAGGAAACGTCAGTGACATCGCGGCCCGCGCAATGCAAACGGTACCATCTTCAAGCGGCTGGCGCATGACTTCAAGAACGTTACGCGGGAATTCGGGAAGCTCATCAAGAAACAGCACGCCATTGTGAGCCAGTGATACTTCGCCGGGCCGCGGGATCGCGCCACCGCCGATCAGGCCCGCGTCAGAGATAGTGTGATGAGGTGCGCGGAACGGACGCAGGCCGACCAATCCGGCGCGCGCGTCGAGCACGCCAGCCACACTGTGAATTTTCGTAGTCTCCAATGCCTCTTCGAACGTGAATGGCGGCAGGATAGTCGGCATGCGTTTCGCCAGCATCGTCTTTCCCGATCCCGGAGGCCCGATCATCAGAATGTTGTGCCCACCCGCGCACGCGACTTCGAGAGCTCGCTTGGCGCTTTGCTGGCCGCGTACGTCTTTGAAATCCACGTGGAATTGCTGCGCCTGGCTGAGCAATTGATCGGTGTCGATCTGCAGACGGGAAACGCCGTTACCGGAGTTGATGTAATGAATGACCTCAAGCAGCGACTTGACGGGATAGACCTCGACGCCTCCAACCATCGCCGCTTCGCGAGCGTTGACTTCGGGCACGACCAGGCGTTTCACCTTCGTACGCCGTGCTTCGATGGCGATCGGCAGAGCGCCGCGAACTCCGCGCAGACTGCCGTCGAGGGAAAGCTCTCCGACAAAAAGAGCGTCGGGGATCTCCTTCTTATTCAGCCCGCCATAAGCACCCAGAATACCGAGCGCCATGGGCAGGTCGAAGCCGGAACCTTCTTTGCGGATGTCGGCTGGCGCCAGGTTAATTGTGATCTGGGTGGGCGGAATATCGTAGCCGCAGTTTTTCAGCGCAGCGCGCACGCGGTCACGGCTTTCGCGGACGGCAGCATCGGGCAGGCCGACCGTGTGAAAGTGGTCTTCCGTCATTTTGACGCCGGAGACATCCACTTCTACCTCGATGATGTTAGCGTCAATACCGTAAACAGCAGCACTCAGAGTTTTATAGAGCATAGGGGTACCAGCGAGCACACGAAGGGACAAGCGCGGAATGTGACATCCCTGCCGACATCATAGTCATCGCTAAACCAGACCGCTGTGACGGCCATCACCCGGTTACCGTGATGGAACGTGACAGAACGTTCTGTCGTGAAACGATCGCTTTCGGTGCTACGCTAGGGGGCAATCTGGCGGGCGATCGACCGGCTATTGGAGAATCGTTTTATTATGGCCGATCTTAATTATGACTAACCCGTCGCCGGTGGACTCTTTAGATGCTCGACGAACGTCCCACTCCAAACCGACCCGATCCGCCGTCAGGTAAGCTGGATCGCGAAGAGAGCCAGCTGTGGCGATGGGCGCTTGGCATGCTCATATTGCTAGCCGCAGCCGTCGCGGTATTGTCGTGGGAGCAATTGGAAGATCTCCACCTCCCCTACCGTTTGTGGGCAATTCCGTCGGGACTCTTCTTACTTGCCATCCTGTTTGCCACTTATGCATTCGGGCGCAAACGCGAGGTTTCCGACCTCAAGCAGATCCTGAAGGGCTTTCAAGATCGCGGAGGAGTCACTCCCTCCGAAGAACAACTCGATCAGCTCGGTCAGCTGATCATGCGTTCGCAACGCAACTTCAAGGAGCTGATCGATTCTCTGGATGACGCCGCGCTCGCCATCTCACTCGATGGGACCCTGAAAACAGTGAACCGGCGAACCTCAGAGATTCTCGGCGTGACTTATTCCGAGCTGGTTGGTCACAAACTCGAGGAATTTCTGGACGCACCGCTGCATGTCGAGGCGTCCCCGAGCATGTCGCGGTTCATCGAGAAACGGACCTGGTCGGGAGTGATTGAAGTCCACCTTAAGAGCGATTCCCGCCGGCATTATTTCGATTGCGTGATCAACGCCATCGTCAAGGGTAACGACGTGACCGGAGCGAGTGTGCTGGCGCGTGACGTCACCGGGCATCGAGAAAAAGAACAGCGCTTCACCCAGTTATTCGAATCTCTGCAGGAAGGCGTGTACATCAGCAACGCAGAAGGTCAACTGCTCGAGGTAAATCCGGCGCTGGTCTCAATTTTGGGATACGACAGTAAAGAAGATTTGTTGAACCTGCCGCCCGAGCGGCTGGGTGTCGATGCTGGCGGGGATCCTGTGCTGGGACGCGGCGGCAGCCAAAGCGGACGCACACGCACGCGAGAGATTCGACTAAGAAAAAAAGATGGCGGAATCGCAATGTGCGTGGATACATCGAGCGGGGTAATGGAAGCCGGGCGAGTTGTCCGTTACCAGGGCACGCTGGCCGACGTCACGGAGAAGCGCGTACTGGAGCAGCAGTTGCGCCGCCAAGAAGAATTCCGTCGTCATCTGCTCGAGAGTTTTCCGGATCTGATTCTGGTGCTCGATCTGAAAGGTCAATACACATTCGTCAGCGCCCGCATCGGTGAGCTTCTTGGATACGGGCCGGAACACCTCATGGGCAAGAGCGTCGAAGACGCGGAAAACACTTCTCCAGAGTTGGCCAAGCTCTATCGGACCGTCGCGACCGGTCAGAGTTCGCTGGCCTCATGCGAATACGGGTCTCGGCACAAAGACGGTAGCTGGCGCACGATGCTTGGCATGGCAAGCCCACTGCTCGACGCGGAAGGAGGCAAGCCAACCGGCGTGATCATATCCGTCCGCGACGTGACCATGGAGAAGAAACTGGAACAGCAGATTATTCAGAGCGAGCGTCTCGCGGCCATGGGGCAGATGATCGGCGGCTTCGCGCACGAGCTCAACAATCCGCTGACGAGCATTCTAGGCATGTCCGAATTGCTACAGGAGGGCGAAACCAGCGAGGCCCGGCGAAAACAAATTAGTGTCCTGCACCAGCAGGCGCGGCGCGCCGCTGAAATCGTGCAGAACCTGCAATACTTCGCTCGTCCGCCCGCCCCGGGACGCAGCCAAGTCAATCTGAACGAACTCGTGCAGCGCACCGTGCAGATGCAGGCCTATCCATTGCGCAAGAGCAATATCACGGTAGATTTTCTGCCCGAGCCGGCGATACCTGCGATCATCGCCGATCCCAATCAGCTGATGCAGGTGTTCCTGAATCTCTTGCTGAACGCGGAGCAAGCGATCCGCGAAAGCCGCGAGAAAGGCACGATCCGCGTACGCATGGGACGTAATCCCGACTCCAACTCTGTGTGGATCGTATTTCAGGATGACGGCCCGGGAATCGCACCTGAAAATCTGACCCACATTTTTGATCCCTTCTTCACCACAAGGCGCCCCGGTCGTGGGACCGGTCTGGGACTAAGCATCTGCAAAACCGTGCTGCGCGAACACAAAGGAAACATTGAAGCCGCCTCAGGACCTGGCGGAGGGGCGGTGTTTACGATTACGCTGCCGGTGGCGACGGCGGAACCGACACCACCAGCGGGCTAGAAGACGGACAAATTAGAGGATGGATGGATTAGAGGACAGATAGATTTAAGTTGTCATCCTGAGCGAAGCGAAGGACCTCATCCATTCGAAATTCAAAGTAAAGGCAGTTCACATCGCTGAGCGCATGACAATGTAGTTTACCGCTCGACCGCCATCGCCACCGCGTTCCCTCCGCCCAGGCACAGCGCCGCAATTCCGCGGTGTACATCGCGCCGAATCATTTCATAAATCAAAGTAACCAGCACGCGCGCTCCACTGGCGCCAATAGGATGCCCCAAAGCCACCGCGCCTCCATTCACGTTCACCCTACTCATATCGAGCCCCAACTCGCGAATCACTGCAAGCGCCTGCACCGAGAAGGCCTCATTCAGCTCGTAGAGATCGACATCGTCTTTCTTCCAGCCCGTCTTCTCCCAGATTTTCTGAACAGCTCCGACGGGAGCCATCATCACCCACTTCGGCTCGACTCCACTAGTCGCCTGCGCGACAATGCGGACCATCGGAGTGGCGCCCAATTCCTTCGCGCGCGAGGCACTGGTCACGACCAACGCTGCCGCTCCGTCATTCACTCCGGGAGCATTACCGGCAGTAACGGTGCCATCCTTCTTGAAAGCAGGCTTTAACGACCGCAGGATTTCGATGGTAGTGTCCTCGCGCGGGCCTTCGTCCTTGTCAAAGATCACGGCGGGCTGGCCTTTTTTCTTGGCTGGGATTTCAACCGGAACGATCTGCGATTTAAACCGGCATTCCTTTTGAGCGGCAACCGCCTTGCGATGCGAGTTGAGGGCGAACTCATCCTGTTCTTCTCGAGTGATGCCATATTTTTCAGCAACGTTCTCACCCGTCAGTCCCATGTGATAGTCGTTGTAAATATCCCAAAGCCCATCGTGCACCATGGAGTCGACCAGCTGTCCGTTGCCCAGACGATATCCCTTACGAGCGTTCGGCAAGAGATAAGGCGCGTTAGTCATGGACTCCATACCACCGGCGACAACAATGGAACTGTTGCCCGTCTCGATCGCCTGCGCCGCAAGTGCCACAGCTTTTAATCCCGAGCCGCACACCTTGTTAATCGTCATGGCACCTACTTCGGGTGCAAGGCCGCCGAACAGCGCCGCCTGTCGCGCCGGATTTTGCCCGATCCCGGCAGACACGACGTTGCCTATGATGCACTCATCCACTTGCGGCGGCTGTAGATTCGCGCGCTTCACAGCTTCGCGAACCGCAACCGCGCCAATTTGTGAAGCCGTCATATCGCTCAGGCTCCCCTGGAATTTTCCGATCGGCGTGCGGCATCCCGCGATGATCACTACATCATTCGAACCGGCCATAATTGCACTCCCACTCGCTCTTTAGACTAGAGACGCGCTCCTGCAAGCAACGCATCGCTGAAAATCGTCTTTCATTATAGATGGCGGAATGCCTGGCGAAGTTTCGTAGACGCCAATCACGGCGGTGCGGTACAGCAGTGCGATACAGCGACGCGTTTCTTGCGGCACGCAATCCCGCACAACGCAATGCATGAGAGTCGGAGAACAAATTGTGGTGGTATGCAAATTTTCTGCGCGCGAGAGTCGCTCATGTGACTTTGGTGCAACGTTGCGTGCGACGGTTTCGATCATTTTTCTCTTGACTTCGTTGTGCATTGACTCATACATTCAATCAGTTGCAACAAAACACCGTTGCAAAATTCCATGAAGAATGGAAAGGGAGAATAGATCCATGGCAACCAAAAAGAAAGCAAAGAAGAAAAGCAGCAAGAAGCACTAAGCAACTGCAACAGGCAACGACAAAGGGGACGCGATGAGCGTCCCCAAAGTTTTTTGTGGCAATTTCAGCTAATGGACGCGTTTCTTTTCCGGCGTCACAACCACCTTTTCCGTCGCGGGACAAAGATTGCGATAGGGGCAAAACGCGCAGTGGAAGCCGGGTTTCGCGCGAAAGTTCCCCTCCGCGATTCCCTCCGCCACTTTCTCTACCTTCAATTTTGCGGCTTCCAATTCGCAGTCATTTCGCGTGGTAAAGATGGGTGTGTTGTTTTCGAGATTGTAAAAAATCAACCGGTCGGCGCGTTTCCCCCATGCATCCCGAGCAGCGAGCGCGTATAGCGAAAGTTGCAGGCTATCGTCGGCGTCGTCTTGGGACTGCGGCTTGCCCGTCTTGTAGTCCACAATGGCAACGGTGTCTGGGCCAGTGCGATCCATACGATCCACGCGTCCGGTCAACTTCGATGCGCCCACCTGCAGTTCAAATCGCTGTTCAGTTTCGATAACCTCGGGCGGCGGAGTGCCGCGAGCAACTTCGAAGAACTGCCGCAACTGCTCGATTCCCTGGCGCAGATATAACTCGTATTGATAGCGGTCGGCGATGCCCGCCGCAGCCAGTGCCGACCGGAACTGCTCTACTAATTCATCGTCGCTGACCTCGCGTTGCCAGCGTTGCGCGTCATAGAACGTGCGTAACACGCCATGCATGGCCGCTCCATAGTGAAGTGACGCGGAGACGTCGCGCGGGAGATTCCATTCCCGTTCAAGCTTGAATCGTAGTGGACACTCTTCATAAATTACGATGGCCGACGCGCTCAGTCCGGTAACGAAATTCGCCGACGGCGGCATAAGCAGCCAAGCAGCCACGTTCGATTGCGGCACCGCAATTCTCTTTTCTTCCTCGGCAAACAAACTGTCCTGCACTGCCGCCGCCGAGCGCGTGGACCAGAATTTCTTGTAACCAGGATGAATCATGAACTCCCGCAGAAATTGCGTTGGCTTCGGATCTTTCTTGCCCCTCCCCTCGTGCGCATAGATCGAAAGCGAATCTTTGGCGCGGGTCATCGCCACATAGAGAAGCCGGCGCTCTTCTTCTTCGTGCAGCGTCTTGTCGTCATTCGCGTGCCTCGATCCATGCCCGTCCAAAGAAGAAATACCCGATCGGCGCAATTCCGCCGGAAACGCAATGAGCGGTTCATGGTAAGTAGTCGGGAACCAGGTGGACGAAGCGCGAATGACGGCAACATGGCGGTATTCGAGTCCCTTGGCAGCGTGCGCGGTTAAGAGTTGTACAGCATCGTCCTCGCTGCGCGGCAGTGGAATTGCGCCTCGTGCCTGTCCGAAATAATCGAGGTACTCAAGAAATTCGGAAGGGCTTCCAGTTTCGGCAATCGCTTTCTTGTGCCATGCCTCCACGAAATTCAAAAACGTAACAGCTAACGGCGACCGCTGCAGGCTAAACCGCCGCATCACAAGGTTCGCCGCATCCTCTGCGCGAACTCCGTCTTTGTCCACTTCGCGGTGCGCGTTCTCCACCGCTTCCAATACCATCGGACCGCCCTTGAGTTTTCCCAGCACCACGCGGAGATCGAGATCCTGTCGGCGCACGGCTCTCATCGCCGTCCGCAAATCCAACGGGTCGATGCCAAATTGAGGCAACGCCGCCACGCGAAACAGGCTGGCAGCATCGTTGGGAGAAACAGCAGCGGTCAGGCAAGCCACAATGTCGCGTACTTCGGGAGTGTCGAGAACATCCAGGCCTTCGATGGAAAACGGAATACCCAGCTCCGCAAATTCATGAACCAGTTCCTCGCGATGGCTGTGCAGGCGAGAGAGCACAGCAAACTCGCTCCACCTGCAGCGCAGTTCTTTGCGTTTTTTCTGGATGCAGCGGGCGAGATCGGCGGCTTCGACTTCTTTATCCCTCCAGGTAACGATTTCGACGAGCGGCGCAGCCGTTGTCTCCCCTTTTTGCTTGGCCTCCTCGTCGCGAAGCGATTGCAGGGGTGCTCGCTGGTAAGAGATTGAATTTTCCTTTTGCGGGAGCGTTTGTCCGAACACCGGCCGGTTATCATTCACAATGCCAAAAGCGCAACGCAATATCGGCGAGAGCGAGCGGCGATTCTTTTCCAGAGCAATGACTTGCGCCTCAGGAAATTTCCTTGTGAAGAGCATGAATGCTTCACTCGAAGCGCCGCGAAACTGGTAGATCGCCTGATCCGGATCGCCCACCGCAAACACGTTCTTCTCTGAACCGGCGAGCAACGAGAGAATTTCGACTTGGGCAAAGTTCGCATCTTGAAATTCATCCACCAGCAGGAAGCGTGTGCGGCGCCGTTCTTCTTCGAGTAATGCGGAATCGTCCTTCAGCAACTGATAAGCCTTGGTGATCATGTGGCCGAACGTGCCCAGGTTCTTTTCCTGAAGCATGTTTTCCACGGTGGCGAAAACACTCGCGATTTCCTGGCAACGTCCCAGGATCTCGATATCTTCCATTTCCGTCTGTTTCTTCGAACTGGCAACACGGTGAAATGGAACCTCGCCACATTCAAGGCGCTGCACATAGAGCGCATATTCATCCGGGCCAACCAATTCGTCCTGGCAGCGCCGCGTGAATTCGAGCAGGCTGTCGAGAAACTGGCCGACATTAGCAGCGCGCACAAAGTGCTTAAGCCGCAGTTCGCGAATACGGCGGCGCAAGAACACCCAGAGATCCTTCTCGTCGAGCACGCCAAAATCAGCGCCGCGACGCTGCAACAATCCGTTGCACCAGGCATGGAAGGTGCAAGCCTGCAGGCCGTCGATAGCCGTGCCCTTCAACTCGCCTCGAACGCGAGCCATCATTTCCGCGGCGGAATTTTCGGTATAGGTCAGCGCAACAATTTCGTCAGGGCGGGCATGACCTTCGCGAATCAGGTTGGCTACGCGCTGCGTGAGGACGGTAGTTTTTCCAGTCCCAGCTCCGGCGATAACAAGCATCGGCCCATGCACGTGTCCAATAGCCTGCTGCTGGCGTTCATCGGGAACGATCTTTGTCGCGATCTTCATCGCAGGTAGGGTAGTCGATTTCACTTGAGCAGCCACTTGCCGGAGAATATCAGAGCCGATTGTGAATGTGGGATTTCAGCGCAGCGCATCGAGGGCAAGAGCAGTAGCGACGATCGCCGCGGTTTCAGCCCGCAGAATTGTGCTCCCGAGCGAGGCCGCCGCCCATCCCGTTTCTCGAAACCACGCCAGTTCCTCGTCGGCCCATCCTCCTTCAGGTCCCACCGCGAGCACCACCTCGCCTGCGGACGAACTGGATCGCAAAATGTCTCCCAGTCGAGAGCCTTCTTCGGATTCCGCCAGAGGGTCGACGAGAGGTTCGGCAAGCGATTCGGTGAGCGATTCTGCAAGAACGACACGAGGTGCGCCAGCCCGCAGAACGCCGTCGCCAGCAAGCTCTTTCAATTTGATAGGCGCTGCAATCTCAGGCGGTGCCGACCTTCGCGACTGTTCAGCCGCCTGGCGAGCGATCCGCTGCCATCGCTCATGACGCTTCACTGCGGGAGTAGCCAGATGAGCATCGCTTCGGCGGGCAATCACAGGAATAATGCGAGCGACCCCAATTTCCGTACACTTCTCAATCGCCCATTCCATGCGGTCAAATTTAAAGATAGCGAGGGCCAGAGTGATCTTTGAGATGGAATTGAAAGAGGCAGGCTCCACCACGTGCGCAAGGCCAAGTGCGAACTCGACACGCTCATCGGAGATCGAAGTAATCGTTCCGCGGCGAACGTTGGCCCCTGTCGCAACGTCGAACTCCTGTCCAATCTCAGCGCGCAGGACGCGGGCAAGATGAGCCGCATGCTCGCCGATCAAAGCGGCGGTATTTCCCGTTACCTCGTCAGCAATCCAGCGACGGCGCGTCATGAGTCAGTTCTCAGAGTCAAGCTTCCTACTCCATCGTTAATTGAATGAGCACCGACTGAGAACTGAGAACTCTACTACGCGAACATGTCCTTAACGCGCCCCAACAGCGACCGGCTCTGCGGCTTATTTTCCACCGGAGACAGTTCTCCCAATTCAGCCAACAATTCACGCTGCCGTTTATTCAGTTTCCCCGGCGTCTGGATTCGCACTTCAACATAGAGATCGCCTTTACCGTGACCATTCAGCACCGGCACACCCTTGTTCCGGATGCGAAACGACGTTCCCGACTGCGTGCCTTCCGGAACCTTCAGCTTGTGCTCTCCCTCCAGCGTCGGAACCGTAATCTCGATGCCGAGCGCCGCCTGCGGAAACGAAATCGGAACCACGCAGTGCAGATCGTTGCCCTCGCGTTCAAAGAAAGCATGCTCCTTGACGTGCAGGACAACATACAAATCGCCGCCGGGCCCTCCGAACGAACCCGCTTCGCCCAGACCAGTGAAACGAATCCGCGTGCCATCCTCCACTCCCGCCGGCACCTTGGCTTCGACCACGCGCTCGCGCAGCAAGCGGCCTTCACCTTTACACTTCGCGCAGGGATCTGTAATTACCGTGCCCGCCCCCTGACACGTCGGGCAAGTTCGAGCGATGCTGAAGAAGCCTTGCTGATACCGTACCTGGCCTCGTCCAGTGCACGTCCGGCAACTTACGGGAGCTTTACCCGGTGCAGCGCCGGTTCCACGACACGATTCGCAAGTCTCATTGCGGCGTACATTTACTTGCTTATCGGTTCCAAAAACCGCTTCATCAAATTCCAGGTTCAAATCTTCGCGAAGATCGGCTCCGCGCTGGGCGCGGCTGCGACGGCGACCACCCTGTCCAAAGTTGTCCCCGAACCCGAAGATGTCACCGAAGATATCGCCGAAATCCTGGAAGATAGCGGGATCGAATCCCGCCGGACCTCCCGTGTTACCGCCCACACCGGCGTGCCCAAAGCGGTCATATAAAGAACGCTTCTCGCCATCGGCGAGAATTGCGTACGCTTCGGTAATCTCTTTGAACTTGTCTTCCGCCTCAGGATTGTTAGGATTGCGATCCGGATGATAAGTCATCGCAAGCTTACGGTAAGCGCTCTTGATCTCGACATCGGTCGCCACACGTGCGACACCGAGGACCTCATAATAATCGCGTTTTGTATTGGTGGCCAGAAACTCCTCCACTCTGCTTGTGAATAAATCTTCTGATTAAATCTTTATCCGCTCTTATGTACGCCCATTGCGGGCGACCCGCACCATCGCAGGACGCAGCAGCCGATCCTTGTACTTATACCCGCGCTGCAGTTCGTCAAGCACGTGGTGATCCGGCACCTCAGTCGTATCCACCATCTCGATCGCTTCGTGAACTCGTGGATCAAACGCCTGCCCCAGCGCGACAATCGGCTGCACTCCGATTTTTTGCAGCGCATCCTGAAACTGACGGTAGATAAGCTCAACCCCGTTACGAAAATCGGTGGAGTCGCCACCAGCCTTTAACGCCCGCTCAAAACTGTCGAGGATCGGTAGAAAATTCTTGATGACATCGGCCGCGGCGAATTCGCGGAATTCCTGCTGCTCACGCACCGCGCGCTTGCGCGCATTGTCGAACTCCGCCTGCAAACGCGCCAGCCGATCAAGCAACGCGTCGCGCTCAGCTTTAAGCTTCTCCGTTTCCGATGACGATGTAGCGCTCACCTCCCCTGCGTTCGTCGAAATCGAGACAGGAGCGTCCCCTTCTCCACCTTCTGCGGGCGGAAGCTCACGCTCCAAATCAAGCTCTCCGTCGGTTTTTCCATTTCCTCTACGCATACTGCTTCAATTACTCCGATTCATTCAAAAGTTTGTCAAACAGTCGTGCAATGTACGACACGGCCGACATGGTGTGTTGATAATCCAGTCGCGTCGGTCCAATCACGGCCAACGATCCCATCACCTCTCCACCAACGCGCGCGGGAGCGCCAATCAGCACAAAATTCTGCAAATTCGAAGCCGGCAGCGCCTCATCTAGCCCAATCACCACGCGAACCGCCTCCTGCCGCGTGTCGAGATAAGCGCCCAACAGCTTCACAACTTTCTCTTTTTCCTCAAGTGTCCGCAGCATATCCTGCAGACGCTGCCGATCTTCGTCGCCGGTCACGCGGTTCCCTACTAAGTTCGCAGCTCCTTCCACAAACACCGCCTGCGTGTCATCGTTCGAAGCCAGCGCGCCCTGCTGGTAGAGCTGCTCAATGGACTTCATTAAACTGTCATACTCACTGCGTTCTTTTTCCAGACGCCGCGCCAGCTCAGCTCGCATGTCGCCCATAGTCCAGCCGCGAAAATTTTCATTGATGTAGCGCGCCGCCAAATCAAGATCCGCTTGCGGAATATCCAGCCGCAGCACGCGATCCCGCACCACTCCCGAGCGCGACACAACCACCGCAAGCACCTTCTGATCGCTCAGCCGCGAAAAGTAAACATGCTCCAGCGCGTTCTGTGGCCCGGAGGTGGCCACGGTGATGCCAACGCTATGCGAAATCAGCGAGAGCACATGCGAGGTGCGCTCCATGAACTCTTGCACATCCGTGACGCCGGTCAAAGTGTCCTGGATGATGTTCTGGTTCTCGTGTGAGAGATGCGCTTCACCACTAAGTTGCTCGACGTAATAGCGATAAGCCTCCGCCGTAGGAACACGTCCCGCCGAAGCATGGGGCTGATCCAGAAATCCAGCATCGGCAAGATCAGCCATCACATTCCGGATCGTAGCCGCACTCAAACCTTCGCGGCTGGCACGCGCCAGAGTGCGCGATCCCACCGGCTCTCCGCTGGCAATAAATGTCTCGACGATAGCGGTCAGGATTTCGCGTTCCCGCCCGCCCGCTGGCCCTGCTGGCATGTCTACCCAAGTCTCGGAGCTGAAGCACTCCATTAAATACTTTAGATGCAGTGGCTTAGATTAAGATTCCACCACGCCTTAATGGAATTCTAGGGAGCGTTGGCTGGGGTGTCAAGGAATAGAGGGGGATAGCTACAGACAGGGGAAAACTGCTACACCTTGGACTCGGGATCGAGATCCCGGCTCATGATTCCCAAGAGCATACGCCAGTGTTTGCTTCATTAGGTTTTCAATCCTCTAAGTACCCGCAGCAGGGTTAAATCAGAGGGGTATCGTCTGACAAGCGCAGTTCGGAAAAGCGATACGGAATCGACGTAGCAGACTTTTGGAGGCTTACACGGAGCAGGCGTGAGACCACAAACCAGAGATCCCAAGTCGGACCCGTGAACTATTGGCTACGCTCTTGCTGCAGTTCCTCATAATTCTTCTTAAACAGCGCGAGCCGCGATGGATCAGTCGATGGAGCCCGTTCTAAATTGGAAATTGCTCGCTGGAGAAGTTTCCGAGCTTCATCGACTCTCTTTTCACGGTCGTATAGCATGGCAAGATTATTCAGAGGCGGAGCAAGCTCCGGTGAGTCTGGACCATACTTCTTTTCCCCAATGTCGATTGCCTTTTGGAAGAACATCTCAGCTTCTTGGAGTTTTTCTTCGGAAACGAGAACGTGCCCCAAATTGCTGTAAACAGATACGAGCTCAGGACTGTCTGTACGCTCGAATATCGTCACTGCTTGGCGGAAAAATGGCTCTGCCTCATCGTAGCGATTCTCGGAGAGTTTCAGGGTCCCTAGGTCGTTTAGGACGGTTGCTAATTGCGGATCATCAGTTTTCAAATTCTGACGTGATAGATCCAACGCTTTCTTTAAGGCAGCCTCGGCTCTTTCGTTATCGCCGCTGTATTCGTACGTCATTCCCAGACTGGCGTAGTCAGCTATCAGATTCGCAGCGTTGCCGTAGGCGGCACAGATCCGGATCGCTGTCGCGAAGGCCTCCTCGGCTTTTCCATATTGCCCTTCTTCCAGATAAGTGTTGCCCAAATAACCATTCACCCTGCATAAGGACTTTTGATCAAGACGTATCTTGGCTAGGAAAGAGGACCTTCTCAGAAGTGTTTCGGCTTCAGGATAGTTCTGCTTGTCGAAAGCGGACGTTCCCAGACTAAGCGTCACCTCTAATTTTTTCGCTGTAAAGCGTTCTCCGAAAACAGCAAACACTAAAACCACTGCGAAGTACGATCTCCATCTGCTACTTTTGCTTGTCGTGCCCACAGCCCTATGGACACGAACGACTAAGGCAAGGTTGACCAAGCCGACGGATCCGATGAGAACGACTGCATACCTCAGCCAACAGAGAGCCGAACACTGCCGCGATGTTTCCAATAACAAACTTCATCGTGTTGCAGCGACCTCGCTCAACTGCTCATACGCTAACCCTTCTCGGCTCTTTGAATCAAGCATCTACTAGGATTTCTTGTCGAATTCAGCGCATGTCAATGAATTCCCGCCTCCTTGCATGCAGAAAAAGTTCGCGGTGGGGTCCCCCCCCCCGTACGAATCGCAGGTGTAGCAGTTTTCCCGTGTGTATAGCTATCCCCGTCAAGGAATAGGGGAGAAGGGAACGAGGCATCCTTAGAACACTACCCAACTAACGAGATATGCGAAAAGGTTGGCGTTGTGAGGGAGTACTTACTGCCTGTTAGACGCAAAGCCGCTCTGAGCCTACCCACAGTTGAGCCAGATCTCTGAGGTTGTGTTTGTATGTACGCGTTACCAAGTATTTCTTCCCACCTTTTACACGCAGCCTGTACTCCCCCGTCGGTAAAGGTTGTATCTCCTCCACGGCCGAAATATTCACGACGACCGAGCGGTGGATGCGAATAAAACCGTAGGGTTTGAGTTTCTCCGCCATGGACGAGAGGGACTCGTGCACCAAATAGGGATTAGGTCGGTGTTGCAACGAAACGTAATTACCTTCGGCTTGCACTGCCAGGATGTCGGCTAAATCCAAGAGCAGGATGCTACCCTTTGTCTTGAACGCGATTCGTGGCGCCTGTCGTTTTGCTATAACCTCCAACTGCCGCAAGACTCGGATGAGGTTTGCAGCATCAACTCGGGTAACCGGCAGCAATGATGTATCTGCAGCTTCGCAGAACTCGTCCGCTGTCGATTCAAGAGTGTAATCCCGTTTACTCTTGATGGAACGAATCGTAGCTCCCCGCAGTGGGCCAGCCGAAACGTCCGCATTAGCATAAGCAGCTTGTTGAACAAACATCTCAGGTGCAATGGTCTTCTGATCCTGAATTTCGCCGGCGCTCATGATGGAACCCCTTGCTCTCTCGTTTCGGCAGATCGGCACCCCACGCCTTACCTTCTAGGCCCGCAGGCTACTTCTGCCCAGCGCTCACTGCTGACGGAAAACTGGATTGCGCGCCGAAATAACACTCAATGGATTGCAACTTTCCGTCCTTGATTCGGAGATACTCCACATTCCGGAGCGATTTACCGTTCGTGGTGTAGCAAAGATACTTCGCAAAAGCATCGTCCGCGCCGGTAGTGACCCGCTCCAGCTCAAAATGTCCAATGAAATTGATCTGCGTTTTCCAGCATTGCTCTTTGAAAGCGCTCTTGCTGATGTGGTCATCGCCGGCCGCGCTTGAAAAGGTGAAGTTATCGGCGAGCAGGTTATCCAGTGGGCCCCACTCTTTCTGCTCCCAAGCTGCGTACCACTTCCGGACTATCTCCTCGTTCGTTAAGTCCTGCCCTCCCAATGCGCTGGCACTTGCCGGTCCCAGCAGGCTCACGGTACCAACCAGCGCGCATGCTCCCGTTGCGAGCAGATTCCTGCGCGACACTGCGATCTTTGTCCCTGTCATTGTCATTGTTCGTTCTCCTTTTCATGATGTAATTTGAAGCGCTTTTGCCCGCATCGCGATGCTGACTGCCCGAGCCTACGAACCGGTTGGTATGTAATAATGCCAAATTGCTCCTTCAGACACCGATGCGTTCAGACCGGCTTGCGGTTGCCCGGCACGCGCAGGGATTGCAGCCAGCCCACGATCGTTCTGATTCCCGCTTTCATCACCTTCGGATCCTGGGCATTCTTTGCCAGCGACCCATAGCCTTCGACCATCGCGATCAGTAAACCGGCGGCGTCAGCGGGTTCCACGTCGCGGCGAACGCTTCCGTGGATCTGGCCCTCTCGCAAAACGGAGGCAACAGCCTCCCGCCAGGCATCGAAAATCATCGCCAGCCGTTTCCGGAATCCCGCGTCCAGAGGAGACATTTCCTGCGCCAGATTGTTCAGCTGGCAGCCACCACGCACATCCTTGGGCTGAACGGGTATACGTTGAACAGCGCCGATCAAAGCGTCGATAGGGTCCTTGCCGGTCTGTAGAGGTCGCACCCACTTGCCGCGGACGTCGGGGGCGATGATCTCATCGACGACGGCGTGTCCCAAGGCTTCCTTACTCTCGAAGTGGTAGTACAGTGCGCCCTTGGTGACGCCAGCTACCGCCAGAATGGTATCCAGGCTGGCACTCTGGAAACCCGATCTGTAGATCTCGCGGGATGCCGCCTGCAGCAAGCGCTCCCGAGTGCGCGCAGAATCGCGCAGCCTGATCGCTTTACGCTTCGGACTCTTGCGTGCTCCCAACATACCGACTAGTATGGATGTTAATCACCTGAAAATCAATCACAATTGAGCGGCCTGACTTTGGCTGCTGACGTTCTCGAATTTCATAACCTCTACCCAGTGTGTATGAAAAATTGGAGAAATAGTCGCTCCAGCCGTTTTGGGATCGTCCCAGCAGGTTGTTAGTCCGCCACTCGTTTTCTAACTCTGACGCGTTGGGCCTGTAGTCTCACGTAATCGTTGTGAACGTGGAACACCACATGCTCCCTCTGTTCTGACTCGGCAGGAGTTTGTGAAGTTGTGAGCCAATTCTGCTTTCAATTGCACGCTAACTGTCAGAGCGCCGAGTGGTAGCTGACGTAAATCGCCAGTCATCCCGGCACCACGACTCTACCGGAGGAAAGAGAACATATGATCACGCTTAGACAGTTGCGGAATTTCTGGATACTCGGGGTTGCGACGATGGTTCTGGCTTGCTTCAGCAATGCGGTCGCGCAAGCGAGCTACAAAGTTCAGGATTTGGGCGTTCAGCACCCTAACAACCTGGGCATGACCATGGGCCTCAATAATAGCGGCTGGAGTTTGATCATGGATCAGCGCCTGGATCCTTTCAGCGTTTCCCTTTCCGCCCACCTCGTGTCAGGCACCGTGAGGATCAGCCTCGGCGAACTCAACCTCGAACTGGGCACGCTTGGAGGAACGAACAGTTCGATCAATTGGAATGGAATCAACGATCGCGAGGAAGCTGTCGGCATGTCCGAAACATCGGTTCCAGATCCGAATGGCGAAGACGTTTGCGGTTTCGGCACACACCTTATCTGTCTTCCCTTTCTTTGGCAAAACGGCGTCATGAGCGCTCTTCCAACGGTGGGCGGGAATAACGGGCAGGCCAGCGCCATCAATAACCGCGGACAAGTCGCAGGATATGCGGAAAATGGTCTCGTGGACCCCACGTGCCCGCCTGGCATGATTGACCTGCCGGTGTTATGGCAAAAAGTCAAAGGCAAAGCCCAAGCCCAACCTCTTCCTACGATCGGTCACGATCCAGACGGGGTCGCATACGGCATCAACAATCAAGGTCAAGCCGTAGGTTACTCGGGAACCTGCACAGCAGTGAATCACGGCGTAGTGTGGGAAAATAACATTGCTACCGCGCTTCCGACCCTGGGAAATCCGTACGCCGTCGGCTACGCCATTAACGACCGCGGCCAAATTGTTGGGCAAGCCATTAACTCTGACGGCACACCCTTGGGCGCTCTTTGGCAGGACAACACAGTCACCAGCCTCGGTGGCCTTCTGCCGGGAGATGAGGCCTCCTTTGCCACCAGCATCAACAACCGGGGCCAGGTGGTGGGAAGCTCCTTTGCCAACGGCGGCTGGTCGCACGGCCTCATCTGGAAGAACGGCGTGACGATCGACCTTAACACTCTATTTCCGGCAAGTTCCCACCTCTTCGTAATCTCGGCTAGCAACATCAATGATAGCGGACAAATCGCGGGTATGGCGATCGAAACGGCCGGGCCGCACGCGAACAATATCGTCCACGCCTTTCTGGCGACCCCGGTGGACGAAGACATGGGCAAGTCGGTTGCAGACGTCGTACTTACGCGTCCGACAATCAATTTGCCCGCGAATGTTGGCAAACAGCTTTTGCAGCAGAGAGTCAGACTCGGCCGATTCGAGCAATAAAGGGTATTTTCGAAGCGTCCGCACCATGCATTCCAGCCATAAGCTGCGCGAAGTCGCAAGGCCGGAGATGGTGCGGTACAACCTGGGTCACGCGAATATCGTGTGACCCAGAATGTTTACGGCAAGCGCTGGTGGGAAGAGCCCTCACAGGAGCTCACCGACACATACCATGGCTCGTGTTCGCCATTGCGTTGAGTGTCCAAAATGCTTGACTCGATATTTGCCTGGCTTCAGCCCATACCGTAACGGGTCGTACTTAATGGCGCTGGCTGAAGGATTCGCAGATGAATGGACGCTGTACTGTGCCTGCGGGAGGCCACCCATTTCAAGTCGATGGAGTTGGAGCGACCTGAAGCTATATGCGGTCTCGAATCAGGCACATGATCGCGGTTATGGTCCACCCGAGGACATTGTGCCTGTAGACAAGAAGTCGCGTTTTTCGGGTTAAGATTGGCCAGGACTGAGATTGCTTGTCTGAACCAATTCAGTTCAGTATTTTCCTGGCTCCAGATTTGTCGGCATCGAGGAGATCATGAATCCAACCGTCTGCGTTGTCCTCACTGCAGAATCCCACCCGCTGCTCGCAATCCTGTGGGCCGGATTCACATATTCCTGCCGGAATATAATTCCGCTTCTTTAAACGCAGCACCAGAACACCTGGGGTGCGCCACTTCTCACCTTTGAGAAGTGGCCCTCCACCCAGCTGCGGTAAGATCTTCATCACCATTTTCATCATCAGTGACCGGTGTTGGCCATCATTCTACAAACCATTCGGTAAACATTAAGCCTCCCGGGTTTTTGGTACTGTTACAGTTTGATTGGAGCAGAAGGCGGATGAGGCTTGGGACATTAATCATGACTGATTTGTTCGCATCTCAATCGAAGCCGTATTTTCAGTTGTTTTCTGGGTTCATCTTTTTTTCTCTAGGTGTGCATTGGACGTTAACCGGGAAAGTGCGGACACGCTTTGGTAGTTGGGTCTATCGAGCTGATGAGCCAAAGACGTTTTGGTGGAATGTTGCGGGGTTTTATATTATTGGTCTCTTTCTCATTGGATATTGCTTGCGTGTAGTCTTCGGGACAAAACCCTAAGGAGTACTAACATTCGAACACTGCGAACGGATGTCAGCACATCGAGGTCAAGGCAGGCAGTGCGACCTTCGCGATATACTGCGCCAGCATAATTCTCCAAGCATGACTTTCGCAGAATGACCAGCAAGCCACACATAGCAGTAATCGGCGCAGGCGCCTTCGGTGGATGGACCGCTCTTTACCTCCTCCGCAGCGGAGCCCAAGTTACACTGCTCGATGCCTGGGGTCCGGGAAATTCGCGAGCATCGTCAGGCGGCGAGACGCGGATCATCCGCGGCGCATACGGACCCGATCAGCCATACACGAAGCTAGCCGCCCGCGCGCTCGATCTCTGGAAGCAGCACGAAGCGCAGTGGCATCGAAAGTTTTTTTTCCCCATCGGAGTGCTGTGGATGGCCGAAGCGGACGATACATACGAGCGCGGTTCGCTTCCCTTCTTGAAAGATGCTGGAATCCCGTTCGAGCAGCTCGATGTGAACGAGCTCAAACGGCGCTGGCCCCAGATCAATTTTGAGAAAGTCGAATGGGGCATCTACGAACCGCAAAGCGGATACCTGCTCGCTCGCGCATCAACGCAGACCGTAGTCGAACAGTTTGTTGCCGAAGGCGGAACGTATCGTGAAGCAACGGTCGCAGCGCAGGATCTCGACAGCGATCAGTGGAAAGCATTGTCATTGTCGGAGAGCACGACGTCAGGTGCTTCGACAATCGTCGTCGACCGCTACGTATTCGCCTGTGGTTCGTGGCTGGGAAAGCTGTTTCCGCACACGGTTGGTCCGCATTTCGTTTCGACCAGGCAAGAGATCTTTTTCTTCGGCACGCCCGCAGGCGATCCGCGCTATAACGAGGGCAACGTGCCAGTGTGGGCCGATCACAGCGACCACTTTATGTATGGAATTCCCGGTAATCAAGGTCGAGGCTTCAAAGTGGCCGATGACACGCGTGGCCCGGAGTTCGATCCAACCTCAGGCCAGCGCATGGTCAGCGAAGATGGCTTGGCCGCAGTGCGCCGCTATCTCGCCTACCGTTTTCCCGGGATGAAGAATGCGCCACTGCTTGAGACACGCGTGTGCCAATACGAAAACACCACCGATCAAAATTTCATTGTCGACCGGCATCCGCAGAACGCCAAGGTGTGGATTGTCGGCGGCGGCTCCGGCCACGGTTTCAAGCACGGCCCTGCGCTCGGCGAGATGGTCGCAAAGCTCGTGCTCAAAGACGAAATGGCGGACTCGTTCTATCGCTTGGCTCGATTCAAAACACGGAAAACGAAGTCGTAGCGCGACTCGAGCTTCCGGGGCGAAATCCAGTTGATCTGCCTAGCTAAAAATATTTCTACAGAGTTGTCGATAATCGACGTGCCCGTTCGACTAGCTGGAGAACAGGCAAGGAGGCCTGAAAAGTATGCAATATCTGCTGCTTATTTATGGAAACGAAAGCCAATGGACCAAAGAAGGTACCGCCGATCGGGACAAAGTGCTAAAGGAGTACAGCGAATTTACCCAGAGTATCGCGAAGAGCGGCCACTTAAAAGGCGCCAACGAACTGGACACAACCTCGAAGGCGACAACCGTTCGCGTGCGCGATGGCAAGCGGCTGGTCACGGACGGTCCTTTCGCGGAGACCAAGGAACAACTCGGAGGTTACTATCTGGTCGAAGCCAAAGATCTGGACGAGGCGATCGGGATGGCCGCCCGAATTCCGTCGGCGCGCATGGGCTCCATCGAAGTGAGGCCCATTATTCCGCATGAAATGCCCAGCTAGCGTCATGGCAACCTCACCAGCTACTCTGTTTGTGGGTGAGCCGGTGAAGATGGAACAACGCGCTGCTGAGCCGACCGGCATCGAGAAAATCTTTATAGAGAAGATCTATCGCGAAGAGTCGGCAAGAGTTCTGGCCACGCTGATCCGCCTCCTCGGCAGTTTCGATTTGGCCGAGGAGGCGGCGCAAGAAGCGTTTGCGACCGCTCTGGAGCAATGGCCTCGCCAAGGCACACCGCAAAATCCACGGGCGTGGCTCGTCTCTACCGGAAGGCACAAGGCTGTGGACCTGCTGCGGCGGCGAGCGCGTTTCGAAAACAAACGCGAGGAATTGCAGAGGTTAGCCGCGATTGAGGAGCAACTGGCGCTTGATCCTGAAGATGCCATCCTTAGCGGAGAGGCAGAAACCTTGAGCGAGCCGATGCAACGCGACGACCGATTGCGGCTGATCTTCACCTGCTGTCATCCCGCTCTGATGATCGAAGCTCAGGTTGCACTTACGTTGCGCACTCTTTGCGGACTAGCCACTGACGAAATCGCCAAGGCATTTCTAGTTCCAGCTCCGACGATGGCACAGCGGTTGGTGCGGGCAAAGGCGAAGATCCGGGACGCGCGCATTCCCTACCGTGTTCCTCCGAATGAGGAGCTAAGGGAACGGCTGGCAGCGGTCATGCTGGTGGTGTATCTGGTGTTCAACGAAGGGTATAACGCGGCCTCCGGCGACGTCCTGATTCGCCGCGAACTTTGCGCCGAGGCAATTCGATTGGGGCGATTGCTTTGCGAACTCTTGCCGCGAGAAGCAGAGACGCAGGGCCTGCTCGCGCTGATGCTGCTCCACGATTCACGCCACAATGCACGCATGAGCGCGGACGGGGAAATCATACTTCTCGAGGAACAGAACCGCAGTCTGTGGAATCAGGAGCAAATTCGCGAAGGCCTTGCGCTTACCGAGGCAGCATTGCGAAGCGCGCCGCCGGGTCCATACTCCGTACAGGCGGCCATTGCGGCTGTACATGCGCGGGCCAAGAATGCAGGAGAAACGGACTGGGCACAGATTGCCGCTCTTTATGATGTGCTACTTCGTTTGCAACCTTCTCCGGTGATCGAATTGAATCGAGCCGTAGCCGTTGCCATGGTGCGAGGCGCCTCCGAAGGAATTCGGTTGCTCGATGAACTGGAACTTGAAGGAGAACTTCGCGGCTACCACCTGTTGCCAGCGGCACGTGGAGATTTGTCACGGCGTCTCCAGCAATGGGAGTCAGCCGCCGAAGCCTATCGTCAAGCACTCTCGCTAGTCAGCAACGAAGCGGAGCGCCGTTTTCTTACGAAGCGTTTGGCTGAGGCTGAATCGAAGATGCAGTAGCTCGGCATTGCAATAACTAGCTACGCGAACCTCCGAGCCAGCTTACTGAATCTGAATCACGCTCTCTGAACTGCTGGCCTTGATCTCCTCTACACGCGTCACCACATTGCGAGCAAACGCGAATAGCGATTTGGCGTGCGGCGAGCCTTCTCCTTCAAGTACGGACGGAGAACCGCTGTCGCCCGACTTGCGAATCTCCGGATCGAGTTCGATGCTTCCGAGAAAGGCGATGTCAAACTGTTTCGCCGTTTTTTCCGCGCCGCCGCGAGAGAAGATGTCGATCTCGTGCTGGCAATGCGGGCAAACGAAGTAACTCATGTTTTCGACCATGCCAACAATGTCCACCTTCATCTGCCGGAACATCTCGATGGCTTTGCGCGCATCCTGCAGCGAAACATCAGACGGCGTCGAGACAACGATAGCGCCGGTTAATGGAACCGTCTGAATCAGCGAAAGCGCCACATCGCCCGTTCCCGGAGGAAGGTCGATGACAAGATAATCAAGCTGTCCCCATTGCACCGATCCCAGAAACTGCTTGATGATGGAATGCAACATGGGACCGCGCCAGATAAGGGGCTTGTCTCCAGGATTGAGAAAGCCGACCGAGATGACCTTAAGCCCATGAGAATTGATGGGTGCGATCTGGTTTTCGCCCATGACTTTAGGTTGCTCATTGGTGCCAAGCATGAGCGGAACGTTCGGACCATAGACATCGCCATCCAGCAATCCCACTTTTTGGCCCATCTTACTGAGAGCGATGGACAGATTGACTGAGAGCGTGGTCTTGCCAACTCCGCCCTTGCCGGAACCGACGGCGATGATGGCGTTGACGCCAGGTAAAGGTTGCGGAGTAGGCTGCTGCTGACCAGGATGATGGGAATGAGCGCTCATTTAATGATTATACGGGAGGGAGAAACAAGCTATCAGTCATCAGTTTTTATCTCGTCGTCGAAAGTAGCATTGGACTCGACCCACACTCCTTGACGACGCTCTCGCCAGCTTCTTGGCTCAGGAAGAAAGTCACAAAACTCGACGTGAACTGTGCCGTGATCTAACCAGGTTGACCCCGAGTACCTGAGCTCAAGAATCAGAATGTCACCACTAATTGCACCATGTATCATCGGCTTATCCAATCGTACAACCGCAGCTGGTTCTTGATTTTGGCCGGGAATGAACGAAACCACAGTGCCGACGCGGTAGCTCTGACCAGAACAACCACTTTGGCTCCATGTCATAACCTCCAGAGAGCCTTATTCGGTCGCCTTCGTGGATCATAGATTCTATCTGGCCATTCGTGAGATGAAATATAGGTCCCAAGTTTTACGCACTGACGGCTAAGAACACGTCCTCAGTAGTGCCCTTCTCCTAATTGAACCTTGCCACGAAACATACGGTAGATGAACACAAAATAAGCCACAACGAGCACTGCGGCGAACGTCCACCAGACCAAGCCAACGCTCAAGCCGTGAATGCCGGAGGCTGTGTTGTAGATGGTGAGATCGTATTGGTGGTTACGGGCAGGCAGCACGACAGGATAGAGTGCAAACGCCGCGCCCACCAGCATCGCGGTGATATATAAGCTGGAGGCAACGAACGCGAGCTTCTCTTTGCCTTTGGGATTCGCCCACAGCATTACTCCTAGGCTCGCGACAACTGCGATCGGAATCAATATCCCGATCTTGTGCATCTCGTAGTTCACTGTGATTTCGGGTCGGATAAAGTAGGTCGCAACCAGCGTACTGAAAGTCAGAAAAAACTGTAGCGGCCAGCATAGCAACGCAAAGCCGCGAGCACGGCGGCCAAGATCCTCGTCGGTCTTGAGAGCGACGTAGTAAGAACCGTGCGCAACCAGAGTCACCAGAGCCACTACACCGGTGAGTATGGTGTACCAATCCAGAATGCCGGTCTGCGGGCCGAGTTTGAAGTCGGTCCAGAGCGGCTCAAAGAAGTAGCCGGTGGAATCAAGCGGAACTCCGCGCACCACATTGCCTAGCGCCGCCCCGAAAAACAGAGCCAGCAGTATGCTGGAGACGCTGAAGATCACGTCGAAGAAATCCCGCCAGACCGGGGTTTCAATATGAGCTCGGAATTCAATGCCGATGCCGCGAAGAATGAGCAGCCACAGGACTATTGTTAGCGGCAGGTAAAACCCGCTGAAACTCGACGCGTAGAGTCGAGGGAAGGCAAAATAGAGCGTGCCACCGGCAGCGATCAACCAGACTTCATTGCCATCCCACACCGGGCCGATGGCGCGCAGCACGCGTCGCCGTTCGTCGTTCGTCTTGGCCGCGATCAGATAAATCGCACCCGCACCCAGATCGAATCCGTCGAGCACTACATAGGTCGCGATCATGGCTGCGACAATCCAGAACCAAAGGCTCGCCATATTTATCTTGCTCCGTTACCTTGCCTCCGTCGCCGGATGAAGATTAGATGCGTCGTGCCCGCCTACAGGGCCGTGCTCAATTTCTCGCTTGATCAGGAACAGGAACAGAATGCCCAGCACAGTGTAAATGCCCATGAAACCTAAAAGAGTAAACATGCCGTTACCGGACGAAACAAGCTTTGAATAACCGTCTGCGGTGCGCATGAGTCCATAGACCAACCAGGGCTGTCGGCCGAGTTCGGCAGTCATCCATCCGGCGGTATTGGCAATATAAGGAAATGGCGCTGCCAGCATCAGGATCCAGAGCATCCACTTGGCGTTGAAAAGCTTGCCACGCCACAGCAGGAACACTGCCACGACCATGATTGCTATGAACAATGTCCCCAGGCCAACCATGATGTGATAGCTGTAATAGAGCAATGGGATGTTATCCGGCCAGTCTTGCTTGGGAAAAGAGTCGAGACCGCGGACGTGTGCGTCCCAATGTCTGTAAGTCAACAGACTCAACATTCCCGGAACTTGGAGCGGGTTGTCGATCTTGCCTTGCTGATCGTTAGGTTGACCTATGATAACCAACGGTGCGTTGGGTTGACCTTGAAATAATCCCTCCATCGCAGCCAAGGTTACGGGTTGCATCTCGGTGACCATTTTGCCTTGCCTGTCACCCGTTGGAAAAATCTGCAGAATGCTAAATACGCAACCGGCAATCACCCCGGTCTTTACAAAGATGCGGGCGTGCGCCGTCCACCTGCCCGAGAGCAGATAGAACGCACCTACAGCCGTCATGATGAATGCCCCGGTGATTGCCGCTCCGCTCATGTTGTGCGCGTATTGCCATCCGGCCCAAGGGTTCAGCAGGAAATCCCAGAAGCTCGCTAGCTGTAAGCTCCCATCCGCAGCTGTGAAATAGCCGACGGGATGCTGCATGAAAGCATCCGTGACGATGATGAAATAGCCAGATAACCAGGAACCCACAAAGACAGCGACTGCCGACAGCCAGTGTGCTTTCGGGCTCAATCGTTTCTCGCCGTAGAGAAATAATCCGAGGAATGCCGACTCTAGAAAAAAGGCAAACATGCCTTCCATTGCAAGGGTCTGGCCGATGACGCCGCCGGCGAAACTTGAAAAATGCGACCAGTTGGTGCCGAACTGGAATTCCATGGGAATTCCAGTCACAACACCTAATACGAAATTGATGCCAAAGATCCTTCCCCAGAAGCGGGCGGACTCACGGTACACCGGATCGTTACGCCGCAGTGCGATCGTCTGGAGCACGACAATCAGCAACGCTAGCCCCATGGTCAGTTGCGGAAAGAGATAGTGAAACGTCGCGGTGAAGGCGAAGTGGAGGCGATGAACGAGAAGTGCACTGTCCATAAGTCAGGTCTCAGGTCTTAGTTGCCAGGTCTCGGGCGCCAGGCCTCCGCTTTTGAATCATTCAGCCTGGCAGCAATGCCGCATTAGTTATGGTTAGTTCAACGCAATCTTGCCTAACTCCTAACCTCTTTTCTACGCACCGATTCCGCGCGGCGAATCTCCCGGCGACGCGCGGCATCTTCGTAGCGCCGCTTCTCATCTTCTGTCTCGGGGATGACGGGCGCGACGGGCAGGCGGTGTCCGGCGGTATCGACGGCAACAAATGTGAGATACGCCGAGCTGACATGACGGCTTTGTTCGGTGTGATAATTCTCCACCCAGACCTTTACGCCCACCTCCATCGATGTATGAAAGACGCGATTGACCGACGAGCGCAGGATTACGAAATCTCCGACGCGAACGGGCACAAGAAAATCGAGATGATCGATGGAAGCGGTCACCACATACTGGCGCGAATGGCGATGGGCGGCCATGGCGCCGGCGAGGTCGATCCAGTGCATGAGGCGTCCGCCGAGCAGTGCGTTCAGCGGGTTGGCGTCATTCGGCAGAACGATCTCGGTCATTTCAGAGATCGATTCGCACACCGGGCGCGGGCGGGTTAACTTCGATTTGTCATTGTCGTTCATAATCGTTAAACATTGATCGTTAAGTATGGATCGTCAGACAAGCAGAGCGTTCTGTCGCTGTCGATATGCCTCGATATAGCAAGTCGCGAGCGTAAGCACACGCGAATCTGAATGCGCATTGAGCCAAGACTCGTTCGCCAGGTCGAAAATCAAATTTCCATGTTCGATCGGAGCGTGGTCTAGCTCGCAGGTAAAACAGATCGTGATCTGCTCGCGACTAACACGTGAAATTGAAAAACGCACTGCATCCCAGTCACGTTGTTGCGGAAGATGCGGACAGGCGGTTGCGTATCCTAAATTGCAGAATTCCCGCACGTGGATGTCTGAGACCGCATGTTCCTCTCCCGAAGCGCGGCAAGTTCCTGTCCATCCTGCGCCCAGCGGCAGGCGCGAAGGATGCGGCCAAGAGCCGTCGTTCATAGTTTGGCTCACAATTTCCCGCGGCACAAAAAAGGGGCAAGCCAAGTTGATTCCTCGGAGAAAAGCCATTGTAACGCGGGCCGTGATATGAATGGGGAGTAGCTTTTGGCTATTAGCCATTGGCCGTTGGCTTTTAGCTTTATTCTGAGAACTGAGAACCGGGAACTGAGAACTTCTCTATGGATCGCATTGCCATGTTGACCGAGATTCTTACCGTGAATCCTGCGGATTCTTTTGCTCGCTATGGACTGGCGCAGGAGTATTCGAACGTGGGACAGATCGAGCAGGCGCTTCAGGAATTCAAAACGCTGATCGAGAAAAACCCTGATTACACACCTGCCTATTTCATGGCGGCGCAGGCGCTGGCCAAAGCGGATCGCGTGGATGAGGCCAAGCGCTGGCTGGTGGATGGCGTTTCCTCCGCGCGCCGCACTGGCAACGGACATGCGCAATCGGAGATGACGGCCATGCTGGAAGAGCTGGGATAGAGCGAGGTCAGAGGTTCGAGGTCGGATTGCAGAGGTAAGAGCTCTGATCTCACACTGTCGTTTGCGTTCGGAATGGTTTCACCTCTGCAATCTGACCTCTGACCTTCACCTCGGTGCTACACTCTTTGGTTCCGAGGAGGCAGCCTTGCGCCGTCTTACTTTTCTTTTCATTCTTCTATTCTCACTCCCTGCATTTGCTCAATCTAAGCATCCCTTCACTTTCGAAGACATGATGAAGTTGAAGCGGGTGGGCGAGCCGGTGCCTTCTCTGGATGGCAAGTGGGTGCTGTTTGCCGCGGTCGATGTGGATCTGGCTGCTAACAAGAAGACTTCGCACATCTGGATCGTGCCGCTAGCTGGAGGTCCAGAGCGCGTGCTGATTGCCGATCAGGATGGCGATCGTCCGCGATGGGCTCCGGATGGGAAGCGGTTTGCTTTTATCTCTAATAAAGAAGGGGGATCGCAGATTTGGATTGCTCAGTTTGATAATGCTGCGGGCGCTGTGACTCGCACCTGGAAGCTGACCTCGATTGCTACCGAAGCTGGCGGAGAACTCTGGTCTCCGGATGGCAAGAATATTCTTTTTACTTCGGATGTGTATCCGGAGTGCGACGGGGCACGCGATGAATACATCTGCAACGAAAAGAAAGTGAAGTCAGTGGGGGAATCGAAAGTAAAGGCCATCGTCTTCGATCACCTTCTCTACCGCCACTGGAACGCTTACAAAGATGGCAAGCGTAGCCATATCTTTGTGACCGAGGTCCCGCCGTTTCAACCCGAAAATGGTGTTGTGTCTTACGACGGCCCGTTAACGCCGTTTCCTCGTGACCTCACACCGGGCGATTACGATGCTCCTGTGTTCTCTCTTGGCGGGCAGGACAATTATGCTTTCTCTCCGGATGGGCAGGAGATTTGCTACACGTCGAATCACGATAAGGTTGAGGCTACTTCTACTAACAATGATCTTTGGATCGTTTCGGTGAATGGTGGGGCGGCTAAGAATATCACCGCTGACAATCCTGCCAGCGATTCGACTCCGCTCTATTCTCCTGATGGGAAGTACATTGCTTACCGCGCCCAGCAGCGTCCGGGATACGAGAGCGACCGGTTTCGGCTGATGCTGTACGACCGCAAGACGGGCGAGAAGAAGAACCTGACGGAAACATTTCGATCGTCGCCACACATGTTCGGAGGTGTGCCGGACCCTTGGGTCGGTTCATTCGTCTGGTCTCCCGATTCTCGGTCGCTGCTCTTCATAGTCGAAGAGGGCGGGCGGGCTTCGATCTGGCAGGCGGATGCGGAACTGGCCGAGCCTTCACCGGACGAACCTCCGGACCTGACAACCCGGAGTGGTCCGCATGAGTTGGGCATGCCCGCAGTGGTCAGCGGAATCCTGAAATCTGTAATAAAAAGCCCTCTATTTCCGATACCGCCTGGTAGCGGGGGTTATGACGACGATTTGGTGATTGTTGCCAATGGTCAACAGATCGTGTTTACTCGCAACTCGATTTACTCCCCTACGGAAATTTATACGCGCGAGATTGCGGACGCGCACTGGCATCCTGTGGCCCACCAGCTTACGCATGCAAACGACGAGGTCCTTTCGCACGTCGCCATGTCCGAGCTGAATTTTTTTATCTTCAACGGAGCCAACAACGACAAGGTTGAAGGATTCCTCGTCAAGCCGCCTAACTTTGATGCTTCGAAGAAGTATCCGGTGAAGTTCCTTATTCATGGTGGGCCGCAGGGGGCTTGGGGCGATGACTGGAGCTTTCGCTGGAATCCTGAACTTTTTGCTGCTGACGGATATGTGGTGGTCATGATCAACTTTCATGGCTCTACCGGCTATGGGCAGAAGTTTATTGACGCTATCAATGGCGATTGGGGCGGCGCTCCGTTTGAAGATTTGATGAAGGGGCTGGATTACGCGGAGAAGACTTATCCGTTTATTGATAAGGACCGGGAGTGCGCTCTGGGCGCCAGTTATGGCGGATACATGGCTAACTGGGTGCTTGGACATACGGACCGCTTCAAGTGCATCGTGTCGCATGATGGCATGTTTAATACTGTCTCCGCTTGGGGGACGACCGAGGAACTCTGGTTCAACAATTGGGAGTTCAAGGGGACTCCTTATACGAATCCGGAGATGTATGAGAAGTGGTCTCCGCGGAATTCGGCTAAGAATTTCAAGACGCCTACGCTGGTGGTTCATGGGCAGCTGGATTACCGGCTCGATGTCAGCGAAGGGCTCCAGCTTTTTGACACTCTGCAAGTGATGGGCGTGCCTTCGAAGATGCTTTATTTTCCCGATGAAGGGCACTGGGTGCTAAAGCCGCAGAATTCTCAGCTTTGGTATAAGACGGTCAACGATTGGGTTGACCAATGGACTAAAGATCAGGGGACCAAAAAATAGCTCCTAGTGGGCGGCGGCCAGAAATTTTTTATTTTTTTGTCTTTAGAATCATTGGTTTAGCAGGAAATTCCTTTTAAATCTTTGAGTTTAAAGGGCTTATTTGCAAAATCTTCCGTAATAAGGACTTAACTCGATTACGAAGCAATAAGAATGGGTGCGGAAATTTTATCCGCACCCAAGTCTCCCTGAACTATTACGCAAAATTCTATTAATGCTTATAAGTCTATTATATCAATTTGAACCCGCCTGATTGGACAGTTTCTCCAACTTTATATTCCTCGCCTATTCACTGACTTAGCCAGAAAATGACTGAAATGGGGGCTTGACAGAGTTTAGCGGAAAGTTCCGACGGGCCGAGGATGACCTTCATCAAACTGGGAACTCGGAATCAGAAAAAGGGGCCATCGTGGGCCAACACTTGGCAGCCTCGCTTTTCTTCAGGCTGCCAATCTGTGAGCTGACTGCTTGACGGAGGGTTGGATTGGGTCTTTGCAGGACTTGGGGTTTGGGCAGGAGCGACATCACTCTCAGCCTGAGCTTCTTTTTCCTGCACTTCTTTTTGCTCCACTTCTTTTTGGGGAGCTTCAACTTCTGCTGGCTTCGATGCATCTGGCTTCGATACACATGGCACTGAGTTGTCGCTCCCTGCCGGAATCGGCGAGACAGAACTTCCTTTGTATCCAGACGTGTCATCTGCGGACGACTGCGCGGAGGACACCGGACAGGCGCTTGCGTGAGCGTCCACTGCGGGATCGTTGTTTGGGATACCTTGCGGCGCGGCGAACAGCACGGTGGACGTGTTTTGTGGGGCGGCTATTTGTGAACTGAATTGTGGCACGCGCGTTGGACTAGGAGCTTTGACGACAATTCCTACGTTCTTTGGTGGTAATGGAAACACTATCGCTGCCAGATTCTCCAGTTGAAACTGGTCGGTCGAGGCTCCGGCATTCACTGTGATGAATACATCGCACGGGCCTAAGTTTTCGGCGGAGGGCATTATTGAAGCTAGGCCATTCTGCGCGGTCGCGACCTGCGCCTGCGACGTTCCGAGAATGATGGGCATCCCACCATTTCCCCCGGCATCGGAGTCGGGCACTCGCGCCAGCGTGGTTTGAAAGGTGACGCTCACTCCCATCACGGGATTCGCGGTTGCGGAACCGTCGGTCACTCGCATGACTAACGGCTGAAACGTTTGCGCGGTCAGCACAAACTGCGACGATCCGCTCACTGTCTCCAGATTCCATAGAGAAGCCGGCGTAGAGAACAACGTAAACGTCTGGCAGGGTGTATTGTTCGGAGCGACGCATGCACTTACCTGCACAGCGGCATTTTGATTGGTTAGCTGCGCTGTGATGCTGGCTAATCCAGAGCTGTTGGTAGTTGCACTGCCCGCCGACAGCACAGCCGCGCCTTGGACGATTACAAAATTGACTGCGACATTCGGCTTGGGCGAACCTAGGTCCAGCGCTTCAACGGTGAGCGGAACTGCGATGGTCGCGCCTTGCCCAATCCAGCGAATTGGCGTCAACGCGACTAAGTCGAGCGTGGTCGAGGTTGCCAATACGGTTGCCTGCTGCGTCTGCGGCGGAGAGTACGAGGCTGGGGCCAGAGCAATCGTGATTGTGCTTTGTCCTGTGGCGGTCGGAGTCACCGAGCTAGAAGACTCTCCCACTTCATCGCTCAGCACGGAACAGGAAGAAGCTCCATTGCACACGGAGAACTGCAAGCTGTTGGTCGGGGTCGAGCTCCATGCAATCGTGGCGCCGCTTACGGGCGTGACTCCGTCGGCGGCAACGGCGCGCACACGGATGGGATTGGCGGCGGCGGCTCCAACTGGCGTTGCCGTTTCAGAACCTTGCAGCAGGAGCAAGAGATCCGTGGCTGCGGCACCATAGGTGAGCGCGCCTGTCATCTGTGAGAAGGAGCCGGTCACCGGATTTGTGACTTGGATGGTTGCGGTGCCGTCGAGCGATGCGGCGGGCGCGGCTACCTGGATCTGACTTGCCGATGCAGAGAGAGTGGTGCCGTTGTTACCAGCAACCGTCACCTGCAATCCCTGACTAAAGCCGATGCCGTTGAGGGTGGTCACACCGCCGGCAAGACTGAGACGCGGTGGAATAACTGTGTCCGAATAGAGGAGATTGGCCTGGTAAAAATAATCGGGACGGCCATCGCCTCGGAAGTCAGCCACTCCCACGCGGTAGGTCTCCGACACGCCAAATTGCGCATCCAGTCGACTCAATCCAAAAGTCACGGTGTTGAATGCGGAGGGCGTTGAAGCAGGCGCGGGATCTCTGCTTTCGTCGCTCAATTCCCAAATCCCAATTACGGGCAATAATTTAGTTTCGGTCGGCTGGCCCGATTCATCGAGAGCGATCACTGAGACCGAGGCGGTTCGATTCGCCTGCGCTGTGAACTCGAACCAATCCGTGCTGCCGTAGCCGGAGATCCACGAGCCCCATGCGCCTCCTTGCGGAAGTGCTGCTGGAGTGACGTATGTGGAGCCGCTGCCGGGATGGGTTTGCGCGATTTCGTCCTGCAACATCAGGATGTCGCGTTCGACACTGGAGCCATTCGTTATCGTGACAACTACTGGAGCGAATGAGCCCGACGGCGTCACTTGCGTGGGAGCGTATGGTTCGACACCCAAAGACCAGTTGGGATCAAGTGCTTCCACGCTCAGCTGATATTCGGCGATATTTTGCCCGGTCGGAATCGTGAGTTGGCCAAGATTGAAATAACCTTCGAGCGAGGGGTCATTCGAGCCCCAGCGGTCGTAGCGAAGGCCAGTGCCATCGAGGTATCCATCGATGATGTTACCGGCATTGCCGCAAAACGAGAATCCGGAAACAGACGTCGCGACGTACTGGCGCGAGGGTACGCCTGCGACCATCAAGCGGGCGACCACGTTGACGCCCTGCATCTGCTGCAATGCGTTTCCGAAGGCATCGGTGAAATATACGCTGCCGTAAATTCCTCCAGAGGGTTGCGGATTGCCGCCTAATGGATAAAGTTGCTCTAGCGATTCGATGTCGTCCATTGCAGGTACGCCTGGGTCTGGGTAGCAGATGCTGATGGGCACGCAGGATATTGGATCAGCAAAGTGCATTACGGGAAATCCGGCGAAATCGGCGTTGGTTGGAATCGGGTCGCGGGTCAACACGTTGAGGTTCGCCTGCGACCATCCCATGCCGAGGGTGCGTCCCAACACGCGGATCAAACGGTATTGAACATCGGGGAGTTGCGCGCTGGTGGCGGCGCAGATTCCGTTGATCACCAACAATGAATGCACGATGTTTCCCGCAGTGGAAAAGTTGTCGGGTCCGCCATAGACTGCATTGGTGAAACAATCCGACAAGCTACCGGCGCCTTCACCGAGCAGCGCATCGGTGACGGTTCCATCGTAGTCATACACAATCCCAACTGGAGTGCCGGTGGCAGTGGGTGTAATGTCGGCGGGGGCGGTGACAACTCCGTCGCCATTGGTTTCGATGTTGCTGCCGTTTACGTCTTCGGCTAGCTCTCCGGCCTGGGTTGCGGTGAGGGCAACACCGGGAAGGCTGGTCCAGGCGCTGAAAGCTGTGGCTACTAGAGCATTGGCCTGCCCATTAGTGAGAATCGGGCTCAGGTTTCCCTGGTCGGTAAAATATTGGACCGAGCCACCCGCCCAAATCAGGGCTTGGCCTTCGACTCCGGGGTTGTAGCCGGAGCCGGCGACAAAAGCCGGGCCCGCGGCGTGGCTAGTAACAGCACTGCAAAGTAGAAGAGCGGCGATCGGCAGAATTCGCGAGCGCATGTTCATTCTTCTCCGATTCTGGCGCTGCGGATGGCTCGCTCCAGTTGAACGACGCTTACGTTATGGGCAGCGACAGTTGCGGGCGGTCGCGCAAAAGATTCGCTTCGAACGCCAACGGTTGGCACGGATCTGCGCGCGGCCACGTTTTCTCCGCTTGGGTCGAGAGCAATCTGGCCGAGTGATCCGCCTACCGGACTGGTAAGGCCCAGACGACTTAACGGATACAAGAAGAGCAAAATGTGCTGGCCCTTGATCATTGGAACTGGAATTGGACGCTGCATGGATGATGCTCCCACCCACTCGTGAATGGTGAGAACTTGTCCGGATTCAACTCCGGCAATCGCATGGTCTACACGGAAACTCAGCTGGACTTTCTGCACTGCTGGAGTTATCCCCGGAACTGCCGGGTCAGCTATTGCATTCTGGCTGGTCACAGTTTGGGGTATCGGAGTCTGTGTCTCGGAGGCTACTACCGTGCCCGCGAATATGATTCCGGCTTGGCGTGAAAGCTGTTTCCACTGCGGGCCGAGAACGCGTTCAGCGATGGCTTGATCCGACTGCTGCGCCGCCGCAAAGCTTGACAGGCAGAAGCTCATCAATAGACAGAGACAGGCGAGCGCAACGGTGAATACCGCTTTTGACGCAACAACTCTGAACACACGCATAGCGAGTATCTTTCTGGAGAGAAACGGACCGGGAAAGGTCCTGGGAGTGGAATTAGAGTAGCGCGTTCAGGAGCAAGCGGATGTGCGCACCGTCACTGTGATTTGTGACGAATCGGTTTGTAATGTAGGGTACGAAAACACGAAAAACTATCTATTATTGCGATTATTGCGCCGGTTTGCTTTGTTCGTCGCCTTCCGTTGTGCCTTCGCAGCTTTCTTCATGGCTTTTGCCTGCTTCTTGTTTACCTTGTTCAACATCTTTTGCTGCTTCTTGATCGCCTTCCGGGATTGGCGTGCGTTTTCCTGGGGGCTGATGCGTTGGGCCTGAACCGGTATGGACCCTGCAACGCTCAAGATAACTAGAAGCACAAAAGCGGCAATTCGTTTCATAACGTCTCCGAACGGGTTCTTGCAACGATCTTACACCGAACATGCACCCGGACTGCCACATCCGGCGTTACTTCTGTAATCCTAGCTGTGTAATCCTACCTTCAACCTTTGCAAACCTCAATGAATCGTCTTCGTCTTGCGCGACATGTAATCCATCAGCAAATATTGGCCGAGCGTATATGGAGTCGTGAAATAGGCCTTGCCGCGACACATCTGCGTTACCTTCTGGACGAATTGCACGAGGCCGTAGTCCGACGCCAGCATAAAAGTATTGATAAGCACGCCTGCCCGTTTGCACTTTGAAACTTCTTCGAGGGTCTGGCTGACCACCAGCGGGTCGAGGCCGAATGCGTTCTTGTAGATGCGTCCGTCTTCGAGTGTGAGGGCGGAGGGTTTGCCGTCGGTGATCATGACGATCTGCTTCATGTCCTTACGCTGGCGTTGCAGGATGCGCTGCGCCATACGCAGTCCCTCGCGCGTGTTGGTGTAATACGGGCCGACCTTCACTCTTGCCAGTTGCGAGAGCGGGACTTCTTCGGCTGAATCGTGGAAGAGCACGAGAGATAAGGAGTCTCCGGGATACTGCGTCCTAATTAGTTGCGACAGGGCCATCGCAACTTTCTTTGCCGGAGTGAAGCGGTCTTCGCCGTACAGAATCATCGAATGCGAACAGTCAAGCATCAGGACCGTGGCGCATGATGACTGGTATTCGCACTGATGTACCTGCAAGTCGCGGTATTCGAGATTCAGTGGGAGGTCGAGGCCTTCGCGCTGAATTGCTGAGGAAAGTGTGGCTGTGATATCGAGGTTCAACGTGTCGCCAAATTCATAGGGCTTCGACGCGCCGCTCGCTTCGATGCCGGTCGCCATGTCGCGGGTGTCGTGACGTCCAAAGCTTGATTTTCCTAGCGAGCCGAGGAGATCGCGCAGGGCTTTGAATCCCAAAAAGTCGAGGCTCTTGTCTGTGATTTCGAATTTTGCCTGCTGTTGAGGGTCGCCTACTTGTCCGCCTACGCTCGATTGCTTCGACGAATCGTGCGGCTGGTCGATTGAGATGTAGTCTTCTTGTTGCATGCGCTCGATCAGCTTCTCGATCAATTCTTCGAGTTCGCCTTCCATCTGCATCTGCTGGAGGCGATCGCGCATTTCTTCGTCGAACATTTCGCCATCGAGCAGGGCTTGCTCAAGGGCGCGTCTCAATTCGTCGAGCGTTTGCTCGCCTTCCGGCAATTCGTACCAGAAATTATCGTTGAATCCGCTTTGCAGAAAATAGTCAGAGAGAGCGCTGAGCAGGTCTTCCATGCTCATATCGCCGGCGGGATCGGGGACGTATTTGCTGTAGCGGATGCGTTTCATACTGCAGTTCTCAGTTCCCGGTTCTCAGTTCTCAGTAAAACCCACCCTACGCAGATCGAGAACTCACTAATTGAATCCTCTCTTGCGCCCGAATCCCGGCTCTTCTTCTGGTTCGAACACTCGTTCTTGCTTTTTCGGAGGCTTCTCTCCTGCGGTAAATACCCGTTCCTCGTTGCGTCCGATTTTCTTGTGCGCGTGCAGACCTTCTAGAACGAACTCAGCGGCGGACACCTGCATCTCGGCGCTGTCTTTCGCGTTCACGCTCAGCTTGCCGAGCTTGTCCATCAGGCCCTGAATCTGAGTAAGGCCTTCTAACACTTCCTCGGCACCGGCATTGTCGCTGAGTTGAATCTCGCCTCCGAGATCGAACCACTGCACCACCTGATTCAGATTGACGCCGTGAAGATAAGTATCGAAGGTCTTCGCGACTGCAGTGCGGATCAACTCGCGGCTTACAAAATCCGCGCCCTTCATCTCGCCTTCGTACTCCAGTTCGAGTTTGCCGGTGATCGACGGGAGCGCTGCGTAGATATCGCTGATCCGTGGCACGATCAATTTCTCCTCATGCGTCAACGCTCGGCGTTCGGCATTCGACACCACGTTCTCGATTGCTGAGATTGGCAGGCGCTGGCTCACGCCGGATCGCTTGTCGATCTTCTTGTCGTCGCGCGCCGCAAAGGCAATACGCTCGATCACTTCACTGACGTACTGTGGAATATGCAGCCTAGAACCGTCCCCATCATTTTTTCGATCTAGCTTTCGATCGAGGTTTCGATCCAGCCAGGCTTCCTGCGCGGTGATCGTGATGCCTTCTTCGACGGTTGCTGGATAATGGGTGCGAATCTCGGAGCCGATGCGGTCTTTTAGCGGCGTAATGATCTTGCCGCGCGCAGTGTAGTCCTCGGGATTGGCGCTGAAGACGATCGCTACATCGAGCGGCAGGCGGATGGGATATCCCTTAATCTGCACGTCGCCTTCCTGCATGATGTTGAATAAGCCGACCTGAATTTTGCCTGCGAGATCAGGCAACTCGTTGATGGCAAAAATTCCGCGATTGGATCGGGGGAGTAATCCGTAGTGCACGGTGAACTCGCTGGATAGTTCGTGTCCGCCGCGCGCGGCTTTGATGGGATCGATGTCGCCGATGAGGTCTGCGATGGTGACATCGGGCGTGGCTAGCTTTTCTACGTAGCGATGTTCGGGAGTGAGCCAGGCGATGGGAGTGGCGTCTCCATCTTTTGCTACTAGTTCACGGCAGCGGCGGCAGATGGGAGCGTAGGGGTTGTCGTGAATTTCGCAACCGGCTATGTAGGGCATCTCTGGATCTAGCAGCGTGGTGAGAGCGCGCAGGATGCGGCTTTTGGCCTGTCCGCGGAGACCGAGCAGAATAAAATTGTGACGCGAGAGGATGGCGTTTACGATCTGCGGGACCACGGTGTCGTCGTATCCTACGATGCCCGGAAATATAGGGCTGCCTTCGCGCAGCCGCGACATCAGGTTCTCTCGAAGTTCATCTTTAACATGCCGTGATTGGAGATGTTGTGCAGTAAAGGGACTCTGGCGCAATTCGCCTAGAGTCCGGGCGAAACTCATGGTGGGAACCCCCAAAGGAAACGACCTTAAGCGGATTATACCGCTGAAAGAAGCTGTCAGCGGTCAGCCATCAGCCGTCAACTAAATCAGTTTCTTGCAGACGCTAACGGCTAATTCCAGCGGGCCTTCGCGGCTCGGCGCAGACCGGGTAGGACGGCTTCTAGATAGCCGATCACAGCTTCCAGACGTTTTGCTTCTGACAGAGTTGTTAGCAGGCTTTGTTTGAAGTCTAGGTCTAAGGGTAGCGATCCTGCGAGTAAGAAGGAAAGATTACTGGCATGTTCATCGGGGCCGGAGGGCTCTGTTCCGGCTAGTTTCGCTATCTCAGCATGCAGGCGGACGGCCTGCGTCACCATTTCGTTTGCGGGTTTGCCGGATTCATTTTCATCTTCGTCCCGCACCACCGAAATCTCGGCCTGTAAGAACGCACGCTCGTCGTTGACATGGATTACCTCAAAGCGATCGACTCCTCGAGTCAGGATGTCCATGCGGCCGTCGTCATATTTCTTGGTGACGGACATGATCTCGGCGGTGCAGCCGATATCGGCTACTCCCTCGGAAGACGCTCTCACTATTCCGAACGGCTTCTTCTGCTCCAGGCATTCGGCGATCATCTCTTTGTAGCGCGGCTCGAAGATGTGAAGCGGCAGCGGAACGCCGGGGAGGAGCACGAGTTCTAGCGGGAAGATGGGCAGCAGCGAATTCACGTTGGCTCCGGTGCTGACGATTTTACGCCATTAAGGAAGTTCTCAGTTCCCGGTTCTCAGTTCTCAGTTCTCAGAAAAACCTGCACCATCGGCTTCCTACTGAGAAATCAGAACTGGGAACTGGGAACTGAGAACTCCCTGTTTGACTTGGCGTCCTCTACGCGATACAAGAATCGCCATGGAGATGGACGGAAAAGTCGTGGTCATAACCGGGGCTTCCATGGGGATTGGGGAAGCGATTGCCAAAGTATTTGCCGACGAAGGGGCCAGTGTGGTGTTTTTGTCGCGCGATGCCAGCCGCGCCGAGGCTGCCCGTCAACGGGTCGGCCACACGGATCGTACGCTTGCCATGGCCTGCGATGTTTGCAAGCGCGAAGAAATCGACCGCGCGCTTGCCCTCACGCTGCAAAACTTTCATCGTGTGGATGTGTGGGTCAATAACGCGGGCGTCGGGATCCGCGACACGGTTGCGGATATGCAGGTCTCCGCATACCGCGAATTGTTTGCGACGAATTTCTTCGGCACGATTGCCTGCATGCAGGCGGTGGTGCCCGTCATGCGCAAAGGGGGAGGAGGAAGCATCATCAACATTTCGAGCGTTGCCGGACACATTCCTGTGCCGTTTATGGCCATATACGCGGCCAGCAAATTTGCTATGAACGCGATCGGTAAAGGCGCACGACTGGAATTGCGGAGCGACAACATCAATGTGCTTACGGTTTGTCCGGGATACATCAATACAGAATTTGGCTCGCATATGGTTACAAGACGCGATTGGAATGTGCGCCCTCCAGCGGTGCGTGGCATCACGGCGGAACGCGTGGCGCGAGCAACCTATCGGGGATATCGCGCGAACAAGCGCGAGGTGATTGTTCCGTGGACCATGATTCCGGTCGTCAAGCTCTATCAATTATTTCCAGGAATAGTCGAGTGGGGACTGAGTAGGGCGATGCGAAATTCACACTAGGGTTGCGATTGTCGGGGCGGGACGGGCCCGTCGCTCCACAATCGCAGTGATCCACCATCGCAATTTTGGGAAAAGTAAAGAAAAGTAAATTCTGATAACCTTCCGTTGCTCGCCGCATCGAATGTAAGTAGGCAGAACTGCAGTCTTCCACCCCCCTCCGAAGGGTCGTTTGCACGGCGGCTCTGGGGGTGGGGGCTGCCGTTAACTTTTCCGTGCTCCTTTTCGGTGCTCCCTTTTCGTTAGAATAGGGCTTATGAGATCCCAGTCCAGAGTTGTGCGCCTGATTCCCTCTCCCTCCTTGCTTTTTTCTTTGCTTCTTCCACTTGCTACGCTGTTTGGCGCATTGCTTGTCATCATGATTCCCCATGCGGCATGCGCGCAGGAGGGCCCACTGGATAAATCCGAGCCCAAGGGAATCACAGTCGACGAAATCATTAAGCGCTTCTCGGAAAAGGAGAAGGCATTCAAGGAGGCGCGGGACCAGTACACCTACCGGCAGGACGTCAAGGTAATGACGCTCGACGGGGACACCGTCGATGGCAACTACCAGGAAGTGTTCGACGTCACGTTCGACGACAAGGGACACAAGATCAAGAACGTGGTCTTCGCACCGCAGCCTACGCTGCAACGCATACAGATGACTGAGGAAGATTTCGACGATATCGAAAATCGCCTTCCGTTTGTGCTGACCTCGGATGAAATTGGCGAGTACGACATCCTTTACGTCGGGCAGCAGAAGCAGGATGAATTGAGCACGTATGTTTTCGATGTTGCCCCGAAGCAGATTGTCGGCAAGAAGCGCTATTTCCAAGGCCGAATCTGGGTTGATGACCATGACTTTCAAATCGTCGAGACCTATGGCAAGACCGTGCCCGACATCAAAAAGAAGAAGGGCAACGAAAACCTGTTCCCCAAGTTCACCACCTGGCGCGAACAGATTGACGGCCAGTACTGGTTCCCGACCTACACTCGGGCCGAAGACACGCTGAGGTTCTCCCTGGGTGACGTAAAGATTCGCGAGATCATCAAATATACGAACTACAAACGCTTCGGATCAAAATCCAGAATCACCTACGACGGTAAGGAAGTGCAGAAGGAAGAGCCGAAGCCGGGAGATCAAAAACCGCCCGACTCGCCGAATCCGCAGTAAGAAAATCTTAGGGTACGAGCAACCGTCGAGGATATTCCGGGTTATAGATTAAGAAGTCGACACCCATGTCGATCTGAACGTCGATATTAACGAGGAGGACGATACCAGCGATGGATAGAAAGTCTCGTTTTACCAGTTCACTCATTCTGGCCGCTGCCTTGGCATCTGCCGTATTGGGCACGGCTTGCGCACATCATTACTACAGGGTCTATGACCCTTACTACAGCGACTATCACGTGTGGAACCACGACGAAGTGGTTTATTACAACCAATGGGCCCGCGAAAATCATCGCGATCCCAATCGCGATTTTCGCAAGCTGCCTCCGGATGAGCAGAAACAATATTGGAACTGGCGCCACAGTCACGGCGACCACCACTAGATCGCCGAGTGCTCCACTCATTTGCACCACACGCGGATGAGTGGAGCATGAGGTCCTTCCCCTTCGGCTGTGCTCAGGGTCAGGATGACAATTTAAATTTAGATGGAGTGGCGGTGGAACGGCTAACTCGCTAGACTTGGCGGCATGGAACCCCGATATGCTTCGCCTATAAGAAAAACAAACGCAGACATCCCTCTTGCTGTGACCGTACTTGTTCTGATCACGTTTACTCTGATCATGCCACTTTTATTGTCCGTATCGGCGCTTGGACAGGAACCAACTCCTCTTGGATCCCACGAAGTGCACCCTGACGGAAGCATTACGTTCCGGTACAAAGATGCTGCCGCTAACAAAGTTCTGCTCCACCTCGACGGTGCGGCGAATCCGCTGGCCATGGAGAAAGACAGCGACGGAGTGTGGAGCGTGGTCACACCTCCGCTCGCGACGGAGATTTACGGATATGGATTTGAAGTCGATGGGCACCCGCGACTCGATCCTAAGAATCAGATCGTTATACCGAACCTGGTCTCTCTCGAGAACGAAGTGACTGTGCCGGGCAGCACTCCTCAGCTATGGGAGGCTCGCGATGTGGCCCACGGTGTGGTGCATCACCTTTTCTATACGTCGAAGGTGGTAAGTGGTCTACAGGATGGGCAGAGTGAGTACTACGTTTACACGCCTCCGAGTTACGATCGGAAAAAGGCTTATCCGGTGTTGTATCTGCTGCACGGTTGGAGTGACCTAGCCAATGGTTGGACGGCAGTCGGCCGGGCTAATTTTATTTTCGACAACCTTATTGCAGAAGACAAAATAAAGCCAATGATTGTAGTTATGCCGCTTGGCTATGGCGATATGAAATTTGTGAATAGCGGGGGAAGTGTGTGGGAGGATAAGACCGCCGTCGAGCACAACTTGTCCCTCTTCAGCCAGGCGCTGCTGACCGAAATATTGCCGCGGGTCGAGGCCGAGTATCACGTTTCGAAGAAACGGAATGACCGGGCTATTGCTGGGCTCTCCATGGGAGGAATGGAAAGTCTGACCATTGGGTTGACTCACCCCGATCTATTCGGCTGGGTGGGAGGATTCAGTTCAGCACCGACGGTGGAACGCCTTGATGTGGAACATCTCGATAAAGAGGAACAGTTTGCGCCGTTGAAGAGAAAGAACACCGCTCTGCGACTGCTTTGGATTGCTTGCGGGACGGAAGATCATCTCATCACAACGAACCGACAGCTGGTTGCGTTGCTTAAGAGCAGGGATGTTCCGGTGACAGTTATCGAAACGCCTGGGATGCATACCTGGCAGGTGTGGCGCGATAATCTGGCGCACTTCGTGGCGCTGATTTTTCAATCCAAGTAAATAGGGGCGGCCTAGCCTTGTCATGTTGGAACGAAGTCGAAGATCCCATGTGTTGCCCAGAGCGCCGGAATGGATGAGATCCTTCGCTTCGCTCAGGATGACAAGTTAAATTGAAGTCATTCGCTCGGGATGACAATTTAAATTTAAGATTTTGAACCCTCAATAGAACAAGTACTTTCTCCACTTATCATCCGAGTGGCCCATCAGGCGCATGATGTGGCGACTGGTGTGGAGATTGAAGGAGCGGGGTTCACGCGATGGCTTCATATTAGCTTCGTGTGGAAGTTGATTGCCTTTGCGGCGGTTGCAGGGATGGCAGCAGGCGACGAGGTTCTCCCAGGTGGAGAGCCCGCCGCGCGAGCGTGGAATCACGTGGTCCAACGTAAGTTCGCCGGAAGGAAGCGCGGTGCTGCAATACTGGCAGGTGTTGCGGTCGCGCAGCAGAATATTTTTCCGCGACAGCGCACGCGATTGGTGTGGGATGCGGCGATACTCCAGCAGACGGATTACAGAGGGCACGCGCATAGCGACGCGGGCGGCGTGCAGGAAGTGTCCATTTTCTTCTTCGGTCATGGCGACACCCTTTAACACGAGCACGATTGCACGACGCGCCGCACATACATTAATCGGCTCATACGAGGCATTGAGCACCAGCACCGGCTGATGTAGGGCGTGGCCGTCATTCTCCTGATGCATGCCGGAGGCGAGCATCGCCGCCGGAAGGTGCGACCGCATGCTTCCACCGAAATTGTGCAATCGCAAGGACATAACTCTTAATCGTACTTCTTAACCGTTCTTCGTAACCGTATTTCGTAACTCTATTTCTTAAATATTAGCCGCCTAGTCCAAGCGGTCTTCGCTTCCTTCTTCTGATAAATCCTGGGGCAAGACGATGCCATCGGCAACGTTCAGCTTCAATGTTCGGGCTACGGTCGCCACCCACACTCTCGCTGCTCCTGCACGGAGAAGAACGCGAGCGCACTCGGAGGCCGTCGTCCCCGTGGTATAGACATCATCGATCAATAAGACGTCGCGTTTCAATATCCGCGTTGGATCGCCCACCGCAAACGCGCCCCGCATGTTCGCGCGGCGTTGATGACGAGTGAGTCCAATCTGGCTTCCGGTCTCGCGGCGGCGCAGCAAGACTCCCGTGCACAATTCAAATCTTTTCGGACGCGACAGTTCTTTCAGTGCGCCCTGCGCGATAACTTCCGCTTGGTTGAATCCGCGCTGCGCTTGCTTGCGTTTATGCAAGGGAACGGGAACCACTGCGATTGTTCCAACGGGCATCGCCGGTTCTAAGTTGGCAATTGTTTTTGCCAGCATGCGCCCCAGAACGGCCGACGACGGACGCACCTGCTGGAACTTCAGCAAATGGATGAGATCGCGTAACTGGCCGTCATAACTGCCATAAGCAACCGCCCGCTCGAACGGAGGATCCATGCGCTGACAGAGCGCGCAGCGCGTCTCCCGCTCTGAGCCATTCGTTTCTTCGCCATCGGCGTAAGCGGCGAAATGCAAGGCTTCTCCGCAGACGGCACAGTACGATCCTTGTAGCGGGCGCAGCGCAATCAGGCAGTTGTTACAAACGGGAAGCCGGGAAATTTTAAGTAATGGGGAACTGCAGATACGGCAATCGGCGGGGAAAAAAGTGAAGAATAAACTCGCAGCAACGCGCTCGGCAAAGACAGCGAGCCCATGCTTAGCCAAGCTATGATCTGCCAATTCATGCCTGGCGAGCCCATGGTCCGCCGCTTGGCCCTGGGCAGCCCGTATTCGAAACCCAGTACTGCTGAAGACGGCCTCCTGCACCCGACGAACCGGTGGCGCTTCTCGTCGAGCTACACACAGCCAGTATAGCCGCGGCACACACCCTATGCAACGCGGCTACCGGAATTCGGAGCGTCCGTCGTTTGACTCTGCGACTGCTTGCGCCGGGGTTGAAAAGGTTGGAGGGTCGGAATCGTGAAGAACGCGTAACTTCGGTGATAGCAGCGCTCACAGCGAACCCTCTGCAGTAAAAACAGCGGAAGCACACGTCTTTCAAAGAAGCCACGGGGCCTGGATTTGTATGCTTGTTGCGGACCGCACTCGCGGCAGCGGAACTCTGCGAAGAAACTGCTCCAAGGGGGTCTGGATAGGGGGGGCACGGAATACCTCCTGGACTGGACTATTCTAACCCTTTTTGCCGAGTAAAGTTGCACGATAAACTTTTTTGATAAGCGCGCCTGATAGGAAAGCGCAGGCTTGTCCAGATTGACCTTTGAACTAACTTTGCCAGGAATATATGAGGAAGACACGGCACTTGTAATGCTGCCTTTCGGCATGTTAAGGTGCGCCGTCGCGGTTACTGTTAATCGGAAATGAAATTCTTAGCGACCATGAGGATCCTATGAACTCTCCTGCGGGCGATGCCCCTGGAACTGTGCGCAAGCATCGCCCCTATGTCCCGGAAACGATGGAAATGAAGGAGTTAACCTTCCGGGCTATATTTCTCGGTCTGATATTGACGGTCGTTCTAGGCGCGGCGAATGCTTATCTCGGCTTACGCGCCGGGATCACTATTGCGGCGACTTATCCGGCAGCAGTCATTTCCATGGCCGTGTTACGCGCCTGGAAGGGATCGCTGCTGGAAGAAAACATTGCCCGAACTGCCGGCTCCATTGGAGAAGGCATTGCGGCCGGAGCGATCTTCACTCTACCGGCATTTGTGCTTGCCGGAGTCTGGCCGAACTTTTGGTCCTTCGATTCTTACTGGAAATCGACCGCGTTGATCATGGTGGGCAGCATCCTGGGCGTGCTCTTTATCTCTCTAGTTCGACGCGTCATGGTGGAGGATCCTGAGCTTCCCTTTCCTGAGTCGGTAGCAGCGTCGGAGATTCACAAAGCTGGTCAGCGCGGCGCGCAAGCTGCGAAATATCTTTTCTGGAATATAGGCGTTGGCGGGATTGTGTACATCCTCGGAAGCTTCGGCCTTTTCGCCCCAGGCAAGGATTTTTACTTTTCCGTGGGAAGTCTGGGACGCAGCCAAGTCCGGCTTGGCCTTGCCGGAAGCAAGAATATCGTGGCAGCGGGCGGCACCAGTACGTTCGCCGCGCCTAGCGTAAGCCCAGCTTATCTGGGTGTCGGTTACATCATTGGAATAAAATTGGCCGCACTCCAGTTTGCGGGCGGCGTAATCGCATGGGGACTGATGGTCCCGATGCTCATTTACTTCCTCGGGCCGCAAATTAGACACTACCTGCCTGCGGATACGCCAGATGATTGGACAACCATGGCGATTTCGGTGTGGAAGTTCGTGGTGCGCCCCATCGCCGTGGGGGGAATGCTCGTAGGAGCGGCTTACACACTCTTCAAAATGGGCAAGAGTCTGACAGCGGGCTTCGGCAAAGCGATCAGCGATTTGCGCCAGACCGCGGACCAGCGGGCCCAACTCTCGCGTACCGAGCAGTATATGAGTTCGAAAGCTGTCTTTGGCCTGATCGCAATCACGTTCGGGTTCATGTGCATACTCTATGTGCGTCTCACCGGACTATTCTGGCCGGCTATCTTCGCGGCGGCCGTGCTCTTGCTGGTCGGCTTTTTCTTCGCCACAATTTCAGGAAGCCTCGTCGGCATGATCGGTTCTTCTAATAACCCGATTTCAGGCCTGACGCTTTCGACACTGCTGATCGCTGCCCTGCTCATGGTTTCGCTGGGAGTCTCAGGAACATCTGGTGTGTTAGCGGTTTTAAGCGTGGCCGCGGTGGTTTGCGTTTCGTCAGCCGTCGCCGGTGAACTGCTGCAGGATTTCAAAGTCGGCTACATTCTGGGTGGCACCCCACGCAAGATTCAGGTTGCCGAATTGATTGCTGTGGTGGTCGCGAGTCTGGTCATGTACTTTCCCGTCGCGCTGCTAAACAAGTCCTTCGGTTTTGGCAGCCGTGAGCTCTCGGCGCCACAGGCCGGGCTCATGGCCACGCTGGCGGTTGGAGTTGTGGGCGGCGATATGCCTTGGCCCCTGGTGGTTGTAGGCGTCTTCATGGGGATTGCCATGATCATGATGCAGGTGCGCAGTCCGATGCTGGTCGCGGTGGGAATGTACCTGCCCTTCGAAACCACGTTTGCGATCTTTCTCGGCGGAGTTTTCCGCGCTCTGGGAGATTGGCTGGCCAAGCGGCGCAGTTTCAATCCCGCACAGATGGCGCGCGCGGAGAACGCAGGAGTACTCACCGCTTCAGGGCTGATCGTCGGAGAGTCGCTCATGGGCCTCGTTTGGGCCGGAGTAGTGGCGATCTACAAGGCACGCAACTGGGGAGAGCCGCCGCAAATCTTCCACCATCCTTTGTATGTAGTGGGACTCGCCGTAATGGCAGGACTGGCTGCCCTGATGATTATTATTCCACTCTCAAGCGGAGGCGACCCGAATGAACCCGCGCCTCCAACCGGCATGATGTAAGACAAGGTCGTGGAGGGACGGGCATCCTCGCGAGCCTGCTGAGGTATGTCGAAGGGTCCAAGCCGAGCGCAGCTCGGCTGCGGCGATACTCCACCCCAGACAAGTTCTCCGTCGTGATACTTTGTGTCCTGCGTGGTTTTCCTTCTATGCTAATCACGGAAAATATTGTGCAGGTGCGCCAGTGGATCACCGCAGCCGCGCGTCGTGCGGGCCGCAATCCAGAAGAAATCACGCTGATGGGCGTAAGCAAAACGTTTCCAGTCGAAAGCATCCGCGAGGCGTATACCGCTGGGCTGAGGGTCTTCGGCGAGAACCGAGTGCAGGAATTTGCTGGCAAGGCGACTGCTTTGAGCGATCTGCGCGAAGCGGAATGGCACTTGATCGGACATCTGCAAACAAATAAAGCTGCAAAGGCAGTGGAATTGTTTGACGCGGTGGATTCACTTGACTCTGTGCGGATGGCGGACAAACTGAATTCGATTGCTAAAGGCGCGAGCAAGACATTATCCGTGCTGATCGAGGTCAACGTGGGTGGTGAGAGTGCGAAGAGCGGAGTCGCACCTTGCTCGGACAAACAAGGCTCCGACGAACTGGAGCAGATTCTGCAAGGCGCTCCGCGGTGGGAGAATTTGACGATTCACGGGCTGATGACCGTCCCGCCTTATACGGAAGACCCTGAAGGCTCGCGAGCCTATTTTCGGCAACTGCGTCAGATTCGCGATGGCATTGCCGCGCGTGGCCTCCCTAAAATTGGCATGACCGTTCTTTCCATGGGAATGTCACATGATTTCGAAGTCGCGGTTGAAGAGGGAGCAACTTGTGTGCGCGCGGGGACGGCGATCTTTGGGGAAAGAGCAAAGGCTTAACCACCTAGCAAGGAGTGAAAACACATGGAATCTACGGCTGCGAAGGAGTTCCTTATTTCCAAGGTCGTCGAGGAGGCCGAGATTGAGCAGGTAAATCTCTCCGACATCGAGAAGAAGATGCTCTATTTCACCGAAGTTCATCCTTCGCTTCCCAACATCTACGAAATCAATGCCGAGTTTGAGCGCGACTACGACAGTGACGAATACGAAGCAAAAATTGCGGAACTTCTGAAAAACGCCCGCGACCGGGACAGTCGCTCGTCTCCGGATGGCGAACAGGCATGGAAAGATGCGCTAAACACGCTGAAACATGAGGATCACTACATCCTAGTCATGGTCAGCCAAGCTTTTGGATCTGGTTCAGCATCAAGCGGCGGGCATCGCCTCCGAGATTTTCTGATTTACATCGTGGTGGGAGTCGGTATCGTTCTGTTTATAGTTCTGAAAACCTTGTGGAAAGCGCACCAATAACGTGAAGCCGCATGATTCTGGTTCAGAACTCAGACATCGGCGCAACGTTCGCTATCAAAGTCCACCCGCGCGCGAAGAAGAACGCCGTCACTGGCAAAGTAGGCGATGCGCCGAAACTGTCCATCACTGCGCCCCCGGTCGATGGCAAAGCCAACCAGGCCTGCATTGATTTCTTTGCAAAACTTTTGAAGGTACCGCGTTCCTCCGTTACTATTGCAGCCGGCAATGCCAGCCGGAATAAAGTGATCCGCGTGGCGGGTCTGTCGGCTGAGGAAATCCGAGATCGCCTCGGCTTTTGATTGGCTGTTGATATTGATCGCGGGCGAGGGCGCCCGCGCCACACTGACACTGCAGGAGCATCGTTTGACCTTTTCTCAGCGCTTCGAAGAAATCCGTACCGGGTTTGAACGGCCTTTCTGGGTTGCTAACATCAGCGAGATTTTTGAGCGTCTTTCCTACTATGCCGTTTTTGCGGTCCTGGTGCGTTACCTGCATGAGGCATTAGGGTTCCCCGTCGATCAGGCCTCCAGTCTTGGCGGATTTTTCGGCGCAGGCGTGTGGGTGATGGCGATATTTGGAGGCGCGGTAGCCGATCGCATCGGGTTCCGACGGGCGCTTTCGCTGGCGTACTTTATTTTGAGCTGCTCTTACTTTCTGGTCGGCTCTATCGCCGCTCCGTGGCTGGCGCCGGTGCGCTCGGTGGTTCCGCTTGGACTCTTGGTCGGCGTGGTCTTGTTTTTGCCCGCCTTAGGCGTGGCTATGGTCAAACCGAGCGTGGTGGGCACGACGGCGCGCTGCTCGAAGGAGAATGTGCGGTCGATCGGATACTCCATCTACTACACGCTGGTGAATATTGGCAGTTTCATGGGGCCGTTTCTTGCGGGCTGGGTCCACTCGCGGATGCGAGTTGAGAACGTTTTTCGTCTCGCCGCTCTGAGCGTGTTCCTGATGTTTATTGCCGTTCTAATCTTTTTCCGCGAGCCGCGGAGAACAAGCGGGCAAGCGACCGCTTCACTCGCGCAAGTGGGACGCAACTTTTTGACCGTGCTTGGCAACTGGCGGTTCGTTCTGTTCCTGCTGATCTTTTCAGGCTATTGGGTCGTGTTCTGGCAGCAGTACCTCATTCTCCCTGTCTACATCCATGACTACGTAAACGCGTCGGCAAACACGGAACTGATCCTGATTGCCGATCCGCTGATTGTGATCACACTAACGGTCGCGGTTAACGCTCTGACGCGGAGAATTCCACCTCTCCCAGCGATCACGCTCGGAACGCTGATTACAGCCTTGGCCTGGCTTATTCTGGCATGGCACCCACACGTCTGGACCGCGGTCGTGGCCCTGATGACCGTTGCCCTCGGCGAGATCATTCAGTCTCCGCGATATTACGAATATGTTTCGCGGCTTGCGCCTCCGGGACAACAGGGAACCTACATGGGCTTCGCATTTCTGCCTATCGGAATCGGCTCGCTGATCGCTGGCAAGTTTGGCGGCGTGCTCCTTCACCATTTTGGCGAGGTGACGCATCAACCGGAGCGCATCTGGTGGGCGGTAACCGGTGTCGGCGTCGGGACGGCGGCGCTGCTTTGGATTTATGACAAGACTTTGCGGACGGTTGATGCCGTTCCGGCCTTGAAATAAAGAAATTGTGAAATCTTATGAAAGCAACAACGCGAGACAACATCATCTATTTGGCGGTGGGGTTAGGCATCGCGGCACTTGTGGTGGCTGACTTTTTTTATTCGGACAGTCACGGACGGAAGATGTGGATGCCGTCGAGGTTCGCTTTTCGTCTTGTATGCTCTACAGCCCTGCTAGGGTACTTTGTTGTCAGAGAAACACGCAGAGCGAAAGCCCTATTTTTCAAGTGCTCGCGTGTGTATTATTTGTGAGCGTTGCGCATCTGGCGATTGGATTCGGGGTTCGCCACTCTCTAGGAGAGCTTTCGGGTATAAGTTTCTCGGCTTGGGTCGCGCTCGAAATGTTTCTTCTTGTGCAGCTATTAGCGGCGGTAATTCAACATCTTAAATCCTCGTGAGACTGGGGCCGTTGGAGGCCGACATGGAAGACTGGGGCGATGCTCGCACGAGTTGACGTTGGCATTATGCCTGATTCCAGGCTAAGAGCCACCGATTCGCTACCCTGTACTGTGGCGATTCCGGTGCGGAAGCAAGAGAAGATGCCTAAGCGCAAAATCACGCCCAACGATGCGGCGAATGGAATCCGTCGCATGCTGAAAAATGGCGGGTCTGCCGATCATGCCACAGGTGTGCAGTGGTTCTTCAAGGAGGAAATTAAATCGCACGGCTGGTACACGGCCGCATTAAGAAAAGCTGCGGTGCAGTTCTGACGCAACATTGCACATGACCACGGAATGGATTTCGTGGTGCTCGTTGCCGACAAACTTTTCTCCGGCCGGAATCTTGAAGAGAAGGTGTTCGCCGTTTTCCTGCTCGAAAAGCAGACGGATAATTTTGGCGACAGCGAATTTCTGTTGTTTGCATCCTGGCTCGATCGTGTGTCGAGTTGGGCCGATCACGATGCCCTAGCGCATGATCTGCTGGCGCCGATGATGACCGCCGATCCTGCCCGTTGCCGCGAGATTTTTCTGTGGGCGAAGGCGCGGAATCATTGGCGGCGGCGCGCGGCGTGTGTGGCGCTCATACGCGGGGTGCGAGAGCAGCAGTTCTTCCCGGAGGTCGTGCGGCTTTCGAATCAATTACTGTATGACGAAGATGACATGGTGCAGAAAGGATTGGGCTGGCTGTTACGCGAAGCCGCTAAGGCCAATCCGAAACGGACTGTGCCATACCTGATGAAGATCCGGAAGACAGCGCCGCGACTGGTGCTGCGTACGGCTTGTGAAACGCTTAGTCTCTCCTCGCGAAGACGCGTCCTCGGTTAGAGATCAAGTGCGGGAACCACAGAGGACACAGAGGGAAAGCTAACATAGCGCTGAGAAAACTTCTTAGGCGGAAGCATCTACGTCATAGACATTCGCTATTTGACGCATTCCACGTATAAGCTTTCGGCGCGGCGAGACTCTAATTCGATTTTGTCGATTTCAGAGATTCGACTCTTGCCGAATGAACTCACTTCGGGGCTGACGAATCCAGCTTCTTTCAACATGTGGACTAGCGAGTTCCCATCGAACATTTGGCGGTGATGAGCTCCAGGGTGCAAGATGTCTCGTACTCCGGAGATGAGCAGCAATCTTCCAATGAAGCGGTGCGAAGCTTTGGGATTCTCGCGGTCGGCTAGATATTCGCGGACGGCGATCGCCAAATCGGGCACGACGATACGGAGAACTCCGCCGTTGGCCAGAACGCGGCGGCATTCTTTCGAGATCTGAAGAGATTCTTCGTAGGTGAAATGCTCAAACGTGTGGGAAGAATAGATGGCTTGGACGGAATTGTCCGCGAAGGGCATGCCTTTGCGGACGTCCATCCGACGCGTGTTGGGCGGCCACGGCGGAGTTCGAAAAATTTTCTGACCTAGTGGTAATCGGGAGAGCAGGATGGTCGGCGAATTGTCGATGTTGACCCAGCCGTCGATGCCCGAAGTGCCGCAACCGATGTTTAGTTTAAGTTCCGCAGTCGCGGCCGGCTTCAATGTCCTTCTTCCTCCAGATGCTTTTCTACTTCAAGCGCGGCCATGCAACCGGAGCCGGCGGCGGTGATGGCTTGGCGGTAGCGGCGGTCCTGCACGTCACCGCAGGCGAAAACGCCGGGCACTTTTGTAAAGACATTCTTGTGCGTGACCAGATAGCCATCGGCATCGGTTTCGAGCTGGCCTTCGAAAATTTTGGCGTTTGGAATGTGGCCAATGCCTAGAAACATTGCGCTGGTGGGAAACTCCCAGCTCTCGCCGGTCTTCAGATTACGTAGGCGCAACGCGGTGACTTCCTTCTTGCTGACGTCTAGAACATCGTCCACCACGGTGTCGTTGAGGAACGCGATTTTTGGATTCGCGCGGGCGCGATCGAGCATGATTTTCGACGCGCGAAAAGCATCGCGCCGATGGATGAGTGTCACCTTGCTGGCGAAGCGCGTCAAAAATGTCGCTTCTTCCATGGCGGAGTCGCCGCCGCCGATGACCGCGATTTCCTTGCCTGAGAAAAAGAAGCCATCGCAGGTCGCGCAGGAAGAAACACCGTGGCCGATGAGTGCATGCTCGTTCGGTAGGCCGAGCCAGCGCGCCGAGGCTCCGCTGGCGATGATTAGCGTGCGGGTGCGAATGGTCTCTTTGCCGAGGGTAAGCTCGAATGGGCGCTTGCTCAAGTCAGCTTTGACCAGGTGGCCGATGCGATAGTCTGCTCCAAAGCGCGCGGCCTGCTTGCGCATGTTCTCGATCAGTTCCGGTCCCTGGATGCCTTCGGGGAAGCCGGGGAAATTTTCCACCAACGTTGTCATCGACAATTGGCCGCCCGGCTCATGGCCTTCAATCACGAGAGGCTTGAGGTTGGCGCGGGCGGTATAGAGGGCGGCGGTGTGGCCGGCGCATCCGGAGCCCATGATCACAACATTGCGAATGTCCATAGAAGGTTAGAAACAGTTGAAAATTAGAAACAGTGCTAGTGAATAGATTCTTTAAAACAGATTTCGCTTCAGACCATACTCTGACGCTGGGACATACTACGGGCTCTGCTTACTGGCGGCCGTCTTGGTCTTAGTTCCGGTCGAAGTTTTGGCCGAGGTTCCTACGCCCAGGCGAGCCAGTTCCTGGGGCACCATTTTGCGCGCGTCCAGAGCATCGCGATAACGCTCCATAATCGAAGAGGCGGCGTGGAAGATCGGTTCGTACGCGGTCTGATCCGTCGTTGGATTTCCTTCTTCACCGGAGCAACGTGACAGCGCCACCGACGACTTTCCGAAACGCTCCAGGCGGACGCGCGAAACCGGCGTAGTGGTGGACAACATCGCCGTGGCAGAAGTAACTGTCGAGGCACTGTCTTCGATCGAAATCTGCATCAGATCTTTCGGATCGCGCACGCGAAGCACAAGCGTCTCCACCATATTCTTCGAATCTACGCTGAACGAATATTGGACGTTGCTGAACAAGGTAGCGCCGGGGAATTCGCGCCGAACCCTAACCCAATCCGCCGCCGCGACCGCGCCCGGTGGCAACGGTTGCACACCGGGGATCGGAATGCTCGGGTCGAGCGTGGAATGCCCGCGAGCTACTTCATAATCTTTGCTGAAGGCGGGTTTGGCCGGCACCTTGGCCAGTGCCGACGATAATTCCTTCTGTTCGTCGGCCGACGGCGCGCACACATTGAGGACGTTTACTTTTACAGGAGGTGTCTGCGGGACACTTGCCGAGGGTTGCTGGGCGAACGCTAACGCGGCCGGCGCTACGACCGCCATCATGATCAGAATTTTGTGAGGGAACACGGCGAAATTGTATCAGGCTCCGCGTGCTTACACGCCGCCTGCAATTCGCCTGCCCGCTTAGTCAGCTGCTCGTTTAGTCGGCTGCCCCGGAAACTTCCACGATGGCGCCATGCCGGCGCAACAACTGGGGCAGATTCTGCGAAAAGGCCGAGCGTGGCAGCACCATGTCACAGCCCGCTTCGTGCGCCTTCTGTTTCAAGTCGCCTTGTACATGGGAGAGAAATCCGATGATCGAGGTTTCTTTTTTCAGCTTGCTTTTCAGTTTTGGGATGAGCGTCAAAGGCTTGGCGTTGGCGTTGTTCAAGTCGAAGATGATCAGGGATGGCTTTTCTACACCGTTGTTCTTCATCCGGTCGGTGAGTTCTTTCTCGTTCTTGACGAACTCCACCTTCACATTCATCTTGCGGCCCGTTTCCTGAATCTTGCTCAGGAAGAACAGGTCTTCGACAAAAGCGAAGACACGCGAAGCCGCATCCTCTCTCGGAGCGGGCAGCGGCTCAGGATCGACCACTGGGTAGGACGACGAGAAGCCGGGGCGTCGCGGTCCTCGACTGCCGTTGCCGTTGTCGCCCATGTTGGCGCGGTAGCTGTGATCCATGGGAGCGGTAAAGATGCCCTGTTGCTCCGTGCGCTCGCGGCCCATCGGGCCACCCGCGCCTCGTTTCGGCGGCCGCCGTCCACGGCGCCGTTTGTGTCTTCCTCCGCCTGCGGAGGAGTGTCCGGGTCCTGCATTCATATTTTTCTCTTGTTAAGCTTTAGAGTTAATCCCCAGAGTTAATACCCCGAAGTTAATACCCCTGGCCAGGACCACAGGCCAAGTTGTTTCGTTTTCCCTTGTGATCGAACAGGTTAGTCGGCAATCAAACGAGCAACTGACTGCGCGTG
>JBATZM010000058.1:0-101275 GCA_049674665.1 Terriglobales bacterium
GCCCCCCTCGTATTACCGCGGCTGCTGGCACGAAGTTAGCCGGGGCTTCTTCTTCCGGTACCGTCATAATCGTCCCGATCGAAAGGAGTTTACGTCCCGAAGGACTTCATCCTCCACGCGGCGTTGCTGCGTCAGGGTTTCCCCCATTGCGCAAAATTCCCCACTGCTGCCTCCCGTAGGAGTCTGGACCGTGTTTCAGTTCCAGTGTGTCCGTGCGCCCTCTCAGGCCGGATACCGATCTTCGCCTTGGTAGGCCATTACCCTACCAACTAGCTAATCAGCCGCGACCCCCTCCAAAAGCGGATTACTCCTTTGATCTTTCGATATTATGCGGTATTAGCCTCGGTTTCCCGAGGTTATCCCCCACTCAAGGGTAGGTAGTCACGTGTTACTCACCCGGTCGCCACTTTACTCATGGATTGCTCCACTTTCTCGTTCGACTTGCATGTGTTAGGCACGCCGCCAGCGTTGATTCTGAGCCAGGATCAAACTCTCATTTGAAACCTGAGCCTGTCTGGGTAGACAGGCAACCTCCGTCAGCTGAGACGAAGGTCCATCTTGTGAGTACGTTCAGACTTGAGCCCGAACATTTGTTTCTCACGACTGGCACGTTCAACCTTTTGTCAAAGATCGATCCGCTTTCCGCCTGAGCGGTGCGCTTTCAGATCCGCCGCGACTCTTTGCAGAGTTTTAGGCGTCCTCGAAACTTGATAAAGCTACGCGTTCACCGGAGTGCTGTCAACCCTCTGAGATCACAGGATTTCCACCTGATTTCAACAGTGCGGGGAGCTTCGATTCAGTCTTGAATTGATTCAAGAAGGAAGAAGCTCGTTTTAGAGACGCGTCCGAAAACGCTCTTCCGCGTTGGACAGCTGAAAATCGAGCGCAAGCCGACACGGAAGACACTTCAAAAATTAAAGATCGCTTGGAGGCTCTGCTTTTCGCGGAAACCCTTCAGGGAACTTTGTCCCCGAATGCGAACCCCGGAAAGGGGTCAATTGGAGGCTTACTGAATTTGATGCCAGAAGCCACCGGGAAGATGCACCGGTCAGCTGAGACACTTCTTCACTTGTCCTCGACTGGTTTGTTATACCAAAGTGAATGAACTTGTGCAAGGGGAGAATCAAAAAAATAATTGCTGCGTGCTGCGCGATGGATTCTTGTTCGCAGGTAAACAAAAACAACCGTGGGTGTGCCTCGATAAACTGGGGATGAAAATCATATCCTATAATCATCATTTGAGGCTCCTTTCCTTCCAGCGTCTTTGGTCCTTCAACCGAAAGACTAACTCGGGATCGTCTTGGAGCCTTCGCTCTTATCCAATCAACTTCTCGCGTTTGAGAAGTGGCCGCCCAACCGTCGATCCCGAAGTCTTCTCATTTCATTGCCGCTGGACATCGGATATTCATTCTCCTGTTTTGAGCTCGCCGCAGTAAGATGAAGCACACTAAAATAGCAATTGCTCGTGGCAGTCAATCCTCTGAGAAGGCGGCGCCCATTTTGAAGCGGATTCTGGTGATCATGCTGTTGATATTTACAGCCTCCATCCTGGCGGCGGATGAGTGCAAACTAGATTCAATCTCTGGGCCGCATGCGACGCTGGTCGTTTACCGCTATCGACTCTTCGTGGGATCAGGACGACACGCCAGCATTTACTTAGATGATCGTCAAATTTGCAGCCTCAGCAATGGTCGTTATCTCATCATCGATGTTCCGGAGGGAAAGCATACATTGCGTAGCTCGGACGATAAACATGGCGGCGTTGAGCAAAGCTTCTCACCAGACCAGGTCTCTTACTGATCGTGTCCATATCGAAGCGACTAATTCTTTCCAGGTGAAAAACTTTTGGGTATTGGATTCCGTTCCTGACGACCGTGCACGAGATGAGCTGCGGGTTCTCCACGCCCAAGATGGAGAAACAAAGAGTCTGCCTGGTATTACAGAGCCTGAGCACTAAGTCCGTGGACTAGTGGATCAGGCCCTCTCGCCGATCACAGCCCCGTCATTCGTAGGAGGTGTTCCGGATACCGGTCTCCCTCCACTGTGATTTTCGAGGCCGCAGCGTCAATTTCGCGCAGGTCATCGGCTGTGAGTTTGATTGCGACCGAGCCAATGTTCTCGTCAAGACGAGACAACTTGGTCGTGCCCGGGATCGGAACAATCCACGGCTTCTGCGCCAGCAGCCAGGCGAGCGCGATCTGAGCCGGTGTCGCCCCTTTCTGCTTGGCAATGCTGCCGAGCAGATCGACAACCGCCTGGTTCGCCTTGAGAGCTTCCGGCGTAAAGCGAGGAAGCTTGCTGCGGAAATCGGAACTCCCAAACGTCGTATTTTCGTCCATCTTTCCCGTGAGGAATCCCTTCCCCAGCGGACTATATGGAACCAAACCAATTCCAAGTTCCTCGAGAGTCGGGAGGACTTCCGCTTCGGGCTTTCTCCACCACAGCGAGTATTCGCTTTGCAGTGCAGTCACTGGCTGCACCGCGTGCGCCCGGCGGATGGTCTTCACTCCTGCCTCCGAAAGTCCGAAGTGCTTTACTTTACCCTGCTGAATCAGTTCTTTCACCGCACCCGCCACGTCTTCAATCGGCACGTTCGGATCGACCCTGTGCTGATACAGCAGATCGATGACATCCACCCTCAAGCGCTTGAGCGATCCTTCGACCGCCTGCTTGATGTGCTCGGGCTGGCTATTCACAGTGAATGCTCCCGGCTGATGATCGCTGCCACTCAGATCGAATCCGAACTTGGTGGCAATCACTACGCGGTCGCGGATGGGCGCAAGCGCTTCGCCCACGAGTTCTTCATTTGTGAATGGACCATAGACCTCAGCCGTATCGAAGAACGTGATGCCGCGATCGACGGCTGTGCGGATAAGAGAGATCATCTCCTGCTTATCTTTCACCTCACCGTACGAGAAGCTCATGCCCATGCAGCCGAGGCCAAGAGCTGAGACTTCCAGGTTGCTTTTTCCTAGTTTGCGCGTTTGCATTTGTTTTTCCTTTTTTGTCCTTTAACATTCCCGGTTTTAACCTGCCCGGCTCGTCTTATGCCCTTATATTGCTATTTCTCTCTCGCTGGCGAAAAATCTTTCTACTCCGACTTGAGAGAAGCCATATCAATGGAGAAGCGATACTTCACATCCGACTTGAGCAGCCTCTCGTAAGCCTCGTTCACCTTCTGGATGAGGATCACTTCAACATCAGAGGTGATGTTGTGCTGCCCGCAAAAGTCGAGCATCTCCTGAGTTTCAGGAATGCCACCGATGGGCGAGCCTGAAAGGCTGCGGCGGCCCATGATCAAACCGAAGGCAGAGACGGCGAGAGGCTTCTCCGGCGCGCCAACCAGCGTAATGTTGCCATCGCGGCGCAGCAGATTGATGTAAGTATTTATGTCGTGGTCAGCGGAGACCGCGTCGAGAATGAAATCGAAACTGCCGACGTGCTTCTCCATCTCGCCGGCATTGCGCGAGATGACGACCTCGTCCGCGCCCAGGCGGAGTGCGTCATCCTTCTTCTTGGGCGATGTCGTGAAGACGACAACGTGGGCTCCGAGCGCGTCGGCAAACTTCACGCCCATGTGGCCAAGTCCGCCGAGACCGACCACACCAACTTTCTTGTCCTTGGTGACGCCCCAGTGGCGCATGGGCGAATAGGCCGTGATTCCAGCACAAAGTAATGGAGCGACGCCTGCAAGACTGAGGTTCGAGGGGACGCGCAGGACGAACCTCTGGTCGACGACAATACTGTCCGAGTAGCCGCCATAGGTAACGCCCCCCAGATGCTTATCGGGGAAGTTGTAAGTCAAAGTGAAATTCGGGCAGAACTGCTCCAGACCCGCCTGGCACTCGGGGCAGGTGCGGTCGGAATCGACCATGCAGCCGACTGCGGCGAGGTCGCCGGGCTTGAACCTGGAGACGGCAGAGCCGACCTTGGTGACACGGCCCACAATCTCGTGGCCAGGAATGCAGGGGTAAACGGTGGGCATCGCGTCCTTCCACTCGTTGCGAACCTGGTGGAGATCGGAGTGACAAATGCCGCAGAACAGGATTTCAATCTGCACGTCGTGTTCGGTGGGATCGCGCCGCGCGATCGTGGTCGACGCCAGCGGCGATGTTGCACTCGCAGCAGAATATGCTTTTGTGTTGTACATGCACTTACCTTTCATACCCCAAGTCCAGGGCTCGACCTATGAGATCATCTTCGGTCAGTCTTTGATCCAGAAATTAGAATAAAAAACTGGGACCGGTTTCGCACAACAGACAAGGGCCAGTGGGAGGTCACTGGCGTCCACTGCGGGCCTATAATTTCAATAGCCACATGATTTCTGTCGTCCAACTCGGTCAGCTTGATTATGGCGAAGGCCTTCGGCTACAGCGGAGACTGGTCGATCTGCGCAAGACTGGCGGGATTTGCGACGTGCTGCTGCTCCTGCAACATTCGCCCGTCATTACTCTCGGACGCAATGCGAAAGCTGCGAATGTGCTTGCCTCTGCCGAAGCGTTGGCGGCTCGCGGCGTCGAAGTGTTCGAGTGCGATCGCGGCGGAGACGTTACGTTTCATGGACCAGGACAACTGGTGGGCTATCCGATATTTGATTTGCGGACGCATGAACGAGCTTCGCTCGACGATGTGTGGAGCGGGCGCCCTGGCCCGCTAAACTCCGCGAACGCAGGTTACGCGCGCAAGACTCTTGGCGCAATCGACTACGTTCGGCGACTGGAAGAAGTGCTGATTCGCAGTTGCGGCGATTTCGGCATTTCAACTCGCCGCGTGGCTGGGCTTACAGGAGTATGGACTCAGTCGAATCGCGAGGCGTCCGATTTTGTCGAGAAAAAGATCGCCGCCATCGGTGTGCACATTTCGCGGTCGGTCACTTCGCATGGCTTCGCTTTGAATGTGAATACGGATCTCAGCTACTTCGACTTGATCGTGCCTTGCGGAATTGCGGCAAAACTCGTTACGTCGATGCAGAAAGAATTGGGACGCGAAGTGAATTTGAGCGACGTGGCGAATGTGGTGTCGCGTAACTTTGGCAGCGTCTTTGGGTGCCAGATGCTGTTGGTCGAGACGGTCGATGCTTTGCTCGGGAACAGCGTCGGCTTACCTATGAGAGCTCCCGAGGAATTACGGCGCGTACGCGGCGAGGACGATTTGTTTTTTGGCTGACTTTTCAGCTGGTTTACCGTCGATCTTTCAGTTGAAGCTCTGAGTTGTTTTCACGGCCGCCTTTTCGCAGACAAGAGCCCGCACCACCCAGTGTTAGCATATTGCTGGATTAATCATGGCGAAGAAGAAAGCTCCGAAGCGAAGCACGAGTCAACAGCCAAAAGCTAAAAGCCAAAAGCAGGATCGCGATCTCCGTACCTACATTATTCGCGATTACCGGCTGGAAAAACCTAGCTTCACTTTGCGCCAGGTGCGGGTTGGGGATTTGGTTCGTTACGAAGTAGAGAGCGGCGATCTTTCGACACCTGCGCCGCCGATTCGCGAGTCGAAATATCTTCGGCGCGAACAACTCATCGAAATCTATCGCTGGATGCTGCTCAATCGCCGCATGGAAACGGCGCTGGAAAATCTCTACAAACAAGGGCAGGTGGTCGGTGGTGTTTATTTTGGGCTAGGGCAAGAGGCTTGCTCGTGCGCCTCGGCATATGCTCTACATAAAGACGACTGGCTGGGTCCGATGATCCGCAATCAGGGGTCGCTGCTGGTGCGTGGCTTTTCTCCGGCAGACATCATGATGCAATACATGGCTAAGGCCGGATCTCCTACAAAAGGGCGCGATGCTTCTTCGCACTTTGGCGATATCGAACGGCGCAACGTGGTGTCACCGATCTCTACTTTGGGGGATTTGATCCCTGTGCTGGCGGGCGTGGCGCTGGGCGCGCGACTGCAAGGCAAACACATTGCCGTTATGACGTACATCGGGGATGGCGGACAGTCGACCGGCGCAACTTACGAAGGACTGAATTTTGCGGCGGTCCAGAATCTAGGCCTCGTGCTGATGGTAGAGAATAATCTTTGGGCATACTCCACTCCTGCCGACATGCAATTTCGCGTCAAGGATCTAGCCGAACGCGCCATTGGTTATGGGATTCCGGGCGTGATCGTCGATGGTACCGACGCTTGCCAGGTCTATGACGCTTGTCATGATGCTTGCGAACAGGCGCGACGCGGCGAAGGTCCGACGCTGATCGAAGCGAAGATGATGCGAATGAAGGGCCACGCCATTCATGATGCGGCAGACTATGTTCCAAAGCCGTTGTTTGAATATTGGAAGAAACGCGATCCAATTGCGCGGCTCGAAAACTATTTGGTGAACGGGAAAAAATGGCTGACGGCCGGGGAAAATGAAAAGCTGATCGCCGGCGTGGAGCAACAGTTGGAAGCCGATCGGGAGATTGCCGTGAATTCTCCGATGCCGTCGCCGGAATCGGCGGCTGGCGGAGTTTATTGCGAATCGGGATGCCACGAGATCAAGCCCAAGTATGCAATGCCCGTATCTGCAGCGATTGGCGCTCGCAGCGGGAAATCAAGCGGCCCCAAGCGTTCGGAAACGGCGGTGCATTTGAAATAGAGCTTTCTTCGTTGTATCTACCGCTGCAAGTTTCGTTGTGATCATGCTGCGACTCATTGCATACTGGATACGTGAAAACAGAAAGCGTTTTGCTGCTTGGCAAGCACATTCGTCTCGAACCGCTTGACCATCACCACATTGATGGATTGGTGGCCGCTGCGGCGGTCGATCGCTCGCTTTATCAGTGGAGCGCGGTTCCGCAGGGCAAGGCCGAAGTCATCCGCTACGTCGATATTGCTCTGGCTTGGCGAGACGCTGGCACTGCAATGGCGTTCGCTACCATGCGTGTGGAGGACAGCATGGTCATCGGGTCCACACGGTTTTTCGACCTGGAGCGCTGGGCTTGGCCATCGGGCCATCCACGGCACGGCCGCGATTTTGCTGACGTCTGTGAGATCGGTTACACGTGGCTGACGCGCTCGGCAATCCGAACCGCAGCCAACACCGAGGCCAAGCTGCTTATGCTGACGCACGCTTTCGAGACTTGGCAGATGCTCCGGGTGTGCTTGCACACGGACGCTCGCAATCAACGTTCGCGCGATGCGATCGAACGCATCGGCGGGAAGTTTGAAGGAATTCTCAGATCCCATCGGATGGCGTCTGACTTTATCGCGCGCGACTCGGCTCGCTTTTCGATTGTTGCGGCCGAGTGGCCCGACGTTAAGCGACGGTTGGGAGAGAAGCTGAAACAGGTATGAAAAACGCTTTGCTGCGCTCTAGCTGATAAAATCAAAGTTCGCCATGTCCGCATCTTCACAGACCGTGCAGCTTATCCAGATCGACCTTGGCCCCAAGATTCGTAGCCCCAAGCCTTCGTGGCTTAAGGCTCGGGCTCCAGTGGGCGACAATTTTCATAACTTGAAGAAGCTGGCGCGCGGGCTGGGGCTGCATACGGTTTGCGAGTCGGCGCAGTGCCCTAATATTGGCGAGTGCTGGGACCATCACACTGCGACCTTCATGTTATTGGGCGATATCTGCACACGCCGCTGCGGATTTTGTGCCGTGCCCAAGGGGCGTCCGGAGGCGATTGACTGGGATGAGCCGCGGCGTGTAGCCGAAGCGGTTGCGACACTTGGCTTGCGTCATGCGGTTGTTACCAGCGTGAATCGTGACGATGACAATGTTGGCGGCGCTCGGATTTTTGCGGAGACTATTCGGCAGATTCGTGAACTCGTGCCGGAGTGCCGGGTCGAAGTGCTGATACCCGATTTTCAGGGCCTGGAAGAACCACTGCGCATTGTGCTTGGGGCTAAGCCCAACGTCCTGAATCACAATACCGAAACCGTGCCGCGGCTCTACCGCGCAGTACGCTCCGGCGCGCGCTACAAGCGCACGCTTGATCTACTGTCGAATGCCAAGAAATGGGATCCGGCAACGGTTACCAAGAGCGGCGTGATGGTGGGCATTGGCGAGGAGACCAGCGAACTGATTGAGGTGTTTCGCGATCTGGGCGAACGCGGCGTGGATATTCTGACGATCGGGCAGTATCTGCGTCCTTCAAAAGATCATCTTCCGATGACGCGCTATTACACTCCCGCGGAGTTTGTCTCACTTAAGGAAGAGGCGATGAAGTTTGGGTTCAAGCACGTTGAGTCTGGACCACTGGTGCGGTCGAGTTATCACGCGCACGAACAGGCGGACGTCGCGGCTCGATAAAGCAGCCTCCGACCCAACGACTCGCGACACTCTCTCCTACCAAACCCTACAGGCGTTCTGATTCACCATTGGCGCGGTAGCTGCGCAGTGATAGGCTTCGCGGAACTCGGGCATGTTTGATAGCGGTCCGTTGACTCGGTACTTTGACGGCGAGTGCGGATCGATGGTTACCAGCATGCGCGAGAAGGCATCGGCGCGATTCTGGCACCACACGTTGGCCCATCCCAGAAAAAAGCGCTGCTCGGCGGAGAGGCCGTCGATGGGCGCCGGTTCCTTGCCGGCAAACGTGCTTAGCATGGCCATATAGGCGATGCGCAGGCCGCCATTGTCGGCCGCGTTCTCCCCCAGGGTGAGCTTGCCGTTCAGTTTCAGGTCGTCGATGGCAACGTAATTTGCATACTGATCCTTGATGCAATCGGTACGTTCTTCGAATTGTTTCTTGTCGCTGGCGGTCCACCAGTCGCGGAGATTGCCTTCCGCGTCGAACTGGCTGCCTTCATCGTCGAACCCGTGGGTAAGTTCGTGGCCGATCACGGCACCAATGCCGCCGAAGTTCATCGCGTCGTCGGCCCGGTTGTCGTAGAACGGAGGTTGCAAAATTCCGGCGGGGAAGGTGACGTTGTTTTGCGTCGGATCGTAGGTCGCGTTCACCGTCATCGGCGGATACGGCCAATCCTTCTTGTCGAGTGGCTTGCCAATCTTTTCGAGTCTCCATTGCAGGTCGCTTTGATTAGCGCGTTTAGAGTTGCCCAGCGCATCGCCGCGCACGATTTGGAGGGATGAGTAATCGCGCCATTTATCGGGATAGCCGATGCGGTTGGTGATGGCCTGCAACTTCACCAGCGCCTGCGCCTTGGTGTCGGCGCCCATCCATGCCACGCTCTTGATGTCTTCGCCTAACGCCTTTTCGAGAGCTCCGACCATGGCTAGAGTGCGTTCTTTGCCTTCCGCTCCGAAGGTCTGCTGGACGTAAATCTGGCCTATCAATTCGCCGACGTCATTGTTCGCATAGCTTACGCATCGCTTCCAGCGCGGCCGCAGTTCTTTGGTGCCCTGCATCGTCTTGGCGAAGAAATCGAAATTTTCGTTCACGAACGCTGCCGGCAGAATCGCGGCACTGGAATGCACCGCGTGCCAGCGCAAATATGTCTTCCACTCGTCCAGCGAATGTGCGCCAATTACTTCCTGCATGTTCTTGATGAAATCGGGCTCGATCACATTGAGGGAATCGAAACGGGGCGCACCCACGCCTTCGAAATACGCAGTCCAGTTGAACCCGGGGCTCAGCGCAGCCAGCTCCTGATCGGTCATCTTGTGATAGATCTTCTGCGGATCGCGGCGGCTGGTCTGGTCGAGCGCACCCTTGGCTAAGCCGGTTTCAATCTCCATGACGACTTTGGCTTCTGCCGCGGCTTTGCCTTCATCATCGCCCAACAAGACAAACATTTTCGCTACGTGCTCGACATATTTCTTCCGCAGCTCGACCGATTTCGGATCGTCCTTGAAGTAGTAATCGCGGTCGGGCATTCCCAGTCCGCCCTGGTCGACTTGGGCAATGATCTGGCTGGCGTTCTTGAAGTCCGATCCGGAATCGAAACCGAATAACACATCGGTGCCCTCGCGATGCAGGCGCACAATCTCTTTCGGCAGTTCTTCTTTCGATTTGATCGCCGCGATGCTGTCGAAGTCTTGGAGCAGCGGCTTCGTGCCCGCTTTTTCGATGGCAGATTCGTCCATGCAACTGGCATAGAAATCGCCAATCTTCTGCTCGTTGACGCTGCGGCCCGGACGGTCGACTGCCGCTTTTTCGAGAATGTCACGCACAATATATTGACCGCGCTGCTGCAATTCGTCGAAGCGTCCCCAGGATGGGCGGTCGGAGGGAATTGGATTCTTGGCCAACCACTTGCTGCACGCGTAGGCATAAAAATCGTTGCAGGGATCGCTGCTCTTGTCGAGCATGTCGACGGAAAAACGCACGTCGCCAGACGGCTTTGCGGCTTCGGACTTGTCTTGGGCAAACAAGGCGGCCACGAGCATGGTGAAGACAATCAATACCATCGAGAAATTGCGCATTAGATCCTCTATGGAAGTGCAGTGGCCGGGCGAACACACTGACCCGGGGTATTGGACGAAGGCCACTTAAAACAGTCAACAGAAAATCTGGTTGCGGAAGGCGCAATCAGAAGACTTTCACCTTGAACGTTAGATATTTCTTGGGGTTTTCCCGGATCGATTTCACCAGTTCCCGCGTCTCCACCAGCATCTGGTTGCTGTTGTTGTAGAGCGCAGGATCTTTGAACAGCATGCCGGCCGTGCCTTCGCCCTTTTCCAGGCGATCGGAGAGTGCAGCCAGATTGTTGATCGTGGTCTGGAGCTTGTCGGCGAACTCTTGATCGTGCGTCATTTTGCCGATCGCGCCCTTGCCTGCGTTAATGTCGTCGGTTAACTGGCGGACGTTTGCGATCGTCTTGTTCGCGTTGTCAAACAGTTCGGGATCTTTCAGCAGTTTGCCGGCAGTCCCTTTGCCCTCTTGCAGCTCGTCCACGATCACGTTCAGTTTGTCGACGGCGGCCATCGCTTTCTTGTAGGCCTCGTCGCTGGTAAATAGCGGGCCGAGCGAACCCTTACCGTTCTGGATATCGTCGACCAATCCCTTGAATTCAACCACCGTTGCATTGAGCTGGTCGTACAAGGCGGGACTGTAAATGACTTTGCCGATCGAGCCCTGGCCGCTTTCGATAAACGCCACGATGCGATCCACGCGTTTCAGCAGCGAATCCATGTTTTGCAGCGTGCCTTGGCTGGCGCGTACCACATCCTGTATATCGGGCTGGTCACGGGCCGCCAGCGTGTCTCCGTCGGTCGCCTCCGGACCCTTCGCCGCCGAACTATCAATGTTCACGAAGGTCTCGCCCAGAACCCCTGCCGTACTCATCAATGTAACCGAGTCTTTGCGCAGATTGAACGAGTACTTGGTGTTGACTTTCATCGTGACTTCAACCGGCGTCGTCGGTTTGCTGCTCACGATGCGGACTGCAGTCACGTTGCCGATGTCCACACCCGACAAACGCACTGGCGCACCTTCGCGCAAACCGCTGGCATCGTCAAAGTATGAGCGCAGCGTGATCTTGCGGGTGAACCATCCCCCAGTGCCGCTCATTACGAAAATGAGGACCATGAGCGTGACACTGGCGAACAGGACGGTGAGTCCTACGCGGAGCTGCGACCATTTGAGCTGCTTCTGGCTAGGCAAGGTGGTCTGTAGGCAACAGAAGCATAATAGCAAATGCTGCAAGATTTCAGGGTCCGAGAGTCATGGGGGGTAGAAATGGGACTTGGCGCGGGGTGAAAACGGAGGCTCCCACTCCCTCGCGTCAGGTGCGAAGAGGTGGGAGCCAGTTGTTGTGAACGTGCCAGTATTACTGGAGCTGGTCTAACGTTCCTACCGGTCGTTGTGCTTCTCTTCCTTCGCCTGTTTCTTCTGCGCCTGCCTTTCCTGCTTGCTGGGTTTCGGATTGTGATTCGAGTCTTCCCGGGCTGCTTTCTGCTCCCGCTCACCCGCATCACGATTCTCCGGCCGCGCGTCGTTTCTGGCCATGTCGTTGTGTCCCGAGAAATCGCCCGGTCGGCTTGTGGCTGCCATTGCCGGACGCCCGTGATTCTCGGATGCGAACATCGCACGGTTCTGGCTGGCGGCACGTTCGTGTTCCACTTGCGTTGACAACGCCGCCATGTGGCGTTCGCGACCATACGCTTCTTCTTGCGGAGTGGGCCGCGCGACGATGCCACCGGGACCGTTAAAGCTGGTATGCACATTGTTCACAATAACGGTGCGGCTGTAGACGTTTCCAAAATTAACGCCCACGTTCATGACTGCGCGGTTGTAGAAGAATGCACCGCCTCTCCACTCGCCGCCAGCGAACCCTACACCGCCGTATCCGAAACCGTAGTTAATTCCACCGTAGAAGCCGACATGCGGTCCCCAATAGCCAGGGTGCCAGCCATAGAGGCCGCCTGCGAAGCCCCAGTAGCCCGGAGTCCAAAGCATGCCCACGGGCGCAACCACCCATGTGCCTGGAACCCAGTAGTAGCCACCGTCGTCATTCCACCCCCAATAACCCGGGGTCCAGAGATAGCCCGGGCCGGGAGCGACTGGCTGCGCGTACACCGGCAGCACGGGTGGACCGATCCTCACCGAGATCCCAATCCCAATTTGCGCGGACGATGTCGTCGAAAGCGACACCACCGAAACCGATAACATCAAAATCCCCAATGCAAACCCAGATATCAATCTACGAACGGAATTTTTCATTTTGATTGCCTTTCTTAGTCCCGCTATTTGGCCCAAGCTAGTAACTCGGCCTTATTACGTTTCGCCCCATATAAACCCTGAATTTCTGCGTATGTTGCGGAGGTGGAAAAGCTATTTTGAATGAGTGAGTTAGTAGATCCTCCCCTGTGTGATTCGTGTTGGCGGCTTGATGGCCGAGAACCGGCTACTAATTTTCCAGAATGACGTGAGCCAGAGCCTGTTCGGAAGTGTGGGTGAGTGAGAGCGCGATGTTTTTCGCGCCGAGTTTGGCCGCGATGGCCGCGGCCTCACCGTGAAATTGAATGGTCGGACGCTGCCCTTTCGCGCGCACCACTTCGATGTCGCGCCAGCGAACACCGCGACTCCATCCTGTACCCAGCGCCTTCATCCCTGCTTCTTTGGCGGCGAAGCGCGCGGCGTAGCTTTCAAAGCGGCTGGCTTTTCGTTCGCAATAACCGATTTCGCCCTCGGTGAAAATGCGCCGAAGAAAGCGGTCGCCGAAGCGTTCGATGCTTTCGCGGATGCGCGGAACTTCGGCGATGTCCACACCAGTGCCAATGATCATGAGGATATGTTAATTCCTAATTTGTATTTGATAATTGGACTGCGAAATATATTCAGAAGAGATTGTCGCCGCGGTAGATCACCTGTCCATCGATCAATCGCGCTTCGGCGAAGAGTTTGTGCGGGCGCGTGGGGCCCTCCGCATCGATGTGAAGCACTTCGTGCCCATGTGCCACGAGCCAGTCGGAGACGATCATGCGATGGCAACGGAAGTACACGCGTTCGGCGCACATATACGCAGTGCGCAAGATTTTAGCGATTTGGAGAAGTTCAGCCATGGCGTGCTCGAACTCCGGCGTCAGCGTGTAGTCGGCATAGTTGCGAAAGCTAGCGTTGCGCAGCGCGGTATGCGGAGAATCTTTGCGCGTTGCTTTACGGTATCCGCCTAGAGCTTTCATCCAGACGTAGCGAATGCCTTGCTCCGGCAGGGAACGCTCGATCGACTCGCGATTGAAGTGCGGCAGACGTCGCGACATTGGGAAGGCACGGATATCCACCAGCGTCTCGATGTCATGCACCTTCAGGGCCGACACGAGTTCATCGAAGGTACGCGTGGAATGACCGATGGTGTAGAGAGTTGCCACGGACAGCGAGTCTCAGGTCCTCAGGTTTGGGATACTAATGCCTTGGCCAGGTTTGCATCCTGCTCGGGAAAAACAGTCCGCAAATCCAGCAAGACACGACTGTCTTCGACGCGAGCAATTATCGGCAGGGTGTTAGCGCGGAGGCGGGCGCTCAGTTCGTCAGCGCTGAGATCTGTGTGGGTGAGCGCGATCAGGCGCGTGGGCAAAACTGCCGATGGGGCTGCGCCGCCGCCGATGACGGACTCACCATCGAAGAGTTGCAACTTGAGACGGCTGAGTTTAGCCGATTCAACCGTGGCGACGATTTTCTCTGCGCGCCGTGTGATCTCGTCTTTCGAAAGGCGCATCATGCGCAGCACAGGCACGGCATCGTGGTCGCGTTTGACGTAGGCGAGCAGCGTAGCTTCGAGCGCGGCATAGGTGAGCTTATCGACGCGCAGGGCGCGGAATAACGAATTTGAGCGCATGCGCGCGACCAGGTCAGCCAGGCCACTGATCAATCCTGCTTGCGGGCCGCCTAGAAGTTTATCTCCGCTGTAGGTGACGACATCGACGCCAGCGCGAAGTCTGTCGAGCACGCCGGGTTCGCCGGTGATTCCAACCGAGCGGAGATCGAAGAGCGCGCCGCTGCCCAAGTCTTCCATGAGCGGCAGGTTCCGGCGACGGGCGAGCGCGACCAGTTCGTCGACCTCCGGTTGTTCGGTGAACCCGGTGATTTCGAAGTTCGAACGATGAACGCGGAGCAAGAGGCGTGTGCGGTCGTTGATGACATTTTCGTAATCGGCGAGGCGTGTGCGGTTGGTGGTGCCGACTTCCCGCAGCGTTGCGTTCGACTTCTGCATCACGTCGGGAATACGGAATGAGCCGCCGATTTCGATGAGTTCTCCGCGCGAGACTACGACTTCGCCGCCCTCGGCCAGCGAGTTCAACGCGAGCAAAACCGCGGCGGCGGCGTTGTTGACGACTATGGTCGAGATAACTGAGCTAGACTCGGAGGCGGGGTCGAGCCCAGCCATCACACGATCATTAGCCAGGAGTGTTTGAAACAGGCGATCTACATGAACGTCGCGCTTTCCGCGTTCGCCGGTTGACACATCGAATTCGAGATTGGAATAGGTACTTGCTGTGGCGCGGATGTGGTCGACTGCTTTGGTAGCAAGCGGGGCACGCCCGAGATTGGTGTGGAGGATCACGCCGGTGGCATTGACGACTGGCTGCAACGAGTAGCTAAGCGACTCGCGGAGTTGACGTTCGATGGCTGTGGATAGGCCGCCGAGGGCGAGATCCAGCGATTTCTCGTCGAGCTGGGCGTTGCTAATCTCCTGGCGAAGACGCGCGACGACGTTGCGGATACTTTCCGCGACTGCGGGATGGCCTTCGCGCTCGATCAGCACCTGAATGTTGGGCTGGCGGAGCAACTCATCCGTCGAAGGCAGCTTCTGAAACAGCGCGGATTTGTTGGTCGTGGACACCGAGGGCGATTATCCCACAGGCAGCTTGGTTGGCAGTAACTCGTGTGGCGCGGGCTACTATAGCGAGTGCAGGTACGCTAGCAGATCTTTGATCTGCTGATCGGTCATTACTTGACTGAAACCTTCCATTTTGGCGCGACCGTTCTTGACGATGTCGGTAACGCGGTCGTCGTTTGCGGGCAGGCCGCTTACCGACAGGTATTGCTGCTTGAAGACGCCCTTTAGGCCCGGGCCTTTCTTGCCTTGGGACGAATATGGTTCGTGGCACCGGTCGCAATAGTCGTCGTAGAGTCGTCTGCCAGCGGCCTGGTGCGGGTTGAGGCCAAGTTCGGCGTCCGATTTGCGGCGTTCGACATCGCAAGCGGCGAGCGCGAGCAAGGCAACGATCATTATAGAGACGCAAAGTAGGGGGGAGACCCAGTCGCTGGAGTTCATAGGATGGCGGCAGAAGTAGGATAATACGGATGAGATGAGCGTTGTCGTCAAACGTGTTTATGAGGCTGCTTCCCGGTCCGACGGAGTGCGCGTTCTGGTTGATCGTTTGTGGCCGCGCGGACTGACGAAAGAAGAGGCGGCGATCAAGTTCTGGCTGCGTGAGTTGGCGCCGTCGAACGAGTTGCGGCAGTGGTTCCATGCCAATCCTGAGGGTTGGCGCATGTTTCGCAAGCGCTATCTCAAAGAACTGGTCGGCGAAGAGGCTTCCGCGGCCGTGGAAAAACTGCATCATCTTGCGGAAGGCAAGCGCAAGGTCACGCTGTTATATGCGTCGCGAAATGAGGAGCACAACAACGCGGTCGTGCTCAAAGAATTGTTGGAAGGGATGCCCAAGCCTCCGTCAAGCGTGGGCCGCGGCGCGTTGGGACGGGACGGATTCGGAAGGCGAAAAGAAGCTAGCTGCGATAGCACAACAAGAACGGCTCTTTTGGGGAGAGCCTGCAATGACGGTACATTCAGCGTGGAAATAGGCGTTAGACAAGTGCTGAGAGATGAGTTGAAGCGCCGGGAACAAGAAAGCAAGCCCGTTCTGAACATCTGAGATCACTGCCTGTCACACCCTCCGCACTATAATTCCTCAGTCATGTCCAGTCCCGCCATCGAAAAGAAGATCGAGACTCTGCGCGAGAAGATCCGGCACCACGAGTATCGCTATTACGTGCTGGACGATCCTGAAATTTTAGACGCCGAGTTCGACAAGCTGATGAACGAGTTGAAAAAGCTTGAAGCGGAGCATCCGAAGCTCGTCACACCCGATTCACCGACGCAGCGCGTTGGCGGCAAACCGCGCGAGGGATTTGTCAAAGCAAAACATTCCTCTCAGATGCTCTCGCTCGACAACGCCTATAGCCAAGAAGAGCTGCGCGACTGGGAACGGCGGGTGCATGAGCTGAGTGGGCGCACCGACCTCGAATACATGTGCGAATTGAAACTGGATGGCATGTCGCTGGCGCTCGTCTACAGCGATGGACGCCTCGAACGCGGCATCACACGCGGCGATGGGAACATCGGCGAAGACGTGACCTTGAATGTGCGAACGGTCCGCTCCATCCCATTGTCAATTTCGAAGGATCGGTTGAAGAAGGCTGGGATTCCGGCCGATTTTGAAACGCGCGGCGAAATGCTGATGCCGCTCGCGGCCTTTCGCAAGTTGAATGAAGAGCGCGAAAAGCAGGGACTTGCGGCTTTTGCCAATCCGCGCAATTTTACGGCGGGTACGGTGCGGCAACTCGAACCATCCATCACGGCGCAGCGCCGCATGGATTATTTTGCCTACATGCTGTTGAAGGATGGGCAAACTTTTTTCGACCGGCAGTCGAAAGCGATGGATGCGCTGGAGCTGGCAGGTTTCAAAGTGAATCCGAATCGAAAGCTGGCGAAGAATCTCGACGAGGTCTGGAAATTTATTCAGACCTGGGAGGCCAAGCGCGAGTCTTTGCCTTACGAAATTGATGGGATAGTCATCAAGGTAGATCGGACGGCTTGGCAACGGGAGCTGGGCTTCACGGGTAAGGCTCCACGATGGGCAATTGCTTACAAGTACGCGGCGCGCGGCGCGGTGACGCAGATCGAAGACATCGTCCCACAAGTTGGCCGCACTGGCAAGCTGACGCCAGTGGCTTGGTTGAAACCGGTTCCGATTGGCGGGACGACGGTTTCGCGCGCCACTTTGCACAACATGGATGAGATCGAGCGCCTCGGAGTCAAGATCGGCGATTGGGTTGAGGTGGAACGCGGCGGCGATGTGATTCCGAAGGTGGTGAAGGTGGTCGAAGATAAAGACCATCCTCGCGGTCATAAACAGTTCGAAATGCCTGAGCATTGTCCGGTCTGCGGCGGCAATGTGGTGCGAACGCCGGGCGAGGTGGACCACCGCTGTGTGAATGCTAATTGTCCAGCGAAGTTGCAGGGGACGATTCTGCATTTTGCTTCGCGTCACATAATGAATATCGACGGGCTCGGCGAGGCGCTGGTGAATCAGTTAACCGAACGCGGTCTGGTCAAGAATGTTGCCGATCTCTACAAGCTAACGAAAGATAATCTGCTGAAGCTTGAGCGCATGGGCGAAAAATCGGCGGATAACGTGCTTACGGAGATTGAGGCATCAAAAAAACTACCCCTTGAGCGTGTGATTTACGGCCTGGGAATACGGATGGTTGGCGAGCGCACGGCACAGTTTTTAGCAGAGCATTTCGGATCGCTGGACGCAATCATGAACGCGAGTGCTGAAGAACTTGAGGAAGTGAACGAAGTGGGACCGCGTATCGCGGAGAGCATCGTGGAGTTTTTTGGCGATGAACATAATCGCAAACTCGTTGATGACTTGCGCGAAGCTGGCCTCAAATTCAAAGGCCAAAAAAAAGAAAAAGGTACGAAGCTGGCGGGAAAGACCTTTGTGCTGACAGGCACGCTGGAGCGCCACACCCGCGACGAAGCAAAGAAGATGATTGAAGATGCGGGCGGGCGCGTTTCGGGTTCGGTGAGTAAGAAGACAGACTACGTCGTTGCGGGCAGCGATGCGGGATCAAAGCTGGACAAGGCTCGGGAGTTGGGTGTTAGCGTGATCGGGGAAGATGAGTTGGAAAAGATGATGGGGTGAGCTGCAACTGGCTGCATGGCTCTCAGAGAGAGTCATAACTACGGAATGGCGAGGGTCGAATGGATCCGCAAGGCCGACTGACGGAGCTCCTACGAGAACACAGCTTCGATTTGGTGCGGCAGCGAAAACACAAGGTTTACCGGAATCCAGACGGACTCACATTTGTGGTCGCGAGCACGCCATCAGACAGGAACGCTTCCCACAATGCCCTGGCAACGCTAAAGAGGATTCTCCGGAGAGTGCCCACGGTTGAATGTACCCCTTCGAGTGAACCGGCGGCTGTCGACGCACTAGCGGCCGAGTTAATACCTGAGATTGAATCCGTTCCGAAGGCCGAGCCTTCGGTCATAATGCCTGAAGAACCGATGACGGAGCAGGAGTGGGAGGCTTGGAAGCGCCAGTACTGGCATGACGAAAAGTTGCTCGCGAAGAATGAAAAGTTCCTCTCCGCCGTCGGCAGGTACATTGAGCGCGTTAGCGAACTTATGCACACACGCAAAGACGTTGCACCCGGACCTGCCGCGGATGCGATCAAGGGGTTGCTGCGTTCGTTGCACTATAAGAGCAAGGTGGTGATCTACAACTGCAAGCTTTTCCATCAGGGTGTCATTGTCCACGAGGCTGTGGACCAGCCCATCGTGTGGGCGACAAATGGCCACATCGGAATTAGTGCCTTTGTATTTCTAAATGCCTACATACAGCATGGGCCATCGAGGCCTATCGAACTGCGCTTCCTGCACGAAGGGATCCCACTGCTTTTTGAGATGCCCGAGAAAGGGAGACGCCGGGTCATACATCACGTGGAAGATCGGGTAATCTTAGCTGACCTGGGACATCGCAAGGAAAAACCCCGCAGATGACATAATACCCGCCGCTTTTTGAAAAGGTATGCACCTTGGCAGACGTGCGGCATGTCGAAGGGGGCAGGAGCGGCAGCGTTATGAACCATCTTCCGGAAACGCTCGAAAGTCGAAAGGCAGAATGTGCAGACATTGTGCTTGGGTTACTTTCTGCAGCCTCTTTCGCTGTTGACGTGAATCTGCGTGCCCAAATGCCGGTAACCAGCGGGGGCCTGTACCTGATTGCCCGAAAAAATAACGCGATCGGTCAATACCTCTGGGCTGGCAAGACGAAGGATTTACGCCGGCGCGTCTGCTCGGACCATTGCTCGGGCGGTGGCGACCGCGCCCGCAGCGACCTCATCCAAAAGGTGATTGACAAGGGCCTAGCGGATACGCGGCAAGGAGCCCAGTCGTGGATTCGGACGAACTGCACAGTACAATGGATCCCGGTAGCGGACCCGGATTTGAGAGGCTGGGCTGAACACTATCTGCTCAGCATCGCACGCCCAATTTGGGGTTCCTGAAGACTCCTGTCGATATGAACGATACTGGCGAACATCAATGATTCGCGGTCGGTGGCAAAATTCCATTCAGCCGCAGATACATCGAAGTTTCAGCGTAATGGTCGGCCCAACTGCTGGCGAGAACAAGGCTGAACCATGCGCGTGTAACCTGCTTTCCGCCGAAACCTTCGGTGGTCTCGCCTAACTTGGAATCGTCCATCTTCCCCAGCGTATCGGAGCAGAAGTCGAAAGAGGCCTTGAACGCGGTCACGAGCTTGTCTTTCGAGTCCGTGTCTTTTACCTCCTCGACCTTGGGAGCGGGGACGGCGGCCGCCTTGCTGCAGAACAGATTATTCGATTCGATCATGTGAACGACGAGATGACCGAATGTCATCTGGTCGGCGCTAGGTTTGTAGTTGAATTTGTCGGCGGGCATGGCTTCGACGGCTGCGATGGTGTTCTTCTGGCGGCCGGGCAGGGCGTCTCTTAGGGCGCTGCTGACGGGGTTCTTGATTTGTGCAGGCGCTGTCTGGGCAGGCGTTGTTTGGGCAATTGCCGACGTGGCTAGTAACAACAGGGCTGGGATTACCAGAGTTCGCTTCATTTTGCTTCTCCTAAATTTTCGTGCCAACTGGTTGGGAAGAAGGATAGCGCGACCGGTGGGCTCGACGCTACTTCGATCCTGGCAGAAGTGTTCTTAGCCCCACGCACGCGGACAAGAGTGTCCGCGCCACACTTGCAGCCTTGCGCTATCCTAATGACATGCACTCGCATGGCAGACACGGACATCATCATGGGACGGGGCGGGTGCTGCGCATCTCGCTGACCGTCACCATGCTTTACGTTGTCCTGCTGGTGGTTGCTGGCATCCGGGCGCATTCGCTGGCTTTGCTTTCCGAGGCGGGACACAATCTTTCCGACTTTCTTGCGCTCTTGTTGTCGCTGGTGGCGGTTTTTCTGGAAGGCCGACCTCCGAGTGCCACCAAGACCTATGGATACCGGCGCGCGGGAGTGCTGGCGGCGCTGGTGAATGCGCTGTCGCTGGTGGTGGTTTCATTTTTTATTTTCTACGAGGCGTTTCAGCGGATACAACATCCTGAGCATGTTCACGCCCGAGTGATGATTGGAGTGGCGGCAGCCGGCGTGGTAATGAATGGCATGATCGCGCTGCTGTTGTTGCGTTCGGGAAAAGATGTGAACGTGCGGAGCGCATTGCTGCATGAGGTGGGCGACACGCTTTCAACCGCGGCAGTGATTTTGGGAGGTTTTGCGATCCTGTGGACGGGACAATACTGGATCGACTCCGCACTGTCATTCGCGATCGGCGCGCTGATTTTGTGGTCGAGCTTCGGGATCGTACGCGAGACGCTGAATATTCTGCTGGAGGGTACCCCGCGGGGGATGAGTCTAGAGGCAGTGGAATCGACGATGCGGACGATCACGGGCGTGAGCGACGTGCACGATCTGCATCTGTGGAGCATTGGGTCAGAAAATCATGCGCTCTCGGCGCATGTGAAGATCGCAGACATGGCGACCTCCGAGAGCGACACGATTCTGCGTGAGATCAATGAAAAGCTTGGGCAGGGGTTTGGGATCCACCACACGACGATCCAGTTAGAACACGAGGTGTGCGAGACGGCGCATAGCTGCGTGATCGCTGTGCGGGAAGAAGAAGGCGATGAACACGATCATTCACTGCACGACCACCACGATCATGCCCACTAAGATCATGCCCACTACTCGATCTCTTTTGCGATTCGGGCCGAGTTCCTAATCAGACCGAGTGCTGCCGCTCGAAGATTTCCTCAACAGTTTCGATAGTGTCGGCGTCTTCGGGACGCTTGTCCGGACGTAAGCGGACGATGCGTGGGAAACGCAAGGCGTAGCCACTCTCATGGCGCGCGGAACGCATCATGTTATTGAAGGCCACCTCCAAAACAATTTTAGGTTCCACTTCCAGTCTTAATCCTTGTTCGCGGATTTTGTGGGCCAAGAACCACTGCGTCATTTCTGCGATCTCCGCGTCGGTAAGTCCTGAATAGGCCTTGCCAATATTGACAAGGCGGTCACCATGCCACACTGCGAAGGTGTAGTCGCTGAGCACACCGATGCGCTTGCCGTGTCCGTATTCGACGGCGGTCACGACTACGTCGAGAGTAGCGAGTTCTCGCTTCATCTTGAGCCACGATTTGCCACGGCGGCCCGGACTATAGAGAGAGTCGAGATCTTTGATCATCAGGCCCTCATTACCTCGATCACGCGCGGCGGTGAAGAGAGTCTCGATGTCTTCCGCCGAATTAGCGGTCGCGACTGGAGCATGGAGTACGCGAGCGAGGGAATTTTCGCCTATATCTTCTTCTACAGGTTCGAAGCGTAGGCTTGACTGTGCCTGGACTTCGTGAACGATTGCGACGCGAGGTGCGACGGCAAGGTTGTTGAGCAGAGCGTCGAGAATTCGAGCGCGCTCACGAAGAGGTCGATCAAGAAGGAGTTCGCCATCCGCATAGAGAACATCAAAAACAAAATAGGCGATGGCGACGTCATGCATGAGCTTGGCGCTGACTTTTTTTCGGCCGAGACGCTGTTGCAGCGTGCTGAAGGGTAAGGCTCGACCAGCGATTTGAGAGCCGTTATCGGCTTTCCAAGCGACGATTTCGCCGTCGAGGATTGCATCTTGGGGCAGTCTGGCGAGTGCCGGCGGCAATTCGGGAAACGATTCGGTAATTTCATTGCGGGTGCGCGAAAAGATGCGGACTTCGCCCTGGCTGATGTGAGCCTGGGCACGGATGCCATCGTATTTGTCTTCAACCGACACATTCTGAAAATAGCTGAGCGCCTCTTCGGAAGATTCGACGGGACTCGCAAGCATGAAGTCGATGGGATGGAATAGGCGTAGCCGCGCGTCGGCTAATTTTCCGGCGGAGGCAAGGCGCAGAGTTTCGCCGATATCTCCGAGCAGCATATTGGCGCGCTTGACGTGATCGAGTGGCACTTCGAAAGCGCGTGCAATGGCTTCTTCCACGAGACTCTCTTTAAGACCAATGCGGAGATCTCCGCTAATGATTTTCACAATGTATTTGGCTTCGAGTGGCGTGGCTAGCACGAGAAACTGGCGCAGAAGAGCAGCCTTGGCTGCTGGGCCACGGGCAGCGGCAATCTCCGAAAAGGCTCGCTGCACTTCGGTGAGAGTGAGGTTGGATCGCGGCTTTTCGGGAAGTGCCTCGGCCGCGACTGACCCAGCGTCGCCATGCCTGCGATAAATCTCGGTCAGTTCGTGTTCGGATTTTCCCGAGAGATCGCCGATCACACGCCAGAGAAGTGCTCCGCCAACCTGCAGAGTCGCTTCTTCGTAGGCGGGGAAAGGTCGCCCCGAAAGAAAAATTGCGGCAGCAGCGGCTTCGTCCAGTGGCATCGTGCGTAATGGCGTCGTGCGCAATAATGACTGCAAATAGTTGGCGACCAATGCCGTCTTCTCCAACTTCTTGGAAGTTGCGGCGATCGCTTCGCAGGTCTGGGCGAAGTGCGGCATCGTTCATTGATTCTATGGCCGAGCCCTCAGATTGCGATACTCGAGCGGGTTCAGATCGCAGAAACAAGCTTCCAGTCAACTTATTGATATATAAAGAGATACAGTTTTCATATCTCAACCGCGAGTGCTTTGGATTCGCGCGGTTTGTGGTACTCTATACGTTCGAGTCATCCCTTCTCGAAGCAACATCCAATGAATATGAGGCGTTGGCGGCAAATTTTGCGTTTCTTGGCGGCGGTCCAACTGCTCCCAGCTCTGGAGAGCGGCGAAGAGACGCTCGTCGGCGGCCAAGCCGTGCTGGAGGGCGTGATGATGCGTTCGCCGCATGCCTGGGGTATTGCGGTGCGCAAACTGTCGGGCGAAATTGTTACACATAGCGAGCCCTTGGAGCGGCCTTCCGACCAGCATAAGTGGATGGGTTGGCCGGTGGTGCGCGGAGTGATGACGCTGGGGCACGCGATGACGCTGGGATTCCGCGCGCTGAAGTTTTCCGCCAATACGGCGCTGGAGGAGATCACCTCCGACGATCCGGGCAATAACCAAGGCAACGCAGGTCTGGACGACAAAGACAAAAAAGATCCAGGCAAGAAGATGGAAATCAGCGGCTGGGTCGCGGGCTTGAATATGGCGTTCTCCATCGCCTTCTTCATCTTCATGTACAAGTACCTGCCGCTGGTAGCTGCCACGGAACTGAAAAAAGTGAATCCGGTTTTCGGGCAGCAGTTTCTATTTAACCTGGTAGATGGGCTGATTCGGATTGCGATGTTCCTGCTATTTGTGTGGGGCGTCTCGCTGTGGAAAGACATTCGGCGCGTTTATGAATACCACGGGGCCGAGCACAAGACGGTGTTTGCGTTCGAGAACGGCGATCCGCTCGACACTGCGGCGGTGCAGAAGTATTCGACGTATCATCCGCGGTGTGGAACGAGCTTTCTGATGACGGTGATGATCATTTCAATGATCGTGTATATGTTCATCCCGGTAACTACGTTCTGGGCACGGTTTGCGGAGCGCATTATTCTTTTGCCGCTGATTGCGGGAGTTTCCTACGAGATCATTCGTTTTGCCGCCAAACGTTTTTCGGCCAGGAGTTCTTCGTCGAAGTCGAGTGGTTCGCTGTTTGCGTTCATGACGGCTCCGGGACTGTGGCTGCAGCGGATCACGACCCAGCCTCCCGACGACAGCGAAGTAGAATGCGCAATCATCGCTCTAGATGAGGCGATGAAACTGGAAAAACAGCGCGGTGGCGAACTGGTAATTGCCTAGCGATGCCCGCCGCGAACTCTTGTTTTCTTTCTCATTCCACCTAAAATCACTAGAGTAGAGACTTGGCAAGCACGTCTCTGCCACAGAGTGAGATGGGGCGAGCCCCCGTTTTTACGGATGAAAATCATGTTTGAACGCTTAGATCAAATCGAAATCCGCTACGAAGAACTGACGCAGGCCTTGTTATCGCCGGAGATCACGAACGACTCGGCGAAATACCAGAAGACTGCCAAAGCGCATAGCGAAGTTGCGGGGATCGTGGAGAAGTATCGCGAGTACAAAGACCTGAAGCGTGGGATCGCCGAGAGCCGAGCCATGCTCGTGGATGAAACCGATCCCGAGATGCGAGCCTACGCCGAAGAGGAATTGGCGAAGCTCGACGCGCGCATCGTTACCGTTGAGGAAGACCTTAAGGTTCTGCTGCTACCGAAAGATCCGAACGACGAGAAGAACGTGGTTCTCGAAATTCGCGCCGGGACGGGTGGCGATGAAGCTACGTTATTTGTGGCGGAGGTCTTCCGCATGTACAACCGCTATGCTGAGACACAGAAGTGGAAGGTAGAAGTGCTTTCCACGTCGGAGTCGGGCGTGGGCGGGCTAAAGGAAGTGATCGCGCTGATCGAGGGCGACCGGGTTTTTTCCCGGCTTAAATATGAAAGCGGAGTGCATCGCGTGCAGCGGGTGCCTGCGACCGAGCAGCAAGGACGAGTACATACCTCCGCGATCACGGTTGCTGTGCTGCCAGAAGCAGAAGAAGTGGACGTTAAAATCGAAGCTAAAGATTTGCGCATCGATACGTTCTGCTCTTCGGGGCCAGGCGGCCAGTCGGTGAACACGACCTATTCGGCGGTGCGGATCACGCATATTCCGACGAACACAGTAGTAAGCTGTCAGGACGAAAAGTCACAGATTAAGAACCGTGAAAAAGGCATGCGTGTGTTGCGCTCGCGATTGTACGAAGTCGAAATGCAGAAGCAAGCGGATGCTTTGGCAAAAGAACGCAAGCAGATGGTCGGATCAGGCGACCGGTCAGAGAAGATTCGAACCTATAATTTTCCGCAGAACCGTCTTACGGATCATCGTATCGGCTTCACTATTCATCAGCTCGAGCAGGTGATGGACGGGAAGCTGCAACCGGTAGTTGACGCGCTGATTACGCATTATCAGGCGGAGAAGATGAAGCAGGAGACAGCTGGAGTAGTATGAGGCGGTCGTTCGTCGGTCATGCTCGTTCGCGAGGTGGTTTGTAGATGACACGGTACAGGTTGGCACTAGCAGTGCTCTGCGGCGTTGGGCTTTCCATACTCGCTCCGCTTTCGCTGCGAGGTCCTCTCTGGGTTGCTGTCCCAGTCCGGTACGTTGTATATCCGGGTCTGTTAGTTGCGGAATTCTTTGCCCAGCCTGATTCAGTGCTCTTGATCATAACTGGGAATGCTGCGCTCTATTCCATACTGGCCTTTCTCATCGTGCTGGGCTTCAAGCGAATCTTGACTGACACTTCTCTGCGTCTCGCATCCATCTGGTTAGCGGTTCCCGTGGCAGGGCTCATAACTCTTTCGTTGTGCCCATCGCATAACACAATGTTGCCGGGTGGGATGGCTAAGTTGGAACGGCAGGCAACCGAGTTGCGAAATGCCTTCTCTGATGCGATGAACGTAGAGCAAGCACGGGCTGTGTTGTGATCCAAGAACATTTATTTCGATGAGTCCGAGACATCGGCGGGATGGATTTTGCTGAGCGATGGTAAGACGACGATGCTGGCGTCCTCCGGCGACCGGCTCATTAAGGGCGAGTTTCAAACCAATTCCGGCGCATTCCCTTGCATCTACGGTATTGCGGTTGACCTTTTATTTGACGCGTCTGGCAAATTGAAACAGCGCAATATCCGCCCGACTGAGGATGCCTGCCTTTAGATTTATCTTCTCGTTTCTTATTCTCGATCGGCGTCTCCGTGGTGAAATAGAACTGTGCAACTACGCCCAGCGCTGAATGCGGCGGTCGAACGGCTGACTTCCGCGCAAGTTCCTTCGCCGCGCATGAATGCCGAGCTCCTCATCATGTTCACACTCGATTGCAATCGCGCATATCTCTATGCGCATCCGGAGCGGGAGCTCAGTTCCGACGAAACGCAGCGCTACGACGAAGCTCTCGCTCGCCGGGCTGCTGGCGTTCCGGCGCAGTACATCACTGGGCATCAGGAATTCTGGGGACTAGACCTTATCGTATCGCCAGCTGTGCTGATTCCTCGTCCGGAAACGGAGCATGTCGTGGAGGCAGTGCTGGAGCTGATATCGGAAACTGAGTCAAAACAAAATCAAGATCAAAGGCCGCGGACGAGGGCGTCCGCGCCACACGATCTGCGCATCGTCGATGTGGGGACTGGTTCGGGAGCGATTGCACTTGCTTTGGCAAAAGAGTTACCGACAGCGCAGATCCACGCCACCGATATTTCTCCCGTAGCGCTCGATGTTGCTCGGGCCAATGCAGCCCGGCACGAACTAACTTCGCGAATCAAGTTTCACTACACCGATTTGCTGGACGGATTCTCGCCGGCGTCGTTCGACTTCGTGGTTTCGAATCCTCCCTATGTCGGCGAGTCGGAAGAAGATTCAGTGCAGCTCGAAGTCCGCAAGTTCGAGCCGAGAAATGCGGTGTTCGCCGGACCGACCGGGCTGGAAGTGATCGAGCGACTCATTCCGCAGGCGCTAACGGTACTCAAGCCCGGCGGTTGGCTGGTATTCGAGATCAGCGGGACAATTGCCGAAGTCGTGCGCCGTCAGTTGAAAGGCTGGGCGGACGTTGGACTTACAAACGATCTGCAAGGGATTGCAAGAGTCGCTGCTGCTAGAAAACCAATCGAGCAGCTAGAGCGATGTTCGGACCTAGCGAGTAACAGACAGGACCGGTAACTGCGCGAATGCCACATGACTGAATAGGGCGAAGAGGCCACAATCTAGAGTGAATTTATCGCAGGTTTTCATACCTCACTACCGGCTCGCGACCCGTTCCTGATTTGTTCCAAAAGACCGCAGATGGGCAACCCGCTCCCGCGCATTCTGCAGTGCGCGCTTGACGTGACGAGGCGCGGTGCCTCCGGGAACGTCGTGCAGTGCGAGCACTTCGGTAAGTCCGAGGCAGGAGTGGAAGCCTGCGTCAAAACTTGCGTGGATCGCTTGCAGATCGGCGAGCGGAAGTTTTTGTAGATCGCATCCGCGCTCGACCGCCAAAGCAACTGCCTTGCCGACCGCTTCGTGAGCGAGGCGCGAGGGCACTCCGCGTTCGACGAGATAGGCGGCCGCGGCCCACGCGTTCATAAAACCCGAACTGGCCGCCTGGTTCATCTTGGCGTCGTTGAATTCGACGGTGTTCATAAAACCGGTCACGAGCGGCACCATACCAATGACCGTGTCGGAAGCGCTGAACACGGGCTCCTGCGTTTCCTGCAAATCTTTGTTGTAGGCGAGAGGCAGACCCTTCAGTAAAGTTTGCAGCGTGGTGGCGTATCCCATGACGCGAGCCGCTTTGCCGCGCACCAGCTCCAGTAAGTCGGGATTTTTTTTCTGTGGCATGGCGCTGCTGCCAGTGGAATAAGGTTCAGGTAACTCGACGAATCCGTAAGCGGCCGTAGAGAACAAAACCATCTCCTCAGCCCAGCGGCTGAGATGGAGTGCGAACAACGAGAGCGCGTCGACGAATTCAATAGCAAAATCGCGATCGCTGGTAGCGTCGATGCTGTTTGCCGTAGGTCCATCAAATCCCAATTCGACCGCCATCGCTTGACGATTGAGTGTGAGCGTAGCTCCAGCGACAGCGCCCGAGCCCAGCGGACAAAGATTTGCGCGCTTGCGGCAATCGGCGAGGCGTGAGGCGTCGCGGAGAAACATTTCTACGTAAGCCAGCAGCCAATGCGCCACCAAAACCGGCTCTGCTGGCTGCAAGTGCGTGTAAGCAGGCATCGCCAGAAGTGAAGAGGAATCGGCCGAAGCTTCGGCGCGTGAGAGCATCGCTTCGACCCAATCGGCGATCAGATTTTGCAGCGTGTCGATGCTGTGACGCACAAAGAGTCGGAGATCGGTCGCAATCTGTTCGTTGCGGCTGCGTCCAGTGTGTAGTTTGTAGCCGGTTGCGCCGATCAGCGAGGCAAGCTGCTTTTCGACAAAGTGGTGAACGTCTTCGGCTGCCGGATCATTAAGAAACTCGGGTTCTGATTCGGCTCGCTGACCAATCTTTCCCAGTGCCTTCACGATCTCGGAAAGCTCTTCGGAAGACAACACGCCGGCGTGTTCGAGAGCGTTGGCGTGGGCTCGGCTGGCGGCAAGTTCGAAGGGCAGCAGCCGTTGATCGTAAGGGAACGACTGCTGCCATTTTTCAAATTCGGGGTCAAGCGGCTGCCGGAAGCGGCCGGACCACATCTTCATTGCGGAACCTCTACCTTGGTTTGCGGATGAACGACCTGCGTCTGAGCGCGGCAACGCGAGGGTAATCCCAAAATGCGGATGAAGCCCTCCGCATCTTTCTGATCATAGCTTGCGTCCATCGTGAATGAAGAAAGGTCGGTGCGATAGAGCGAATAATCGGACTTGCGGCTGACAATGTTGACGTTGCCCTTATAGAGCGATAGCTTGACCGCGCCGGTCAGATTCTGCTGCGTAGTTTCGACGAAGGCATCGAGCGCTTCGCGCAGCGGCGTGAACCACAAGCCGAAGTAAACGAGTTCGGCATACTTGAGCCCGATATGTTGCTTGAAGTGGAGCAGATCGCGATCAAGGCAGAGAGCTTCGAGTTCGTTGTGGGCGGCTAGAAGCAGAGTACCGCCTGGAGTTTCATAACAGCCGCGTGACTTGATTCCGACAAAGCGATTCTCGACCAGATCAATGCGTCCGACAGCGTTGCGTCCGCCAATTTCGTTCAAGAGTTCGACGAGCGATATGGGATCGAGAGCTTGTCCACCCACCGAAACAGGGACGCCTTTCTCGAATCCAATTTCGACCTGTTCTTCTTTGTCAGGCGCCTCTTGTGGCGACTTCGTGATTTGCCATGTGCTCGCAAACGGCGCATTGCCAGCATCTTCCAGCTCTCCACCCTCGTGGCTGATGTGCCACAGATTACGATCACGGCTGTGGATCTTTTCGCGGCTCGCAGTTACGGAGATACCACGCTTCTCCGCATAGTCGAGACAATCTTCGCGCGATTTCAGGTCCCACTCGCGCCACGGCGCGACAACTTTCAGCTCGGGAGCGAGCGCCTGGTAAGCCATCTCAAAGCGCACCTGGTCGTTGCCCTTGCCGGTGCATCCATGACTAACGGCCGAGGCGCCTTCGCGCAGCGCTACTTCGACCTGATGCTTTGCGATCACAGGACGCGCCAGCGAAGTGCCAAGCAGATACTTGTTTTCATAGACCGCGCCTGCTTTCAAAGCAGGCCAGACGTATCCGGTAAGGAATTCTTCGCGCAGATCTTCGACTACAACCTTGCTGGCTCCGGTCTTGTAAGCCTTCTCGACAACGGCTTCGACGTCATCGCCTTGACCTACGTCGGCGACCATGGCAATCACTTCATAGGCGTAGTTTTCCTTAAGCCAAGGAATGATGATCGAGGTATCGAGCCCGCCGGAGTAGGCGAGAACAATTTTTTCAGGCGTCTTAAGCATGGGCATGTGTACTCCTGGCCGAGAAGCGGCCCGCTGAGCCGCCCAGCAGCCATACCAGTATAGCTTTCTGAATGTGTAGACGATTTTCTGCCTGATCAAATACGACCGAGTTCAACGAGTCGATGACCTGGTCGGTGACTTCTTGGCCGCGATGCGCGGGCAGACAGTGCATGAAGCGGGCATGGGGCTTGGCGAGCTGCATGAGAGCGGCATTTACCTGGTAGGGAGCAAAAACCGCGTTGCGTTCTTCTGCTTCGTGTTCATCTCCCATGCTGGCCCAGGCATCCGTGTAGACAGCATCGGCTCCGGCAACGGCTTTACGTGGATCGGTCAGGATGCGCAGCGTGGCTTTGGTTTCGTCCGCAATGGCCTTCGCCATGGTGACGATTACAGGATTAAGGGCGTAACGCTCGGGTGTCGCAATCGAAACTTTCGCGCCCACCGATGCGCCCGCCAGAAGGAGCGAATGCGCCATGTTGTTACCATCGCCGACATAGGCGAAATGCAGTTTCTTGAGATCGCCGAAGTGCTCCTGCAGAGTGAAGAAATCAGCAAGCGCCTGGCAGGGATGTTCGAGTTCACTCAGGGCGTTGATAACCGGAACGCCGGCGTAGGTCGCCATCTCTTCAACGACGGCATGGCTGAAGGTACGCAGGACGATGATGTCGATCCAGCGCTCTAGATTGTGTGCGATGTCGTAGAGCGATTCGCGGGCGTTCAGGCGGCTAGCCGTCTGATCAAAAAAGAATGTGCTGCCGCCGAGACTGTCCATGCCGGCTTCGAACGTGAGGCGAGTGCGCAGCGATGGCTTCTCGAAGAACATCACCATCTGCTTGCCAGCAAGAACGCTGCGGAAATCCGCAGGCCGTTGCTTGAGCATGGAGGTGAGGTTAAAAAGTGAGAGGATTTCGGCAGGAGTGAGGTCGTGGATGGAAACAAGATCGCGCGGTGCAATTGGTTGCGGCAGCAGACTCGGCGGGGGCGTCTTTGTCTTCATTGTTGGCTGGTTCATCTTTGATAGGTCCATCTTTGCTAAGTCCATCAGTGCCATGGGATCGGTTCTCATTTGCGTTTCGTAACACTCCATCTCCAAAAATTCGTTTGTATAGGGGTATCGCTTTTTTCGTATCAGGGCATCACTTTAGCGATGCCGCAAGTTCTGCATTAATCGAATGCCCCTTCAGAGGCTGCCTTTTACGACAGCTCGCGAATACGGCGGGCGAGCGCTTGCGCTTTTTGCTTGTCGGTGGCAATAACCAGCACGGTATCGTCGCCGGCGAGGGTACCGACCACCTCAGGCCAGTGCGAAGCGTCGAGCGCGGCAGCCACAGGTTGCGCGCTCCCAACTGTCGTCTTGACCACCAGCAAGTTTTGGGCTTGCCTGATTTCGATCACAAACTGGCGCGCCAGATGCATCACCGAGGGCAAAACACTGTCCGCGCCAAGATTCTCGCCAGCGCGACGATAGCCGTCAGCCCCTTTGACGAGTTTCAGTTCGTGGATATCGCGTGACAGCGTCGCCTGGCCCACGTCGAAGCCCTTGCGCTCAAGACGTTGCTGGAGCGAGTCCTGGCTTTCGACTGGTCCTTCGTCGAGCAGGTCGAGAATCGCTTTGTGGCGCGCTGTTTTCGACATGAATAAAAATGCAGTTCAATGCATAAGTATCCATATAGCGAGGGGAATCTGTCAAGTAGGAAATTGAAGAACGATTACCACAGGGGGGCATCCTTCGGCTCCACTCAGGACACCTAGGAAATCGGGTTTCCTAGGTTCTTCTGTTTGCCTGCGGTTAAGAACTTATTGCCGGGCGGTGGTAACCGGAATCTGGAAGTCCACACCATTGTCGTCGTTTGCTTTGCGGGTGGCTGGGAGATCGAGATCAGCGAGTAGGATTTTCTTAGTTCGACCATCGGCGAAGTCAAAGAGCGTATCGCCTACGATCGCGTAGTTGAGCACGTCGGACTGGTGGCCATCTCTGAAAACGAGCACGGTCGAAGGCTGAGCAGTCACGGGATCTTCGGACGTAGCCGAATCACGGTCCATGAAGTATCTGCTGGCAGAATCTACGTCCCACGCGCTAGGAGCATGGACATAGTCATCGGGTGAGTCATCATCGTCTTCCTGTGCGTAGGGAACGGCGAATGGAACGTAAACGGGCTCCAGGACTCCGACCGGGAAATCAGCTCGATTCTTATCGTGATCCTTGTCCCTATTCTTGCGCCGATGTTGGTGCTCGAAGGATCGCGGTGGATTCGCCGGCAAGAAGAAGCTGGAAGCTCCAAAAACCGACGCACCGGCGTAACCGTTTGGTCCAAGCGACGTTACGCTAGGCCGGATACCGCGCGGGGTATTACTCCCGCCGAAACCCATGGAAGTGACTGAGGGTGCAACACCGTTAACTTGAGCCTGAACGGGCAAGCCGGCAGCAACGTAAAACGCCAAAAAGAAGGAAAGCAGGAAACAGGATCGCACACCGGCCAGCATGGTAACCTCCCACGCAACAGGGTACACCAATTTCGGCCTAGCTTAATTAGCCTTACTTAGTTAGAATTTTCGGCCACCTCGAAAGTTGCGCGAAAAATTTGCGCGCGGCCAGATTCTGCTGGTTAGGCTGCGGTGAGCGGTGCTCGGGACGTCATCCGGCGTAACTCCAGCATCCGGTGGCGGACGTAGCCATCCTCGGTCAAATGCGCAGAAGCAATGGCTTTGCGGCTGCTCGCAACCATCTGGTCAAGCGGCCGGCGTTGAGGAAATTGCGGGTCAAACTCTTGGCAGAACTCACAAGGCCGACTGGAACGTGTGTCGAAGCGATAGATAACGGCGGGATCAATGTGTTCCACGGAAAATGGCTCCTGGAGGGGACGAAAACGGATTCGTCCGATTTGTGAGGCAGAGTCACAGTAATCTGCCTCGGATTATTCATCAATTCTTTGGACGAGGCCTTTGTACTACATTGGATGGGATCTGTACAAGCCCTTCGCCGCTGGCGCGATTTTCCTGCCTTTTCGTGCTTTGGGATAGCTCATAGGCAAGCAAACGCCGGGAATCGCAGCTACAAACATGCGGTGACGTTTGGACGTGTTTTCTGGCATCATAAGGCACGTTTTCTTAGTGGCTGTCGGGATCATTCTGGAGACTTGTGAATCGTGTTAACGCCAACTCGAGCCCTGTGTTCTTTTTCGACGTAGACAATACGCTGATCGACAACGATCGCGTGGCGGACGATCTGAAACGGTACCTCGCCGACAAAGTAGGAGAGTCCAGCGGCCAACGCTACTGGGAGATCTTCGAACAGTTGCGAACCGAACTTGGATATGCGGACTATCTCGGCGCGCTACAGCGCTATCGGATTGAGCAGCCGCGCGACCCAAAACTGCTGGCAGTTTCACACTTCATGATCGATTATCCCTTTGCTAACCGGTTGTTTCCGGAGTCGCTGGACGCTGTGGAATATGCTCGGCGGTTGGGGCGGGCAGTGATTCTGAGCGATGGTGACGTCGTTTTTCAACCCCGAAAGATCGACCGGTCAGGCCTTTATGAGATCTTCGACGGGCACGTATTGATTTATATCCACAAGGAACTGGAACTGGACGATGTGGAGGCGAAGTATCCGGCAACACACTACGTGATGGTTGATGACAAGGTGCGGATTCTGACAGCGATCAAGATGCATTGGGGCGAGAGAGTGACAACCGTGTTTCCACGCCAGGGGCATTACGCGCTCGATACGGCGCAGGTGGCGCGGTATCCGAAACCGGATATCACGCTGGAGCGGATCGGGGAACTGCAGAAGTATTCGCTGGAACAGATTTTGGCGGCAGCCGGAAAGTAAACGCCTACTCAGATTCTTCTTCTTGTTCCTGAGACGCGCCGCCTTGGACCAGGCTTTCCAATTCGCGGTTCAGGCTGGCGCGACTAGCGTCGGACAATTCCAAAAAACGAAAAGGCTGGAGGCATCCTTGCGTGGCCCACATGGGAAACAACATTTGCCCGCGGCAGCGGATGCTGGTGAGACCGAGGTGAAACAGGACAGTTACGCGGATGCCTTCGTCGAGCGGTTGTTCGAGCGAGACTAATCCACCATTGATGGAGAGTTGACTCATGCGGCCGCGAATCTGACGTCCATTCTCTAGCAGCACCAGCGCGAGAATCGAGCCGCCGAGCTTAACGCGCAAGCCTCGCTGTCCTTTATGCGAAATGGCGCTGGAGGGCATTCTCGATCAATTTTGCATCAAGCAGCGATAACAGGGCAGATTACCAAAGTCAGGCCTTCGGTTTTAGCCGGCCTTTCTACCGGATACTCCTTCCGATTGGCGCGGTTGCGCTGTGCATGCGAGAATGCTCCACCGTTTGGAGGAGAAGACATGATGAAACGAATGGCTACATTGGCTTTGGCGATCTGCTTGACGATTGCTGGTTTTACGCAATCCAGCTTTGCGCAAAAGGGAAAGAAAGTCTCGGCAGAGGGCGCAACCGTCGACAAAGCCTATCTGCAAAAGATCTGGGATGGTTGGGCGACGCTCGATGCCTCGAACCAGAAACAGTTCTACGCGCAAGGTCCGCATGTGTTCTTCGACGTTTCGCCCCTTAATTATGGAAGCTGGGATGAATATCAGTCCACGGTGAGCAAGGAACTCGTGGAATATAAGGCTGCGCGCTTCACGTTGAATGATGACGCGCAGATTCACAAAAGCGGCGATGCTTACTGGATCACGGCGACAGTGGCATCGGACATGACACAAAAATCAGGCAAGCGCGAGATGGCTACATTCCGCTGGACGGCTGTCTTTGAAAAGCAAGATGGAAAATGGCTGATTGTCCACGAACACGTGTCGGAGCCTCAGCCATAACCAAGCGCGCGTGTTTACATTTTTCATTTGCGGATGCTAGTGAGCGACCATCCGCTTCGACGGTCGGAGGTCTGGGTCGTACATTGCGCCGTAATCCAAATACTGCTCGACGGGATCATCCCAATAGCTGATCTCGACTTTATCGACCTCGTTGTCCTTCCCAAAACTGGCGCTTAGGTGAGCGTTCACTCCGGCATAATATGTCGGAAGGTTGAGCTTTTGATAACGCGCCAGCACCTGGTCGCGCAGCACGGGATCGAAATGGACTCCATATTTATCGACCAGTGCCTTGATGGCGTCGTAATCGCCTTCCGCCTTGATGCGCATGAGTTCGGCCAGAAGTATGCCTACGCCTTGCCGCATCTTCTGATAGTCGGCCACGCGAACGTAGGTCTTGCCATCGCGCGTGAACTGTTCGATCGAGCCGGGAACTTTGTCAGCGATGTAGTGTGCGATCAACTGCCGGTCGCGCTCGTGGTCCTCTTCAATGGTGTCGCCGTGTGGAATGCGGCGCAACTGGTTCAGAGCAACCACGGCCGCGTTGTCGTACATCGCCTTGGCTACTTCTTCCTGGTTTGAGATCAAGCCCAGTTCTTTCAGCTTCGGATCCCACACGTTCCACAGCGCCATCAAATCGGCGCGTCCTTCTTCTAGCGTCGAAAAATATTCCTTCAGGAACGGTTGCGCTCCGGCGCTGACGCGGTCACTCAGTTTTCCCGAGCCGTGGCCGATGACTTCATGCATGGCAACCAGAAGATCGCTCGCTTCCGTGCCGTATTTCGCGGCGCGCTCAATTTCAGCGGCGTTGGAGGCGAACTCGGCGGTAGCCGTCTGTCCAGTGGCTTCTTCCAGAGCGCGCTTGCTGCCCATGAAGAGGAAATTTTTCGATCCGTACTTCTCGTGGATCTCGTTTTCGTTCGGCAGATTGTCGCCGATTGTGCTCACGCTGAAATCGCCAGTTTCGATCAGGGTTTCGACCGCTTTCACCACCGGAAGCTTGAACGAGGTGAGCTTGTATTTCGCATCCCATGGAGCCTTCTGCTCAAAATAGGCGGCATTTTCCGCCAGTTTTTTCATAGCAGTGGTGACGGGTTTATCGGTGATGGTGACGAAACTCTGCGAGCTCCCTTTCGCGCCACGCGCATCGCGATAGACTTCGATGAAACCGTTGTCAAAATCGACGGTGGCATCGTTCTGAACCCATGCGGTACCGAACGCGACCCATTCCGCATAATCGCCGGTCTGGTAGTAGCGGATGAGATGATCGATGGCTGCGGCTTGGTCGGGTTCGGCATAGCCGCGCGCCTTCTCGAAGCAGGCATTCGCCCGCTTCAAAAACGTTGCATACAGTCCGTGAGGAATTTTGCCGTCGGGCGTGCCGGCACGGTAGACGAGTTCCGTAAGCTTGCCGTCGGCTCCTTTAACCACGCGCGAGTTCAGCGGGTACTTATCTTGAAATCCTTTCAGATCGTCCATGCTCAGACCCTTGTAAAAAGTGTTCGAGCTGGCCTGAATCGTGTCTTTCTTTCCCACAGGACTCTTGGCGGTAATCATCGGCTCGAATTCTGCGTCGAAGAGCGAAGCGCGCAATGATTCCAGCTCGCGAATCACATCGGCGGGTTTGGTCAGCGGCGGAAGGTCGGCATAGGCGGTGCGAAAGGCTCCATTTTGTTGTGCGATCAGCGCGGCCTTTTCCAACTGCTCAAACGTAAAATCGGGCAGGAATTTCTGCGACGTTATCTCATTGTGATTGCCGCGGTTGGCCCAGAAAAGTTTTGCGAAGTCGGCGATTTTCGCCAGCGCTTCCGGATTGATCCCCTTGGGACGCGCCATGATCTCTTCGAACATGCGTTTCTGTTGCAGGCCGTAAGCAGAAATCTGATCGTAAAAAATTGGATCGATGGCAATTGAAGCCTGGGTCAGCCAGTACGCCAACGCCTGCTGCCGTGGAGTGAGCGCCTGAAAGCTGGGGGCGTGCAATTGGATGAATGCGGTATCGCCGACACGCTCGACGAGAACATTGTTGGGTTTGTCTTGCTGGCATAGGGACGGGGTGACGATCACGAGTGTGAGCAAAAGCGAAAACAAGATTCCAGAATTAGACGGCTTCAAAACTGGGCCTCCATGCGATTCGATCCGCTCCGGACCAAACTCCGCAGGCTAACACAAACCGATTCGACGAGTTTGGAAACAGTGCCGAAGATAGGGGTTGATTTGGCCCTGGTACCCCCACCCCCCCTACCCCCCCCCTAGTATCGTTGCTATAAACAGTCCTGTTATCATTTGTATAAACAAGTCAGGCCGGAACGGAGCGATGATTCGGAACAGGCTCTGCCAGACGTCAATTTGTCAAAGATTGCCGAAGGTGGTTTTTCAGCAGTTGTGGAACCGTCTCTGGAGACGAATACAGTTCTGGACTGTACTAAATCAGCAAAACATTCTCGCACTTGTCGGGATTGTGGTCTGTGATGGTGATCACTGGCTGGATGTGATGAATAATTGGGAAGTGCTTAACCAGTTATGGATTCAAAGGGGTAACGTTCTTGTAGCAGATGATCGCGTCGTAAGAATCTGCCCAGTAGACCAACCTTTGTTCGAGGGGAGACCGATTCTCATCAGGAATGTCATGGAGGGTCTGACGGAGCGGGCGTAGATCAAACACAGTTGCCGGGTACCGAGCCATGGATGCGAGGAAGGCGAAAGCGACGTCATCGCTTCTCTCATCCGCATCCCAGGTGTCCCCAGCAAAAGAAGCTTTACCGCCAGCTCCAAACGCAGCTACGTTGAAAGCCGTCTTGTGCTGGGCAAATGCGAACTCCGCAACGAAGTTTCCCAGAGTCGATATTCCGCGATCGTCGTAACCCCTGTGCAGGTGGTTTCGGCCAAAGCGGACCATGATCTTCGCGTCTGGGTTCGAGGACATATTCTTCTGGTAGTGCAATAGAAAGAGTTCCTTCATTAGCGACTCGCGCTGCTGTTGAGCCTGAAGTTTCGTATCCGGATTGAGCCTGGCATTCTCGATTTCCAGCGTCGCCTCTACATTCCCGAGAAGGGAGGTGTCATTGATCGATAGATCCCTGATGCTTTTTAGTCCACGTGCCAACTGAAGAAGCTTGGGGGCCATTTCCCTCTTGTAGCCTGATTTCGTAATGTCTACCATTTGCGCAAGATTCGGATTCGATGGATTTGCCGTAGCCAAGTCGTGAATGAGCAAGTGTGGCTGCAGTTCATCCATGTCGCACCCCCACAGAACGTCTTGCCCGGCACCAAACGAGTTCACGAAAAGCGCTTCCCGTTTCGACCACAGAGTGGCGAGCTTCACTTGGTGGTCCGTAGGTGTGAACTCAAGTTGATTTGCCGCCCATGGACTCAGTTCTGCCGCAACGTATCTGTAGCCGTCCTGCCACATCCCCGGCCACAACTCCCGCAGAAGGGACGGAATTTCATTTTCCCCATGCAACTCTCCAAGAAGGAAAAACGAAGCATGCCGTGCCTCATCCGAGAGGAAGGCTTTGCCCTTGCCCAGAAGGTCATATTCATGCTGGGCCACTTGCTCCCGAACCGGCTCATCACGCTTGTCCTGTTGGGCAGCTGCGCAACTAACCAGACAGATTAGAAGAAAACAGGCATAAGCACGCAATCGAGACACGTTCTCTAGTACGGACCTAGGACCATCCAGGTTCCCCTTTATTCGTCTAGTCCCAATGACTGTCGCGGGCTGATCTGCCTTCGTTTTGCGACCGTGACTGAACCCTCCCATCTACAATAGCTCTCCGCTTGAAAACGAAGGCGCACAATCGACGGAGGAAATTCTGAGTTTTTTGCGGCGCTGAAACTCCCTGGACTGCGGAAAAGCGCGAGACCCGGGCACACGTCATCGCGAGGATTAGTTGCTACGGTTGACGAGCGTCCTACGGAGTCACTTCGAACACAACGCCGTATCCGTTCGATCCACCACTCGAGGTTGTGCCATAGAGGCTCCCTACGCTGTCCAGAATCAGGCCGACATATGGTTGACTTCCGTCGGTACGGTCGAAGCTCCAGAGAACCTTTTCTTGATAGCTGCCGACGCCGACTGGGGCCACCAACTCGAAAACAGTTCCATCGCCGTACTTGCCGCCAATTTCAGTGGTGCCGTAAATGTTTCCGGCCGCATCGAATGCGATCGTCCCCCAGGGTTGGCTGCCATCTGCTTGGCCGCCCTCAAAAGAGTGGAGAATTGTCTCTGTCCACTTTCCATTTTCTCCAAGGCTCAGCTGGTAAACCGTTCCAAAGTTCTCGGTGCCGCCATTCGCTGTCATACCGTAGAGATTCCCGGCTTGGTCGAGCACGGGAGCGCCTTCTGCACTGCTGCCATCTTTAGGAGCGCCGGCAAAAGTGTGAACCCTATGCGAAATCCAATCGCCGTGGCGGTTCGATGACAACTCGAATACTGACTTCAGCGTGACGCCGAAGATATTTCCAGAGGCATCCATAGTCAAACCGGCGTAGCTGGACGCGCCGCTGTAGATCACACGCTCGGTCCACACGCCACCGGACAGACTTAGCTCCAATACGTTTCCACTTCCGTCGCCGACATAGAGATTACCTGCCTGGTCCATAATGAGACCGCCTTCGGGAGGGCCGCCACCTATCTCGCCAAAGTTGTACAGAACGGTTTCTGTCCAATTTTCTCCCGCGCGGGAATGAGTTCGAACACGACGCCGGATCCATTTGCGCCACCGCCTTGCGCTGTTCCGTAAAGGTTTCCCAGATTGTCGAATATGACGGAAGAGTAAATTGGATTGGCTCCGTCGGCGCCCCCGGTGAAGCTGTGGAGCACGGTCTGGTTCCAGCCTCCGCTGCCGACCGGCGAGAGCATAAACACGGTCCCATAGCCAGAAGGTCCACTTTTCACTCCTCCGCCATAGGTGGTTCCGTAGAAGTTGCCCTTGCCGTCAGAGGTGAGGCTGGATGAAGGGATAGCGCCATGCTTGCCGCCATTGAACTTGTAGAGCACAGTTTCGGTTTGGGCTCGGGCTGGGAGCGCAGCGAGTAACAGCAGCGCGGAGAAGGCGGCCAGGGCCGTCTTCAAACTGCCTTTCATCTGGGCTGAATGCATAGTCCGCCCATCATCCCCCTCGACATAAAGGGTGTCAAGAGTTCCGGACGGGACCAGTGGGTGAGGCGGGAACAGAGAGGCGCCGGTTTAGGGTATTCGCGGGCGAGGGCGCCCGCGCCACACAAAATCGCTTGCTGGACCTATTCTCGGTGCTGCACAAATCCCTGGGGGGATGGTGCTGTGGAATTTCACTCTTGGTCTTTTGGTCGGCGGAAAGGCAAAGGCAAGAACAACATCGACGGCAGCGGACAGGAGTGTCCGCTCCACACTGCGAGCTGCTGAAGGCGCGCCTACTGACGGGACGCTATCCGCACGGCTCTCGCATGTTAGAATCGTCTTGTGATGCCCCTAACCGATGCTTCCTGACATCGACAAATTGCTGGAGCTGCAGGTAGCGGATAAAGAGATCCGCAAACTGCGGGACGAAGTCGCGGCGCTGCCGAAACGTATGGCAGTGATCGAACAAAAGTTGGCCGGAACCAATGCGCACCTGGAAAAGGTGCGGGCTGCGGCCAAAGCCGACGACGCCAACCGCAAGAAGTTCGAAGCCAACATCAAAGACCTGCAAGGCAAGATTTCCAAGTATCGCGACCAATCTCTCGATGTAAAAACCAACGACCAATATAAAGCTCTGCTGCATGAGATCGGGTTTGCCGAGCAGGAGATCCGGCTCAACGAGGATCGCATCCTCGAGGTAATGGTCAACGTCGACGCGCGCGAAAAAGACGTCAAAGCCGCGGAAGCCGAGCTCAAGGCGGAGACGGCCGAGATCGAAAAAGAAAAAGAAGAAGCGCGAAAAATTACCGCGGAAGATCAGAAGAAGCTTACTGAGTGGAACGCCAAACGCGATGCTCTGCGGCAAGGGATATCCGAAGATATTCTTCGTCAATATGAGCGCGTGGCGAAGTTCCGCGGCAGTGGATTGGCGGAGGTCCGCGACCACAAATGCACGGGCTGCCAGGTGAAGCTGCGGCCGCAGACCTATAACGAGGTGCGGAACGGTGAGAAGGTAATGATTTGCGAATCGTGTTCGCGAGTTTATTACTTTAATCCAGCCAACGAAGTAAAACCCGAGCAGGAAGTCGTGACGGTGACTGGAAGAAAACGCGCCCGTCCCAAGTCGGATGCACCGCAGGCATGGTTCTACCGTCCCGATTACGGCGAAGAAGGCGAAGTGCTGCTAGCGTTCACCAATAGCGGCGGCAATTCGACTCGGCGTATCTATGAAATGCACACGGGACGCCAAGTTGGAGGCGTGCTGCTGCGCGAAGGAGTTTATCGTCTGGCGTTTCCCGAGGACCTGACTGATGCCGCCCTCCGGCTCAATGGCCATTGGGACGAAAAAGAAATCGATGAGTGGGGTTCTGAAATACCATCGAACGCACTCGATCTTCTTCATAAAGATATTCTCGCCATTCGACGCGAGCACCGAGCGACTCATAAGGACCATTCCGCTTCTCCGGCGGAACAACCGGCCGCCAGCTAGGGTTCAATGGATTCGGAGCAGAAACACAACCAGCGCTCGGCTGAGTCCCATTTTTTTCAAGTCCCGCAAACGCGGAGAGTGATTTTCTGCCTTCTGCTCGTTCTGGCCACGGTTGCACTCTATAACCCTGTCACTCGCGCTCCATTCCTCAATTACGACGATGCCACCTATGTGACCGATAACCTCCAGGTGCGTGCGGGACTCACCTGGAACACCGTGGCTTGGGCTTTTCACACCTCTGCCGCGATGAACTGGCATCCGATCACCTGGCTCTCGCACGCCCTCGATTGCCAGATCTTTGGCTTGAACCCGGCAGGTCCCCACGCCATCAACGTGCTTCTTCACGCCGCCAATGTAGTGCTCTTGTTCCTGATTCTGGAGAGCGCCACGGGCTTGGCTTGGCGCAGCCTGATGGTGGCCGCGCTCTTCGCTCTCCATCCGATCAATGTCGAGTCGGTGGCGTGGATCGCGGAACGTAAGAACGTCCTCAGCATGTTTTTCTTCCTTATTGCATTGGCCACGTATGGCTGGTACGCGCGACGGCCCGGCTTTGGACGATACCTGGCTGTCACTCTCGCCTATGCTTTGGGACTGATGACCAAGCCGCAGGTGATTACGTTCCCGTTCGCTCTGTTGCTGCTGGATTACTGGCCCTTGGGCCGTGTCGCGCTGCGCGGAGGACGTGAACATGAAACGGAAGGCGAGCTGGTAAGCTCAGTCTCTCGCGGCTGCTCTTTCTGGAGTTTAATTGGGGAGAAAGTGCCATGGTTTGCGCTCTCGGCTATAAGCGCGTTCATCACCATGAAAGTGCAGACGGATGCAATCCAGGTCAAACTTCCGCTCTGGATACACCTGGGAAATGCGGCGATTGCATATGTCAAATATCTCGGAAAGGCCTTCTGGCCGGTCAATCTGGCGCCCGTATATCCGCATCCGGAGGGTTCGATCAGCATTGCAGGCGCTGCGCTGTCCGGGTTCGCGATCATCGCCCTCTCAACTCTCGCAATACTCTTTCGGCAGCGCCGTCCTCTCTTCGTAGGGTGGTTTTGGTTCCTGGGAACGCTGGTTCCGATGATCGGGCTGGTTCAGGTTGGCGTGCAATCCATGGCCGACCGCTACGCTTATATCCCATTGCTCGGAATTTTCGTGATCGTCTGCTGGGGTGGGGCCGATCTGCTGCGAACTTTGCGCGTTCCAACTAAAGTGTCGGCGGTTCTTGCCGCGGCGATCCTATTGGCCATGGGAATTACGCTGCATAGGCAGGTGAGTTTTTGGAACGATAATCTAACCTTGTGGACCCACACCCTGGAAGTCACGGGCGCAAACTACACCGCCGAAGATAACCTTGCGACGGCGTTGATTACCTCCGGCAGGGTGGTGGAAGCCGTCCCACATCTTCAACGAGCTCTATTCTTGCGGCCCGACGACCCCATCGCCACGCTTAACATCGCAACCTACGAACAGATGCAGGGCCACTATCGGGCCGCTCTCGATGGCTATGCCAGGGTGCCTCAATTCACTAACAGTCCTCCACTGTTGGCAACGGCGAAACTCAACAGCGGATATGCGCATTACTCGGTGAAACAATACGACAACGCGCAACACGACTTCGAAGCAGCCCTGAACCTGCAACCGCGAAATTCGTCGGCATATCGAGGACTGGGATTGGTAGCACAGCGAGCGGGCGACGTCGCGCAAGCGGCCAAGGACTACGAACGTGCGATCGAGCTCCAGCCGTCGTCAGTGGACTATTTACTTTTGGCACAAGCCCTTGAAATCGGCGGACAGTCAGCAGCGGCTCGTGAGGCACAATCCCGCGCCGCCGGCATGACTCGAGACCTCAATGATGATATCGCCTCTGTACGGCAGTTTTTGCAAACTAAAGACTAAAGCTAGCTAGTAGAGGGATGGGCGGCCTCGCCCATCCAGTCCGTTCCCCACAGTACTTGCTGAGAGGTCCTCACTAATGGTGGTTCAAAGTTCTGCAATCATATTTGAAACGATCGTTTCAAATATGATATGGTCCTACCCGATGGTTCGCATTGCCGATCAGCGGCGCCCGGAAGAATTGCTCGACGCCATCGTCGGCTACATTGCTAAGAAGGGCGTGGCGGGGCTATCGCTTCGGCCTCTGGCCAAGGCTGTCCACTCCAGTCCAAGAGTGCTTCTCTACTATTTCGGCTCGAAGGAGAAGCTGGTCTCGAAGGCGATTGCGCGGCTACGAGTGCGGCAGCGGGCGGGTTTTGGCAAGATGCGCGAGGCTAGTTACGATCGGCCTTCCGATGCATGCCGCGCCATCTGGATGCAGATGAGCGCGCCTGAATCAGAATCGGCATTCAAGCTCTCATTTGAGGTTTATGCGCTGGCTCTGCGTCATCCGCGCCGTCTTGCTGATTTCCTACACTCGTCCGTCGAGGACTGGCTGGAGTTTCTCTCGGAGCCACTGCTGCGTCAGGGACGTTCAAAAGAGGAAGCGCGCGCCTTTGCCACCATTGTGGTCGCCGGATTTCGCGGCTTCATGCTCGATTACTGCGCCTCGCACGATCGCGAGCGCGTGGATCGCGCGGTGGAGCTGTGGTTGAAGGCACTCGATTCCATTCGTCTTCCTATGCCATTCGGAGCGGAGAATTGTCATGTTCACTAAGCGTCATGCTACCTTCGGTTTTATTTTCATAACCGTCCTGCTGGATATGCTTTCGTTCGGCGTGATTGTGCCCCTGTTGCCCAAACTGATCTCCGATTTTCTTAATGGCAACACAGCGCGGGCTTCGGAATATATCGGCATGTTCACGACCACCTGGGCGTTGATGCAGTTCATCTTTGCGCCGGTTCTTGGCCTGCTGTCGGATCGCTTCGGGCGGCGTCCAGTCATCCTGCTTTCAAATTTCGGCTTGGCGCTCGACTTCTTCGTCATGGCGCTTGCGCCTTCGGTTCGCTGGCTATTTCTGGGGCGCGTTCTTTCGGGACTTACCTCTGCCAGCATTCCGACGGCGACCGCTTACATCAGCGACGTGACTGCTCCGGAGAAACGCTCGAAGGCATTCGGCTTGCTGGGTGCGGCATTCGGAGCCGGTTTTATTTTTGGACCTGCGATTGGAGGCTGGCTGGGCTTGCACAATCCGCGACTGCCTTTTTGGGTGGCGGGCATCGGCAGCCTGGTGAATTTCTGCTACGGCTTGTTCGTTCTGCCCGAGTCGCTGCCTCGGGAGCAGCGTCAATCGAAACTGCAATGGAAGAATGCGAATCCCGTGGGCGCCTTGCGCTTGCTGCGCCGGCATGCCGAATTGTTCGGTCTCGCCACCGTCAATTTTCTGGGATACATAGCGCATGAAATTTATATGACGGTGTTTGTGCTCTATGTGACTTACCGCTATGGATGGAACTCGCGCATGGTTGGAATTTCACTCGCGGTGGTTGGAGTCGCTCAGATGGCTACTTACGCATCGGTCGGCCCGATCGTGGAGCGACTGGGAGAACGGCGAACGCTGCTCACCGGCCTGGCGGGCGCAGCTGTGGGATTTGCCCTGTTCGGCTGGCCATCAGGAGCGGTTTTTCTGGCAGCGATTCCGATCAACGCCCTTTGGTCGCTGGCGGGATCCACATCGCAGTCGCTGATGACGCAGCACGTCTCTGCCAAAGAACAAGGAGAATTGCAAGGCGCGCTGGCCTCGTTGCGCGGCGTCGCCATGCTGATTGGGCCTGGGTTGTTTTCGCTGACCTTCGCTTACTTCATTTCTCCGGGACACGTTGTGCCGGGGGCGCCGTGGTATCTGGCTTCGGCACTGCTGATTATTTCTCTGGCGATTGCCTGGGCGGTGGCCAAAGACAAACGGAGCGATAAAGATAAGAGTGATAACGAGGACAAAGTCAACAAGGGACTGGCGCCGGTCGAGGCGAGTTAAAAGGTAAGAACGCGAGGGCAGTCTACTGGATTAACCCTCGCGTTCATTATCGATTCGCCGAAAACAAACATTTATTTGGCTTTATTAGCGTAAGGATTCGGATACTTCAGCACCCCATCCAGATCCCTGCCGCGGACGATTCCAACGGAGTGATAGGTCAGTCCCCAGGAATCGATCGATGACATATCAGGGAAGATACACGCTTCAAGCACGGTATCGACCGGATCGGACTTCTGCACCCAGCCGCCACCGTTGGCGTTGATTCCTCCGAACAGATCGGTGCCGCCAAGCTGTGAACAGTAGCAGGACGCGGGATTGCCATTGCAACTGCCACTTAACGGAATCTCGGCGTAGTAGGCCAGCGCGGCTAGAGTTGGCTGATCGGAGACGAGTGTCGACAGCAACACATGAATCCGCGAGCCATCTTTCCCCGAGTGGAATTTGCAAAATTGGGCAGAGCCGGAGAGACGGAGCCAATCCTGCTCGTTATCGTCGTTCGTGTTGAAGTAAGGTTGGCGGACATCGACTTCGCCATCATGCCGGACACAATATTCTTCGGCTTTGCTGAGAGCAGCGGCGGCTTGCGCCTGCGCGTTGTCGGGACTGCCTGCTTGTACGGACTGGGTAGCAGGAAGGAAAACTGCAATAGCGAGCGCGATACAAACCATCATCATTGGTATTGGTGCAACAAATAAACGTTTCACGAAGGGCCTCCTGGGAATACCGGGGAATCGGCTTTTTGTCGATCAGTTGCCGGGAATCATTATTTGGCAATTATGGTTGGCAATTATTTCGGCAATCAGTCGCGGGCCGAAGGTTAACACAAAAAGCGATTATCGGCTTTCATTCATTTGCGCAGGGTTTATTTGCGCCGGTCATAAATTTAAGACCCCAATTTGCCGCCAGATTTACAGCAAAACTGCGGTAAGATTGCCGACACGAGGTGAGTGATGGCCCAAGGCAACGACTTCAGCCTTCCTTCCGCATCGCGCCGTTCATTTCTTAGCCTATCTGCCGCTGCATCGGCTGCCGTGGCGTTGCGCATTGTTACCGAACCGATGCTGGCGCACGCGCGGCTGCACACTTTTCCAAAAGATGCGATACGGATTGACGCCAACGAAAACCCGCTCGGGCCGGGTGCTTCGGCGCGCGAAGCTGCAGCCGCCATCGTCTCGCAGGGCGGCCGTTATTCGGACTGGCTCACCGACGATCTGGTAAAGACGCTGGCGGAGATGGAAGGCTTGAAGGTCGAACAAGTCCGCGTCTACCCCGGATCGAGCGAGCCTTTACATCACACCGTCGCCGTATTCGCTTCGCCGCAACGCAGCTATGTCACTGGCGATCCCGGATACGAAGCCGGCATGTTCGCCGCCCAGGCCATCGGCGCGAAGGTGGTGAAAGTCCCGTTAACAAAAACCTACGCACACGATGTGAAAGCCATGCTGGCCGCGGCTCCCGACGCTGGAGTTTTCTATGTTTGCAGTCCGAACAATCCGACGGGCACGCTCACCAGTCATTCCGATATCGAATACCTGATCGAGAACAAGCCCAAAGATTCTGTGGTGCTGGTGGATGAAGCTTACATTCATTTTTGCGATGCGCCTTCAGTGATGGATCTGGTGAGAGCTGGCAAGGACGTGATCCTGCTGCGCACCTTCTCGAAGGTTTATGGAATGGCCGGTCTGCGCTGCGGAGCTGTATTTGCCCGCCCCGACCTCCTCGAGAAAATCGAGAATTATGCCGGATGGAATGCCATGCCGATCACAGCGCTGGTTGCGGCATCGGCCAGCCTGAAAGACGCGCAACTGGTGCCCGAGCGCAAACGGATCAACGCGCGGGTTCGCGGTGAGGTGTTTGCCTGGCTCGATCGCAACGGCTATTCCTATATTCCGTCGGAAGCAAATTTCTTTATGCTCGATACGAAGCGTCCGGCGAAACCAGCCATCGATGCCATGGCCAAGCAACATGTATTTATAGGGCGCATCTGGCCATCGATGCCGACCTACACCCGGGTTACGATTGGGACCGCGCCGGAGATGGAGCAGTTCCAGGTGGCATGGCAGAAGGTGATGACGGGCGCGGTCACGGCCAGCGTCGGCGCTATTGAGAGCTCAACGAAACTAAGCTCGCGCAGGCAAAATCTGGATGGCATCGTGATCCGAGCCTAAGGTCTTGTGTGTGGTTTTGTTTTGACAGGGCTTCGCCCCGTTTAAGCGTGGCAGAACCCATCAGCGCTAACTTAAGCAGAATTCCTTCCGGTTGACCGACCACTTGGGAATAATCGGCGAACGCTTAGCGCGTTTCAGGGACTAATCCTGGCTGCATCCAAATCCACTGAGCTAGGACCGACATGAAGACCCATCAAATGAGATCGGTTGGCTCAACGAGTGACTCAGCCTGTTCTCGTCCGTCGAGGTACATTTCCGGCTTGCCCATTATGCTCGGGCAATTGTTCGGGGAAGATCGACAGTCTTGATCTCGATTGAGTGCCGGCGGTCGCGTCGCCACGAACGCGCCGCCGGACTCCACGAGGTTACCCGGCGCTGAGCGTCAGCGTCCCCACCGTGACATGGGGCCAGCGAACCTTGTTGAAAACGAGGATCACGACCTGAGAGTACTGGAGTTGCAGGTAAGTTCCCTCCGGCCAGAACGGCTCAATCTCCTTAAGCGCCGGGCCTGGATCCGCTTTCAAGAGCGGATAATTCGGGATACGCACCCACTCGATCCAGAAGGTGGCGCGCGCCGACTCCACGAAAGCGTTGGCGGCGAAGGGTGTGTTGAAAGCATTGGCCATGTTGCCGAGGAACGGGATGTTGGCAATCTCGTGATCCACGGCCTTGGAATCGAGATGGATCGTAATGTGGCCAAGAATGTGCTGATGAGCGATCGCGTCGGTCAACAAGACATTCGGATTGTCGGCATATTTCTGCGGAATCGTAGGCGGATAGGGACCGTTGCTCTGCGAGCCGGCGGTGTCGTTGGCTAACGTCACCTCCGGAACCAGATGCTCGACAGGCGGTGTCTGCGAAGGAATTTCGACCGGCTGAATGCCGTTCCCGTCCGTCGCCTTCGGTGCGACTACCGTGGGAAGTGGTGGCGCAGGATCTGGCGGAATCCCCGGAGTGAATGCCGGAAACTCCGGCAGCGGGAACATGTGCCGTATTTTCGGTGGGCCGGAAACGGGGGTGGAACTTGGCCTTTTGCCCGCCATCATCACCGTGACGCCATGGGGGATGCTGGCCATGCGCACGATGGTGGCCTCGTGCTCGGGGACGACGCTCGCGGGCACATTCATAAACAGTCCCGGTTCAATATGCAGTGCCTGCTGGGCGGGGACGAACGGCGGCAAGTCTGCGTCGCTGACCCGCTGCAGATAGTGCAGGCCGTACAGGCTGAGATCGGTCTGCGGGTTCAGGCCTCGGTTCGGGACGACTCCCGGGATCACGTGGAAGTCGAAGGAGTCATTGGTCAAGTTCAGTTCAAGGAAGCGCTTGGTCTGGTCGGGGGGGACTGTAATTGGATCTGATTCCGGATTGTCGGGCCGCCAGATGGCGTTGAAGCCGGTTCCTCTCCAGCTGCCGGCCAGCGACGCCAGCGGACCGAGGTTCAAGGCGGTCGTGACCAGCCCCTGCTGGAACCGCGGCGGCACGTACGAGCCGGTGTGTTTAAAGGGGCAGGTTGGACGTGAAGTTTCGTCGCTCATTTTGAGTTCTCCTGAATGGAATTCGGACGGATAGCCCGCCAATTGGAGTGGATCTGGGATGCACTTCTCTTAACGGAGCAACTGCCCTCGTGGAGATAGTGTTGTCAGACTCAAAAACGTTTCGCAGACGCCGATCGGAGTCGGAACAGGATGCGAACCGCTGCGTTGAAGAATTCCTACGAGAACGGCGAAGTGAACCGAGCGAAAGAAATATCTCCGAAAACAAATTGCGAGAACTCGCTCGGTTTACGCTGTATCGCTAATGCACGCGCCGAGCACCGATCAGTACCGGTAAGTGTTGACCAGATCTTTGGTTATCCCTGCCGGATGACGGGTAACCCGGAAACAATAAAGCCTTAAGTTAGCGCTTATGTGGGCAGAGCCACGCTTCCACACAACATCCACCGTCGCTACGCGATAACATCAATTCATGCCGAAAAACCACGCCGTTTCCGCCAAGCATGCGGAGCCTTTCGTAAAACTTTCTACCCGAGGAGCGAACCGCCTGCAAGCTCGTCATCCCTGGGTCTATCGCTCCGACATAGTCGAAGAGAAAGACATCCCTCCCGGGGCCCTTGTCCGAGTCCACGATCCGCGTGGAAAATTCCTCGGCACCGCGCTCTATAGTTCATCCTCGCAGATCGTGATCCGCATGATCTCTCACGGCTCAGTCGTTGACCTGCCGGCGCTGGTGGCGGAGCGCATTCGCGCTGCTATCACCTACCGAAAAGACCTGATTGCGAACACCGACGCCTACCGCATCGTCTTCAGCGAAGCCGATTTTCTGCCGGGCTTGATCGTCGATCGCTATAACGATGTGCTCACGCTGCAAATCCTGACCCAGGCCATGGATGCCGCCCCTGTGCGCGAAGCCATTGTGCAAACGTTGAAAGAAGAACTGCAACCGGCGGGAATCGTTGAACGTGTTGAAGCGCGTATTCGAGAACTTGAGCAATTGCCGCAGCTACCATCCGCGCTGCTTTGGGGAAAGAAGAGTTCGACTGAAGTGAGAATGAACGGAGTGGCTTTTCACTACGACGGTCTCGAAGGTCAGAAAACCGGAGCGTTTCTCGATCAGCGGGAGAACTATGCTGCGGCGGCGCTGTATGCTCATGGCGAAGCGCTCGACGCTTTCTGCTATCAGGGAGGATTTGCCCTGCACCTTGCGCCCAAGTGTTCGAGCGTAACCGGAGTGGATAGTTCGCGTCCGGCGCTGGAAATGGCGGAGAAGAACGCCGCTTTGAATGCAAAACCAAACGCCCGCGAACCGGAGTGGATCGAGGGCAACGCCTTCGATCTCTTGAGGGAATATGCCGCCGCGAATCGGCGCTACGACACGATTGTTCTCGATCCTCCAGCCTTCGCTAAGACGAAGCGCGACCTCGAAAAAGCGCTGCGGGGCTACAAAGAACTCAACCTGCGCGCGATGAAAATGCTGCGGCCCGGAGGGATTCTCGTCACCTGCTCCTGCTCCTTCCACATCAGCACCGCGGACTTCTTCAAAGTCGTGGCCGATGCCGCGCAAGATGCCCATAAATCTCTGCGTGTGGTGGAGAACCGTGGAGCCTCGAAAGATCATCCAATGCTGCTGAATGTGCCCGAAACCAGCTACCTCAAGTGTCTGATCTTGAGTGTAAGCAACTGAAAATTTGTGATTTAGCAATTTGTAATTGGTAATTGAAAATCAAAAGATCTGTCATCTTGAGCGAAGCGAAAGACCTCTGCATTTTTTCGCCGCTAGCTAATTTGCACAGATTCCTCGCTTCGCTCAGAATGACATTGCAATAATTAAGATTAAGAGGACTGAACGCCATGGCAATCCGTTGGGATAAATTCACAGTAAAAGCACAGGAGGCCGTGCAGCGCGCGAACGAGCTTGCCTCCGAGCACGGCAATCCGGAACTTGCGCCGCTCCATCTGCTGGCTGCACTGGTTGAGGACCGCGAAGGGATTGTTGCTCCCGTGCTGGAAAAAATCGGCATCGGCCCGCAGGCAGTGCTCAGCGATCTCTACAAAGAAATTGAGAAGCTGCCGAAAGTTTCGGGCAGCAGCGGCGCACAGCAGCCGACTATGTCGTCGCAGGTCAATCAGCTCCTGGAGAAATCTTTCAAAGAGGCCGACAACTTCAAAGACGAATATGTCTCGACCGAGCACATGCTCTTGGCACTGACCGATCTGAAGCGAGATCCTGCGCAAGAGTTATTGGCGCGTTTCGGTGCCACTCACGATGCCATCCTGAAAGCGCTCACCGCTGTTCGCGGATCGCAGCGCATTACCGACCAAAATCCCGAAGCGAAATATCAGGCTCTGGAGCGCTACGCTCGTGATCTGACCGCGCAGGCGCGACGCGGCAAACTTGATCCAGTAATTGGACGCGATGAAGAAATTCGCCGCGTGGTGCAGGTGCTGTCGCGGCGCACGAAAAATAATCCGGTGCTGATTGGCGAGCCCGGCGTGGGTAAGACCGCCATTGTTGAAGGGTTGGCGCAGCGCATCATCTCTGGCGATGTGCCAGAAGTCTTGAAGAATAAGCGTGTCGTCGCGCTCGATTTGGGAGCCATGCTCGCGGGCGCAAAATATCGCGGCGAATTCGAAGATCGCCTGAAGGCTGTACTGAAGGAAATCGAGGACTCCGAGGGACAGATCATCCTGTTTATCGACGAGCTGCACACGCTTGTCGGAGCCGGGGCCGCTGAGGGCTCGATCGACGCCTCGAACATGTTGAAACCGGCGCTCGCCCGGGGAGAGTTACGGGCCATCGGCGCGACCACGCTCAATGAATATCGCAAATACATCGAGAAAGATGCAGCGCTGGAACGCCGCTTCCAGATTGTGTTCGTGGGCGAGCCAAACGTTGAGGACACGATTGCGATTCTGCGCGGGCTGAAGGAAAAGTACGAAGTGCATCACGGCGTGCGTATCAAGGATTCGGCTATTGTGGCGGCTGCGACGCTTTCGCATCGCTATATTTCCGATCGCTTTCTGCCGGACAAGGCCATTGACCTGATCGACGAGGCGGCATCGTCGCTGCGCATCCAGATCGATTCCATGCCCACCGAAATCGATCAGTTGGAACGACGAGCCACGCAACTTGAAATCGAAAAGCAGGCGCTCAAGAAAGAAGACGACGCGAATTCCAAAGAACGCCTTGGCATCGTCGAGAAAGAGCTCGCCGGCATTCGTGAAAAATCAAACGCGCTCAAGGCAAAATGGAAACAGGAAAAAGATGTGATAGCGAAAGCGCGCGCCCTGAAAGAAAAACTCGAGCAACTCAAGATCGAAGAAGCCGCCGAGGAACGAAAAGGGAATTTGGAGCGTGTGGCGCAGATCCGCTATGGGCTAATCCGGCAGGCTGAAGGCGAGTTGGCCAAGATCACCGAAAAGGCAGCGGGCGAGGGCGCCCGCTCCACACGCATGTTGAAAGAAGAAGTCGATGAAGAAGACGTAACCGGTATCGTCTCCAAGTGGACCGGCATTCCGGTATCGAAGATGCTCGAAGGCGAAGTCAAAAAGCTCGTCAACATGGAAGACCGTCTGCGCCATCGTGTCATCGGCCAGGACGAGGCGCTGGAACGCGTGGCTAATGCGATCCGCCGTTCGCGCGCCGGGCTGAGCGATCCGAAGCGGCCGATTGGGTCTTTTATTTTTCTGGGGCCAACTGGAGTCGGGAAAACTGAACTCGCCCGCGCTCTAGCCGAATTTCTTTTTGACGACGAGCGCGCCATGATCCGCATCGACATGTCCGAATACATGGAGAAGCACGCGGTGTCGCGTCTGATCGGCGCGCCTCCGGGATATGTGGGCTACGAAGAAGGTGGGCAGCTCACCGAGCAAGTGCGCCGCCATCCTTACGCAGTGATTCTCTTTGACGAAATTGAAAAGGCGCATCCCGATGTGTTCAACATCCTGCTCCAGATCATGGATGATGGCCGCCTGACAGACGGCAAGGGCCGCAAGGTGGACTTTAAAAACACGGTCATCATCATGACCTCAAATCTCGGCTCGTCGTACCTACAATCGGAAAACATTCGCACCGCCGCAGCATTCGAAGAGGCTTCGAAGCAGGTGATGGGCGCGCTGCACGGGCACTTCAAACCAGAGTTCCTGAATCGTGTGGACGACATCATTATTTTCCATCCGCTGGACAAGGAACAGTTGGTGAAGATCGTCGATCTGCGTCTCGAAGACCTGCGTCGCCTGCTCGCCGATCGCAAAATTTCTTTGGAGCTGACCGACGCTGCGAAAGAGTTGCTCTTCGTCGAAGGCTACGATCCAAACTTCGGAGCACGTCCGCTGAAGCGTGCTATTCAGAAGCTGGTGCAGGATCCACTGGCGATGAAAATTCTCGACGGCGAAGTGCTGCACGGTGACCACGTGGTTGTGGATGCAGATAAAAAAGCGGGCAAGATGACGTTCAAGGTCAGCGAGCGCGTCGGAGAAAAAGAGCCAGCAAAGACGAAGAAGTAGTGGCTATTTTGGCGTAATATGCTCTCGTGTTTGCTCCCTTCTACACGCTCTATGCCATGATTGTGGCAATTGCAGTTGTGGTGTGGATTGTGATTAAGAAACACCAATAGAGTTCTCAAAGTCTTCCGAGTTGACACAGCCAGTGGATGTTCAAACGGCTGCATCGGGTCGAGATTCGCTCGGCTGAGCGGACGAATGCGTTCGCCGCTACATGGGTCGTGGTGGTTTACAACTCTTTACTCCTGACGCAAGAATCTCTCTCGGATACGATCAGTAGTTACGGGTTACTCTGCCGGGAGGGGCGACTGCATTGTCTGAAGACACAAGACTGCACGATCTTTTGCAGGAACTGCTCCGGCGCGGGGGCAGTGACTTGCTGCTGGTTCACGGGGTCGCGGCCTCGATTCGTAGGAACGGCGAAGTGCAGAAGATCGGAGATGTTCCGCTGGATGGCTCCGACATCGAATCTCTGGTGCAGCCAGTTCTGACACCGGGCGGCGCCGCGCAGTATCGAGCGACGCAGATCGCCGATTGTTCTTATCGAATTTCTGGCCTGGGGCGATTTCGCATTAATCTGCATCACGAACGCGGCCACGCCGCGGCCACTATTCGCGCGCTTCCAGTGAAGGTGCCGTCACTTGGCGAACTGGGGCTTCCCATCGAGGTTGGCAATCTGGCCAGCCTTCGACGCGGGCTGGTGCTGATTGGTGGTGCGGCCGGCGCTGGAAAATCCACAACCCTAGCCGCAGTAGTCAACGAGATCAACCAGCGCGATGCCCGTCACATTGTGACGATTGAAGATCCGGTCGAGTACGAGCACGAGCACCTGCGCAGCGTCATCGAGCAGGTTGAGGTGGGAACCGACGCGCCCGATTTTCCTACGGCTCTTCGGGCGGCGCTGCGGCAGGCGCCGGATGTGCTCGTGGTCGGCGAGATGCGCGATCCGGAGAGCATGGCGATTGCGGTTTCGGCCGCCGAAACTGGACATCTGGTGCTTTCGACGCTGCACACTACCGACGTGGCTTCCGCGATATCTCGAATTTCCGATTCATTTCCAGTGGAACGTCAGAGCACGATTCGGCAGGAGCTGGCAATGGCGATCTCCGCGGTCTTGACGCAGACGCTGTTGCCGAGCCGCAAGGGTGGGCGAATTCCGGCGGTTGAGTTGTTGATGGTCGGATACGGAGCGCGACAGCACATCCGGCACAACGCGCTGCAACATCTGAATCAGGAAATCACGATGACCAAGGGAAAGGGATCGATCACCTTGGAGGAGTCCCTGTCGCGGCTCGTGAAAAATGGGCACCTGGAGCGTGAGGAAGCTATCGAATTTGCGGTGCATCCGGACGAGCTGAAGAGCCGGCTGCGCGGGACAGCATAATTTTTCGAGGCAGTCTCATGCGAGGCGGCGAAATACGTCCACCACTTCTCCCTGCGATAAATAGGGAGGACGGCGAGAGCTAGATGCCGTAGTTCACACTGCGAAGGGCGCTTTTGTAGGCTTCGCGCGCTTCCGTGGCTTTTGAGTGGGCGTCGTGCTCTTTGAAGTGAGCGTCATCCCATTTCTCCATTGCAGTCATGGAATGGTCGGGAGTCGCTAACGCTTCTTCGTTGCGAATGGCGTAAACCCATTCATCGACGACCTTTTTGTAGGCAAGGCGTAATTGATCAAGATCCTCTTTGCTCATAGCCACGCAGGTTAATGCCAGCCCGCGGCGCGGTCAATTGGATGGAATGAATTTAATGAAAAATTAATGCAGGACTGCCCCGCTGACGAGCTTGAATGTAGGTTTTGCTTAAGCTGCCGGCAGATCGATTCATCATCGGGTTCGATAACGGTTGCCGTTTCCCTCTCCGAAGTTGTAAGGTTCTCGGCCAAGACTAATTCTCACTGGGGGATGGAATGAAATTCGGCCGTTATCTGCTTGCGTCTATTTTTTTGCTTTCCTGTATCACCTTTTCATGGGCGCAAGGTGCGCCCGCTCCAGCTCCAACAACGGTTGTTATTCACGCTGGACATCTGCTTGATGTGAAAACAGGCAAGACGCTCTCGAACCAGACCATCATTATTCAGGGTGACAAGATCGCTAGCGTTGGCTCGGACGCGCAAGCACCTGCCGGAGCGATGGTGATCGATCTGCCAAACGCGACCGTGCTGCCGGGATTGATCGATGCGCACACGCACCTCACCATGACTACAAACTTCGGCTACTCACGGCTTGCGATTTCCGTACCGCGCGAAGCCCTTTATGGAGCGCGCAACGCTCTGGTCACGCTCGAAGCTGGATTTACGACCGTCCGCAACTTGGGCGCCAGCGGCTTTTCCGACGTTGCTCTGCGCGATGCCATCAATGCGGGCGATGTGCCGGGGCCGCGGATGCTGGTCAGCGGGCCGCCGTTGAGCATTACTGGCGGACACGCGGACAACAACCTGCTGCCGTTTGAATATCACGCAACCAGCGAAGGCACGGCCGATGGCGTGGATGGAGTGCGCCGCATGGTTCGGCAGGACATCAAGTATGGCGCTGACGTTATCAAGTTTATGGCCTCGGGCGGGGTACTCTCGCATGGCGATAATCCGCAGGCGTCGCAATACACGCTGGAGGAGATGAAAGCCATTGTGGAAGAGGCGCATCGGCTGGGACGAAAGGTCGCGGCGCATGCGCATGGTGCGCAGGCGATCCTATGGGCGTCGGAGGCGGGTGTGGATTCGATCGAGCATGGGTCTTACATCGACGACGCGGCCATCGCGGAAATGAAGAAGAATGGCACTTATCTTGTGCCGACGCTTTATCTCGCCGACTGGTTTCTGGCGAACGCCGACAAGATTGGCACGCCTCCCGAACTGATCGCCAAGGGACGCCAAGTGATGCCGGCTGCGCGCAAGAATGTCGCTCGCGCCTTTGCCGCGGGAGTGAAAGTTGGCTTCGGAACCGACGCTGCTGTGTATCCGCACGGACTGAACGCACATGAGTTCGCGGTTATGGTGAAGTTGGGACTGACGCCTTTGCAGGCGATTCAGGCGGCGACTATTAACGATGCCGATTTGCTGGGCTGGTCTGACAAGGTAGGGACGATTGAGCCGGGAAAGTGGGCCGACATTGTTGCTGTCGACGGCGATCCGTTGGCTGACGTTACAACTCTGGAGCGCGTTAAGTTTGTGATGAAGGGCGGCGAGGTGGTTAAGAATTCGTATGGGAAATAGAAAAACACTGTGGCGCCGATAAAGAACCACACCTTTACCACAGGGGACACAGAGGAACACGGGGCAGACCATGGTGGGCGCCTGTGCTCCCTTGTGGTGCTTAACTTCCGTTAGAATCCCTCGGTGTCTGTTCACCTACAGATTGAAGCTACCCGTGGCCCGGCCCGCGCTGGCAAACTCATCACTCCTCACGGAGAAGTTGAGACGCCGGTATTTATGCCGGTGGGCACACTCGGCTCTGTTAAGGGCATTTCGCAGGATGTGCTTGAGGAACTTGGCGTCGAGATTCTGCTCGGCAATACTTATCATCTTTATCTGCGTCCCGGGGTCGAAACTGTTCGCAAGATGGGCGGACTGCACCGGTTCATGTCCTGGGATCGGTCGATTCTCACAGACTCGGGCGGGTTTCAGGTTTTCAGCTTGAATGAGCTGCGGAAGGTTAGTGAAGACGGGGTGGCGTTTCGCTCGCACCTTGACGGATCTGCTCATTTTCTTAGTCCTGAAAAAGCGATGGAGATTCAGATTGGCCTCGGAGCCGACGTCATCATGGCTTTTGATGAGTGCACGGAGTATCCGGCGGATACTCAGCGCTCGCGGGCTTCGATGGAGCTGACCTTGCGCTGGGCGGCGCGCTGCAAGAATTATTTTGAGGAACACAAGCAGGAAGTGCCTTGGGGAAGCAGCCGTCAGCCGTCAGCTCTGAGCGGGGAACATGAGGTCCTTCGCTTTGCTCAGGATGACAACCGAGGGGATGACAAGCGTGGGGACGCTCGCTCTCGGACCCAATCGCTATTTGGCATCGTGCAGGGGGGGATGGATGCGGAATTGCGGCGCGAATCGGCTGAGCGCACTATCGACATTGGTTTTCCGGGATATGCCATTGGCGGGCTTAGCGTTGGCGAGCCGCGCGAACTTACTCGCGACATTGTTTTATCTACGCTTGAGCACCTTCCTTGCGACCGACCTCGTTATCTGATGGGAGTGGGCACTCCTGAGGAGATCGCGCAGTACGCGCAGGCAGGCGTCGATATGATGGATTGCGTGCTCCCTACGCGCGCTGCGCGCCACGGATTGCTGTTTACTTCCGAAGGCAAAGTTTCTATCAAGCAGGCTCGGTACGCGCAGGATGAGAGCGCGCTCGATCCGGCGTGCGACTGCCGCGTCTGCCAGCGTTACTCGCGGGCTTATCTTCGACATCTGTATGCTGCTAACGAACTGCTGGCGCAGGTTTTGAATACGGTCCACAATCTGCACTATTACCTGGCTACGATGCGGACGGTTAGAGCATGGATACGGGCGGGAGGGTAAAACGCCGGTGCGGCCAGCGCGGGCATTTCTCGAATGTAAATTCGGCGTACAATTCGAGGTGCCGACCTTGACACCTAGCGAGCCGTCCGGCATTCTATTCAACTTGGGGATAATGTCCGTTTCTCTCTGTGCCGTTCCGAGCAAACCCGGAGCGCGGCATCGCCGGTTCTAGCCTGCACGCGGTAGGGTCCTCCGGCCTTAGAAGAAAAGAACTCCCGTAGTTAGAGAAGTTAAGCAGAGAAAGTTAAGCGGCGAAAGAAGCAAACTTGTGCCGAATTCCTCGGCCAGCCCCAAAAGGGCGCTTCCTGCGGCTGCGGTTTTAATCGGGTATTTCGTACCCTATTTTGTTGCACAGGATCGACTTGGCGGTGGAAATCATTTTGTCTGGCATGGCTGCTGGTATGACGGGCGGATTGGCGTCGTGGTTGCAAATGCCGGGTGGGGCGAACCTGCTCACGCTTGCGCCCCTGGTGTTTATTTTTGCCATTTTTTACTTTCTGCTGATTATGCCGCAGCAGCGGAAGCAGAAAAAATGGCAGGCCATGTTGAGTGAGTTGAAAAATGGAGACAAGATCGTGACCAGCGGCGGCCTGCGCGGGACGATCATTAGTCTTAAGGACGATGCGCTGGTTTTGCGCGTGCCGCCCGACAATTTAAAGCTCGAAATCAGCCGCGCATCGGTGGTATCGGTGACCACGGCGGAGGAAGGAAAGTAGTCGTTGGTTGCTAGTCGTTGGTCGCCCGTGAAGCGACTCTGGTTTTGACCAGCGACCTAAAAGGCGATCGACAGGTTTTTCATGAATAAGAATCTTGGTTGGAAATTGGTGGTTATTGCGGGGACTCTGCTCGTCTTCGTGTTCGGCATCTTCGGCATTCCGAAGGACTGGTCGGGCAAGGGCATACTGGCGGCAATCACCGAGCGCATTCATTTGGGTCTCGACCTAAAGGGCGGGACGCACCTCATCCTACAGGTGCAGGTCAACGATGCGGTCAATGCCGATACCGACAATGCGATTGCGAGTCTCAAGGAAGACATGCGGACGCACAAGATCAATTATGCCGATATCACCAAGCCCGATCCGGTGAATCATCCGGAAACGATCGTGGTTAAGGGCGTTGCTCCGGAGCAGGCTAGCGATTTCAAGAGCATCGTTACCGACCGTCTGCCGGATTACGACCCTAGTTCGGGCGCTGAAAATTCCTGGACGGTGGCAATAAAGCCGCAAAACCTCAAAGACTTGAAGGATCGTGCCGTTCAGCAGGCCATCGAGACCATTCGCAACCGCATCGACGAACTGGGTGTGAGCGAGCCCGTGATTCAGGAGCACGGACTCGGCGATTATCAGATTCTGGTACAACTGCCGGGCGTGGACGATCCAGCGCGTGTGAAAGCAATCATACAATCCACCGCGATGCTTGAAATCAGGCAATCGCTCGGTGGACCCTATCCAAGTGAGCAAGCAGCCTTGCAGGACAAGGGTGGCGTGTTGCCTCCCGACGCTGTCCTGATACCAGGCAAGAGCATTGGGTCCCGCGACACTGAAGGCGGTGAAGCCTGGTACTTAATCTCCCGTGCCTCGGCCGTGAGTGGCCGCGATCTTCGCACCGCGGAGCCGACCACCGACGAAAATGGTCAGCCGGCGGTGCGCTTTATTCTCACCTCTGACGGGGGGCGCAAGTTCTACTCCTTCACTTCTGCCCATGTCGGCGATAACCTCGCGGTTGTTCTCGACAACAAAGTGCAGGAAGTTGCGGTGATCAAAGAAGCGATTCGCGAGACCGGCATCATCAACGGGCGATTCACGCAGCAGGAGACACAGGATCTTTCCATGACGCTGCGTTCCGGCGCTCTGCCGGCGGGTATCAAGTACCTAGAAGAGCGCACAGTCGGCCCATCGCTCGGCGCCGACTCAATTCGTTCCGGCGTTCGAGCAGCAGCGGCCGGCATGTTGGCCGTCCTCATCTTCATGCTGGTTTATTATCGCTGGGCGGGAGTGAATGCCGATGTTGCGCTGATTCTGAATCTGGTCATTTTGCTCGGATTCATGGGTTACTTCGGAGCCGTGCTGACGTTGCCGGGTATTGCCGGCGTGATCCTGACAGTCGGTATGGGCGTGGATTCGAACGTGCTGATTTTTGAGCGCATCCGGGAAGAGTTGAGGAACGGCAAGACGCCGCCCTCAGCCGTGGAGCAAGGATTCGGCTATGCCTGGATCACCATCGTCGATACTCACGTCACTACCATCGTCTCCGCGGCGATCCTTTTTCTCTTCGGCACCGGGCCGGTGAAAGGTTTTGCCACGACGCTCGTCTTTGGATTAACCGCAAACTTGTTTACGGCGGTGTTTGTATCGCGTGTGATTTTTGATTGGGTGCTTAGTAAGAAACAGAGGGGCGAAGCATTAAGCATTTGAGGAAGTCCTTAGTCCTGGTCGATGGTCGCTCGCGAAGTTGACTCGAACGATGCGGCCTGAACGACGACGAACGGACAACAACTGATTTTGAAGGGATCGTAAGCAGCGTGGAATTTTTTAAGAATACAAGCATCGATTTCCTCGGGAAAAAGTGGTACTTCCTGACCTTCTCGCTGATCTTTAGCGTGGCCGGACTGTTTTCCATTTTGTTCTGGCATCACATTCCCTTGGGTGTCGATTTCCGAGGCGGCACGCTGGTCTACGTGAAGTATGCCCACACCCCTGATCTGGCCTCCATCCACTCCGATATAGAACGTTCCGGATTGAAAAACGAGCGCGTTCAAAGCTATGGGCCGGCGGCCAACAACGAAGTGCTGATCGATCTCGATATTCGGGAGACCAGCGAACAAGCTCTCGACAAGGGCAAGATCCTGATCATTCAGGCACTCGAAAGTCATGCCACGCCGGGCAAGCAGGACCTCAACAACTCCAGCTCTCTGGCTATCGCGCAGTATCTTTTGGATAAGGACCCGCTCCACCTCGGATCGGACGTCGACGCCAACTCACGCTACACCGCTATCGCGCAGGCCATTGTCAATTACCGCGACAAGGTCAAAGGGGGCGTGCTCGGCTCCATCGATGAGTTGAAGAGTGTGGCCGATCCCGCAGCCGTCTCGTCACTCCAGGATACTTTCTTCGTCTCCGACTTTGGTATTCGCAACGTCGAAATTGTAGGCCCGCAGGTTGGAGAGCAGCTTCGCGGACAAGCCATCCGGGCCACTCTTTATTCGCTGGCCGGAATGCTGATCTACCTGGCATTCCGCTTCGAATGGATCTACGGTGTTGCTGCAGTATTGACTGTCTTCCACGACACTCTGATTACGGTAGGCGCCTTCTCGCTCTTGAACAAGGAAATGTCCCTGACCGTGATCGCCGCCATCCTGACTCTTATCGGATACTCCAATAACGACACCATCGTCGTCTTTGACCGCATCCGCGAGAACATCAAGCTGCTCCGGCGGGACAAGCTGGCCGACATCGTTAATAAAAGCATTAATCAGACTTTGAGCCGAACTGTCTTGACAGCGGGCCTGACTTTCCTTACCGTGCTTGCTCTGTTTCTTTTTGGCGGCGAGGTGTTGCATAGTTTCAGCCTGGCGCTGGTCATCGGAATCCTGATCGGAACTTATTCTTCGATCGCGATTGCCGCCCCGATTCTGGTTGCCTACCAGGAATGGCGGGGCGAGCGGGGCAAAAAGCCGATTGCCATGCCGCTGCGGCCTGGGAGTGGTCCGGCGCAGCCGAAAGAAAAAGTTAAAGTTAAGGTCTAAATTCAGCCATATGGCGTAGAATCTTCAACTGTCCGCAGAGACAGGAGTTCACAGAGGCGAAAGCCCGAAGCATCAAGAGGTTGGAAGACTGGGAGCAAAGAGGATGCAGCTGGTGTCTAAGTTCTCGTAAGGTCTGGTGTAGGGAGAAGCCTATGTTTGAAGACAGCCTCATTGAGTCCGGCAATAAGCTTAAGACCAAGCGTTTGGTTACGTCGCTTTTTTCTTTCTTTGGGCAATTCGTGCTGATCGGAATACTGATTCTGATCCCGCTGATTTATACCGATGCGCTGCCCAAGTCCTTGACCATGACTTTTCTGGTAGCCCCCCCACCACCCCCACCGCCGCCGCCACCGGCGGCTCCCGCTCCCAAGGTGGTTAAGATCCAGAGCGAAGTAATCAATGGACAATTGCGCACCCCGACCAAGATTCCAGACAAGATTCAGATGATCAAAGAAGAAGAGAACCCACCGGATCTTGGTGGCGTCCCGGGCGGTGTTCCGGGCGGCATTCCCGGAGGCTCCACGGGCGGGGTGATGGGTGGCATTCTCAGCTCGACCCAAGTCGCGGTTCCGAAAATTGCGACCCCGCAACGCGTACGCGTTTCGTCGGGTGTTTCGACCGGTCTTCTGATCAGGAAAGTTCAGCCTACGTACCCGCAGTTGGCCAAACAGGCCCGCATTCAAGGGTCGGTTGTTCTGCAGGCCGAAATCAGCAAAGACGGTACGATTCAGAATTTGCAGTTGATTAGTGGTCATCCCATGCTGGCGCCAGCGGCGATCGAAGCCGTGAAACAGTGGCGTTATAAGCCCTATCTGCTCAATGGCGAGCCGGTGGCTGTGGAGACTCAGGTGGTTGTGAACTTTAGCTTGTCCGGAGGCTAGACTCTCCGCATCGGCTAGTGGCAGTGAGATTTTGTGGCGGTTTATGGCCCTCCCCGTCCCACCTTTGCCCGAGACGGGAAGCCAAGGTGGTTTTGGCACCCGAGGGCGATTCTGTCCACTTGAAGTTTTCTTGCATCAAAGGGTTCAGATCAGACCGCGACGGCTTGGCACGTACAAGTGCAGTCCGGCATGGATCATAGCATCGCCGTATCGTTGGATCGCCTGTACCAACGCGAGCGTTGGTACGAAATCCAGTACAGGCGGTAAGAGTTTTGTAAATAGTTTGAAACGAGTTTGAAATATTTCCGAGGAGGAAAAGCAACTCATGGTAGCGAACCTGGCAACAGTCGCACTCTCTAATTTCCATCTTTCCGCCGCTTGGCTCTTGCAGGATCAGGGCACAGTGGGTTGGGACCCGATTTCGCTCTGGCACCAGATGGGTTATCTGGCGAAGTTCGTGGTTGTCATTCTGTTCATCATGTCGGGATGGTCGATCGGCGTGATGATTGACCGCTGGATGGCTTTCAACGCCGCCCGCAATCAGTCCCGCTCGTTTGCTCCCGCGGTTGCCGGAGCGCTGCGCGAAGGCAAAATTGACGAGGCGATCAAAGTCGCCGAGCGCAACAAGAAAAGTCACCTGGCCAAGGTGGTCACTGCAGGCCTGATGGAATTCAAGGCTCATCAGGATAGCCCTGGTGAAATTCCTGGCGAAACCATCGAAGCTTCCAAGCGCGCACTGGAGCGCACCGAAGCCATCGTCCACGCCGAACTGAAGCGTGGCTTGGGCGGTCTGGCGACAATCGGTTCGACGGCTCCCTTCGTGGGACTGTTCGGCACGGTGGTCGGCATTCTGAACGCCTTCAATGGCATGGCCAAGAACGGGGCAACCGGTTTGGCATCGGTCGCGGGTGGCATTTCCGAAGCGCTAGTGACTACCGCAGTCGGCCTGTTTGTGGCGATTCCGGCTGTCATGATGTTTAACTACTTGACCGGTCGCGTGGAAGCGTTCGACGTGGAGATGGATAACTCCTCAAGCGAACTGATCGATTACTTCCTGAAGCGCCGGAGCATGCGCCGGTCCTAAAGGCGAGGGTCGCAAACGTGAGTTGCTGAAAAGGCGCCGGTACCAGCCGGCGCCCGCTCTTCCTCATCGTTAGTGTTGCGGTTCGAAGCTGGGGCAAACGCAGGCAGGAGACAGAATTTCATGGCATTAGCGAAGCGAAACGAAGGAGCCAACGTCACCTCCGATATCAACGTCACACCGATGGTGGACGTGATGCTGGTGCTGCTCATCATCTTCATGGTGGTCACGCCCATGTTGCAGAAAAACGTCTCCGTGGATATGGCTCAAGTCAATAATCCCAGGGATATGCACGACGCCGACAAGGACGACGCGTTGGAGGTTGCCATCACTCGCGATGACAAGGTCTTCTTCGGGAAAGATCTCGTCAAGCCGGACGACCTGACGCAGAAGATCAAGGATAAGTTGGCCAGCCGGACCGACAAAACCGTCTTCCTGAAAGCCGACGCCCGGGCGAAATTCGGCTGGGTAGTCGAAGTCGTGGACGATGTTCGCGCCGCCGGTGTCGACCAACTCGGACTTTTGACTCAGCAAAAAAAGGCCGGAGTGCTCGCCCCGCCGCCAGGCGCCACGCCGCCAGTACCGACACCTACACCGACGGGCGGACAATAGGCGCACAAGAAGCATTCAGGAGGAGATGGTTATGAGTATGGTAGTTGGCTCGAAATCGGGCCCAAGCGCCGCGATGAATGTTACGCCGCTGATTGACGTGTTGCTGGTGTTGCTGATCATTTTCATGGTGATTACGCCGGTGATATCGAAGGGTTTGGACGCGCTGGTACCGCAGCCGCCGCCGAAGGATAAACAGCCGCCGCCCGACATCAATCGCACCATCGTGGTGCAGTTGATTGACCACGGTGCGGGCAACCCGCCGGGCCTCAAGATCAATCAGGACGAAGTCACCTGGGAAACACTGCAGGGACGCCTGGAAGATATTTTCAAGACTCGCGCCGAGAAGGTTATGTTCGTGAAGGGCGATGACAATGTGCCTTTCGCCGACGTTGCCAGCGCGATTGATATTGCGCATTCGGCCGGGGTCGACAAAGTCGGCTTGATTACGGCCAAAATTGAAGCGGGTAACTAGAATATTCCGAGTGGCAAACCAAGTTCTTACACTCCGCGGCAAGGGAGAATCACAACGCAATGAAAACGACGCAAAGGCTCCTGGTGGTATTCGCCGCCGCACTGGTGATTCTCTCCAGCACCGGTTGCAATAAACTCAAGGCGCGCGACCACCTCAACAAAGGCGTGCAAGCTTACAAGAATTCGAAGTTCGAGCAGGCAATTGACGACTTCCAGCAAGCCGTCGCCCTCGACCCCTCGCTGGTCAATGCCCGCCTGTATCTGGCGACGGCCTACGCGCAGCAATACATCCCGGGCGCGGATACTCCTGACAACAATCGCTTTGCCGAGCAGGCAATTGATTCTTACAAGCAAGTGCTGCAGGTCGATCCCAAAAACATCAACAGCATCAAGGGCATTGCCTATCTCTACTTGCAGATGAAAAAATTTCCATTAGCCAAGGAATACTACAAAAAAGCGTCCGAAGCGGATCCGAACGACCCCGAACCTTATTACTCGGTGGCCGTCATCGACTGGACACAGACGTATGTGCCTCGACAGGAAGCGCGCGCCAAGCTGGGCATGAAACCAGATGACTCGCTGCCCGCCAAAGACAAAAAAGTCTGTGCCGAGATGAAAGAAAACAACACTGCTAACGTTCAGGAGGGGATCGATAACCTGAATAAGGCGCTGCAGCTTCGTCCCGATTACGACGACGCCATGGCTTACTTGAACCTGATGTACCGGGAACGTGCCGACATTCAGTGCGACGATCCTGCAGCCCGGGCTGCAGATCTAAAGACCGCCGACGAGTGGGTTGATAAGACCATGGCCACCAAGAAGGCCAAGGCAGAAAAACAGCCGGGTACAAGTGGCATCGTCTTGGATCAGAAGCAGTAGGCAATTTCTTCCTCAGGACATTTCTTTTCAGAACAAGGGGCCTCACGCTTTGCGGCGTGGGGCTTTTTGCTTTTGAGTCGCGGAAATACCGGCGATGATTCTCAACCAGCCGGTTGCGAGTTCTTAGGGACCTCTTAAATCGCAAGCAATTTGTGTCATGCACACTGCAGCTCCCACAGGTAAAATCATGGGGGCGCCGCGCGTCCAAAATGTTTAAGAAGATTCTGATCGCCAACCGGGGAGAGATCGCGGTGCGCATCATTCGCGCTTGCCGCGAAATGGGCATCGCCACGGTCGCTGTCTATTCCGATGTTGATCGTGCCTCGCTGCATGTCCGCAAATCCGACGAGGCTTACTTCATCGGCCCGGCTGCTGCGGTTGAGTCTTATCTTCGGATCGACAAGATCATCAATGCAGCGAAACACTCTGGGGCCGAAGCCATCCATCCCGGTTACGGTTTTCTTTCGGAGAATGCGAGGTTTGCTCAGGCATGCGCCGATGCCGGCTTGAAATTTATCGGGCCCAGTCCGCACTCCATGGAAATGATGGGCTCGAAAACCCGCGCTCGTCAGGAGATGGAAAAAGCGGGCGTGCCGTTTGTTCCTGGAACCTCGCACGGCCTTGCCTCTCCTGAAGAAGGCGAAGAAGTTGCCGAAGGCATTGGCTATCCTGTGATGCTAAAAGCTGCGGCTGGAGGCGGCGGGAAGGGTATGCGTCTGGTCTCCGCTCGTCAGGAGCTTCGTTCCGCCCTCGAATCCGCCCAAAGCGAGGCGCAGCGTTCCTTCGGAGACAGCGAAGTCTATATCGAAAAAGCGATAGTTAATCCCCGCCACATCGAAATGCAGGTTTTAGCCGACGAGCACGGCAACACGGTTTGGCTTGGCGAACGCGAGTGTTCGATTCAGCGCCGCCATCAGAAAGTTCTCGAGGAGTCGCCTTCGCCGATTGTCGATCCCGATATGCGCCGACGTATGGGTGAAGTTGCCGTCAAAGTCGCGCAGGCAGCGAGCTATGCCAATGCCGGTACCGTCGAATTTCTTGTCGATCAGCAAAAGAACTTTTATTTCCTCGAAATGAACACGCGCCTGCAAGTGGAACATCCGGTCACCGAGTTGACCACCGGACTTGATCTTGTACACCTGCAGATCAGGATCGCGGCTGGCGAAAAATTGCCCTTCATGCAGTCGGACGTGGAAATTCGTGGGCATGCCATCGAGTGCCGCATCTATGCCGAAGACCCCGACAACAATTATTTCCCCAGCCCCGGCAAGATCACGTTGTTGCTATCACCCTCGGGGCCAGGAATCCGCCGTGATAGCGGCATGTACGAAGGCTGGAATGTTCCCATGGATTATGATCCGCTGCTCGCTAAACTGATCGGTTACGGCACCGACCGTCAGCAAGCCATCATGCGGCTCCAGCGCGCACTCGACGAATATTTTGTGGCCGGCATCAAGACCAACATTTCATTATTCCAGCGTATCCTTAGCGACGCCGATTTCCAGGCAGGAAAACTCGATACCGGATATCTCGATCGCCTGCTCGCAAAGGGCACCCCGGCGGTCACGTCTCGCGCTGCGGAGCGCGGAGTCGAAAAGAAGACTGAAGTATTGGAGACCATCGCCGCCATTGCCGCCGGAATGTTTGCCGTGCTTGACCCGGCTTCGCCTGTTAGTAAGAACGGGAGCACCACCACTGCAGATTCAGCCGCGCCAACTCCGGTTCCATCTAATTGGAAGCAGCAAGGGCGTTCAGAAGCGCTGCGCTGATCTTAGATATTGCTGATCTTAGATATTATGCTTTACGAAGTCATAGTAGGCGCGGGCGGCAAAGACGACGGCAAATTACATCGGCTCGAGCTTGAAAAGGCCGCTGGCGAATGGGCGTGCCGCTTCGACGGGCAACCGGTCCGTATCGATGCGGTCATTACGCGCCGCGACGTTTTGTCTTTGCTGGTAGATGGACGCGTCTACGAAATCAAGCGCGAGCAGACAGCCACCGATCTCCACATGTGGGTTGGTAGTACCTGCTTCGCAGTAGAGTTACGCGATCCACGTTCGCTGCGCTCGCGTCAGAAGGCTGCCCGAGACGAACAAGGCCCCAGAAAAATCCTGGCTCCCATGCCCGGCCGCATTGTGCGCCTGCTCGTCGCAGAGAATTCCAACGTCGAAGCCGGTCAGGGTATTGTCGTAGTCGAAGCCATGAAAATGCAAAACGAAATCAAGTCGCCAAAAAAGGGAGTCATCAAGAAAATATCGGCGACCCCCGGCACAGCGGTGAACCCCGGCGACATTTTGGCCATCGTTGAATAAAGACCGACGGATGAAGATTGTGGAATAAAGATCGGCTGAATGAAGCTCGACGGATGAAAATCGGCTGTCGACACCCACATACAGCTAGCTGAACCGTTCTACCGCCATAGCACCTCCGTCATCTCAAACCCGTTTTGCCCGGGGCGTACCATAGAAGGCAGCGGCAGATGTAAGGCTAGCAACCGTGGAGGTCTCTTCGTGAAGCTGCAGCGCATCATTAGTTTTGCAACCCTGGCAATCTCCATTCTTACGCTCGTACTTGTGTTAAAGCGCCCTGCGCCGGTTGCGCCCGCTGCTGCGCCCGCTGTGGCCGTCGCCAATGCGCAGTCCTTTCAGGAGAAAGTGAACCAGCTGGCACAGCCGAAAGTGTCGGGCGAAGGTGCAAGCGAAGTCCGCATGAACTCCGGAGAATTGTCGGCTGCGATCGAGCAAGCTGCAGGCCTATTGCCATCGGCTTCGCCCACAAATACTTCCACCACAAGTTCTACTTCGAGTAGCGCTCCAGCGAATAGCACTCCAGTCGCAAGCCCCGCGATGGAGTTCCCCGGTGCGGTCCCTAATATCAAGGACTACCAGGTCACCATGGATGGAGATGTTGTCCGCGGCCAATTTCTCACGCAGATTGCCGGCAAGGACGTCTACCTCACACTCGCGGGACATCTTGGCTCCAAAGATGGTTACGCTACCTTCGATGCCACTGAAGTAAAGGTCGGTGATCTCTCCGTGCCGGCATCGCTGGTCAACGAAGTATTGCAGAAAAAACTCGCTGAGCAGCGCGATCAGCTCAAGCTGCCGAATAATGTGAAAGACATCAAGGTCGAAAATGGCGAACTGGTGTTCGTCGAGAAATAACGCCTTATAAAAAATCGTGATGGCGCTAGAAGCGAGGCCGAGGGCGCTCACCTCCACATTAGCCATTCCGATGCGGAAATATTCGCCCGGCAGAAAATGCCGAGCACCTATGGAAATATCGGCTTGTAAAGCAAAATTTGCCTCGCTTGCTACACGATGGGTTCTTTCGGACAGAGTTTTCTAATCTCAATCTAATCTGGTTCTAACCGAATCCGTTTCAAATTGTGGTATGACAAGTTTTCCGATTCCGTCCAACTATGCGAACCACGTCCTAGTAGCTAGTCCCAGCAATGTAGTGCGCCAGCATGTCCTCGAAAGTCTGCGTTCTCCTGCCCGGCAATTCGAACAGGCCAGCGGAGGAGCCGAAGCGCTCGTCCATTTGGAGAGCGGCTTCTGGCAGGTGTTATTTCTCGATCGCCGCCTGCCCGACCTTGATGCCGAGGAACTTAGCCACACTGTGCGGCAACGTTTTCCTGGCATCGAAGTCGTAATGCTGGATCCGGAAGACTCGGAAACTCATGCGGCCGACGGCAATGGCGGACGCCGCGATGGCGAACTCGCCGACGCTGAACTCGTCGACGGTAGATTTAATGACGGCGAACTCAATGACCATAACGCTGGTCAACACAAGAATAAAAATGAAGATCAGACTTTGGTCGCAGCCACCGACGCGAAGTCCATTCTCGAAACTCCGTTACCCGGAATGATCGGTCATTCACGAATTATGCAACCGGTGTATCGTCTGGTGCGCCTGCTGGCGCCGCGCACTACGACGGTGCTGATCACCGGACCGACCGGATGCGGCAAGGAAATTGTCGCTCGCGCCATTCATCAATTGAGTCCGCGCGCTGGGCGCACCTTTGCGGTGGTCAATTGCGCCGCGATACCCGAGACCCTGCTCGAAGCCGAACTTTTTGGCTACGCTCGCGGCGCTTTCACCGGAGCCATGCAATCTTATGCGGGAAGAATCCAGGCGGCGCAGGGAGGCACGCTCTTTCTCGACGAAATCGGCGAGATGCCGTTGAACCTGCAGCCCAAGCTGCTCCGTTTTCTGGAGCAGAAAGAACTGCAGCGTCTGGGGAGCGCTGAGGTCGTGCGCGTCGATGCCCGCGTGGTGTCCGCTACCAACGCACACCTGCTATCCCTGGTACGGGAAGGAAAGTTTCGCGAAGATTTGTACTACCGTCTCTGCGGATTCCCCATCGATATTCCGCCGTTGCGGGACCGCTCCGAAGATATTGCACAACTGGCGGAGCATTTTCTAGAAAAATATGCCGCACCTTTGCCCGCGCCGCCATTGTCTTTCGAAGCGTTGCAATTACTGCGAGCGCAGCCCTGGGCAGGCAACATTCGCGAATTGCAGAATGTGATCGAACGGGCACTGATACTCTGCGAAGGCCAGGCGTTGATTCGTCCAGAGCATCTGTTGCTTTCCGATTCGAACTTTCGCAATGGGCGCTAGAGAAGACACACGGTAAATCTAATGCGCCTCTTGCGTAACCTGCGACAGCGAGCAACAGGTCATCTTCATCCGTACCAACGTTAAGAGCGTTCTAAGGCAATATATGCCGGGCTGGCATCGATGTTGCAGGACGATCTACATGTCCACCACTCTTCCAACACCGCGAGATCCAGAGCATCCGCTGGCTCGCGCCTTTGCGTCGTTTACCGAGGCGGCCGGTTCGCTCGAACGGACTTATGGGCAACTGCAAGGGCAGGTGTCTCATCTGCGGCAAGAGCTCGAAGTTACGAACCGCGACTTAGCGACTAGTCTCGAAGAAAACCATCGCATCCGCGAACGACTACGCCGTATTCTCGAAAGCTTGCCGTGCGGCGTGCTGGTAATCGAGGCTGGAGCTCGGATTTCCGCGCTTAATCCTGAAGCGGCACGCCTGCTCGGCGGCAGCTTCGAATCGACAGAGTCGTTGCCCGCCGCGCTCTCGGCTGCACTCGACCTGGCACGCCAGACAGGCGAAGAATCGGAGTTGCTGCTCGCCGATCTAGATCGGGCTGCACTCATTCAATCTTCTTCAAGCCAACCCAGACCCGTTTGGGTGGCCATCGGCCACGCATGGTTGGAGCAAACTCAAGCGCGTGCAACTTCGGTTTTTATTCTGCGCGATGTGAGCGAGGTAAAGAAATTAGAACACGACCGCGAGCAGCTCCGACGGCAACAGGCGCTGGCCGAGATGTCGGCACTACTGGCGCATGAGATCCGCAATCCTCTCGGCAGCCTCGAACTTTTTGCCGGACTACTGGCCGAGGCTAATCTTGAAGGCGAAAGTCGCCGCTGGATCGAGCATGTACAGGCAGGGCTGCGCACTCTTTCCGCTACGGTCAACAATGTGCTGCACCTGCACAACACACCCCAACCAGAACTTGTTCCGACCGACGCAGGCCAGTTGCTGGACTGGGCTTATGACTTTCTCTTGCCGCTGGCGAAGCAAGCGCGGGTGGAACTGCAGATCGTTAATGGTCTCAACGGGGTCACAATACCTGCCGACCGGCATTGCCTCGAACAGGTGCTGCTCAACCTCGCGCTCAACGCGTTTCGTTTCATGCCGGGAGGAGGATGGCTCTCGATTCGCGGAGTGGACCACGCAGCTTCAGACAACTTGCCAGGCGGCTTGCCAGACGATGGCGGCGAAATCATCGAAATCACCGTGCGCGACACCGGGCCGGGGATCACACCCGATGATTTGCCCCGCATCTTTGAAGCTGGATTCAGCACCCGCGACGGCAGTTCTGGACTCGGACTCGCCGTCTGCCATCGCATTCTCGAACAACACGGCGGCTCGATCGCAGTCGAGAGCCGCCCGGGTTACGGCGCAACTTTCCGGCTTCGCCTTCCCCGTAACGGAGTGCCGTCAGTCGGCCATCCTTCCGAATATTTGTCTGCACGCGTATTAGAAAATTCACTGGAAAAATCGCCGGAACATTTATCGAAACAGTTGGCCGCGGCCGCCTCAGAATCCGGAGTCGAAGTATGAAGCACCTGCTCATCGCCGATGACGACGCGGGCATGCGAGCGGCGCTCGAAGCGCGATTTCTGCGCCGGGGATGGCTGGTCGATGTCGCGGTGAATGGCGCTGAGGCGTTACAGAAGTTTCACGCTGGCTTGCATTCGCTCGTAATTACCGATGTACGCATGCCGGTACACGATGGTTTCGAGCTGATGCGCGCGGTGCAAACCTCGTCGGCGCGCACGGCGGTGATTCTGCTGACTGCCTATGGTTGCGTGCCCGACGCGGTCGAAGCCATGCGCAACGGAGCCTGCGATTATCTTGTCAAGCCGGTATGCTTCGAAAAACTGGAACTCGCCGTCGAGCAAGTCTTGCGTCGTGCCGAGGAGGCTAACAAGGACACGCAGGCGCTCATCGGCCACTCCCCCTTATGGGAGCGGGCGCTTGACCGCGCCCGACAAGCGGCCGCCACTGATGCCGACATTTTGATCGAAGCCGAAAGTGGCACGGGCAAAGAGCTGATCGCCCGCCTGATTCACCGCATCAGCCACCGTAAACAGGGACCATTCGTGGCGCTGAACTGCACCGCGTTCCCCGAAACCTTGCTCGAAAGTGAATTATTCGGACATGCGCGTGGCGCCTTTACCGGCGCCGTCGGCGCCCGGCCCGGCAAGTTCGAGATGGCGAACCGCGGTACGCTGCTACTCGATGAAGTTGGAGAGATGCCGCTGGCGTTGCAGCCGAAACTGCTGCGCGCGCTGCAGGAGCGCGAGTTTGACCGCCTGGGATCGAACCAGACGGTGCATGTCGACATCCGAGTGATCGCGACCACCAACCGTCCGCTCGAAGCCGCCGTCGCCGAGGGCCGTTTTCGCGCCGACCTTTTTTATCGTCTTAATGTGATCCCGATTTCTCTGCCGCCATTGCGCGAACGCGCGGACGACATTGCGGAGCTGGCCGAATATTTCGCGGGACTCTATGCCGTGTCTGCCAGCCCCGCGAACCCTGCAACCGATCGCGGGCCGAACGTCCGCTTATCCCGAGAACTGCTCGACCGTCTCGGAGAGCACGCCTGGCCGGGAAATGTGCGCGAGCTGGCGAACTTTGTGCGGCGCGCGGTAGCTTTGTCGCGTGGCGGCGAGATTGGCGTCGAAGCCCTGGAGCACGGAACAAATTTCCACGGGAAAAGTCTGCCGGCAAAAATTTCGCCGCCGGCGCCGGAGTGGAAGCCAGGTCTCTCGCTCGGTGAAATGGAGCGCCAGCTTTTTGCCATGACTCTGGAATCGACCGGCGGCAACCGGGCGCGGGCGGCGGAATTGCTCGGCGTGAGCCTGCGCACGGTGCGCAATAAAGTCCGCGAATTTGGCTTGCCGCCACACGATAACTATTGCAGCGGTATTAAGAATAGCGATCTTAGAAATAACATTCTTAGAAGTAGTGCTCTCCCCAAGAACACTCCCCCCAGCAACAACAATAACAACAACAAGGAGCAACCATGTCCATGATCGATACGCCTCTGATGAGTGGTATGGAGCGCGTGCTCGACCTGAGCGCATTCCGTCATCAGATCATTGCTTCGAACCTTGCCAATATCGACACCCCGGGATACCGCACCCGCGATCTGCGTCCGTTCTCTGGCGACATCGAGCAGGCCATGGCTGGCGAACAGGCGTCCTTTACACCGATCGCTTATGAAATCCCCGGACTAATGGAGCGTCCCGACGGAAACAACGTTTCGGTCGAGCGCGAATCGCTGCTCCTGGCCCAGAACCAGTTACGCTTTGAAGTGGCAGTGGCGTTTCTGAAATCGGAGTTTCACCAGATGTCTGCTGCCATCAGCGGAGGGAGTACGTCATGAACCTGTTCGGCATGCTGGAACTCAGTGGGTCGGCACTTGGAGCGGAGCGGCAGCGCGCGGAAGTGGTGGCAAGTAACATGGCCAACGCCCAAACCACGCGCACTCCGCAGGGCGGACCCTATCGCCGCCAGTTGGTGGTATTTCAAGCGCAGCGCGTTCCCCGCTTCTCGCTCGCGCTCGCCGGTCTGCAACATAATACGGCTTCGGCGGTACGCGTAGCTGCGGTGGTTTCAGATCAGCGGCCGCCGGTAATGCGCTTCGAACCGGGACATCCCGACGCAAACGCGCAAGGTTTCGTGGCCTATCCCCAGGTCGACCCGGTGGAAGAGATGACCGACCTCCTCAGCGCAGTCCGGGCATACGAACTGAACGCGTCGGCCGTACAGGCCACGAAAAACATGATTAGCCAGTCCCTCGACTTGCTGCGTTAGCAGGGCCGAGTTTCTGGTCCAGAGGTGCAGAGTTCCTGCGGTTCGGAGACAGTTGCGACATGTCGGGGAATGGCTATATCCGGCAATGTCTATGAACATCTATGAACATGAATGAGAGGTTCAGCCATGAGTAATTCGATTCCGTCGATTCGCATTCTGCCCGCCGACATGAGCATTGCTCCCACAGGCGTCGCCGAGGGCGGCAAATTTCTCGAGACCCTACAACAGTCCATGGATCAGGTCGAGGGCGCACAGGGCGATGCCGCTACCGAGGTCGCACAACTACTCAACGGCAAAGGCGCGGATCTGCACAGCGCCATGATTGCCGTCGAAAAGGCCGACCTCTCGTTTCAACTGATGATGCAGGTGCGAAATAAAATCGTGCAGGCCTACCAGCAAATATCGAGTATGCAATTCTGAACCACGCCATTCTGACAAAGCCCCATCACTTTCAACTACGGAAGGCGCCAGGTGCACGGCAAGAAAGAGACAACCGGTCATTGAACGCTCGGCGATCTCCGTGTCTCCGCGCTTGCTTGCATACGGGCGGTGGGATTGGGTTAGGAGTTTGAAAATTTGAAGCAAGGCCTCGATCAAATACAGGATTTTCTGCGCGGCTTGAGCCTGCAGCAGAAAGCTCTCATTGCCGGCGGTGCAATCGCCGTCGGGCTGATCCTGTGGTTGTTCGTCACCTTGCTCGATCCGAAGAACGTCGTCCTCTACTCCGGGCTCAAGCCGCAGGACGCGCAGTCGATGGGCAGCCGCCTGGCGGCGAAGAATATTCCTTACGAAATTTCCCCCGACGGTGGAAGCCTTCTCGTGCCCTCCGACAAACTTGATGCGGCACGACTGGAAACCGCCGCACAGGGGCTGCCGCGCAACGCCCGTCTGGGATTTGAATTGTTCGATACGCCGAACTGGGCGGGATCGGACTTCAGCGAAAAAGTGAACTACCAGCGCGCGCTCGAAGGGGAACTCGAACGGACGCTGCAAACCCTGAGCGAGATCGAGGCGGTGCGCGTCCACCTGGTGCTGCCACGCGAGTCGCTGTTTAGCGAGCAGGAGCGCGAGTCGAAGGCTGCCGTCATCGTAAAAACGCACGGCGGCACGCTATCGCGGGAGGCGCAACAAGCCATCCCACAACTGGTGGCGAGCGCCGTCGATGGTTTGCGGCCCGAGAACGTCACGGTGGTCGACGCCGACACGGCCATGTCTTTTCTTGCGCGGCGAGGTCCCTCGGGCCGGGCATTTTTCGATTCCGACGAGGAACTCGCCGCCGCCGCCGTGCATGCGATTGAACCCGTGGTCGGAGCCGAACATGTCCGCGCCAGCGTGCATGTGGATTACGATCTGAGCAGCAGCGAAGATACTTCCGAAATCTACGATCCGAAGGCGACCGCTACTCTCGCCCAGCAGCATTCCGAAGAACTCGCCGGAGGCGCCAATCCAGCGGGGGTGCCGGGAGTCACGAGCAATGTTCCGGGAAGCGCCGCCGCCGTAGCTCCTCCGATTGTGACGCCTCCAGTTGTGCCGCCGGCCGTTTCGACGCCAACGGTGCCGGGCGCAGCCAAAAATGTTGTGGCTGGGATTCCGAGCAGCATTCCCAGTAACGCCGGCGCCATCCCGAGCATGATTTCATCGCTCGACAATCAAAGTTCGAAATCGGATAGCTCCACCTATGCGGTCAGCAAAGATATTCGCCACGTCTTGAACCCGGCGGGCCGGGTGCGACGTATCACGGCTTCCATTCTGATCGACGACGCTATCGATACCAAGCCGGAAAACGGCAAGCCATCGACCGCAACTACCCGGCGGAAGCGCACTCCGGAAGAGATGACGGCCATCGAAAAACTTGCTCGTGCCGCCATCGGAATCGACGATCAACGGGGAGACCTGCTTGCGGTTGAGAACCTCTCCTTCCAAACCGTTCCCATCGAGTCGCCGGCCGTTCCCGGCAAACTGGATCAGTGGCGACTCCTGGTGCTGCCCTGGGCGGGCGCGCTGCGCTATGTTGGAATAACGCTGCTCTTTCTGATTGTTTATGCGCTGGTGCTGCGTCCGGTGAAGAAGCAGGCAATCGCGGCCTTCAAACAGATTCCCTCGCATTTTGCCAAACCGCTAGCCGCTGGAGCGGGCGCGCCTAATGCAGTTGGCGGCCTTGAACTTCCCCCAGGCAGCGAAGAAGCCAAGCGGGCCGGAGCATTGAAAAAAGAACTGTCGGACAAGATTAAGGCTGAACCGGCTGCGGCTAGCCGACTGGTACAGGGCTGGATCCACGAGCCCAAAGCCAAATAAATGAAGATCCCGTAACCAAGACGAAGCGATGCAGACCAAGTAACTCTGTACTCCAGAAGCAAAGAGAAGAAAGAAAGAAAGAAAGAAAGAAAAATAAGAATGGCCACACCCATCTCCAGCGCCGGCTTGCAAAAAGCAGCCATCCTCCTGGTATTGCTTGGCGAGGAGGCGGCCAGCCACATCTACCGCAATCTACCCGAGGCCGACGTCGAGCGTTTGACGCGGCGCATTGCGGAGTTGGAGCATTTCAAACCGGAGACTGCAATTTCCGTGCTGGAGGAGTATCACCAGCTTACACTTACTCGAAGTTACCTTGCGGAAGGCGGACCGGAATATGCGCAAAAGGTGCTGGTAAAAGCCTTCGGAGAAACCGGAGCTCAACGGCTGCTCGAACAGGTGCAAAGAACGATGGAACAGAATGCCGTCCAATTGGAAAGCCTGCAAGAATCCGACCCGCAGCAGCTGGCGAAGTTTCTCGAAGTCGAGCACCCGCAGACGATTGCCCTCATCCTGGCTCACTTGAACGCCCGTCAGGCTTCGGCATTGTTGTTGCGCCTCCCAGAGGAGGTTCGCGCCGAAACCGTCAAGCGCCTAGCGCAGCTGCGTCAGTTTTCTCCCGAAGTTGCGCAGAAAGTTGCGATCGCGCTGAACAAACGGCTGGAGTCGCTCGGCGAACAAGGACGGCGCGCCTACGCCGGATTCAAAGGCGCTGCCGACCTGCTGAATCAGATCGAGCCGATTAAAAGCAAAGGCATTCTAGAGACGATCGAGAAAGACGATCCCAAGATGGCGCTTGCCATTCGCAACCTGATGTTTACCTTCGAAGATCTCCTCGGAGTGCCCGAAACCGGTATCCGCGAACTGCTGGGACAACTCGACAAGAAGACTCTGGCGATGGCCCTGCGTGGCGCTACCGAAGAACTCAAGAACCTGGTTTTCAAATCCATGTCGTCGCGCGCCGTCGACATGCTGAAAGAAGATATGGAAGTATTGGGCCCGGTGCGCACCAAGGACGTGAACCAGGCCCAGCGGGAAATCGTGGAGATGGCACGCAAACTCGAAGCGGAGGGCAAACTGGTCTTGAGCGCCGAGTCGCAGGAGGAATATGTCGTCTAGCGCGCCCCAGCGGCAACTGGCTCCCGAAGCCTTGCCCTTCGCTTATGCCGAAGCTGGACTCTCCAGCGGTGGACCAGGTGCGACCGATGCCGGACAATCCAATGCCGGTCAGTCCGTCGCCGGTCAGTCTAGCGACGAGCGAAGCCGCCGGCAGCACGCCGAAGTTTTCGAACAGGGCCGACAGAGCGCGCAGCAGCAGCTCCGCTCCGAATTCGATATCGCGCTCGCTAAGAATCGCGAGCAGATCAGCTATGCGTTAGGGCAGTTTACCCTGGAACGGCAAAACTACTATCGCCGTATTGAAGGTGAAGTTGTCGAACTGGCGATCGCCATTGCTCGTAAGATCCTGCACCGCGAAGTGCAAATCGATCCGCAAGCTCTCGCCGGCATCGTTCGAGTCACGCTGGAAAAACTCGACACCGGTGCCAAAGTGAACCTGCACGTCAATCCCAAAGAAGCCGCCGATTGGCGGCACTATTTTGCTTGCCGGATGGAAGATATCCCCGCGCCCGACATTCACGAAGACCTCGCCATCGCGTTTGGGGAGTGCCGCATTGAAACTTCACTGGGCTCAACCGAAGTCGGGCTGCAATCGCAGCTTAAAGAAATTGAAACTGGATTGCTCGACTTGCTTGCGGAAAGACCGGGCGCAGCTTTGAGCTCTTCGCCTGGTTCGGCGCCTCAGACACCCACATCGGCTCGTTCGCCGGAGACACGTTGAATGGCTTCGCCGATCCTCTCCGCCTACTTCTCTCACCTCGAGCAGGCATCGGCTCTGCGCTGGCGCGGCCGAGTCATACAGGTCGTCGGTCAACTGGTAGAATCCGAAGGCCCATTCTGCACGGTCGGCGAGGCCTGCGAAATTATCGATTCGCGCGGGCGCCACTGGCCCGGCGAAATCGTTGGCTTCCGCGGACATACCGTTCTTTCCATGTCCCTGCACCGCCCTACCGGCATTCGCTACGGCGACCAGGTCGTAGTGTGGGGACGCCGTCCGTCGCTGCGTCTCAGCGAACAGCTGCTTGGCCGTGTGCTCGATGGGGCGGGAAATCCCATTGATGGTCTGCCCGCTCCGGTTTGCCGCGAGCGCTATGCGCTCGATCGCGAAGCCCCGCTTGCCCTCGAACGCACTCCGATTCGCGATGCACTCGGCTGCGGCATCCGCGCGATTGACGCTTTCCTCACTTGCGGACGCGGCCAGCGTGTCGGGATCTTTGGCGGCAGCGGCGTCGGCAAGAGCACGCTCATTGGAATGATGGCTCGCAACACTAACGCCGACCTCACCGTCCTCGGACTAATTGGCGAGCGCGGACGCGAAGTGGGAGAACTTCTCAACTCGCTTGGTGAAGCAGGCCGCCGCCGATCCGTCGTCGTCGTCTCCACATCCGATCAGGATCCGCTGCTCCGCATTCGCGCCGGCCTCGCAGCCACAACCATCGCTGAATATTTCTGTGCCCGTGGCCAGCACGTGCTGCTGGTGGTCGATTCGCTTACCCGTCTTGCCATGGCGCAACGCGAAATTGGACTGGCCGCTGGCGAGCCGCCCACCGCCAAAGGCTACACACCCTCGGTTTTTACCTTGCTCGCCCGTCTCATCGAACGCGCGGGCTCTTTTGGTTCTGGCACCATCACCGGCTTTTACACAATCCTTATGGAAGGTGACGACGAAAACGATCCGCTCGTCGATGCTGCCCGCGCCCTGCTCGACGGACACGTCATGCTCGATCGCCGTCTCGCTGCTCAGAGCCACTATCCTCCGATCTCGATCCTCGACAGCATCAGCCGCATCATGCCCGCTGTCATCTCGGCCGAGCATCTGGCCAAAACAAATGTGATCCGGCGCCTGTTTGCTACCTACAAAGCTTCTGAAGAACTTATTCGCATCGGGGCTTACCAGAAGAACAGCGATCCCGATCTTGATCGCGCCATCGCGCTCATGCCCGCGCTTCGGGAATTCCTCATGCAGTCTTCGCAGGAAGTTGCGGGGATGAAAGATTCGCTTGCTCGTCTGATGGCTCTCCCCGCCTGAACTTATGAAGTGTTGAATATATTTTCTGAATCATGTCCTTTCATTTTGCTCTCGCCCCTCTACTCCGCCTGCGCCAAAGCATCGAGCGCCAGCGCACGCTCCAACTGCAGGAGGCGAATCTCCAAGTCTCCCGTGCCCGGGAAACAATGGCACGGCTGGACCGCTCGCTTGATGATGCCGCGCAGTCCGACTCTGCACGGCTCGCCGCCGGATGCACTGCCGCGGACCTCCAGTTCGCTTCCGTTCTCCGCGATAATCTGCAACATTACCGCGAGGAACTCTATTCCGACGTGCGCAAGCTCGAACTGGCCCGTCAGAAAGTGCTTGGCGAATACCATCAGGCGTATCGCGAACGCGAGGTGCTCGAAAACCTGCGTACCCGCCAGCGCCACGCTTACCAGCAAGAACAGTTACGCCGCGAGCAACAGGAACTCGATGCCAGCTATCTGCTGCAACGCTGGCATCGTCGAAACTGAGTTAGGAAATGGAATTGGCAAATTGAATCGCGAACTAAAATCGCCTAATTTTGCCGGGCTGCGGCCTGCAAATCTTGCCGCATCAACCGAGCGCAGTGTCTGCTTCTCCCGTCAGCGATTTACTTATTCCATGTAAGTCTCTGAAATTGCAGTCGCCGTCGATCTTCTTAAGAACCAAGTCAGACTTCGCCCCATTGGCGCATCGAGTGCAATCGAACCTGTGGTACTCCGATGCAAGTAGATGTAATCCTCATTCCGGCTGCGACGCCAGCGCTTTCCTCCGCGGCTAGAACACCGTCGACCGCGCCTTCAAGTTTCAGCGCCACGCTTGCTTCTTCCATGTCTGCACCGGAACATTCACAAGATCAGTCTTCAGTGCCTGCACCGACTGCAAAATTCGCTGCCGACCCTGAAACAAAGCTCGACACAAATACGGATTCCAAATCTGTTTCTACCGGTGTCCTGAAACCCAGTTCCACTGCAAGCTTCAATTCATGGAATCTGAATTCAAAATCCTCCCTTAAGTCGGAGGTTAAGCCCGAGGGCAAACCAGTCGCCAAGTCGGATGCCAAGCCGACGATGAATGCCGCATCCGTCCCAGGAACCATGCCCCCGCCAGCATCTTTACTAGACACAAGCTCGCCTTCGCTGATCACATTACTAAGCGCACCACCAGATGTCTCGCTAACTGCATTAATAGCTCCATCAACGCCCGGGTCCGCACCAATGCTGAAACTTGCCGATGCCGATCCTTCCTCGAATCAGGCCCCGAGCAAGCAACAACTGACCAAGACCGTCGCCAGCGTAACTACACCGGCGCCCGTCACAATTCAAACGATCACATCGACGCAGAGACTGACGCCGACTGTGCCGATGCCGCTCTCGACATCTCAGCCGGCTCTTCCGTCCCAGATCGCTGCGTCCAGTGCCACACGCTTTTCTATTCCAGTGAACGCGTTGTCTCCCCGGAATCAGCCTGGCCCCACCGCAACTTCTACCGTGGCTTCTGCTGTAACTGCGGCTGTAACTCCGGACGTTCCACTCGCCGCTACCGGTCCGACCGCTACGCTTCCCACATCAACCGTCAGCGAAGCCCCTGACATGCTTCCTACCAGCTCGGTGGTTACGGCCGCGAGCTCTCCAGTTCCAATCGAAGCCAATCCGAAATCTCCTGAGTCTCCATCTGCCATGGCTCAAGCCGCTTCCGAAGTTGCGCCCTCGTTTCGTACTATCTCAACTCCCAATATCTCGATTCGCAATATCTCAACGCAATCTGTCACGCCGGCACAGTTTCAGAGTTCTCCGGTGCTTACCTCAACAGCACCAACGACCTTGGATGCACTGACTCCAGTTTCGCCAACACTACATTCACAAATGCCCGCGAATGTGGTTCCACTCCCTACGGCCTCTACTGTGGGCCAATCCAGCCCGACGATTCCAGCCGATACAACTTCCGTCGCATCTGATCGTTCAATTGACCAAGTGCCACTTCACCAATCTCCAATTGTCCAATCTTCTCCATCTGTCTCGGCGTCATTGATCACGCCAGGGGAAACTTTGCCTGTGACGACCTTTACGCAAATCGCGTCATCAGCACTCTCCAACGATTCCACGCAGCAGCCCGTGCCGTCGTCTGCTTTCAATGCGAGCCCGCTTCCTATGCCCAATCCGGCTCCTAACATTGCGTCTGCGACGTCTTCGGGCTCAGCACAAAATACAACGCTGCCATCTTCTAATGATTCTGTCAGTAATTCCATCGTTAGTAACATCGACCTTGCGCCAGCAACCGAGCCACCCAATGCACAGTCTGCGGCTACCAAATCAAACGACCTTAGAGACAGCAATCCCACAGCAAACAACTCGACACTAAGCAGCAACTCCATAGCAAGCAAACCCGTTGAACCTGCGCGACCCTCAACCTCCGGTTCCATCGACGCGGCCCCAGCCACGACGCTCTCATCGGATGCCCGCACCACCACGGCGGTCCAAACTTCCAGTGCTTCTGAGACGGGATTCGCAGCCAACAATCTCACGGATAACATTGCCAACAGCAACGCTACATCTCTGACTTCGAATAATCCCAACCTAGCTTCGAATATTTCCAATCCGGCTTTCAACTCCGGTAGCTCTGTGTCGGCTTCCACGTCGATGGCCGCAACCGCCAAAGATGCCTCCAGTAATGCCAAGCTTGGAGTTTCCGCTCCATCCACTTTCTCCATTGTTGCGGCAGCCACGCAAACAGCCGCTGCCGATAAAAAACTCTCTGCTGCAGCCCCACTAAACGCGACAACATCGAACCCTACTCCATCGCCAGGCGTTCCGACGGCAACGATCTCCGCAAACAATTCGCCGGCCGCGCTTACCACTCCTGCATCATTCGTTCCCGCGGCGCCCGTTCTCGCGGCCTCATCCCAAGCCGTACCCGCCGCTGCACTCGACCCTTCCAAGGCTCACCAGATGCTCGACTCCGCTGGACCCGCGCCACCCATGGTGCCGGCTGCGGCACCTATCCCTTCCGACCCCGCCACTGCTACACAGGTGAACGCCCAGATGCATGTCGGCGTTCGTACCGACGCCTTCGGCGCAGTTGAGATTCATACCGTCGTCCAGCAGAGTCAGATTGGCATCACGGTTCACTCCGACCGTGACATATCACGCTGGTTTAGTTCCGAAATTCCTGGCCTCGAATCGGGGCTCAACAACAGCCACCTGAACCTCACCGGCGTCAATTTCGATAGCGGACGCTCCGGTGTCCAGACCGCAACCAGTTTTCAGAATGGCCAGTCGCAGCAAGGATTCTCGCAAACGCCGAACTCCCCATATGCTCCTTTGCGGAAACCTGCATTATCAGAGCAAGACACGGCGCGGGAGTCTGCGACCGTCGACATTCTTCCGTCAGACCTGTCTGTTGGGCCGTCGAAAACTCACGTTAGTATTCACGCTTAGGAGGAAAAATCCATGCACACTTCGCTGATGCAAATGCTCCACTCCGCCACTCAACCGGCCTCCAGTCCGTCCGCGGCTGCGTCGTCGGCCCCAACTTCCAGCTCCTCGTCCTCGTCCACTGCTCCCGGCGTGGACTTGACCAACACATTCTTGCAGTTGCTGTCGGTGCAACTCGAAAATCAGAGCCCGATGAACCCGGTCGATCCCAACCAGTTTGTCACCCAGCTCGCAACTTTCGATTCGCTCGGCGAACTGACCCAGATCCAATCGCTCATGCAGACGCTCGTCAACGACGTCGGTCCAACCTCCAGCCCGGATGCCAGTGCCAGCGTCAATTCAACTTCCACCCCAAGCCCAAATTCCATTTCTCATTAAGGAGCCCGTATGCCTAATTTCTCAGTGCCTCTTTCCGGATTGGACGCCAGTTCCGCCGCACTTGCGACCACTGCCAACAATCTGGCCAACCTCAATACCGTCGGTTACAAGGACCAGCAGATCCAGTTTTCCGATCTGTTCTACCAGAATCTCGGCACGGACGGCGCTGGCGACCCGATCCAGCAGGGGGCGGGCGTCCAAGTCAGTTCTCAACCATCCGACTTTACGCAGGGCGACGTCACTTCCACCGGCATCGACACCGATGTCGCTATCAACGGCAACGGGTTCTTTGTGGTGCAGGATAACGGCGTGCAGAGCTACACGCGCGCCGGTAATTTTGAAGTCGGCACCGACAACCTGCTCGAAACCGCCGACGGTCAAACGGTCATGGGATACACTGCCACCAATGGAATCGTCAACACTAGCGCGGGACTCGGCACCCTCGCACTCGGAGCCGGAATCGCCAGTCCAGCAGTCGTCACCTCCAAAATCAGCCTGACCTCGAATCTCGACGCCACCGATGCTCCCGGCACCCAATATTCAACCCAAGCCACCATTTACGATTCACTCGGCGCCGCCCACCAAGTCACCTTCACCTACACCAACGAAGACGCGGCCGCCATCCCCGCTCAGGCGGCGACAGGCACACTCACCTCCAGCGGCACCGCGCCCAGTAATGGCGACACGGTAACGGTTGGCGGCACGACCTACACCTTCGCAACGACCCTCACGGCCTCCACCACAGCGAATCAAGTCCTAATAGGAGCGGATTCCACCACAGCCATGGCGAATCTAGTCAACGCCATCAATGGCAACACAGCCGATCCCAACGGGAGCGGTGCCGCCGGTTATGGAACCGACACCGTCGCCAACACTTCCGTCACAGCAGCAGACACAACTCCTGGAACTCTGATCACTTTGACAGCAACGGCGGCTGGCACTGCTGGCAATAGTGTCGTGCTCACAGGCGAGAACACGCTTACCGCTTCCGGCAGTGGAGACCTTATGGGCGGCGGCGCCGCCGTCTCCGCCGTCGTCAACACCTGGGGCTATGCTGTCACTATTCCTGCGGCCGACATTTCCGGCGCCACTGCGCCTGTCTCGCTCGCTACCGGTACTCTCATTTTCAACGGCGATGGAACCCTTCAAAGTGTCACCCCTACCGCCGGCGCCGCCTCCAGCACCAATCCCACACTCACGATCCCGCCGACCACGTCCGCTGCCGTTTTCGCGGATGGTGCCAATCCACTTGTCTTTACCTGGGATCTGTTCGACTCCGCCGGCAACGGGCTCGTTACGCAAACGGCTGCCGCTAGCAGCACCACCTCCATCCAACAAGATGGCGCCGCCAGCGGTACTCTGCAGAATTTCGCCATCGGTTCCGATGGCACAATTACCGGATCCTTCAGCAACGGAACCACTGCTACCGTGGGGTAGATCGCACTCGCCAGCTTCGCCGACGAGCAGGGACTGTCGCGCAATGGCGACAACACCTATTCCCCAACTCTTGCCTCTGGTCAGGCCACCGTCGGCACACCAACCAGCGGAGGACTCGGCAGCATTACCGACAATGCCCTTGAACAGTCCAATGTCGACATCGCCACCGAGTTTGCGAACCTCATCGTCGCGCAGCGCAGCTATGAAGCTAACGCTCGCGTCGTCACAACTTTCGATCAGATCGCGCAGGACACGATCGCCCTGAAGCAGTAAGACTGAAACAAGCCTAATGTTCGCAGGGGACGGGCGGCCTCGCCGTCCACCCTCGGAGAGCCTCGATCTCGCTGCGGCTCTATATAAATTTTTTCATGAGAGCGTTCTCAGAACACGGTCGTATCGGTCCGTTTTTTCCTTCACTAGCACGCGCATAAAAAGCACCTTGGTCCAATCCTCTGATTTCAGCCCGCTTTCCTCCATCGCCCTTCGGATTGTCCGGACGTTCGTCCCGGCACCCCGTTTGCAAACATCGGGAATATGCCGGATTTACAGGCGAGTTCCGCGTCCAGAGACATGTCCCGAAGCGGGCCTAATAGTGCGCTGAGAAGCACGTCCACGAGCAAGAAAAAGAAGGGCTGGCTCCCGGTCGGGATAGTTCTTCTGCTGGGCGCGGCAGGCATCTTCGTCTGGTTGCGCCCTCAGATTTCAACGAGTACAGGGGGAGGCGCCGCAGAATCGACCCTCGTACTGGAGACCTTCATCGTGAATGTTACTGGCTCCAGCCAGCGTGCCTATCTTCGTGTTGGAATAACGCTTGGACTGGCACACCCACTCGCCAATCGCAACCAACCGGATGCGGTGCCTATAGCACTGGTACGCGACACCATCCTCTCGGTGCTCGCCACTGCCCAGCCTGAAGCGTTGTTGGGACTCGAAGGCAAACACCAGCTCAAAGAAGAACTGCTGAAGGCCCTGCAAGAGCGAGTGCCGCAGATGGCTGTTCAGAATGTCTACTTCACCGAATTTCTGGTGCAAATGTAAATGGCCACAGCCGCCGTCCAGCCCAAACTCGAAACTCCGATCACTTCAATCGCCGATCCGTTTGCCGATCGCTGGGTGCGCGTCGAATCTCTGCCTTGCCTGCTCACTATCGAAGTCTCTGTGCCCGGCTTCACCGTCGGCGATCTAGTTCATCTGGAGCGTGGACGCATCATCGCCACCCGCTGGACCGTAGGACAAGACGTTCCCCTTCGTATAAACGACCAATTGATCGCATGGAGCGAGTTTGAAGTTGTGCAGAACCGTTTAGCTGTGCGTTTGACGGAGTTGGCCTAGATGGAATTGGCACAAGCAGGGATGGAGTCCGCACACGTGGAGTCGCGATCAATGGAGTTAAGACCAATGGAGTTGAGGCCAATGGAGATCACGCAGACACATAGCCAGACCAGCCCATCGCTCGCGACCGTTCTGGCACGCATCTTCACGCACACATGTAAGTTTGCATCTGCCCGTTTCAAAGTTTTCTCGGGTTTCATTGTCAGCGCCATTGTCAGCATCAGCCGTGCCGGAATCAAGCGCCAACGCAAGGCGCTATCCGTTCGTGAAACCGCGGCGCTCGGCGAACGCCGCTTCGTCTCCGTGATCCAGTTCGAGCGTCAGCGTTTCCTGATCGGTTCCAGCCCCAACTCCGTGACCCTGCTCTCGCAATTGCCGGACGACTTTGCCGGCGGCGAGGCGGCCGGAGGAAAAACTGGAGCAAAAAATTGATGCCCGTCTTTCCCAGCTTGTCTTCATCTTTGTCTTTGCGCCGCTTCTGCCGTTTCGTCCAATTGCTGCTCATCTTGTTAGTCACCGGTACCGCACCGCTTTGGGCCCGTTCGTCGGCAGCATCCGGCTTTCCTCTGTCCGGACTTCTTCCCGGAACTACCGCGTCAGCTAGTTCCCCATCCTGGAACATCGTCATACTGCTCACGCTGCTGACCATGATTCCGGCCATCGTGCTCTCGATGACGCCATTCGTACGTTTGCTCATCGTCTTTCACTTTCTCCGCCAGGCGCTCGGTACTCAAACCGCGCCCAGCAATCAGACGCTCATCGGGCTCTCGCTCATTCTCACTTTTTTTCTTATGCAGCCGGTAGGCGCTGCCATCTATACGGACGCCATCGTTCCGCTCGACGCGGGACACATAACCATGATGACCGCGCTCGATCGCTCCGTCATTCCGATGCGCCACTTCATGCTCAAGTACGCTCGCGAAAAGGATCTCGCGCTCTTTGTCGAGTTGGCGCATGAGCCCCGTCCAGCCCGACCGGAAGATCTCGACATGCGCGTGGTCGCGCCTGCCTATTTATTGAGCGAACTGCAAGCTGGGTTTCGCATCGGCGCCGCTCTGTTTTTCCCTTTTCTCGTCATCGATATGGTGACCGCCGCTGTCACTACCTCCATCGGCATGATGCAACTACCCCCGGTCATCATTTCCACTCCGCTCAAGATTCTTTTGTTCGTTGTGGTCGACGGATGGAACCTGCTGATTGGTTCCCTGATGCGGAGTTTTTCCTGAAAGGCGCTTATGGAAACCGAACAAGTCGTCGCGCTCTTCCGTCACAGCCTGCAGATGGCTCTGCTGATAGGCACGCCGCTACTCCTGATCGCCGTGTTCGTCAGCCTGCTGGTCAATGTCGTGCAAGTGCTGACCTCCTTGCAGGATCAGACACTCTCCACTGTCCCGCGCCTGGCCGCAATGGCGGTGGCTATCCTGCTGCTTTTTCCCTGGATGTTGCGCAAGCTGATGTTCTACACCACCGGCATGTGGTCCGACTTCCACCCCTTTGTCAGGTGAGAAATCATTAAATGCCGGTCGAGGTGATTGTGTTCCAGATGCCGATTGCTTTACCGATGCCGGTTTCGATTTCCCTCGAACGCACCATCGCAGCCTGGATGATTGCCGGCTCGCGGGTCACCGGCCTGCTCGTGGTCGCGCCTTTCTTCGGCAGTGCTTCCGTCCCCGCTCGCATCAAGATCGGTCTCGCTTTCCTGCTTACGTTATTTCTGGTGCCGCTGGTTCCCGCAACACCGGCAGCCCTCACTGCTCCTGCGCTCATCATGCTTTTGCTCGGCGAATTCGCCATAGGGGTCTTCCTCGGATTCACTCTCCAACTCATCTTCGAAGCCGGGCAAATTGCCGGCCAGGTGTGCGGTGTCCAAATGGGATATTCGCTCGCCAGCATCGTCAATCCCGACAACAGCCAGGCCGACTCTTCCGTGCTCTCCACTTTTTTCGAACTGATCGTGCTCCTGCTCTTCATTCAGCTCAGCGTCCCGCACTGGCTGTTGCGCGGCCTTGCGCGCAGCTTTGACTATATGCCGCCTGGCCATTTTTCTCTCACTTGGCCCGCGGTCTCCACACTTTTGAAATTCACGGCGGGCATGTGGGTCGCCGGTCTGCAGATTGCCGCGCCCGTACTGGTCGCGAGTTTGTTTGCAGATGTCGCGCTCGGTTTTATCGGCAAGGCTTCGCCGCAATTGCCTGTCCTGTTTGTTGGAATTTCGCTCAAGAACCTGCTGGGCTTGGCGTTGATGTGCGGCGCGGTCGCGTACTGGCCGCGTTTCTTCGACGCCCGCTTTGGCCACGCTCTCGATGCCTCGGAAAGGATTCTAAAACTCGCTCACTGACCAAGAACCACCGATCCTAAGAATCGAGAATTGGGAACCGAGAACTGACCACTGACCTATGCCAGAGTCCAACCAGACCGAACAGGCGACCCCACGTCGCCGCCAGAAGGCCCGGGAACAAGGCCAGGTCGCGCGCAGCCGCGATCTTATCGGAGCCGCTTCGGGCATGGCCGCGATCTTCGTTCTCTTCTCCATGATGTCCAGCTTCCCGCTCGTCTGGCGCAGATTTTTTCACGACTGCATCGAGGGTGCTGTCTCCGGCAATCTCCCCACGGACATGCTGTTTCCCTTGCTCACCCACTCCGGACTGTTCGCCGCCACTGCTGTCGCGCTCGGTCTGGGATGGACCATCGCGCTCGCCTCCGCGCTCGCTCAGGGTGGACTCGTCTTTGCTCCCACTTCACTGATGCCCAAGGCGTCCCGCATGAGCCCGGCCACAAGGCTGGGCCAGCTCTTCTCCATCACCGCACTCCGCGGACTCATCAAGTCGCTGCTCCCAGCCGCTGCCGTTACCTACCTCGCCATTGGCTGCCTGCGTCGAGACTGGCCTTTGCTCATGGCGCTCTCCGCCCGTTCTGCCCGCGGCATGCTCGGCTTTGCCACCGCCCGCATCTTTGAAGTGGCTTGGAAATCCGCTCTCGTTCTTCTCGTCTGGTCCGTGCTCGACTATTTCTTCGAGCGCCAACATCTTTCGAGCGAACTGAAAATGAGCCGTCAGGAATTGAAAGACGAATATAAGGAATCGGAAGGCAATCCCATTATCAAAGGCCGCATCCGCCGCCTGCAGCGCCAGGCGCGCCGCCGCCGCATGTTGGAGGACACCAAACGCGCTGCCGTCGTCATCACCAACCCCACCGAATATGCAATCGCGATTGAGTACCGCCCCGATATGTCCGCGCCCGTCGTGGTCGCCAAGGGACGAAACCTGTTCGCCGCGCAGATCCGAGAAATTGCCCGCTGGGAGAACATTCCCATGGTCGAGAATCCGCCTCTGGCTCACATTCTCTATCGCACCGTCGAAGTGGGACAAAGCGTTCCGGCAAACCTCTATGCTGTCCTGGCCGAAATCCTGGCCGCTATTTACCGCGCACAAGCTCGCGCCCTCGCCGCTGCCGCACGAGGAGGCCACCGCTAATGCCCGCTTCCACAACCGCCGTTACTGTCGCTGCTCCCGCGCGCAACCCATTCATCGAGTGGATCGTCCCCATCGCGGCTGTCAGCCTGGTCTTCGTAATGCTGGTGCCGCTTCCGGCATTTGTGCTCGACCTGCTGCTGGCCACCAGCTTTGCCGCTTCTGTCCTGGTGCTGCTTTCCGCTCTTCAGATCCTGCGTCCAGCACAGTTTTCCGTTTTCCCCAGCCTGCTGCTCCTGCTCACGCTGTTCCGCTTGTCGCTGAATCTTGCTTCCAGCCGCCGCATTCTTCTGCACGGCAACGAAGGCGCTGGAGCTGCGGGACATGTCATCGAGGCCTTCGGACAATTCGTCGTGGGCGGCAACTACATTGTCGGATTCGTTCTCTTCATCGCTCTCATCGCCATCCAGTACATCGTCGTCGCCCACGGCGCCGTGCGCACCGCCGAAGTCACCGCCCGCTTCACACTCGACGCTCTTCCCGGCAAACAGATGGCGATCGACGCCGACCTCAATGCCGGGCTCATCGACGAACACCAGGCCCGCGCCCGCCGCGAACAAACAGCCCGTGAAGCGGAATTCTACGGTGCCATGGATGGCGCCGCTCGCTTCAATCAGCGCGATTCCATCGCCACTATTCTCATTACCGGCATCAACATCTTGGCCGGCTTTCTCATCGGAGTCTTTCAACTCGACATTCCTTTTCGTGAGGCGCTCAAAACTTATACCGTACTCACGGTTGGCGACGGTCTGGTCACCATGATCCCGTCGCTTCTGGTCTCGATGGCTGGCGGCATGATTGTCACCCGCGCCTCCTCGAACGCCACCCTCTCTGTCGATCTCGGCACCCAACTTCTGTCTCGCCGCCGCTCCCTGCAGATCGCTGCTGGCGTCATGGTCGCGCTGGCCTGCATCCCCGGACTGCCGAAATTTTCTTTCCTTGCCATCGCCGGAATCGTTGCCCTGATCGCTGCCCGGCTACCCCAGCTCAAAGACAAAGATGGCAAGGTCATCGAACCAGTCGTTGCCGATCCCGGCGCGCTACCCGCCGCCGGAAAAGATAAAAAGGCCGCCAAGTCCGACTCCATCGAAGACTTGCTCAAGCTCGACGAACTTTCCCTTGAGGTCGGCTACTCGCTCGTCAACCTGGTCGACGTCGCGCAGGGCGGACAGCTGCTTGCCCGCGTTAAGTCGCTGCGCAGCAGCCTCGCCGTGCAACTGGGATTCATCGTTCCACCCATTCATATCACTGACAACGTTCGCCTCAAGCCCCGTGAATATGTCATCTCTCTGCGCGGCGTGGAGATCGCTCGTTGGGAGATGCTGGAAGATAAAGTTCTCGCCATCAGCTCCGAGGTTACTCCACCTGCGCTGGCCGGAACCCCCACCCGCGAGCCTGCTTTCGGCGTTGCCGCTCTTTGGATTGCCCGTGCTCTCGAGTCTCAGGCTCTTACCTCCGGCTACGCCGTCGTCGACCAGACTTCGGTTCTCTCCACCCATCTCGCCGAAATCATCCGGCAGCATGCCTACGAATTGCTGACCCGCCAGGAAACCAAGCGCCTGCTCGATCGCCTCAGCGAGAGCCATCCCAAGCTGGTCGAAGAACTCGTACCTAAAATTCTCAGCCTCGGCGAAGTGCAAAAAGTTTTGCAGCAACTCCTGCGAGAGCAGGTTTCCATTCGCGACCTCTCCACCATCCTCGAGGCCCTGCTTGATGCTTCCGCTATCAATAAACATCCCGTGCTGCTGGTCGAGGCTGCCCGCCAGGCGCTCGGACGCGCTCTCGTCCGCCCACTGCTCTCGGACGACGGCGGTCTGCGTGTGCTTACTCTCGATCACAGCCTCGAAGAGGAACTCAGCCGGGCTTTCAGCCCGCAGTCGCCGCCAGCCACCAGCACGGGATTGCAGCCCTCTGGTTTACAGCCATCATTCGTTCGGCGCATTCTCGATGGCTTGCGTCTGCTGGCCGGAGATCAGGTCGCTCAGACCGCGCCGATCCTGCTCTGTTCCACACCCGCGCGTTTTCATCTGCGGCGCTTGCTCGAACCCTTCCTTCCCAAAGTTGTGGTGCTTTCTCCCCTGGAAATTCCTCCCATGATTTCAGTGCAGTCGCTAGGCGTAGTTCGATGAAGAAATGGTGCGTTGAATATTTTGCCGCCCCTTCGTGTAGGCCGATGGGCGTAAGTCGATCGCCGTTCGGTGCGTGGGATGCGGCGCGATGAGGAACGAACCATGATAACTCACGATAACTAATGAGCAACGACTAACGACCGATATCACGAAAAGCGAGGGCCGCCTCATGACCAACCATCCCGCCGAAGCCTATCAACGCGTCCAGAACGATGCCGAACGTGAGCGTATCCTTATGGAACAACTTCCCCAGGTCCGCTACATCGCCCGCCGTATTCACGACCGGCTTCCGCGCCACGTACCCTTCGAAGATCTAGTCCACGCTGGTGTCGTTGGGCTCATCGACGCTCTCAACAAGTTCGACCTCTCCAAGCATGTGCAGTTCAGTTCTTACGCCAAGTTCCGCATCCGCGGCGCCATTCTCGACAGTCTGCGCGAACTCGACTGGAGCCCGCGTGAATTGCGCCGCAAAGGACGCCTCGTTGACGCCACCTACTGCGAACTTTCCAGCAAGCTCGGCCGCGCGCCCGACGAAAATGAAATCGCCCGTGAGATGGGCATCGATCTTCGCGAGCTGCAATCTCTGCTTGCCGAACTTGACGGGCTTGAGCTTGGGAGCCTGCGCATCGAATCTCCCCGCGACGGCAAAGAAGAAGATCTCACCGACTACATTCCCTCCAAGCCCGAGGAAACGCCTTTCTTCCTCTGCCTTCGCTCGGAGACAAAACATCTGCTCGAGCAGGCCATTTCCGAGTTGCCGGAAAAGGAACAGCGTGTGCTCGCGCTTTACTACTATGAAGAACTCACCATGAAGGAAGTCGGAGTCGCACTCGGCATTGGCGAATCGCGGGTTTCTCAGATTCACTCGCTGGCCATGGTTCGCCTGCGAGCACGGCTCAATTTCCTGACCACACCCACCACGCCAGCCCTTGCCAAAGCCGCCGGAACTCCTTAGAGGGCTGCCTCTCTTACAAATTCTACAAACTTGAATTTCACCCGACGAGGCTTCCATGGAAAAGGTACTCAACCAGCAGGAAATTGACGACATGGTACGGGCCGCGCGCTCCGGCAACACTGCTGCCCCCACTTCCACCGGACCAGTCGTGCAGCCTTGGGACATTCGTCAAGCCGGACAGATTGGAAACGAGCAGTTACGTGCCATCAACCAGCTCCACGAAAACTTTGCCCGCAATCTCACCACTTGCGTCGGCGGCTACCTGCGTATTGTTTTCGACGTCAGCCTGGTTTCCGCTGAACATCTCACCTATCGCGAGTTTCTGCAACGCGTCCCGGAAAAGACTTACCTTGCCTCCATCGACCTCGCTCCCGTCGACGCTACCTCCCTCCTTCAGCTCGATCTTGCCATCGCTTTCCCCATCATCGACGTCATGCTCGGAGGCGAAGGTACCAACAGCGAGATCACCCGGAACATTACCGAGATCGAAGAACAAGTTCTCGAAGGGATTGTCCGCATCATGTGCCGCGAGCTGCAGACTAGCTGGCATGCGATTGCACTCGAATTCAAATTCGGTGCGCGGCAGGAGATCCTCCAAACCCAGCGCCTGATGCCTCCCGAAGAAAAAAACCTTTGCCTCAGCTTCGAAATCAAAATGTCGGAAACACGCGGTACCCTCAACCTCGCCGTTCCTGCCGTGGTTTCGAATGCCTTGCTCAGAAAAATTTCCGCCGATTTCAGTTATCAGCGCCCTCGCAGTCCCATCGAAGGCCGCCGCCAGATTCAGAAAAAGCTGTTGGACTGTTTCTTCCCTGTGGAACTTTCCATGCCGAATCTGCAAGTGACCTTACAGAATCTCTCCGAACTCGTTCCCAACGATTTGCTTCGTTTTTCCAGGAAGGCATCCGACCCAGCCCTCCTGATGGTCAACGATGTTCGTCTATGCTCGGCTTCGCCCGTACGCGTCAATAATCGCCGCGCCGCCCGTGTCCTGTCTATCGAGGCCTCGCTTCCAATCGCAGGTCAATCATGACTGGCGAACCATGACTCGCAAACCATGAATTGTGAACTGTGAAGTTGAAATCATAACGATTGAATTACGAATCATGACTGGTGAATTATGACTGACGCTCCCATCGTACTCCCCAATAATTCGGGCTCCGAACTCCGCACCGAACTTCGTAACTGGTGCGAAGCCTGGAAGACTTGTCTTCAAAATGTGCTCTCCCAGGTTTCCGGACAACCTATCGTCTTCGAAATTTCTTCCGAGCCCCTGGCTGCCGCCGATGCCGATATCTGGTACACAGTCGTTGCCGGAGGCGCCGTTCATGGCGAGATGACGTTGCGTCTTCCTGCTGCATCCGGCGCTCGTCTTGCCCGCAAGTTTCTCGGCGAAACCGAGCCCGCCGCCGGAGCCGTTACTCCCGAAGGCATTACTGCCGAACAAAAAGAAGCACTGGAAGAACTCTTGCGCCAGATCGCCGGCCTGGCCGCCACCGCACTCGCCCCCAGCGTTGACGGCGAAGCTCAACTTCATCTTTCCGCCTCCGCCGCGCCTTCCTGGTCCTCGGACGTTGTCATCTGTCTTCAAACTCGCGACGAAGCTGGCACCACCATCACCGTAGAAATTCAGATCAGCCCCGCCCTCGCCGCGGAGCTTCAGCCAAAAGTTCAGTCGAAAGTCCAGCCCGCGTCCGTTCCACAAACATCCGCAGCGTTGTCCCCTCCGGCTTCGACTCTATCTCCTCCGACCGCCAGTTACGGCCGTCTTATGGACGTTGGGCTCGACGTCAAACTCCGTTTTGGAACCCGCCGCATGCTGCTGCGCGATGTGCTCGCCCTCAGTGCCGGAGTCGTAGTCGAACTCGATAACACTCTTCATTCTCCGGTAGATCTGTTGCTTGACGGACGTCTCATCGCCCAGGGCGAAGTCGTCATCGTCGACGGCAAGTACGGATTGCGTGTCACAGACGTTGTCGATCCCGTTCCCGTCACCGGATCGCCTGCCTGATCTCTATTAATTTCTGATTACCTAAGGATGATTGACTTATGCCAGACTTTCTCAAGCCACTAACTTGGTCCGCTAACTGGATTAAGCGCCACAATTTCGAATCCACTCAGCCTCCTTGCGCACTCGTTTCCTGCTCCGGGCCACAATCGCTCTGGGAGCGTTTTCGCAACCACCACCGTCCGAGTGGAACCTTTCTTCAGGGCATCTTCTATTGCCAGCCGCAATGCCTCGAGACCGCTCTGATCGGCCAGCTTTCGCGCCTGCGCGTGATGGCTCCTTCGCCGCAGCCTCCCAATCGCATTCCCCTCGGGCTCCTCATGGTTGCCCGCGGCAAACTCACCTACAACGAAGTTCGCGCTGCCTTGGAAGCTCAACGCCGCGCCCGCTATGGAAAAATCGGCGAGTGGATTGAAAAACTGGGCTTCGCCACCGAACAGGAAGTGACCTCCGCCCTCGCTCTGCAATGGGGATGTCCCGTGGCAACTTCCTTTGATCCCTCCGCCATCCATTCTCCTAGCAGCATTCCACTTCCCATCCTCGAAGCCTTTCAGATGCTGCCCCTCAACTACATCGCATCGACCAACACTCTCTTTCTCGCCTTTGGAGAACGCGTCGATCACGCCGCTCTCTATGCCATCGAAAAAATTCTCGATTGCCGCACTCAGCCTTGCGTTGCAGGACGCAAAAGTATCGCCCACCAACTCGACGCCATGCGCCAACTCCCCCGTACCAGCGACGTGGAATTCAGCCCGCTGAATGACCTTGCCGAAATGGCCCGCATCGCCGCCAGTTACACTGCCAGACTAAGTCCTGGACAAGTTCGCCTCACTCGTATTGGCCGTTTTATATGGCTGCGCCTTAATGTTGGCGCCAGCGTTCTATCGAGTGTCCTGCCCAATATTCGGACCAATACCCTGCCGAAGACGAGTTCTATCATCACCAACCTCGTCTTCCGTCTGACTACAGATGCCCCTCATCCTCTCTCTTTCACCCGCCGGTTCCGCCAACTAATCCCCACTCCCCCGCCACAAATCACGTAGGAATGTGCTCATGGAGAAACGGGCGTCCTTGCCCGTCCAGCCGAGCGCAGCTCGGCAGAGCATTGGCACACAAGAACGCGTCGGAATCCACTTCAGAATTGTTTATTGGAAAAAGCGCACGGAAAGGGTGAGGAAACCAGAGTGTTGGAGATAAACTTTTCTCCGCACCCTTAGCGTCTAGGCGGTGAATAGCTCTACAGCGTCCGTTTGAACAGTGGCACCGCCAACGCCAGCGTTACCAACGCAAATATCGACAGAAAAAGCAGGTCCGGCACAATCGCCGCGAGTCCCGCTTCCTTCAGCAGCAGCGACTTGAAGCCATGCACCGCGTAGGTAAACGGATCCACCCATGCGATTGCCCGCAGCCAAGCGGGAAACGCTTGGACAGGGTAGATCGCTCCGCTCGGGAAAAACAGCAACGTATTCAGAATTCCGAAGATCGCGCGCGGCACCAGCGGATCCTCGACCCGTACCATCATTAGAAACATCATGCCGTTGAACGCCGCCGCCGTCGCCACCACCATCCCCAGCAACCCCAGCATAGTGAGCGGATTGAAAATCGATCCCACACCGGCCATCAGCGATCCGATGATCGTAATGACGACCCCGGTCATCACCGCCTTGATCGCGCTGGCGCTATTCATCCCAAACACCAACTCCGCCTTCGTGATGGGAGTCACCAAATATCCTTCGTGCACACCTCGCGCCTTGTCATCGATGTATAGAATTCCCCCACCGATCATCGCCGACACAAATATCGCCAGCGCGATCGATCCCGGCAGCAGATATTTCATGTACTCGATATATGGATAGAGCTCCACCACCTCCAACGCTGTCTGCTGCAACAGCCGCGGCGATATGTCCGGCTGGTTCAATGCGTCCGTCACTGCAGTCATCTCGTCTTCGAACGCCCCACTCATCACGTTGTCGCTGTTATCCACAATCAGCGCGATCCGCGGATGATTCTTCTCATAAACCAACTTCGAATATTGCGCTGGAATAATCAGCGCTCCCTGAATCTTCCCGTTGCGCACGTCTTCCCGCGCCTGCACTTCGTTGTCATAGGGGATCGGAATAAACGTCCGCATATTCGCCCGCACGGCATCAAACGCTTCTTTGATCCGGATCGATTGCGTCCCATGATCCTCATCCACCACGCCCATCTTCGCGTCGCGGATCTTGCCTCCAAAAGCGTTCCCCAGCACGATCAACTGCACGAGCGGCCCAATCATCGCCACCATCATCAGCGCCGGCGAGCGGAAAAACTTGCGCATTTCGCGCTCGATAATCGCCATCATCCGGTTCATGGCCGCACTCCCGGACTCTGCGGCATCATGTAGGCATGAGCCTTCACCAGTTCATCGCGCAACTGCCGCCCCGTATAGAAGACAAACACATCGTCCAGCGTGGTATTTTGCACCGAGAGCGTTTTCACTCCCACCCCCGCCTCGACCGCCATCCCGACCAAGTCTGTGGTCGTGCGCGACCCATTCGCTGTCAGCACCCGGAACATCCCTGAGCTCTCGTTCTGCACCGATGTCACTCCTGGCAACGCCTTAAGCCGTTCTTCCCAGTCGTTCGGCGGATGCTCAAAGTGCACCTCAATCACATTCGATCCCGGCACGCTTGCCTTCAACGCTTCCGGAGTATCCAAAGCCACCAGCTTTCCGTGGTCCACAATCGCAATTCGATTACACAACCGGTCCGCTTCGTCCATGTAATGCGTAGTAATCAGAACCGTAAGCTTGCGTTTAGCCTTGATGTTCGTCAGCATCTCCCACACCGCCACGCGCGACACTGGATCGAGTCCCGTAGTAGGCTCGTCCAGAAAAAAAATCCTGGGACTATGCACCAGCCCGCGAGCAATCTCCAACCGCCGCCGCATTCCTCCCGATAAAGTCTTGGTCTGCGCGCCACGCCACTTAGTAAGATCCACCGTCTCCAGTAACTCCTCGATCGCCTCTTTACGCCTCTTTGCCGGAACGTCATACAGCTTGGCGTAAATATTCATGTTCTCTTCCACCGTCAAATCCAGATCGCTTGTCAAAGCCTGCGGAATCACGCCAATCGTCCGCCGCACCGCATCCGGATTCGATGCCACATCATGCCCCGCCACCACGGCCACCCCACCCGTGATCGGAATCAGAGTGGTCATCATCCGAATTAACGTAGATTTGCCCGCACCATTAGGCCCCAGCAGCCCAAAAATCTCTCCCTCTTTCACCGTAAATGAAACATCATCCACAGCCGTGAACTCGCCATAGCGCTTGACAATGTGGTCCACCTCAATCGCATTCGGAGCATCTGGAGCTATCTCGCTCCGCCCGCTAAACTCCGAAGTCGAAGCCGACGCGCCATTTGTTTTATTTGCTTCTGCGTTCATGACTTTCCCGCCGCCTCTGCGCTTGTTGGCGCTGTCCCTTTCAACTGCTCTGGACTGACCAGCACTTCCGCTGTCATCCCCGGCACATAAGCGCCCTTCGGATTCTCTAGTCGCACCTTCAAAGCAATCGTGCGAATATCCCGCTTCCGCCGGCCTACATCCCGCTGCGTAGCAAAATCTGCCTCCGCCGCTTTATAGAAAACTTTCCCCGAAACTATCGTCCCTCCGGGCAGTCGCACCCGCAGTGTGTCTCCCAACCCAATATGATCGGCATCCGTTTCCGGAATTGCCGCGAATGCCCATGTATCTGTGAAATCCACTACGGTCACAATCGCTTGCCCTGCACTCACCACTTCGCCTTCGCGCGCCGCCCGCACCAGCACCGTCCCCGTCACCGGCGAATAGATTTTCGTGTATCCGAGGCGTACCTCCGCTTCCTTCAACTGCGCCACTGCGTTCTCAACCTGCGCCCGCGTCGATGCCACCGTACTTTGCGCCGCCGTTGCCTGATTCGTCCGTGCAATGGACGAATTCAAATCCGCTTGCGCCGCTGACACCTGATCCTTCAGCGACTGCACGCTGGCTTCTTGCGCCTTCAGATTCATCTCCGCCTGCACCCGGTCCTGATCCGAAGCCACTCCCGCCTGCGCCAATCCAATCGTCCGTCGACTGTCGCTCTGAACCCGCGTCAAAGTAGCTTCTGCCTGTGCCAGTTGCGCCCGCGCCGCCGACAACTTCGCCTGCGAATTCTCTACATCGCTCGATGTCGATCCCTTGGTCGACTTCCGCGTGTATTCGTTCGCGCTCATCTGCGACCGCATACTCGCTATCGTCGCGGCGGCCGCTCGCTCTTCCGCCTCCAACTCTGAAGGGTCCAGTAATGCGATCAGATCTCCCTGCTTCACCTGCGATCCTTCTTCGACCAGCAGCTTCGAAATTCGTCCCTGAATCTGCGGACTCACCACGATCTGGTTCGCATCCACCGTTCCCACTAAAACCAGGTCTTTTCCGCCAGGAGTAGAAAAGAAGTAGTACGCCGAAGAAATCACCAGGATGATCCCCAGCATTATCAAAAATTTATTCCGAGCATTCATCGTCAATCTCCATACCCTATCGAAAAGTTTGGAGTCGGGAATTTGTTAATTTCCCCGTGTTCCTCCGTGCTTCCTGTAGTCTTAAGCTCTTTCTCCGCGCGCTCCGCGTCTTGGCGGTTCTTACCTAACAAACAGCGCCGCCGAAATAAAATCCAGCACAAACGCCCGCCGCTCCCGAATCCTCTCCACCGACAAAGGATCCACCTTCATCAGCGTCTTCATCAGCGGAGCCGACGTGAAATAAAACACAATCACCGCCGCCATCGACGGCAGAAAATCCATCGGATTCACCGCTCGAAATTCTCCCGCCCGAATCCCTTCCCGCAATACCTCGCCCAGTTTCTCGAAGATGGGGAAGAAATACTCCTTCGCAATCCGCTGCATGCGAGCAGCGCCAGTGCCCGACCGCACCCACTCCCCCTGCACCACTCGCGGAAAGCGCGGATTCGCCGCGATGTAATCGAAATACGTGCCCAGATACTCCAGCATCTTCTGCCGCGGAGGCAGTTTGCTGTCCAGAACCGGCATCACCCGCTCCCGCAACCCGCTGAATACATGGTCGAGCACTGCTTCGTACAATGCATCCTTGTCTTTGAAGTAGTAATAAAGCAGCGCCTTGTTGACATGCGCTGACTTGGCAATCGCGTCGGTGCGAGCTCCGGCAATCCCATACTCGGCGAACTCTGCCACTGCCGCTTTCAGGATGGCCGCCCGGCTCTCCTCCGGCTGTCCACGAGTTCCCAGGCGATGACTGATGAGCCGTCGCGACCCAAGCCGTGCGCGAACTGGACGACGTGCAGCCCGAGATGTTTTCATATAATTAACCAGTTAGTTAGATTATAGCACAGGTTGGCGTTTGTCCAAAACCACTTCATCGCATACTGACTTCCGTATCTGCACGTCCTGCCCCACTGTTGCCCGCTGTTTTGTCAGCGTTTCATCCATCTACCTTGTGTAGACGAATGAGCGCGACAAATATTTTATGGGGGCCGCAGAAAATACAGAAAAGGGATAGCACGAACCTAGGGCGGGAGCTCTGTAACCTTTGTACGAACTGAAAATTCAGTCCTGCAAGCAAATCGGGCAAACGTTGCTCACTGCGCCCCGCCCGCGATCGAAGGTACAAGCAGCACTTCGTCGCCGTCCTGGAACGAATACGAAGCGCCACCGAGGAAGCGAATATCTTCCTCGTTGACATAAATATTCAGGAAGCGCCGCGTCTCTCCCGCTTCATCTCGCAGATGGGGCTTCAAGTCGGGAAACTGCAAATCGAGTTCCGCGAACAACTCACTGAGATTCGCAGCCGAGCAAACCACACGCGGCGTTCCCGAAGTAAGCCGCCGCAAAGCTGTGGGAATTTGAACAGTGATACTCATAGAAAACCTCCTGGGCTAAAAGCTTGCAAAATTCTTGTCGCCAGTCGCTAGCAAGTGAATCCGCGAACGACCAGCGACTAGCGACCAACGACCAACGACCGTGTTATCGTCCAACGCCTGCCGCCACCGTCTCAGCCGCCGGCAGCGCACTCGCCTTCGCCGCCAAATAAGCTTCAAACTCGGCCAGCTTCGGAGCGATCGCTGTTTCGGTCTGATACTTGTCCGCCAGCACATCAGTGGTCTTCAGCCCGTTGCCCGTGATACAGAGCACGGTCGTTTCATCGGGCAGAATACGATCCTGCTGGATCAGCTTGCGTGCCGTTCCAACCGTCACGCCGCCCGCAGTTTCGGTGAAGATGCCTTCGGTCTCCGCCAGCAACTGAATGCCGCTGACAACCTCGGGATCGGAAACGTCTTCCGACCATCCTCCACTCTTGGTGATGGCTTTCAACGCGTAGTGTCCATCGGCAGGATTGCCAATCGCCAGCGACCGCGCAATCGTCTTAGGACGCTGCGGTTCGATCTCAGAACTGTATTGCTTGATCGCCGTCGAAATCGGCGAGCATCCGGTCGCTTGCGCGCCAAAGAACTTCACCGGCTTTGGATCGACCAATCCCAGAAGAATCAGCTCATCAAACGCCTTCTTGATCTT
>JBATZM010000059.1:0-40199 GCA_049674665.1 Terriglobales bacterium
TCATCATCCCAGGAAGCAGGCAAGCTCGTCGGCTGCGGCGGAGTGGTTGCGATTTCCTCAAATTCCAGGAAATCTCGGGCTCTCTAGCGCGGGAGAATTACTCTACGCGCGTCTCCAGCGACGAATACGAAAGCTGCACGATGAGAAGCCAATTGACGTGATCCACGCTCATGCAGCCCTCCCGTGCGGCTATGCGGCTGCGTTGCTTTCCAAACAGTTGAAGATTCCGTTCGTGGTTACGGTCCACGGGTTAGATGTGTTCAACAGCTGTTTTCGTGCTGGAATTCCAGCAGCTTGGCGGCGGAAGGCGTCAGTACACGTCTATAGTGCGGCGCAAACTGTAATATGTGTCAGCCGCAAGGTGGAGGAAATTCTTAAAGCCGGAATGCCAACGGCAACCGGCAGCGCCGTCGTGTACAACGGTGTAGATCCGAACCTGTTTTCGCCGAATCCGATTGTGAATCCCGTTAACTTCGAACGCCCAGACGAACCCTTCGATCCAGAGATTTTGATAGTCGGCAACCTGCTGCGTAGCAAAGGCCACGAACTTGTTTTGCAAGCTCTCGGAAGTCTCAAATCTTCTTTTCCCCAGCTTCGATGCCGCATCATCGGAGAAGGTCCAGATCGCTCCCAATTTGAAGAATTGTCGCGCGACTTGGGCATTGGGCAGCAAGTTCAGTTTGTCGGACGGCAGAGCCGGTCCGAAGTGGCAGATGCCATGCGGCGCTGCTCTGTATTTGTATTGCCTAGCCGGAATGAAGGCTTGGGATGCGTATACCTTGAGGCGATGTCGTGCGGGAAGCCAGCAATTGGCTGTCGCGGGCAGGGAATTGATGAAGTGATTGAGCATGGTAGAAATGGCTGGCTCATTCCCATCGAAGGGCTCAAAGATCTTGTGCAAGGACTTTCCGATTTGCTGAGTTCCATGGAACTGCGCATGCGCATCGGTACCGCCGCGCGCCAAACGATCATGGAAAAATTCACGCTTCTGCATCAGGCGGAACAGCTGGCGAGAATTTACCACCAAGCAATCGCATAAATGACGTGCTCGTTTCAATGATGCTCGGTCGGCTGCTCTATAATACGATCAACAATAGTGGTCGCCGTTAACGGAGGATGGGTTGCTTCACCAGCGTTATAAAGACATTGCATTTTGGGGCATTGCCAAGGCCACAGTTCCGAATTACTTCTTGCGCCGCTATGTAACGAGTGCACGCTCTGCCAAGAGCCCGTGTCACTTGCATTTAGGTTGCGGTACAAAGTACCTTCCAGGTTTCTTGAATATCGACGGTAACCTCTTCAACAAGATCGACGTTTGGCTGGATGTTAGAAATGGGCTTCCGTTTCGCTCCGGGTCGGTGGAGTCGATCTATTCAACCCACATGTTCGAGCACTTCTATCCAGATGAGTTAAATCGTATTCTTCAGGAATGTGCGCGCGTTCTGAAAGATGGGGGAGGCATCCGGCTCATTGTTCCGAGCCTGGAGAGCGCGATTGTCGCCTACACACAGCAGCGCAGCGAGTGGTTCTACGATTCCTTTCCGCGTCACTTCGATTCGCTCGGCGGCAGATTTTCCAATTTTGTTTTCTGCGATGGACAGCACCGGACCGCATTCGATTTCAGTTATTTGAACGAAGTGCTGTGCGAAGCGGGATTTGGGGAAGTGGAGAAGTCCGCCGAAGGGAAGAGCCGTTTGTATGGTCGCAACGTTCCGCCTTATGAGTCCGGAGACACGCAGGATCTCCCGCATTCCTTGTATGTAGAAGCGTTCAAATAACGGGAGTCTTGCCCACACAGGATATCCGACAGTCATGCATTCCCAATCCCGGGCCGACGAAAGACACGAGTTCTAAATACATGTGTGGGATTTTTGGCATTTTGGCCCCGTCCTGTTCTGTCTCTGAAGATATCCTTCAGAAGACTGCCGCGACACTTGCGCACCGTGGACCTGATGACGCCGGCACTGTCGTCATCCACGACACTTCTGTGCGCGGCTGCCAACTCAAGCTGTTTCACACCCGCCTTTCGATCATCGATCTCTCACCGCTCGGACACCAGCCCATGCAGGATCCGGTCACTGGCAACTGGATCGTCTTCAATGGCGAAATCTACAACTTCCGCGAACTTCGGCAGGAGCTTGAGAGCGGCGGCGTCGAGTTCAAAAGTCATTCCGATACTGAAGTGATTCTTGCTGCCTATCGCGTCTGGGGAGAGTCTTGCTTGACGCGCTTGCGCGGCATGTTCTCGTTTGCTCTCTGGGACGCCCCGCAAAAGCGCCTGCTCTTGGCGCGCGATCCCATGGGAATCAAGCCACTGTATTACCACCAGTCGGCGGAGACTTTTATTTTTGCTTCGGAGGTCCGAACCCTTTTGCAGACCGGACTCGTGCCGCGAAAGGCAGATCCGACCGGCGTTTTGAGCTATCTGACGTTCGGTTCCGTATATGAACCATGGACCATCGTCGAAAGCGTCAAAGCCGTTCCCCCGGGACACATGCTCACGTTAGAAAACGGATCGGTGACTAGCCGCGAATACTGGAATCTGCTGCGGTCGTCTTTACAAATCGAATCGTCGCCACCGCCGGGCAATGGCATCGCGGCGGCAGCTCTATTGCCCGCGATTTTGCGCGACGCAGTATTGTCGCACTTAGTAAGCGATGTGCCCGTAGGAGTATTTCTTTCGGGTGGAATCGATTCCAGCGCTCTGGTTGCCGTCCTCAGCCACAATGGCGTGCGCGCGAACACTTTCTCATTGGTATTTCAGGAAGAGGAGTTCAACGAAGGAAAGTATTCGCGGGAAGTCGCGCGTCGGTTTGGAACCGAACATCATGAGATCGCGGTCTCGCAGCAAGAAACGCTGGCAGTGTTGCCCGATGCTCTCTTTGCGATGGACCAGCCGACCATCGATGGCGTCAACACATATCTCGTCTCTGCCAAAACGAGAGCTGCCGGAGTGAAGGTTGCCTTAACTGGCCTCGGCGCCGATGAGATGTTCGCAGGCTACTCGAATTTTCGCCGCGTGCCAAAAATGGAAACATTTTCTAAACGATTTGGACGACTGTCCCGACTGGCGCAGCGGCCAATTTCCGCCTCCGTGGCGCTGTTTGCCGGCAAGAGCGATCGCGGCCGCAAGCTGGCCGAATTGACCGCAGACCAAGATTCCATTCATCCCTACTTTTTGGTGCGAATGCTGTTTGGGGCCGCCGAGCGCGAGGCCCTGTTAACCGCCCGCGATCGCGAAACTTCGCAGCGAGCTCTCGATGGAGTGCTGCTAGAGTCCGTCACTGCAAGCCAATCGCTCGACCCAGTCAATCGTGTTTCCTATCTCGAATCGCATTTCTACATGCGGAACACGCTGCTCCGGGATTCCGATTTCATGAGCATGGTGCATGGTCTCGAGTTGCGTGTGCCCTTCCTCGACCAGGCGCTGGTTGAAGCCTGTCTTCGCATTCCAGGCACGCGAAAGCTGGAGGGAAACTTGCCGAAAAGTCTCTTGCTAAAGAGTCTAGGCGTCAAGTTGCCCATGGAGATTGTGAATCGTCCCAAGCGCGGTTTCACGCTTCCTTTTGAAAGTTGGCTACGAGGCGAGATGAGGCCTGTAGTCGAAGACGCATTGCTGAAAAGTAGTTGGGATCGGACTTCTATCAGCGCCAGCGCCGTGCACGAGGTCTGGAATCGATTTCTGGCGGGCGAAACTTCCTGGTCGCGTCCCTGGTCGCTCTTTGTGCTGAAGCGCTGGTGCGAGCACAACCTGTAAGAGGCATCGCTGCCCACCTGCTGGGGTCGAAATCGCGCGGAACGGCCTTCGTCAAGTGATCCTTCGTTAACAATTCTGGATTGACGATCTTACGTTCAAGAATGCCCTCAGTTCAGCTAACATAGTAAGACCTTTGCCCTGCCGACAGAATGAACTTGATCGAAACAAGATCAGTATCTGATGTTTCGCACTCCAGTGCCGCTGTACAGGCGCTGCCCGTAAGTGTGATTGTTCCTGTCCGCAATGAGGCGCGCAACCTGCCACGCTGCCTGGAGTCGCTGGCGGAATTCGGTGAAGTGTATGTCGTCGATTCGCAGAGCACGGACAACACGGTTGCCATCGCTGAATCGAATGGCGCGAAGACAGTCCAGTTTCACTACGCGGGAGGCTGGCCAAAAAAACGTCAGTGGGCCATGGACACGCTTCCACTCGCATACGACTGGATTCTCCTGCTTGATGCAGATGAAGTGTTGACGCCGGGGTTGGTGGACGAAATTCGGAGTGCGTTGCTAAACCCTCGCGTAGATGGATATTTTATTCGCCTCCAGATGTATTTTCTCGGAAAAGTCTTGAAGCATTGCGACGCAAGTTTCTGGAAGCTGTCTTTACTCCGCAAAGGGCGAGGTCGTTTTGAATGCCGCCTGAAAGATCAGGATACTTCGATGGCCGATATCGAGATCCACGAACATGTGGTGGTCGATGGTAATACCGGAAAGTTACATAATGCATTGATCCACCGCAATGTCGATTCTTTGTCGCGCTATATCCTGAAGCACAATGAGTACTCCAACTGGGAAGCGCGGGTGCTCCTACAGCCAGAACGCGATACTCGAGATGAAGCTCAACACAATGGTCAAGAAGTGACCGCCAGCTTGTTCGGTAATCAGGCGCAGCGCAGACGATGGCTTAAGCGAAATCTTTATCGCTTGCCATGTTCTCCGGTTTTGCTTTTTCTATATCGTTATTTGTTTCGACTGGGATTTCTCGACGGCATACCAGGCCTGATTTACTGCACCTTTCAAGCAGTGCAGATGTTCCATTCCAAAGCCAAGATCTACGAACTGCAGATCGGGAGGAACTGACGCCATGTGCGGCATCAGCGGACTCGTGAACTGCGGCGATACCGATGCGCTCGTCCGGATGACGAACATTCAGACGCACCGCGGTCCCGATGACTCCGGGCTCTGGGAGCGCCGTTTCCCCGATGGCGGATACATCGGATTGGGCAGTCGCCGTCTCGCCATTCTCGACCTCTCCGCCGACGGCCACATGCCCATGAGCAACGAAGATGGGACCGTGTGGATCACCTTCAACGGCGAGATTTATAACTTTGCCGATCTGCGTCGTGAGCTTGAAGCTAAAGGACATCGTTTTCGTTCGCACACCGACACCGAAACCATCGTTCATCTCTACGAAGAATATGGCCCCGACCGTCTCAAGGATTGCCTGAATCGCCTGAATGGCATGTTTGCGCTCGCGATCTGCGATCTGCGTGGCTCTTCTCCGAAGTTGTTTCTGGCTCGCGATCATTTTGGAATCAAGCCGCTCTATTACTGCGAACGCGGTGAAAAACTCGCTTTTGCTTCGGAGATCAAGGCGCTGCTAGAAGTGCCGGGAATCGAAGCGAGTATGAATATGGAGGCGCTCGGCCAATACCTGACATTCCTCTGGGTGCCCGATCCGCTGACCATGTTCGAGGGAATCCGCAAGCTCCCAGCAGGCCACTATGCGCTCTGGCAGCGTGGCGAATTCAAGATCGAGCAGTACTGGGACATAACATTTCCTCCTGCGCAACATTCCTTTGAGCGAAAGGAAGATGATCTGGCGGACGAGATTCGAGAGAGATTCTGCGCATCGGTCGAGCAACAGATGGTCAGCGACGTTCCGATCGGCGCCTTTTTGAGTGCGGGGCTGGATTCGTCGAGTATTGTGGCGGCCATGGCGCGAAAGCAGCCAGTGCGGACCTACACGATTACCTTTCCCGAAAAATATCGCGTCGGCGAAACAACAATCGACGATCCCGGCGTTCCGCATCGCTTCGCACGCCAACTGGGCTGTGAGCACCATGAGATCGTGGTCGAGCCCGATGTGGTCGGTCTGTTGCCAAATCTTACCTGGCACATGGACGAACCCACCGCCGATCCGGCGATCATCACCGCGTATCTAGTGTGCCGCGAAGCGCGAAAACAGGCGACCGTGCTTTTGTCGGGAGTGGGAGGTGATGAAATTTTTGCTGGCTATCGCAAGCATGTAGCGCACGGTTGGGCGGAAGAATATCGTCGCGTTCCAAGCTTCGTTCGTTCAGCCGTGGAACACACACTGCTGGGATTGCCGTCACTGCGTGGCACCCGCATGAAGGGATCCGTGCGTCTGGCGAAGAAGATGGCGCGTAGCGCCGCACTCTCTCCGGCAGAAGCTTTCATTAGAAACTGCACGTATCTGGACGCACGGCAGAAGACAGATTTACTTACACTAGAATCGCGCCAGGCAGACCGGAATCCTGCGGGCCAACATTTGGCGGCATTCGACAAAGTGCGGCACGCGGATTTTCTCAACCAGATGCTCTATCTCGATACCAAGATTTTCATGACCACGCTGAATCTGACCTACAACGACAAAATGAGCATGGCGTCGTCGGTGGAGGTGCGCGTGCCGTTTTTGGATCGCAAGCTAGCCGAATTTGTTGCCTGGAATGTGAAGCCGGAATGGAAGCTGAAAGGGAAATGGCGTCCGGTAACGAAGCACATATTCCGCAATGCCATGCGTAGTATGCTGCCAGACGAGGTTATGCGGCAGCCGAAGGCAGGTTTTGCGGCGCCGGTAGATTACTGGTTGGCGCACGACTTACGTCCCATGGTGGACGATCTTTTTTCGGAATCGCAAATCCGCCACCGCGGATTGTTCCGTCCGGAGGTGGTGCGTTGCTATATTGACGAACATCGTCGGGGAGCGGAAGACTGGTCCATGCAAATCTGGCAACTGCTGACGCTGGAAATTTGGATGCAGCTTTTTCTCGACGGTGGAGCAAAACCGTTCGCGCAGCGGCAGATCGACGCGCCTCAACATTCTCAACCGTTTACAACCGCATGAAGCAACTCTTACAAGACGCGCGCACAGGTGAAGTAAAGGTCGCGGAAGTGCCAGCGCCGCAATTGTTGCCAGGCTGTGTGCTGGTGCGAATCGCGGCGTCTCTGGTATCGGCTGGCACGGAGCGCGCGTCGGCTGAGTTTGCCGGCAAGAGTCTGCTGGCGAAAGCGAAGGCTCGTCCCGATCTAGTACGCGATGTGCTTGCCAAAATGAAGCGGGATGGTTTGGCTTCAACCTTGCAAACTGTGCGGTCTCGTTTGGACGAGCCGCAAGTGGTGGGCTACAGCAGTGCTGGAGTCGTAGTCGCGGTTGGCGATGGCGTCGCCGACATCAGTGTGGGTGACCGCGTCGCTTGCGCTGGTGCGGGATATGCGGTGCACGCCGAGTTTGCCTGTGTGCCGCGCATGTTGGTTGCAAAGATTCCCGAGGGCGGGGAATCGTCGCAAGTTTCCCGCAGGGTCTCCTATGAAGAAGCAGCCTTCGGCACCGTGGGAGCGATTTGCCTGCACGGCATCCGCACCGCGGAAGTCGCGCTTGGCGAGACGGTTGGAGTGATCGGCCTGGGCTTACTCGGGCAGATCACAGTTCAGTTGCTGAATGCAGCAGGTTGCCGCGTCTTCGGGATGGATCTGTTGCGGCAGCGCGCCGATCTCGCGATAGGAAGCGGAGCCGAGGCCACATGCACGAGCGCGCGTGAGTTCCGTGATCTGTGCTTCCAGAAAACTAGCGGGCGCGGCGCGGACTCTGTGCTGATTACGGCGGAGACTCCAAGCAGCGAGCCTGTGAACCTCGCGTCCGAGCTGGCACGCGACCGCGCCATCGTGGTTGCCGTCGGGACTGTCGGCATGGAACTGCGTCGTAAATTATTTTATGAAAAGGAATTGGATTTTCGAATTTCGCGCTCCTATGGTCCCGGCCGTTACGACTCTGCGTATGAACAGAAAGGGAGAGATTATCCGATTGGACATGTGCGGTGGACGGAAACCCGCAACATGGAGGCGTTCCTGCAATTCATCGCGGACGGTAAATTGAATCTGCCTTCGCTGATCACGCATCGGTTTCCGATGGAACGTGCCACGCGGGCCTATGACTTGATTAGAGGAGACACGCGAGAGTTTTTTCTAGGAACGCTGATTACTTACGCGGACGCAGAAACTGCAGCTACCGAATCCGGAGCCATTCCAAATTTGTCGGCGAAAATCCCATCGGGGAAAATTTCGGTGGCCGTCATAAAGCCTTCGCCGGGTTCCATCGGTTTGGGTGTTCTCGGCGCTGGAAGTTTCGCGCAGAACACTTTGTTACCCGCGCTGAAGGCGACCTCTGGTGTCACTTTCATCGGGGTCTGCAACGCTACCGGCCCCCGCAGCCGGAATGCGGCGGATAAATTTGGATTCTCCTACTGTTCAAATTCAGAAGCCGAGCTTCTTCAGGATCCGCAAATCAAGGCAGTGCTGATCGCAACTCGTCACAATCTTCATGCCAGTCAGGCACTCGCAGCCATGCGCGCGGGGAAATCGGTCTTCTGTGAAAAACCACTTTGCTTGAACGAAGCTGAACTGGCCGCGCTGGTTTGTGCTGCGTCAACGAATGTGTCCGTTGAACAAAGTGCTCCTCTTCTAATGGTCGGGTTCAATCGTCGATTCGCACCCATGGCCGTGCAGATGAAAAATTGTTTGTCGGAGATTCACGAACCGCTGGCCATCCACTACCGGGTGAATGCCGGTTATATCCCCGCCGATCATTGGGTGAACGATCCCGAGGTCGGAGGTGGACGCATTCTCGGCGAGATCTGTCATTTTGTCGACTTTCTCTGCTTTCTCACCGGTGCGTGCCCCATAGAAGTACAAGCTCAGACCGTGGGCAATCCCGGTCAGTACAGTATGGATAACGTGATCGCGACGCTCAAATTCGCGAACGGAACGTTGGGTACGATCAGTTATCTCGCAAACGGCGACAAATCGGCATCCAAGGAACGCGTAGAAGTTTTTGGCGGTGGCTCGGTCGCGATCCTCGAAGATTTTCGGAGACTAGAACTTACTCGCAACGGACGCAAACAGATCACTCGCGCGCGTTGGGCGCAAGACAAGGGCCATAAAGCGGAGATGCAAGCATTCGTGAGTATGCTTCTGGGCAAGACACCGCCGATTCCGTTCGAACAGTTTGTGGGCTCAACTCTTGCCACCCTTCGTCTCCAGAATTCATGCCAGACTGGCCAGCCTCTGACGGTCGAAGTGGAAGAATTTGTAGCTCTGGCGCTAGCAGAAAACTCTACGCAGTAGGAAGATCAACGTTACAAAATTCAAGAAAACCAAGTAAACATGTATTACATGAATAGCAAGAAGGGGAACGAGCCGTAAATGTTGATTCTTGGCCTGAATATGTTTCATGCCGACTCTTCGGCCGCGATCGTCGAAGATGGGAAAATTCTTTTTGCCGTAGCCGAAGAACGGCTGAACCGGCACAAACATTACGGCGGCTTTCCGGCGCTGGCGGTAAAAGCGTGTCTGGATGCGGCCAGCGCGAAGATTACGGACGTGCATCATGTCGCCGTGGGGCAGGATAGTGATGCCCACCTCGCCAAAAAAGTCCAATATGCACTGGCGAATCCGGCGAAGATCCTGAATTTTATCAAGATGCGGCAGCGCAAAGAATCGATGCGCGACGTGCGTTCGCTACTGGCGCAGTCGCTGGAAGTGGATACCGCCAAACTGAAATTCCAAGAGCATCATCTGGAGCACCACATAGCCCACATAGCCAGTTCGTATTATTGCTCGCCTTGGGAAAGAGCCGCGGGCTTTAGCTACGACGGTTCAGGAGATTTCGTTTCTACCATGATGGCGCGCTGCGAGGGTCCTGAAATCCATGTGCTCGACCGCGTGTTCCTGCCGCACTCACTCGGCAGCTTCTACACCATGATCTGCGACTTTATTGGCTATAAAAAATATGGCGATGAAGGCAAAGTGATGGGCTTGGCGCCATATGGGAAAGACACATACATTGACGAGATTCGGAAGATTGTTGCACTCAAGAATGGCAGCTTCCAACTCAACATGAGTTACTTCAAACCGCTCGGCAGCAGTCAGGGAATGCAGGTAATGCCCGACGGAACGGTGCGCCTGGCGCGGCATTTCTCCGACAAGATGGAAAGGCTTTTCGGTGCGCCCCGCGAGCCGCACGCCGAGATTACGCAGCGCGATATGGATCTGGCTTACGCCATGCAGCATTGTTTCGAGGAAGTATTCTTTCATCTCGCGGACGAACTGCACAAGCGAGTTCCCGAGGAAAATCTTGCGATGGCAGGTGGCTGCGCGCTCAACAGCGTAGCTAACGGCAAACTATTTTTCCGGACGCCGTTCCGGCACACTTGGATTCAGCCCGCAGCGGGCGATGAAGGCCTGGCGATTGGCGCCGCGCTGCATACCTATCACTCGGTATTGAAACAACCGCGCAGAAATGACGAGCAGATGAATCATGCCTACCTCGGACCAGAATTTTCCGAAGCGCAGATTGAATCGGCTTTGAAAAGTGCGAACGTAAAATATCAGCGACTGGACCGGGTACCACTGCTCGATGCTGTCACCGATCAGATGGTGCAGGGCAATGTTGTGGGTTGGTTTCAGGGACGCATGGAATGGGGTCCGCGTGCGCTCGGCAATCGTTCCATCGTGACACACCCCGGCCTGTCTAATATGAAGGATGTGTTGAACGCTCGCATCAAGCATCGCGAGTGGTTCCGTCCTTTTGCGCCGGCTATTCTGGCTGAAGCGCAGCACGAATATTTTGAGCACGATCATCCGTCGCCCTACATGCTGCATGTGTACAAGATTCGTCCGGAGAAGCGGCAGAGCTTGTGCGCGGTAAATCATGTCGACAACACCGGACGATTGCAGACCGTGGCGCGGGAAGACAATCCGCTCTACTACGATCTGATCCAGACGTTTGGCAAGAAAACGGGGATTCCGGTGATCTTGAACACGAGTTTCAACGAGAATGAGCCGATCGTGTGCACGCCGCAAGAAGCCATCGATTGTTTCCAGCGCACCAAAATGGATGTGCTGGCCATCGGCCCATTCTTCGCGCGCAAGTCTGAGCCGGCATAAGCTGCCATGACTGAAACTCCAGCGGCGACGGCCACATCCTCCCAGCTGGGACTTCGCAGAATTGCTGCCTGGCGCGGCATTCGAGTGCTTACGTGGGACGGTGACGTTCTTTACGGGTGCCGCGGGTATCAGATCGTTCGCCTGCAGGCGGGTAAGAGCCAAGCGGGTAAGAGCGAAGACTGGAAAGTGGTCGCGCGTTATCGTCCCGTCTGGTGGAGGAATTTCACGTCGCGCACCGCGCTGAGCTATCGCCTGGTGCGCGATGGTTTTCACGCGCTGGTCATTTTCGGTGGTAATCTCAACGACCGGACGATGGTGGGCGCGGTCCCAGGCGCGCTCGTAACGCTAACTCCAGGCAGCGATGAATTTCACGTTACCCATCGGGTTCAACGGGGCACACGGCCGCTGCATGTCACTGTGGTTCCATCGGGGAGAATTTACTGGGGCGAGTATTTTGACAATCGCGAGCGCGCCGAAGTTCACATCTACGTTTCGACTGATCGCGGGTGCACTTGGCAAATTGCTTACACGTTTCCAGCGGGAAGCATACGACACGTGCACAACATTGTTTACGATCAATGGTGCGATTGCCTGTGGATATTGACGGGAGATGAAGGCGCCGAGTGCAAGGTGCTGCGCGCATCCTGCGATCTGCTTTCAGTAGAAGTGGTTTTGGCAGGGAACCAGCAAACACGGGCTGTGGCGGCGATTCCAACAAAAAACGGTTTATATCTTTCTACCGACACTCCCTTCGAGCAGAACCATGTGTATCGGCTTGACTATCAAATCGATCGTGCGGGGAACGTCGAGCGCGTCGGCGATCTTGCCAGCTCTTCGATCTTTGGTTGTAGAGTTGGTTGCCAGGTTAACGAGGTTTTGTTTTTCTCGACCATGATTGAGCCCAGCGCCGTGAACACCAGCCGTGAGGTGCAAATTGCCGGATCGAAAGATGGAATGCACTGGCAAGTACTGGCGCGCTGGAAGAAAGACAACTTGCCGATGCGTTATTTCCAATACGGTAATGCTCTCCTGCCGGACGGTGAGAACTCCACTCGCTATCTGGCAGCGACGACCATCGCCGTCGAGACCGATGACCTGGTTACCACATTGTGGGAAGTCGAATCGGCATGAGTGTGACCTCGCGTTGGCATTACTATCACCGCATCTTCAGCGCCTATCTTGGTTCGGGACGAAGCCAGTTGACGTTCTGGCATGAAGTGCCAGAAATCAATCCGCGTGCTACCGCCGACCGGCTCGACGAATACTACATGCTGTTTCGCGAGAAGGCCGACTATGCCGGGCACTACGATGCGTCAGGTATTCCCATGCTCGACTATCACGGAGTCATCGGCTTGCAGTACAACCCGATTGCGATTGCACAGTGGGGGCTGGCGAACTACAACCGCTTCTGCGAGAACGGTGACGAGGCTCGCTGGCAGAAGACTCTCAAGGCGGCCGATTGGCTTACCGCCAATCTGGAGCAAAATTCTCACGGGCTATGGGTCTGGAACCATCATTTTGACTGGGACTATCGCAATACGCTCAAGGCGCCCTGGTATTCGGGGCTTGCGCAAGGTCAGGGCGTTTCGCTTCTCTTGCGCGCACACGCTCATTGCCGCGCTCATCCCTACGCTCCTCTCGAAGACTGGAAGTATCAACGTGCTGCGGAAAAGGCATTCGTAGCGCTGACGCGGCCCATAGCCGAAGGTGGCGTACTCTTTGAAGGTAAAGGCAGTGAAGGTAAAGGCAGCGACAAAGGCAGCGAAGATAGAAGCGGTGAAGAAAGACGCGGCGACTTGTGGATTGAAGAATATCTGGTCGATCCGCCGACCCACATTTTGAATGGATTTATGTGGGCCCTGTGGGGTGTGTTCGATTTTTGGCTGGCGCGTGCCGATGCTTCTGCGAAAGAAGTTTTCGACCGCGGGGTCGAGACTCTCGTTCACAACCTCGCGAAATTCGATACGGGATACTGGTCATTATATGAACAGTCGGGAACTCGGCTGAAAATGCTAGCAAGCCCTTTCTATCACCAGTTGCATATCGTACAGTTGCGCGTGATGTACAAGTTGACGGGGGACGCTTGTTTCGCGGCGGTTGCCGAGCGCTGGGGGGGGTACGCACAGCATCGTAGTAATCGGACACGCGCCTTGGTCGAAAAGAGCGTTTTCAAGTTGCTCCACTACTGATTGGCCTAATACTGATCGGCCCAATACTGACTGCTCGAATACTCATCGTGAAGATTCTTTATGTTTCGCAATACTTCCCGCCTGAAATGGGCGCGCCAGCGGCGCGGGCTGACGAGTTATCGCAGCATTGGGCGCGGATAGGGCATGACGTGACGGTTCTCACGGGATTTCCGAATCATCCAACCGGAGTCGTGCCCGAGGATTGGCGCTCGCGCTTCCACCGGCTCCACTGCACGGAAACCGTCCACGGAGTGCGCGTTATTCGCACTTGGCTCTGGCCGCTGCCGAACCGAAAGGCACACGAGAGAATTCGCAATTACGCTTCGTTTTGTGTCTCGGCAGCAATTAGCGGTTTAGCTCTCTGCAAGCCTCAGGTGATCATCGCCACGTCTCCACAATTGCTCGTCGCACTATCCGGATGGTGGCTCGCGTTTTGGAAGCACGTCCCTTTCATCTTCGAAGTGCGCGATCTCTGGCCGGAATCGCTCGCCGCCGTTGGGGCAGGCAGAGAAGGAGACTTGCTCCATCGCACGCTGGGTGCAATTGTCGGGTTCCTTTACCGTCGTGCTGACCGCATAGTCGTCGTCACGCCTGCTTTCAAGGATCACCTAATTCGATACTGGAGGGTTCCTGACGAGAGGATTTCCATTGTCGAGAATGGAGTGGAGACCGATCGGTTTCGGCTCGACCCAGCAGCGATGGAAGTGCGGAAGCAACTGAAGCTCGACGATCGTTTTCTGGTTTGCTACATCGGTACAATAGGCAATGCGCATGGGCTGGATACCTTGATCGACGCCGCCGAAGAACTGCAAAATGCGCTGCCAAACGCAATGTTTTTGCTGATTGGCGAAGGCGCGGAAAAGGAACGGATCGTAGAACTCGCAGTTGCTCGCGGACTCACAAACATCCGGTTTCTTGGTCAGCAACCACGGGAACAAATTCCCGCTTATGTGTCGGCTGCCGATCTCTGCCTGGTCATGCTGAAAAAGACCGAACTGTTCAAGACGGTCATTCCCACCAAACTCCTCGAATACATGGCATGTGAGCGCCCGGTTATCGTCGCTGTCGACGGACAAGCCCGCCAGATTGTCGAACAAGCTGGTGGAGGTGTTTTTGTGGAACCAGAGAACAGTAAAGCCCTGGTGAAAGCGATCCTCGATCTGGCGGAAGATCCAGAGCGCCGGCGACGAATGGGAGTCTGCGGGCGGCAATACATTATCGACAAATATTCCCGCGAGAAAACGGCACGGGACTACATTGATGTACTTCAATCGCTCAGCGCATAGCGGGGAAGTTCTGAAGTCGAGAAGGCCTAACGAACCGCCACCACCGCCAAGGCGGTCGACAATGCCACGGCGGCGTCCGCAGTGCGATATGCTGCGGCCTTACCCGCACTTCCAGGAACAAATAAAATGTCGCCTTTTGCCAGAGCCATATCCGGAGCCTTGGCAAAAAGTACCTTCTTGAGGTTGACCGGAATTTCCTGAATTCCGTTCGGCGTCTGCCGCAGGATCCTAGTTTTGCTCAGCGCAGAGGTGCGTGTGCTACCGCCGGCTAGCGCCAGGGCTTTAAGAACAGTGAGGGAGTTGTCCTCAATCAGAAACCCGCTCGCATGATTCACATCGCCAACTACGTAAACAATCCCTGCGCGCGACACAATGATAGTGTCTCCTGGATAAACGTCAATGTTGTTTTGTGTGTCCTCTGCCAAGTTTGACGACAGCTGAAGATGTACCATCTGATCGGGATTTCCGCGACGCTCGATGGTTACGTTACGACCAGCCCTGTCGGTCAATCCTCCCGCTGCAGAGATCAAGTCGAAAAGGCGGCGCTCGCCAATCGCCGGGTAGGGGCCGGGACGAGCAACTTCCCCCACCAACGTGATCGCTTGCGAAGCGGATTCATCGACGAAAATGGAAACGTGGGGGCCGCGGACAAAGCCTCCATCCTCCAATCGCTTCTGGATCAGGTCTTGTGCTTCGTCGCTGGTCAGATCGGCAACGTGCACATAATCGATCAGCGGAAGGTAGACATCCCCGGAGCCACTAATGCGTGCCTTAATCGATAGATCGGGTACTCCAAACACACTGATCTCAATCAGATCGCCTATACCCAGTTTTACATTGGAATTAGCCAGCAGATGAGACGCTGGGGGCGAAGAGGCCTCATTCGTAGGAGTGGACTGCGATGCATCAGGGGCGGCTGGTGTTTGGGCCAAGAGATGGACGCTGCACAAACCCACGCCGCACAAACCAACGAAAAGTACATACAAGCTTCGCAAAAGGAAGCGGCGGTTCCGCCGAGACATACAGAGACTCCTGGATTTACGCGTGGGTAGAGTTTAGCACAGGCAAACCGCGGAAGTCGGCCCAGAGCGCCTCTTTTGTAGCACCCGACCAACAATAGTTAACGAAAAAGTTAGCGAGAAAACTTGCCCAGACAGTTGCTCCGCAAATGCCCTGAGTTGTATAGTTCCAGAAACCAATATTGGATTCGCCACATGCGCCACCAAATGGGGAAGCCCCGTCTGAATGGAATTGACTGAAATGTTCGCGCAACGGAAGCGGTGCGAGATGCGGGATGTTTCAGCCGGAAGGGAACTCTGATTTGACACTCCTGTTTTTTGGATTGTTCGCGTTCTCGCTGGCTCTGTCGTTTGTTGCTACGCGTGAAGTGCGAGACATGGCTACCCGCCGAGGCTGGGTTTTCGTGCCCCAAGGCGGACGGCATGTTCATCAATCCCCGCTTCCGCGGTTGGGTGGCGTAGCGATTTTCCTGGCTTTCTCAGTCAGCTTGGGCCTGTGGCTGGGGCTCTCTCTCCTATTCCCTCGGCTGCTCGATGGACTTGCTCCAGCTACGCTTCTCCGTATTTACGTTCCTGCATGTCTGATTTTTTGTCTTGGTATTTACGATGATCTCCGCGGTGCGGGCCCGTATTTGAAGTTTTCCGTGCAGGCCATCGCTGCGTCGATGCTCTTCGCTGGCGGAATGCGAGTTCTCGATCTTCCTCTAATCTTCGGTTCACACTCGCTGCCCTGGTTCGTCGGGCTGCCGCTGACGGTGTTGTGGGTAGTTGCGGTTACCAACGCGTTTAATCTGATCGATGGCTTGGACGGCTTGGCTGCCGGTTCGGCGTTGTTTTCGACGATGGTGTTTTTTGTTGTCTCGCTGGTCACTCATTCATGGTTGGGTTCGCTGATGAGCGTAACCCTCGCCGGCGCTATCCTGGGATTCCTTCGTTTCAACTTCAATCCGGCCACGATTTTTTTGGGAGATTCGGGTAGCCTGTTCATCGGTTTCATGCTCAGCGCACTGGCTCTGGCGGGTGCGCAGAAAGCGCCAACGTTCGTGGCCGTAGCCATCCCGGTAGTCTCGTTCGGATTGCCGATTCTCGAAACGTTGCTATCGATCCTGCGACGGCTGATCAGCGGTCGCCCGATCTTCACAGCCGATCGGGAACACATCCACCACAAGTTATTGCAGATGGGTTTCTCGCATCGCCAGGTGGTGATCGTTCTCTACGCCGTCTCCGCCATGTTTGCCATGCTCAGCCTATTTCTGCTTTGGCCGACAGGCAGCACTCTCGGACTCGTATTAGCAGTCGTGGGCACCGGCATCTGGCTGGGAGTCCAGCATCTTAACTACCTCGAGTTTGGCGAGTTGCGACGTGTGGCACAACGTACCATTGACCAGCGGCAAATCGTTATCAACAATCTCTCCGTGCGCCGTGCTATCGAGGAACTTAAGGTCGCCGGCGATTTCAATCAGGTCCGCAGCGTTCTGGTGGCGGCCTTCGATAGCAACGACTTCGATGCCTTCGAATTGCAACTTAAGTCGCTTCCCGGCGATCAAACCGGGTCGGGAGAGAGCAATCGCCACTTTCACTGGAGTAAGTTTCCTCACATGATGGCAATATCCAGCCAGCCTACATGGAACCTATCGCTGGACCTGGTGACAACTTCAAACCAGCGCCGCGGTTCGCTCGTCGTCTACCGCGTTTACAGCCGCCGCGATCTTCAATTGGATGTCAACCTCCTGATCTCTGAGTTTCCCACTGCCCTCGCCGATGCGCTCAATCGAGCGCTGCACCTGCCCGAGGTTCTCGTGCCGGCTGGGCAAGGCGATAACAGGTTTTTGGCTGCGAACCTCTAACGGTTTTTTAAAGTTACCCTCCCCTTTTATCTTGCTCCCTTCCTTACGGCACCTGAGTTAATATGGTGGCAATCATGGATCGGAGCACTGATCGGAGCATTCTCAGATTGCCGGATCCAATTCCAGGGGCTTCCAACGGGGAGCGTCGCCGTTGTGTTCGTCAAAAGCTTCACACCCCGGTTTACGCCAGTTTCAATGGCCCGCAGGCCGGCATGGTTGTGGACCTAAGCGAATTGCTTGACTTGCACGAAGAAGGGTTCGCCGTCCAAACCGGCGAACGCCTGGAAATTAACCGTGCCGTGACGCTTTGCCTCGATCTCCCTGAAACCAGGAATTTTATTCATGGCAGTGGCCAGGTGATGTGGAGCGATGATGCGGGTCGCGGAGGCATAAAATTTTCGGGGCTTTCGGAGAATTCCCGGCAAGTACTCAAAGAATGGCTTTTTGCTAATCTGCTGATCGCCTGCTCCAACCATGCCGCTCGAACCGAACAATTGGCGCGGTGTGAGGAAGAGAAGTTACCCGAAGCAGCCCTGTTCACTCAATCAAGCACTGTCGTCCCAATCTCCGGTCCGATCTCAGCTCCGATTTCCATTCGGAGCGAAATATTCTCTTCGGTGGAAGCAGTCCGCCGTGAGGTCCGCGAAATTGGTGACGACGTCGATGCGGTTTTTCAACTCATCGCCGAGCGCGCCGTGAGTCTCACCGGTGCCGGTGGCGCCGCACTGGCGTTTTTAACGGACGACAGGATGATCTGCCGGGCACGAGCCGGTGAACCAGCTCCGCCGCTGGGAGCTCCGGTGGATATCAGACAAGGCCTGTCTGGAGAATGTGTTCGCAGTGGCGTCCTCGTCTCCTGCGAGGATGCGGAAAACGATCCACGTATCGACTCCGAAATCGGGCGCGCATTGGGCATAGGCTCGCTCATGGCGGTGCCAATTGTGTCCGATTTTCGGGTGGTTGGCCTGTTGGAAGTTTTCTCTCCGCATGCGCGATGTTTCACAAAATCCCACGAGACGGTTTTAGATCGCCTCGTCGAGATGATTCCCAAAATCCATCGTGACAACACGGAGCCTGAAACCGCGCGATCTGAAAACACTGAGTCAAAAACGTCGATTTCAGAAACGTTGATCAAGTCTCAGGCTGACTCAGCCATGTCTCGGCCTCCCGCTGCGGAGTTGGAATCGAAGGGAACAGGTTTGATCGATATCGCTCCTGAGGCTTTACCGGAACACGAGAGTAAGTTTCCCGAGCAAGTCGCGCGACTGACGCCCGAACCAATTGTCGCAGAGCCAGTCCCGAAGCAGGCTGCCCTCAGACCTTTTTCGCGCTGGCTTCATCACGGATTACTCGGACTGGCTGTGGCAGTAGTGGCGATGGTCGTCGGTTATTTAGTTGGGCCTCTAGTCGAGAAACGCTGGGCCGACTCGCCGCCAGCGTCGCAGTCGCAGATGCGCGATCGCAACATACAGGCAAAGTCCCTGGCTGATTTGCGAACGCTCGCCGTTCGGGGAGACGCGGAAGCCCAATACCAGATGGGTGTTCGCTACGATGAGGGAGATAGTGTCCCAAAAGATGATGCGCAGGCGGTGCAGTGGTTCCAGCACGCCGCCGATCAGGGTCATGTTGACGCGCAGGCTCATCTCGGCGCGTACTATTGGGCAGGGCGTGGAGTTCCTGAAGATTTGTCCAAAGCCTACATGTGGTCCATGATCGCGCTCGCCGGAGGCGACGAGAACAGCAAATCTCGACTCGAAGGACTGGCTTCGCAAATGACTCGTGCCCAGGTTTCTGCGGCCCGCCAGCAGGCCGAAGAATGGATCCGCACTCACAGCCAACAAGCAAAATCCGAGGCGAACTAAAGCCGGGTTTTCCACCGTCTCATCCCTCTTCATCCCACACGACCGTTCAACTCCCAGACAGACTCAATCCCTCAGCCGTAGAATATGTGTGTGACCACGCTGCGCGACATTCTCACAGTCGACGAGCACGTTTGCGAAGCTGACACCGCGCTTTGGGAAAAACTGGATCGCAATCGCGTGCGCTGCTATGCCTGCGGTCACTGCTGCCCCATTCCCGACGGACAACCCGGAGTCTGCAAAGTTCGCTTCAACCACGGAGGCACGCTCTATGTTCCGTGGGGCTATGTCGCGGGAGTGCAGTGTGACCCGATCGAGAAGAAGCCTTTCTTTCACGCTCACCCTGGAGCCCTCGCCTACAGTTTCGGAATGTTGGGCTGCGATCTGCACTGCGCCTATTGTCAGAACTGGGTGACATCGCAGGCGCTGCGCGATCCAAATGCGGTCTCACCACCCCTCGAAGCCGATCCGGAACTGCTGGTCAAAGACGCAATGGCCCAAGGCGCAAAAGTTGTAGTCAGCACTTATAACGAGCCGCTGATCACAAGCGAATGGGCCGTCGAGGTCTTCCGCCATGCGCGGCAGTCGGGCTTGCTGACCGCATTTGTTTCGAACGGTAATGGGACTCCGCAGGTGCTTGAGTATCTCCATCCCTGGATCGATCTCTACAAAGTGGACCTCAAGAGCTTCGACGATCACCACTATCGCCAGCTCGGAGGCCGTCTGCAGCCGATCCTTGACACCATCCGTAGCCTGCACAAAATGGGGGTGTGGTTGGAGATCGTGACTTTACTAATTCCAGGCTTCAACGACGGAGAAGACGAACTCCGGAAGCTAACCGAATTTCTCGCCGGTGTCTCGCCAGATATTCCCTGGCACGTCACCGCGTTTCACCAAGATTACAAGATGACTTCGCCAGCTGACACGCGTCCTGAGGATTTACTGTGTGCCGCCGCCATCGGCCGTGAGGCCGGATTGCGCTACATCTACGCCGGTAACCTTCCCGGAAGAGTCGAAGGCCTGGAAGATACGCGTTGCCATCAGTGTGGCGAATTGCTAATCCAGCGCTACGGATATTCCATCGAAAAATACCGGGTGACTCCAGAAGGCAATTGCCCGGCCTGCCACACGCCAGTCCCAGGCCGCTGGTCGAAGAAATTTGACGGTCAGATTGCAACTTCGCCTTTTCTACCCCGCAGACAGTCGCAATTAGTTAAAATCCTCTCGCAACCATAATCGACATTCATGCGAACATGGAAATTATTGCTGCTGGCAGTCTTGTTGTGTCTGAGTCTAAGTTGCTCTCCGCGCGATTTCCTGACGCGTCGCCTAGCTGCCGATTTGATCTCGGCCTCCGAGGTATTCAAAGCGCCGCAATTGTTCTGGGTTAAGACCGGCATTGTTTCGAATAAAGATTTCAGTTCTCCGGACTCCATGGTGTTACAGCGCCGCGGATGGATTATTGGCAACGAGCAAAAGTGTCCCGCCGGAGTCGATCCTCCACCTTGTTGGGACGTGCTGCTCTCCCCGCTCGGAGTGGGTACGATTCGTCCGCTGATTTCGAGCGCGCTGCCAGACAACGGCCCGATTGGGATCCAGGTTGCGCGCCGCGAACTCGTGAGCATTTCTGGAATCAGCAAGGCTGGCAACTTTGCCGATGTAGAGTTCACCTGGCGTTGGGTGTCGATCAATCAGGTGGGCGCGGCGCTCTACGACAGCGGAGTACACTACCGGTCGACCGTCGGATTCCGCGGGTATGACGACGGCTGGCGCGTGGTAGAACAAAACGTACCCAGCAACCAGTCTCTGGATGAGGCTCTGCGCAATGCACAACCGACCACACAATAACAGCGCGTTTTTCAGGCTGCAGCCTCTGCAATATTTTTGCGGTTGATGACTCAAGGGCATCATCGATGCCAACAAATGTTGCCACGACCAATGCGCGCAGTGTATACCTCGTAGTTCTCTAAAATCGGCCTCTCGAAAATTGACCACAAGAATTTCTATGCGACGATCTTCTATGCGGCGAACAATCCTGTCAGTCTCACTGGTGTCTCTGATTGCTACTTCAATTCTTACCCTTTCGATCTTTGCTCAGGCTCAAACCGCAAAGCCGAAGCTAACCTTCGACGAATTTTTCAACTCGGTCAGTTTCGACGCGGTGAAAGTTTCGCCGGATGGCAACTCCGTCGTCATTGGAACAGAAAAGGCCGACTGGGATCAGCAGATCTTCCGCAAAGAACTCTGGCTCTATCGGACTGCCAGCGGGAGTCTGACGTCCGGAGGTTTGACCCAGTTGACGCAATCCGGCCATGACAGTTCGCCGCAGTGGTCGCCCGATGGACAGTGGATTGCGTTCCTCTCCGAACGCAAAGCCGGCGATACCAAGGACGCTGACGCGGGAGACGCCAAGACGAAAGACAGCAATAACAACAAAGACAATGACAAAGACAAAGACAAAGACAAAGACAAAGACGTCACTCAACTCTTTCTGATTTCGCCGAACGGCGGCGAGGCTTTTGCCATCACTTCGGGCGATGAAGAAGTCCACGATTTCGCTTGGTCGGGAGATTCGAAGGCTATCTATTTCGCGACCCGCCAACCCTGGACCAAGCAGCAGAACGATGATCACAAGAAAGATTGGAAAGACGTGATCCGTTACCGCGGCGATGAGCGCGGCGACGTAATTTTTCGACTCACTCTCGATGAAGCACTGGTGCATCACGCCGCGCTTGGCTCCAAAGAGATCCCCGACGCGGAAAAAGATTCCGGCGCCACTCCCGGCGCAGTCGAAATCGCTCGCACGTTTCTACGCGTTGATCAAATCACCATTTCGCGCGACGGCCAGCGGCTAGCATTCGTAAGTTCATCAGTGTCTGAGCGTCAGGAGAAGATCGATGACGTCGACCTCTACCTCGTCAGCTTAACCAATAGTGCAGCCGATGGCACACCAGTTCGCCTCACTCGTAACGAGGCCGTTGAAGTGAACCCCGAATGGGCTCCTGATAATCGACACTTGTTCTTTCAAGTCAACCTTGGATCGCTGGAACGAAAATATGAAGATCCGCAACCGCGCCTCTACTGGGTCGACACCGACGGCGCTTCAGACAAGACTTCAGACAAAAACCAAGTCCAGCGCTGGTTTGCCGATTATCCCGGCGAAGTCGTGCGCTACACGGCGCTGCCCGACGGTTCGGTACTTTGCGCCTGCCGTCTCGGAACTGAGGTGCAGTTCATATCGCAGGCGAATCCGAAAGCCGCCCTGGTGAAACGCGAAGGCTGGCCAGGAACCTACGAAACTCCCGCAGCTGCCACGCAATTGCAGAGTCCGCGCATTGCGTTTGCCTACTCGACCACCGTTCGGCCCACCGAAATTTACATCGCTGACGGCCCTGACAAGCTGGCGGAAGCAAGGCCCATCACTTTTTTCAACAAGCTGTTCACCGAGCGAGAACTGCCTCAGGCCAAGCCCTATCGCTGGACTTCCGATGATGGCACGCCTGTCGAAGGCATGCTGATGTATCCGCCCGGAAAGTTTGAAGCGAAGAATCTGCCGATGTTTGTGCTGATCCACGGCGGTCCGCAAGATGCCGATGGCAACCACTTCGAGGCCGATTGGTATCAGTGGGATCGCCTCGCTGCGACGGCGGGCTGGCTCGTTTTCGAGCCGAACTATCGCGGATCGACCGGGTACGGAGATAAGTTCGCTCTGCAAATCGTTCCTGAAATTGTCTCCCGCCCTGGCAAAGATATATTGACCGGCGTCGATGCACTCGTGAAAGACGGGATTGCCGATCCAAATCAGTTGGCCGTCGGCGGATACAGCTACGGTGGCTACATGACGAACTGGCTGATCACGCAGACCACTCGCTTCAAAGCCGCTGTCACCGGTGCCGGCGCGGTGGAGCATGTTGCCAACTGGGGCAACGACGACACTGTCTTCGACGATGCTTATTTTCTCGGCGGCCTGCCGTGGGAAGCGCCCGACCGGTATCGCAGCGAAGGCGCGATTTACCAGATCAATAAAGTCCGGACGCCGACTCACATGGTTGCCGGGGCGGATGATATCCGCGTTGCTGTGGCCGAAGACTACCTGCTCGATCGTGCTTTGCATGAGTTGAATGTTCCGAGCGATTTGCTGATCTTTCCGGGAGAGGGACACTCGCTGGCGAAGAATCCCTGGCACGGAAAGATCAAGGTGCGAGAAGAACTGAAATGGCTGGAGAAGTACGGCGGTGTGAAAGGCACGAACTAGCGGGTGTTGGTTATGACTTCGGAGAAATCCGTCTGTGATTATCTCCGTCCGGTCCGTTCTGTCAGGGATGCTCCCCGTTTGTAGCGTACGTGATACCCCCCCACCCCCCCTACCCCCTAGTATCGTTGTTATAAACAGTCATGATGTCATTTGTATAAACAAGTAGGGCAAGTCGGTGCCCGGATCTGCGAGAACCGTCAATTTGTCGTCAATTTGTCAATGATTGCCGAAGGTGGTTTTTCAGCAGTTATGGAACCGTCTCTGGAGACGGGCAAAGTTCTGCGTGCTCCACTCTGGGGAATGATGGCAGAGTTTGGGGGCGGGTGTCTGTGATGGCGCTCACAGGACGTTTGTGATGAAAAATGGGCCAGAGTAAGGGCAAGTCTAAGACGAACAAAATTTATTCCCGGAGGTCTATCGTCGCGCCGACGTTTGTAGTTGTGCAATTTTCGTGCGCGGCGAAGATTGCTCGTAACGTGCGATGCCCTGATAAAGGGCTTCGGCGATTTGCTGGCGGTATGCTGCGTTCTGCAGAGAGTGCTCGTCTGCTGGACTGCTCACAAAAGAAATCTCCGTAAGAATGGCAGGCATCGTCGTGCCAGTCAACACAGCAAACGCCGAATCCTTGATTCCCCGGTTGCGAATATCCGGGCTGGTCGCCGCCAGTGTGGCATAGAGCGAACGCTGCACACTCGCGGCCAGGCGCTGCGATTCCTGGATTTTTTCGTGCAAACCAACAGCCGATAACGACACCGGCGTCAGCTTCGAGAAGGTTCCATCGTCATGCTTTTCGACCTCCTTCGATCCTGGCGCTGAAAACAGATTCGTGTAATAAGTTTCAACACCTCGCGCCGCCGCTGAACTGCTGTAATTCGCGTGAACGGAGACGAAAAGATCGGCCTGCGCCTGATTGGCAATGTCGGCACGCTGATCGAGCGGCAGATAGGTGTCGCTGGTCCGCGTGAACATTACGTCCAACCCCAATCGCGCTTGCAGCAACTTGCCCAGGCGCTGAGTCACGTCGAGCACCAGATCTTTTTCCAGTAATCCCTGGCGTCCAACTGTTCCCAGGTCCCAGCCGCCGTGCCCGGCGTCGAGTACGATGCGAAATTTGCCAGTCCTCGCGGGCACAGGTTGGTCGGAGACCTTCGCCGCCAATGCCGCGACGGGAGCCGTTTTTACCGGTGCGGGCGCTACGTTCACGGACGCCTGCATCCGGCTCGGGATCGCATGATTGGGAGAGAATTGGTTGGCACTCAAACTTTTTTCGCTGCCGCGCAGTTCGACTACCAGGCGATACGGGTTCGACTCCATGCTAACTGAGAAGTTCGATCCGTCCTTCGTATCCAGTACCACGCGCGTCACACCGGCGACGGGCTGAGCGATCCGCACCCTGGTCAGCGAAGTATCGCCAACGTCCATCGTCTTTCCATCTAATTCGGACGACAGGACCGTGTCGTGCAGGTCGAAGTAGATCCGCTCCGGCGACATCAAACGATGCACTTCGTAGGGAACCTGATCCTCCATGTCAATGACCACCGTGCTCCCCATTGAAGAGGACCAGTGGCGTATTCCTGTAATCTTCGGCAGGCCTGCTAATTTGTTTCCGGCGACGGGAGTGAGCGGCGTTGGGTCGGAATCGAGCTTCGCCGGATTCATCAGATTGTCGGAGACTGCGGGGGCGGGAGATAGAATCTCCGCCGAAGGCGCAGATGGTGTCGTTACCGATTGTGGCGAATTGTCGGTCTTTGCAGCTACGGTCTTTGTGGCTGCCGTCCTTCCATGAACCTGCATTCCCCACCACGCTCCCGCTGAAAATAACGCGGCGACCGCAACCAGACCGAGCACCACGCTTAATCCCGGCCGCGAACTGTCCGGGAGAGGCAGCCGGCGCAGAAATGACAAGACCCGAGACGGTTCTACATCAACCGGCTCCGCGTTGATTTCTTCGGTCGGTTGAGATAGCTCACCGATGTCGAGCAGTTGGAGCTGAAAGGGCGTCACCGCGAAGTCCGGTTCAGGTAACTCGGCTGCGGTTGGAGGAGTATTTACTGGAATGCTAAAAGGCTGTTCCACTACCGCTTCAGGAATTTCGGGAGCTGCGAGCGGAGCTTCCTGAATCGCGGCAATGGGAGGCAATGCTAGTCCTGTTTCTGGCTTCGTCTCTAAGACGGTTTTACGAAGTTCAACTTCTTGAATCTCAATTGCCGCCTCGACGACAATGGGCGCTACGGCAGCCGGTTTTGCTTGCAGAACTTCGCTCGCCACACCCGATAGCCAGTTTATTCGACGATCCTGATCTTCAGGTTTGAGCGCGGAGAGAACCAACTCGGTGAACAAATCGAAACAGCGAATGTCGTGATCCGTGAAAGCCCAGGGAGTTCTGGAAAATGCTTGCAGCACGCCTAGTTGCTCGCGCCGTCCACGCAAGGGAACCAGCACGGTAGAGCGAGCTCCTATCTGGCGCGCGAAGTCGATTTCGACGCGAGCATCGATTTCGCAATCGTCGCAGCGAAGAATACGTCCCGATTCCAGGCAGTCTTGCAGAAATTCGGATTCGCCGATCAAGTGACCGCCACGCTCCACGGCCAGCGGTCCGGCGGAGGCGCGGCACACCAGTTCCGGTTGTTTACCGGTCGATTTTTCGGCGATCAGTTCTTCGACCCGTGATCCCGCGGTGAGCGCGACCAGGATGCCATCGGCTTGTGTAATAGCTTGAACTCGGTCGCAAATCAGTTGCAGCGCTTCGTCGAGGATGAAACGTTCGGTCTCAAACAAGTCGGAGGCGGATCCTGCGGCTACTCGTCGGTTTCGTATCTGCTCGTGAAGGTCGGAGAAAGCAAGCAAGGCACGCAGGGCTTCCCGGCTTGCAATCGATTCGAGGACGCGATTGCCCTCCTGCAGCGGAAAGCCGGGGTCTCCCGTCGTCGGCGATTCCCACTCAACTCGGGTTGGATTGGCACTCATACTTACGCGGTCAAGACCAGAAAAAATCTGTAGTTAATCGTAAAGCTCGTCGCAGAGTCACAGCAACGTTCATCGTATCTGGGGGCTTGTGGACTGCTCATTGCCGCTCTTGGTTCTGCTGGAAAGCATTGACCCACAACATTTTCCCCAATACAACAGCCATCACTCCAATTTCGAGCGTAATAGTCTTTGGGTGGGTACCGCAATGTCCGTTAGTACACGTCCTACTGGGGTGTTTTGGGATGTACAACCAGCTCTGTCAGAGTCGGCTGCCGGAGCTACGACCCTTCAGATTTTGCCCTCGGCTTCGATTCGTCCTATGGTGGTTAAGAAGCCCAAGAAGTGACCTCGGAGAGTGAATGACCGACCTGGTTGTACGGGAAAAGGCTGTGCGGGAAAAAGTCCAGCAGGAAAAAGCGGAAAAGCTCAAGAAATCCAATTGGTGGTGGCCCGGAATTGTGGCCACCAGCCTGGCAGGTGCGGCTGTCGTAGCGTTCCGCGGCTGCTGGCACGGCAAGATGGGTTGGCCGGTGAGTGTGCAGGGATATTCTTACCAGGTTTGTCTGAGTTGCGGTGCAATGCGGCTGTTTGACGAGGACACTTTCAGCGCGCATGGTCCGTTCCGCTATGATTTGAATGAACTCATCGCTTGGAAAAAATCCACGAAACCAAACGCCCGAGAGATGGCGGACATACCGCGCCCGGCGCTGTAGTCCGAGGCCGGTTCGGCCATCAAGTGTTGGATCGCTGGGATTGGGATAGTGATACTGATAGAGGATAGGGAATGCCCGTCCTGTACCCGTATTCAGCCCGACTCCCTGAGCAGCTCAGGCTCCGACCGGCTGGCCTTGGCTCTTATACCACTCCACCGTGCGGCGCAGGCCGTCTTCAAAGTTCACCAGAACTTTGTATCCCAAATGCTTTTGTGCCTGCGTGATATCCGCCAGCGAATGTTTGATGTCGCCACCGCGCTCCGGACCATATTTGACGCTACCCTTATAACCAGTCAACTGCTTCAGTGCATCAAAAGTTTGATTCAGAGTGGTGCGCGCGCCGGTGGCGCAATTAAAAACGCGCCCAGCACATTCCGCAGCCGGAGCCGAGCAAGCCAGCAGATTAGCTGAAACCGCATTGTCGATGTAGGTGAAATCGCGGCTGGTTTCTCCGTCGCCATAAATGGTGGGCTGATCGCCGCGCAGCATCTGCATACTGAATTTGGCGAGCACGCCAGAGTAGGCCGACGAAGGATCCTGCCGCGGTCCAAAAATATTGAAGTAACGCAGGCAGACCGTCTCAAGGCCGTAGCAGCGGTAGAACGACACCATGTAAAGCTCGCTCGCCAGTTTCGCGACTGCATACGGCGAGATCGGACTCGGCGTCATGGCTTCATGCTTCGGAAGCGTCGGCGTATCCCCGTAAGCCGAGGATGATGCGGCATAGACAACGCGCTTCACTTTCGCATCGCGCGCCGCGACGAGCAAGTTGACCGTGCCATCGATATTAGCCCGGTTGCTGGCGAGCGGGTCCAGCACCGATTTCGGCACCGACGGAATCGCCGCCTCGTGGAGCACGTAATCGACGCCTTCACAAGCCTTGTGCATGGCATCCAGATCGAGAATGTCAGCTTCACGAAAGTCCATCCGGCTCAATACTTCCGTCAGGTTTTCGCGTTTTCCGGTTTCAAAATTATCGATGCCTCGGACCTGTTCGCCGCGTTCCAAGAGAGCACGCACCAGCGAGGATCCAATGAAGCCGGCAGCGCCGGTGACAAGATATTTAGCCATATGCTTTGTAATGATAACGGATCAACGGACCAGAAGCCGCCGTCACCAGAGTAACTTTCTTCAGAGTAACTCTTCCGGAGCCCGCCAAGCGGGCTGCCAGCCGCTAAATCCCCGAAGGAAGGATTCAGGAACGGCGGACCCGTTTGGCGATCTTTTGAAACTCGTGGCGAGAGAGCATCTCGTTTTTCTGGAAGAATTCCTTAATCTCATCGATAAAAGCGCTCGGGTCGGCCGCCTCAATATGATTCGAACCACTATGCTTCGAACTATTTTCCTGAGCCGATACGGCATTGGAGACGGTACCATGTCCAGCCAATGCATCCAGTAGTTGCTGCAGTTGCAGCTGTTGTGCCGGTTCAATTTTCTTAAAACAAATACCCATGCCGAGCGATGGATACGAACCCCGAACCGTCCCCTGAACTTGAATCCGCACGCCGAAAGACTTGAGCACCAGATTCACTTCCGTGCCCGCGGGAAATGTCGTGCTCATTTCCACATAGCATCCATGCAGGCTGACGTCGGTAAGCGTTCCCCAAAAGCGCAGGTCGCTGCCCTCGGTGCGGAACTCCACGTTGCCGGAACATCGGAGCCGCGGACTTTGCCGCCGATCTTTCCAATCGGAACCGTTCGCAGATGCTGGAGCTTCGCCGCTGCTCTTAGCCGCTGCATCACTACGCGTACCCTCCGGCGCATTCACTTTGAGCCGGCGAAGATAGTTCACGCCCTCTTCACCATTGCTGGAATCTGCTGGTGGCCCAGATTGTCCGTGCGGAGGTTGTCCTGGATAAACACGCGAGTTCACGAATGCCTCCAACAGTATGTTGTTCTTGTTTGGATCGGCTGATTACGGGAAAGCTTTAGGCGGTCGGAAATTGCGCTAACGAAGCGCGAATCTGCTGCCACAATTCTTCTTTGCCGGCTCCGGTCTTGGCCGAAAATGCGACGATAGGCACTCCGCCATATGCCTGTCCAAGCGTGTGCATCGCCTGCCGCAACTGGTTGCCCGACAATCGATCGCATTTGGTCGCCACGATTGCATTGGGCCGTCCCTTGGACGACAGGAATTCCAGCAACTGGCCGTCGCTTTCCTGAGGAGGAATGTTCGAATCCACCAGCACCAGACATAGCGCTAGGCTCGACCGCTGGTGAAGGTACGGATCCACAAACCGGGCCCAGTCGGCGGAAATTTCGCGCGAGACCTTGGCATAGCCGTATCCGGGAAGATCGGCGAACAGCAACTCGGGCCTGGGTTGCCCAGCCCTGCGGACTTCATAAAAATTAATACTGCGCGTGCGCCCAGGAGTATTGCTGGTGCGCGCCAGCTTCGCGCCCACGAGCGAATTGATCAAGCTCGATTTCCCGACATTCGATCGTCCGAGAAATGCGATCTCCGGCACGCCAGGGGCAGGGAAATGCGTTAAGTCACTCGCCGACAGCATGAATCGCGCCAGAATCCGCATACAGACAGTTTCCAGTGTTTGGGTCGTGTATGGCAAGCGCTGCAGAATTTGGCATCGTGAAAAGAGATGAACCAGAATACGAACCATATCCTCAAGCGGCCTTGCCTCTATTTCGACGGGCTGTTGCACAACGTCGGTGCGAATACCCAGCCACAAGATAAATTGGGCTCTGGCGATGAAGTACAAGTTGAGGAAAATCAACTAAATTGCGAAAATAATGTGGTGGCCAGGGACGGAGTTGAACCGCCGCCGCCAGCCTTTTCAGGGCTGGATTCTTTGAGCCTAACTGCCTTTTCAATCAATAACTTAATTCGTCAAGGTGGCCACAGTTTTGTGACCATTCTGTGACCAGCGCCGATGTTCGCCAAAGTGTCGGTGTTGAAATGTTCAGGATTGAAAGAAATACAAAAAGGTTAGTGGAATTGCGGCCTCTGCCGTGACAGCGAAATCTTCAACCGTAACTAACTGAAAACACGCGGCATGGATGGCGCTACAGAAACGTTTTAATGACCCCTCGGAAACAGTTCGTGGACCCTATATTGGACCATAATTTTGTTCTGAACGTTGGATGTTCTACGTCACAATGCAACACCTCGACCGAAGACTGGAAGCGAAGCAGTTAGGGGATTTGGAGTTGCCCAACTGGGCACTCCATTCTGGCTACTGGAGTGTTGAGCACAAGTGCCCCACAGGAGTACCCAAAGGCGAGTAGAGGGACTTCATGTATGGGTGCCTGGCACTTTCGTGTGCAGAGTTGCGAACCAGCCGAAAAATAAATGTTGGCTCCTCTTCTAATGCCAAATAGTTGTGTTGTTGGCACTGGAAGTCAGCTCCAACTTCATTTTCAGTCATCGACTTGCGTGCCTTTCAGGGTGGACGAGGGACCCTAGGTTATACTCCGCAGGACTGCCGAGACTATGGTAAGGCACCTTCGCGACTGTAATCGTGAACTAGCCGGCTTAGCGACCGGCCGTTTCAACCGCTGAAAATTTCATGTGGTCTCGTGGTCGCGGCAAAACGCGCGGCGACTGACTAACCAGGGATTATTGTTCTAACCGGCCCTGCAGCCGCCAGGCGGCTTGTCGCAGGGGAAGATTCGAATCCGCATCTTTCCACAAATCGAGCAGAGTCGCGAGCGTCTGCTGTGCCTTTTGCGTCCGTCCCTGCTGCTGATAGTTAACCGCCAATTGGTAGCGGGTGGACGACCATCGTTGCTGCGGCTCCCAGAAAGCCAGCGGTCCCAGCGAGTTGGCAAGTTTCTCATCCCAAACGATGGCTTGATCGAGATTGCCTGATATTTGGTAAGTATGCGCCAGGGTTTCGGTAGCGAGACCGTTCACAGAGGAACCATACTCGGGATCGGTGACGAGTGTCAGTTCCGCGACTGCCTTCTCGGTCGCCCCTTTCTCTGCAGCGATGGCTCCATGCAGCAGATGTACGTATCCTTCTTGCTCGTTATCGTGAGTGTCGGCCAAGGGAGTGATGAATTTTTCGAGTTTTGCCGCCTTTGCCAGTGCGCCCGCGCGGACATACTCCTGGCCGACTATCGACCCCCACACGACTTTAGGTCCCATGTCTTTGAGATCGGCTGCGGCAGCATCGAGTTGTTGAAGACGCATCCGGGGATTGCCTGTGCCTTCCGCCACCACCGCCAGCAAGAAGTGCTCGCGGGCCACCGCAAAAAGCTTATGATCATTCCCGTCGAGTTGCAGAGCCTCCTGAAGACGGCGCTGCGCCTCGGAATACCTGCCGTGGTAAAGGTCGAGCAGAGCCAGGGAACGAAGACCGTCCGCGCGCCTGGTGGGAGTTCCGAGAATGTCGGAAAAAACTGCTGTCGCTTTCTTTTCCTCGCCATTGCCAACCAGTGCCATACCATATTCGCGACTGATATTGCCGGCGATCAATCGGCTCGGCTCAATCTGAAAAGCGCGGGAGTAAGTTTGCACCGCTGCGGAGAAGTCACCCAAAGTTCGGTTCGCGGTGGCTAGCTCAATCCATGTGCCGGCATCGTCTGGTGCGATCGCAAGGATTCGTTTCTGTTGTTCGATCGCTTCCGCCGTGCGCCCGTGATTACGCAAAAAATGGGCATAGTTCCCGAGCATGCTCCAATCATCCGGGTAAGTGGCCAAGTAGGACCGATATAGACCGTCCGCTTCCTGTGCATGGTCAAGGTCGGAGGCTTGATGGGCCTCGATGATCATCCTTTCTCGATCCGAGAGTCGCGGCGGTAAAGCTAATGCCTTTTCATACTCCTTTCGCCCCAGGTCTGTCTGGTAGTAGATATAACTACAGTAGGCTCGCCCCAAAGCCGCATGGGCCATGGCAAAATCAGGATCGAGTTCGATCGCGGCCTTATAGAGAGTGACAGCATCGTCGTATTTGGTGTGCGCCCAGAGTGATGAGGCTTCCGCATACTCTTTCAGCGCGGTCAGTGAAGTGGTTGTGACTTGCGGCAGAGGTTGGTCGGCCCGCTGAATTTCAGAGAGCGACTCTCCGAGGTCCGCGCGCACCCGCCCGCCGATGGAATCGAGGGCTTCAAGAATATGATCTTCGCCGTTGGAACGCTCTTCATAGGAGCGCACTGTTGCTCCGGTTTCAGGATCGATCAACTCAGTCGTCAGTTCGAACTGCTGTCCGGTCCTTGTAATAGTGCTTGCGATCAAGCCTCGGATATTTTCGCGAACGCAGATCTCTCGCCCGAGGGAAACCGTAGCGCGCTCGTTACCTGATTTTCCCATCCGCTTCAGCACCGATTCCAGCCGGCTTCGCGGAAACAGGTTCACAAACCGAGACTGGCCGACGCTTACGGTGAACGCCGTCAGGAGCGCATCATCGAAACGCGAATCCCCGGTTCGGTTCTCGAAGTCGGTAATCAGGACCGTGTCGCTTGCTCGGAGTCGAACAGACTGATGGCGATGGCTCTGCCATGCAACCGCGAGCGCGGCCAATAGCGCGATTGCGACGGCTGACAGCACCACGAACTTCGCCCGGCTTCGGCGCTCGACCATCGGCTCCGCTGCCACCCCGGGAGTTTCCTCGGATCCCGCATTTTCAGGTGCTTGCGCCACTTCGGCGCCGGACTGCGATCGATTGCCGTTCAAAACCTCTACCGGCGCCAGAAAGCGATAGCCGCGTTTGGGGATGGTCTCAAGGTACTTGGGATCGTTCGAATCATCCCGCAGGGCGGAGCGAATCTGCCGGATGCAGGAGTTGAGCGATGTTTCAAAATCAACGTGGGTATCTTCTCCCCAAACCGTGCGGTAGATATCTTCCCTCGGAATTAGCTTTCCGGGCTGATCAGTAAGCAGGGCCAGCACCAGCGCTGGTTGAGGCGGGAGTCGGACACGGGATCCGTTGTAGCTCAGTTCGCCGCAATCGGGATCAAACGTGAAGGGGCCAAATGCTTTTATTTCGCTGTGGTTGAGGCTTGTTGCTCCCATATCGTAGGCCAGGCCAAACACGGCGCTCAAGGGTCCGTCCAACAGTCATAACCTTGGCATAAATAAGGTGGGGAATTGCCAAAGCTGCTTAGCGCAAGATTCTACCGTGCCACCGAAGCGCTGGCAACACCCGCTTTTAGAGTTTTCGTGACAGGCCGCAATCTGGATTTTGTCGCCTAACTAACAGATAGCCCGGCGGTTACTTAATCAGAAAAAAATCACTCTCTTATCTGATTGTTGCGCAGCGCGTCGATGCTAGGTTGGGCGCCGAGTCGCACGAGCTCGCGACGTAATCGTCACGTAAAGCTTGCGATTGGATGACGACACAGCCTTTCGAAGGCTGAGATTTTTAAAGATGCGCGCAGGTTACGGCATAAGGAGACACAGCATGAAGACAAACAGTAAGCACAAAGTGGTTTCACGAATCGCCCCGCAAGGCATGTTGCTTGTCGGCCTACTTGCCACCGCACTGACCTGCGTCTGCGCCGGGCAGTCCCAGTCGACAGCGTCAGCGTCGACCCCCAACTCGAAACCCGTGGCCGCAGCGGCGAAGTCCGGCGCTGTGGTGCCGCTCGGCATCAGCCGTCCGGCAAGCGGTTTGAAGAGCGGGGTCAAAGTGCATGGGTATTGGAAGATCGATGTTAAAAACCCGGACGGAAGGCTAGCGTCGCACACCGAATTTGAAAATAGCCTGACGACCAATGATCCCAACGGGCTTAGCGGCGATGACGCTCTCGCCCTGCTGCTCAGCGGAGGCCCCTCGTCGATTACCTTTACGAGCGGAACGGTAAACACAGAAGGCTCAATAGCGGCCTTGTTAGCCGCGTTTAATGCGGCGCAACACTCGAAATCAAAAGACACCATTTTGGCCCTGACAGTTGCCTTCCCCTACCTTGTGATTGGTGTCAACACGAATGGATTCAATTATGTCGCGGGGCAAAGGTTCCAGGATATTAATTATTTGCCGGGACCGTGCGGAATTTCCCCTTGCGAGGCCACGACTTCGCAGTCGGTAAATGGAAATACCATCTCGCTGGCCACAACTTTCGGTGCGACCGAACAGAGCACGATAAGTGAGGTGGGCACGTTCGTGTCGTTAGCTTATTTAAATTATAAGGGCGCAGGTAACCTGTACGCCTTCGACGGGGGCGGCAATATTGCTGCCAGCTATACGTTCACCTCGGCGAATCTTGGGCCGGCGGGAAGCTGCGGTGGCGCTGGACAACCTCCCTGCCAGGTTCCCGTATCGCCCGGCCAAACGGTTGCGGTGAGCGTAGCGTTGAGCTTCAACTGATCGTTTCTTGAATGATGGTGCCTTTAGCTGATCGGTTTTTGGCTGATCGTTGATCACTTATCGCCGATCGATGAGGCTGCGCAAGCAATCGCCTATAGCGGTGCGAGGAGCGTTCGTGAAGAGGGAAGCGAACTATCGAGAGGTATCGAGGAAGCTCGCTGAGAGAGGGGCTCAAGAGGTTGAGCGCATCGCAATCACACGTTCCCGCTGGATCCTTCTCGCTCTGGCGGCTCTCGGGATAGCCATGGGCGGCGGTGCGCAAGCGCTGGCGCAGGCGATTGAACCGCCGAACACGGTCCTCAAAGCAGGTGTGGTCTACGCTTACGGCACTTCGAACATCGGGATCGGGAACGCTATCGGCGGTAACTTCGGCAACGGCGGCGGGGCCACGTTCGATGTGGGGGTGACGAATAGCAATGGCGACGGCGGCCAATTTTTCGTTTTTCAGAGTAACGGTGATGGCAGCTTCTCGCTTTTACCTTCGGAGTTGCCGACAGGCTACAGGTTCGGCAATATCAATGATGGCCTCAACCTGATCGTCGCCGGACCGGTCGTGAGCCCGAGCAGCATGGATCTGGTTGTTACCGACGACTTTGACGACTTGTATCTGATGAAGGGCAACGGCGATGGGACGTTTCAGACGCCGGTGTCGCTAGGGCAGATCGCCTACACGCTCTCGTCGTACCTTAACAGCAGTGGCACACTCAATCTCGTCATCAGTTATCAAACCTTTCCGCGCTCGGGCGAGCTTTCTGTGGTCGACGTTTTGGCCAACAACAACGATGGATCGGGCACATTCACGGTGCAAACCGTGCCCACCCCTGTATCTCCCAACGTCGTGAATGCGTATCCGCTGAACGCGGACGATTTTACTGCCGTTCTTCTTGTATATGTCGGAGGCACGGCTGCGATCTCGCAATTTAACGCTGGCGCGTTCCAGACCCCGGTTGCGCAGTTACTGGATACTCCAAACGGCGTGTCGGGACCGATTTCTATTTTTACTTCGCAGGGGAGCACTTACTTCGGGGGGATCGCAAGTTATCCAAGCACTCCGAGCACATCGGCCGCGTACATCTGGCCGGTCACCACGGCTGGGGGAGAAATTGGCATAGGCTCGCCATCGAGCTACCAGATCCCCACCGGCGATGCGGCCTCTATCACCATTGCGGACCTCGACGGCGATGGGAATCCTGACCTTATCGTAATGGGCGGAGGACAATTCTCATCCACGCAAACGATCAACCTGTTCCTGAGTAACCCCGGTAATTCCTTGACGCCATTTTCTCCTGGAGTGAGCCAGGCTACGCCGGATTACATTTACGGTCGAGGCGTCTACGGCACAGAGGCGATTGTCGCCGATGCCAACGGCGATGGAAAAAATGACTTGATTCTCTACGAGCCCAACCAGGGAATCACCGTTCTCCTGAACCAGGGCAACGGATTGTTTCTGGCGCCGAGGACCTATCCTGCGGGGAACACACCCGTGGCGCTAACGAAAGCGGATTTCAATGGTGACGGACTGGACGATTTGGTAGTCGCCAACGGAGTTAACCCCGCCACCGATACCAGCGACAATACCGTCTCCGTCTTCCTTAGCCAGGCAGCGGGAGTCTATGCTCCCCAAGCGACCTACCCCGTGGGAGACTTTCCAGTTGCGGTAACTACCGGAAAGGTCAACGGAAATCAGAGTATTTTCGTCTTGAGCGACGAAGATGCCGCTGGCAACGGCAGTAATCCTGTGTTCACGTATTTGCAGGGAAGCGGCAACGGCACATTCCAATCGCCGGTATTTGTCCCCATCAGTGCTAATCTCGGCGAGGCGCAACCTACGGCCATCGCGGCGGGAGGATTCGACTCCTCTGGAAATGTCACGGTTGCTGTAGCCAACAGCGCAGGCACGATCGAGCTTTTCACCTATCAGGCGGGTGTCTATGCTCCATCCCCGGTCGCGCCGCTTCTGGCCGCTTCTGGCGCGCCAGCTTTCGGCGATGTCCTATCTTCGTTGGCCGTGGCTGACGTGAACGGTGACGGCAATCAGGACCTTATCGCCGCGCTGCGAGGTCAATGCAACTATATGAATGGGAACCCTACCCTCACGGGTGGAGCGGTTCTGATTTTCCTGGGCAATGGCAACGGCACCTTCCAGTCCGCGGTTTCTATCACCTCACAACAGCCGAACTCCGACCCGGCCTCAGTTGCTCTTGGCAGTTTCGTACGCGGCATTCTCCCGGATATGCTGGTCGTTGATGGTGGTGGCGAGTCCTGCAACGGACACGCGCAATATCCCATTGTCTTTTCCAATGTAAGCCAAGGCGGTAACTTACAGTTCACGGAGACGGATCTTGTCAGCCCTATCGTGGTCAGTGGCACGACAAACGAAACGCAGGTCTCTCTGAAATCGGCCATCGCCGACGTCAATGGCGACGGCTTCAATGACATTGTCCTATCCGGAGCCGGACTGGTTGACGTTCTGGTTAACAACGGCTTGGGCGGCTTCGGCTCACCGGCGGCGGGCTCGCCGACACCCGATGTTGGAAGCGCCACCAGCGCGGCACTTACCACGGGTTCTTTCTTCAGTCCTGGCGGACATGACGTCGCCGTGGCGAGTCTGGCGGGAGCTGTGATCATTGCGGCGAACGCCACAGCGCTTCCGGCCGCGCCAACTCCGGTCATTTCCCCTCCGGGCGGAAGCTTCCCTTCGCCGCAAACTGTAACGATTACTGACTCCATCGGTGGTGCCGCGATTTTCTACACGACAGACGGAACTATGCCGTCCATCTCTTCCACTCCTTACTCCGGACCAATTACTGTCGGCACGAGCGAAACAATAAACGCCATTGCGACCGCAACCGGATTCTCTCAGAGTGCCGTTGCCACTGCCGTCTTCACGATTCCTGCTCCGACTACGACGGTGTTAGTGTATTCACCGACTACTGTCTTCTCGGGAGAGCCGGTCACCTTGACCGCCTCAGTTTCGTCAAGCGGGTCTCCGGTGAGCGGCATTGTCACGTTTTCCGAGAACGGCACGACGATCGCAACTGTCACTCTTGGTCTCTCTGGCTCGGCTTCTTTCACGATCCCGAGCCTTCCGATTGGTTCCAACATACTGGGAGCGTCTTATGCCGGGTCGGCGAACTACGAGGCGAGCAGTGCGTCGGTCACTGTTGTCGTTGCACCTCCGCCCACGGTGAGCATCAGTCCGACGAGCACCGTAGTCAACACGAATCAGACCTGTCAATTCACAGCCACGGTTACAGGAGCGACGGATACCACGGTTACCTGGAGCGTACAGCCTGGAGGCGCCGGCGGAACGATCAACAGCTCAGGCCTCTATACGGCACCGGCAACTATCGGAACCGATACCGTCGTCGCAACCAGCAATGCGGACCCATCCGTCTTCGCTACGGCAATTGTCACCGTGACGGCCTCGGGCCCCGTGAGTGTTTCGGTCACCGAGACGATCACCATAACGGATACGCCGATTATTCCGGACGTCCTCGATCAGGAAACGATCACAGTAACCGACACGCCGGTTGTAGTGGCTATGCCCGCGCCCGATCCGATTGCCGCACCAGTCGTGTACTACTCGGTTGGGAGTCTCGGTTTCGGGACAATCGCACCCGGGCAAACCGCGACCCAGTCATTCACACTCTCAAATATCGGCGAGGATCCACTGGTCCTTGCGGGAATGGTCATCGGACAGAGTGCAGCGTGCGTGGCGTCTCCCGTGCCTTGTTTTTCTCAGCCCCAAATCCGTTGCACGAATGGAGCACAATCTTTGCCGACTACGCTCCTGCCAACGGGCGGTTGCCTGGTCACCATTTCTTACTTAGCCCCGTCGGGCACGCCTGCGAACGGCACGATCACATTCACGGACAATGCGACGTTGAGCAATCTAACAAGTACGGGTTCAGGATCGACTTTCATGCAGACCCTCGTACTAAATGGCTCTGGGAACGACGCCCCACCCCCACCGGTGCCGTCCGCGACCGTCTATGTTACAGACTCCGAAACGATCACAGTAACGGACACGCTGACGATTCCGGACGTACTCGATCAGGAAACAATCACGGTAACTGATACTCCCGCTATTGTAGTCACACCCGCCCCTTAATGCGCCAACCCCCGTGTGCTTTGTCGTGCCGACTCGTGGATGTGAATGGCGAGATATCTATATCGTCCGCTCGTGCATTGCGCTTTCTGTGAGCACACCTAACAACGTTTAGCGCCGTCGATATACGCGTGACCACGATTGCGAACGTCTTTCCCAGAGCACTGTCTCGCGTGCGCATGTAAGGAGTGATGCCGCGCTCCAGCAACCATTGCAGAAACTCCCCGTCACCGTAAGTCGCATCGGCTGCGATCGAGGAGGGCTCTCTGCCTTGCCTTCGGGCAAAGCGAGCGATCATGTCTTAGGCGGCCACCGTTTCCTGGCTCATGAGCTGCGCCGTCCCTTGCGCCCCCACGATCACGCAGCTGTGATTGTCCATCAGATAGTTATCATAGTAACCGAGGCGAGCCGGGGTGCCACCTTTGGTCGCATAGGGCGATTCAGGGTCGGTCGTCGACACTTGTTCCTGCTCATGCACGGGCTCTTCGGCGGGATTCTACTCTTCCGGTTCTTCCGGAAGGGATGATGAGGCGCAAGAGTCATCAGCACGACAGGCTGAAACTGGCGGATCGCGGGAAAGGAAAGGTTTGGGGGTTTCGTTGGTGTAGTGCACCCCTTCAAACTAGACACATAGGGCCGTGTTTGAAGTAAGGGTTTGGGCAAGGAACTGGGCACGGGATTCGTGCGGGGTTCTGCCCCGGAATCCGCGATGCGGACGGTCGTGTTTGTACTCTTCGATCCAGCGAGCGATGCTCAGCTCGGCCTGCTCGAAGCTCTGGTACTCGTTGAGCCACACCTCCTCTTCTTCTAAGCTGCGATGAAACCGCTCGATGTAACTGTTGCCCTCGGGATGGTTGTAGGCCGTACGCCGATGCGTGATGCCCAACTGGTGAAGCGTTTCGATATAGCGCGCTGAAGTAAACCACCGCCCTAGAGCGCTGCTGGCCTTCATCTCATGCCGCCATTCCCGAATAGTCGGAGACAGAAAGCCGGGGTGCAGTCTGTGTCAGGGCCGGACAACGTCCGCCGCAGAGCGGTCTCAGAGCCTTGACACAAACTGCACCTCGGCTACACTCGCGCATCCAGGGAATGGTCGCGTTTAGTCTTATCCGTGCGTATCTGGTGGTTGCTCCGCCAAAAGCTCTTGAGCCCAGCCATGTTTCTTCGCCTTCACCTGCCGCAGGATTTCCTGGTATTGTTCAGCGTCTAGCCACTCCCCGCGTGACATGATAGAAAGTACATGATTCAGGAAAACTCGCATACCAACCACCTCTGCTAGGAGCCGATATCCGTAGTTGATGTGGCTAGCGGAGTTCATCTGGTCACTGCCGCGAAGCTCTCGAAAGAGCACCTCGCGGATCCATTCGCCAAGCCGGACGCCGCGCTCTTTCGCCGCGCGTTCGAGTTCATTAAACTCCGATTGAGTCACCTTAGTGCTGGCAGTGTGAATTCGGAAATTCTGCGCCCCGCTCTTCTTCGCAGATATGATTTCTTCAGACATAGTTACCTCTTTTCGCAAGTAAACTCGGGGCGCTCTGAAGCGCCTTCAAAACCGCAAGTCATTCATACGGAACCGGTCGCTCTGGACCGCCCCCGAACGCTCTGCAGCACCCTCGAAGGGGTGGAGTGTCGTAGCGTCAACCCGATGCCGTAGGCAGCGTGCTTGCACCACCACAACTGGCGGGGCAGGCAGGGCAGTCGGCATCGAATCTGGCAAGATGCAGCGAATGAAAGAGTCGTACGG